>NZ_JBGCCC010000004.1:0-396386 GCF_041261665.1 Mycobacterium sp. MAA66 | reverse complement strand
GGGCCTTGCGCACCAGCGCACAGCCCTAAAACACAACAACCAGTGTCAAGGATCAACCGGAGTAGATCGGTCAAGCATCAACCGACGTTGAACAGGGGCACTCTCTACCTGCGAAAATGCGTTCGTCTGCTAACTGTCTGGGTCGATCAATGAGATAACGAAGATCATCGTGAGCACCGAGAAGATGGCGAGCGCAGAAAGCAGATCGCCCCACTGAAACGGGTACAGCTCCCCGTCGATCGACAGGACCAGCACGGTCTCAACGACCCCGAACGCCAAGAAGAAGGCACCGAACATCACGCGAGAGATCCGGCGATGCAGCGCGCTACGTCGTAGCTCAACGACGAGAGTCAGCAGCAGCACCGGCAGGATCTGCGCCATGACGGACGCGGTGGCCCTGTCCATCACCACGATCGTGAAGCCGTTTGGACTGCTCATCGAGCAATGACGCTAGCAGCTGCCCCGCCAGCTCAGGGTGCAGTGGCGAATGATGTTGTTGGACAATGCTTGACCTAGGCGACCATGACCTCCACGGACAATCGCTCGCCGAGGGCATACACAGCCGGCCAGTCCTGACGCTGCACGGCCAGCGCCAGCTCGTCGATCAACGGGCTGTCGACATCCAGTTCAGCCAGCCAAGCCGACACGGTGGCCGCGACCTGTTCTCCCGGCACCGCGACCGCACGCCGGCCGTGCAGACGGTCGACCACCACGAAGGTCGGCTCGGCGGAAGGCCGGCGGTGGAACTGGATGATGCTCATACCAGTAACACGGTGTAGCGGCCAAAAAGGTTGACCGATTTGCTTATTTGTCGGCATATGCACTTGATCGCGTTGGAAGAGCGGTCAGGGCGTCTTAGACCTTCGCGGGCGTTGCAGCGATGGCGATCTCATGATTGATGTCCGCCATCGGTGCGGCTTTCCAGTTCGGGAAAGTCGTATTCTCGCCACCCGGGAACGTCGGCCACCTCGACGACGCGTCCGCCGTGTTCCTCCAGTGCCGGGCCGCACACGTCGCCCACCTTCTTGACCACGGTGCCGTAGGGATACGTCGCGTCGGTGCCGATCGCCGATCCGGTGCGCTGATCCTGTGGCAAGGACTCGTCGGCCGTCGGGTCGAGCGGTCCCCCCGGCAGGCTGTCCACGATGATCACATCGCGCGCCGGTTGGGTTCGAAATGCCATGGCCCACTCGACTTGTTCGGAGTCGTGCACGTCGATGTCGGTGTCCACCACGACGACCTGTTTCGGGCGCAGATTGCTGCCCATGGCCGCCAGGATCACACTGCGGGCCTCGCCGGCGAAGCGTGGGCGCATGGCGATCACCACCCGGAAGTACACGCCACCGGACGCCGGGATCGACACCTTCTCGATCGTCGGGAACTGCTGGCGCATCATGTCGAAGAACGACGCCTCGAACGAAAGTTGTTTGAGGATATGGTTTTCCGTGGTCGGTCGACCGGTCAGCAGCGCCTGGAAATATGCGCCATTGCGGTGGGTGATCGCGGTTGGCCGGACGAGCGGCTTCGGCGATGCCGGCGTGTAGTAGCCGGTGTATTCGCCGAGCGGGCCTTCGGTGACAGTTTCAGTGAAGTCGACCTCGAACTCGATGACCACCTCGGCGTGAGCTGGAACCGATACGTCGTTGGTGCGGCATTTCACCAGCTCCACGGCAGCGCCGCGCATCCCGCCAACGACTTCCCAGTCGTTGGTGTCCTCGGGTACTTGGATCGGGCACGAGTAGGCGATCATCGGGTCGACACCGATCACCAGCGATGCGCGAAAAGTCTTGTGCCCCATCTGTCGTGCCTTGGCCTGGTTCTTGGCGAAGCGATGGTTCGGGATAGCCATCAGCGTCATCGTCTTGTTGTCGATGATCTCGCAGCGATAGTGCCCGATATCCGGCACACCGGTCTCCGGGTCGTGGCTGACGACGAAGCCGGGCGTGATGTACGCGCCGCCGTCGTCCGGGCTGTATTTGGGCACCGGAAGTATCGACAGGTCGATGTCGTCACCGAGTATCACGTTCTCGTGCACCGGTCCGTCATCGACGTACGTCGGCGGAATCCTGGTACTCAGTCGCTGCACGATGTCGTCGAAGGCGTTCTCCTCGGTGCAGCCGTAGGCCAGCAGCGCCTTGGCACGTGAGTTGTAGATGCCGCCGACCAGTGGGAACGCGGTCCCGTTGTTGTTGAACACGATGGCCGGCCCGCCCGTCGCGGCGCTTTTGCGCATGGCCTTGGCGACTTCCAGTTCGAGAGCCACCGGCCGGTCGACTTCGATGAGCTGCCCTTAGTCGCGCAGCGCGGTGAGGAAGGATCGGAAGTCGTCGAAGGGCATGGAGCGCGACCTTCCTTTTCTCGTGGCAAATAACTATCTACTACGACTAGGCAGGCAGGGCCACCGAACAGCACAATTGGTCACCGTGCAGTTACCAGATTTTGCGTTGCAAGTGCACCGCGGTGACGGAGTCGCGCAGGCGTGCGTCCTATTGCAAGACCGGTTCGGTCTCAACGTGAACCTGCTGCTGTTCGCTGCGCGCGTCGGCAGCGCCGGCCCGTTGACGACAGACAAGCTTGCTGCTGCCGCCGAGCGGGTTGGCCAGTGGCAGGTCGAGGTGGTCCGGCCGCTGCGCGGGGTACGACGGCGGCTCAAGTCTGGGCCGCCGCCCGCGCCGAATGAGGTCACCTCCGAATTGCGCGAGCAGCTCAAGGCACTGGAGATCCGGGCCGAGCTGATCGAGCTCGATGAGCTGGATGCCCTGGTGCCCTCGGGCGAATCCAGAACCGACGACCCCGCCGCGCAGATCACTGCGGCGCTCATGTTGGTTGTGCGGGCACAGTCGGACCGGCCATTGGCAGGTGACGAAGACGCGGCGCTGGCTACGATCACGGCAGTGGCCGTCAGAGTGGGGACCATGTGAAGCGAATGATCGTAGCGATCACCGGCGCGTCGGGGGCCATCTATGGCATCCGTGCGTTGGAGTTGCTGCGCGGTGTCGCCGACGTGGAAACCCACGCCATCATCACCACCTCGGCGCATCGAACCATCGCCCACGAGACGCCGTACACATTGGAGTACGTACGCGAGCTCGCCGATCAGCTACACAGCCCGCGGGACATCGGGGCGCCTGTATCGTCGGGTTCGTTCATCACCGCCGGCATGCTGATCGCGCCGTGCTCGATCAAGACGCTCAGCGGAATTGCGCACTCCTACAACGAATCTCTGGTTGTGCGCGCCGCCGACGTCTGCCTCAAGGAACGCCGCCGGGTGGTGCTGCTGCTGCGCGAGACTCCCCTGCATGCAGGGCACATCGAGTTGATGGCGCGAGCGACGCGCAACGGCGCCGTCATCATGCCACCGGTCCCTGCGTTCTACGCCGTTCCACAGACGCTCGACGATGTCGTCAACCAAACCGTAGGCCGCGCACTCGATCTGCTCGACGTTGCGGTACCGGACGTCAAACGGTGGCACGGCACGGGCGTCGACTAGCTGTGTCCGCCGCCGTACTCAAGGCATCAGGATGTAGCTCATCCCCGGCTCGTCCTTGACATCTCGTGTCCACCACGCGCCAACGCCGCCATATGATGCGTTGTTCATCTCGGTGATGTTGATCCACAAGCCATCTGGTCGCTGCGATACCGAATTCACCCACGCTGAATGGCCGTTCACGTCGACGCCCGCCAGCCCCGGCGTGAACACCACGATCGAACGGTCCTGAGCCCCGTTCACCACAGTCCAACCATGAGCCCGTGCGGAGTCGGCCCAATCTTTCGCATCGCCGGTGATATCCGGGTAGTAACCGGAATTCTCGAACCACTTCTGCAATGCGCCCCACGTGCATTGCCCGGGGGCGCCCGAGTTCGACGCACGGCGGGCGCCCATCGTCCGTCCCGAGCTGACGTCGGCAGCCGGTGTGCCTGCACCGCAGTCGGCGCCGACCGGCTTCCCTGCGCCCGTCTGAATATCGACGGCCGCGACATAGTGGCTGTCCGACGCCCGATACCAGAGGTCGTCCCCTTTCACCGGTTGACCACGCTTCCAGCAGACCAGAGTCAGCTGATCACCGATGTTGTACCAACCATCCTGTGCAGCACCGGGATTCGCATCAGCCATCCGTTGGGTACGCACTTTGACCGTGGCCAAGGGATCGGCATGCGCCGGCACGGCAGCCGCCAATTCGGCGCATACCATCAACGCGGCGGCGATCACGCCGATGCGACCGGCGCGCAGGGCACCAGCACTCGTCGTATACATCGGTCCCCCAATCCCGCGAGCGAAGCCCTTCGACGGCTCGGATCACATATAGGCCAAGGCCTAACGCCTCTACGAGACGTGTGCAGCAAACTACACCGAATGCGTCGATATATTCAGGCGATTGGCGCACAATTTCCGAGCGCAGCCGCGAGCCTCGCGCGAGACGTCGAACTGGGCGGCACCTGAGCTCTGTATTTCGTTACACGAGTTCAGAATTGAGCGCATCGGCGATGATCACCGTAACGTGCTGCCAGTAGATCCATTCGGAGATCGCCTCGCGCTGAGCGACTACATAGGGCGCCGTGTAAGCCCGATACAACGCAGCCTGTTGCCGATACACGGCGTATTCGATGAACCGCTTGAGGTGCTCGCCACCAGCATTGGAGCCGATGGTGCGCATCAGCGGCTTGAGCATCTCCATCCACAGCTTCTGCGCCGACTCTTCATCGGGAACGACGTCCTGCACCGGTCGCGGCGGCAGCACCGAAGCCAATTCGATATCCGAGACACCGTCGAGCGCGGCGGCTGCGGCAGCCGAAATCACCTGCAGGCGACCGCGACCCTGCATGGTGCCATTTTCGGGGATGTCATCAGGCTGCAGCACATCCTTCGCCGCACCGACATCAAAGCCCTTGAGTTCCGTTTCGGTGCCGAAGATCATCTTGAGCGACTTGCCGTGGAAGTGGGCCCAACCCTGCAGCGCCAAATAGGGCAAGCCGACCCAGGTTCCACGCTCTCGCGCAGGGATCGCATCGTCGGCACTGACCAGGATCGCCTGTTCCGGCAGACTCACGCCATCCGGGATGAACCCGATGCCGTACGGGTTCGCTACGACGATGTCGTCATCGGTGGTCAACCCGACCGCCCAGACGAATTCGAACGCAGCGGCGGGGACCGAGGGTGGGGCATGCAAGGCCGCCGCGATTCGCCGCGCCAGCTGGCCCATGACGCCACCGTTGGCACCGGCATTGGTGCGCATCGAATTTGCCGCCACTGCGTTGGCCATCGCATCGCGCTCGGCGCGGGCCGCGGTCACCGGAATCGGCGCTGCCGCAGCCTGCTGGTTGTTGTTGGTCGACGCCGGTGCCACGCCCGGACCCACACCTCCGCCGGCGCCGGCTGGCGCACTGGCAGCCGGGGCAGCCGGAGTCGGCGTCGGTGGCGGACCGAGCGGCATCGACGGAGGGGCCGCTGGCGCACCACCGACAGGACCTGCACTAGCCGCGGTGCTCACGGGAGCCATGCCGCCGCCGGCACCAGTCGGGGAAGTAGCGCCGGCCGTGTGGGCAGCTGCCGGCGCAGCCGACTCGGCTGCCGCAGGTGGGGCCGCATTGGTTGGAATCGCGTTCGACGCGGCCGTCGCTGCCGCCTGCAGCGACTGCTGCAGGTTCGACGGAAACTGACCCTTGCTGGTGCCGGTGCCGCCGGGACCGCCCGGCTGCTGCTGTCCGGCTGGGCTCGCAGGCTGACCGCCCGCACCTTGAGGCGGTTGTCCACTCCCGCCTTGAAGTGGTCCCGAGCCACCTGCTCCCCCGCCTGAGGCTGACGAACCTCCCCCGCCACCACTTGCGCTGCCTGAAGACGGCCCCGTGCTAGGGGCCGCTGCCGGCGATGACGTCACGCCCGGTGAACCACGACCGTTCGAGACTGTAGGTGATGACGTCGCCTGTGGTCCGGCAACATTGTTCGCCGGTCGCACGTCCTTCCCACTCGGCTTGAACCCAGTGCCGCTGACCGCCAGCGACGATCCGCCGTTACCAGACCCGGCACCTGGACCTCCATTAGACGCTGGCCGCTGAGCCCAGCCGCTCGGCTTATAACCAGACCCGCCACCCCACGCGGACGGAGCCCCCGGTGCTCCGGTCACGTTTGATGGGTCTTGTGGGGACGGTGCCGGCGGTGGCACCAAACCATCGACTCCTGGCGTGCCAAGAGCCACCCCGATATCACCAGCAAGCGAAGCCGTTAGCTTCGCCACGTCGTCGGAATTTTCACGAAGACCGTCCGCAATGCGACTACTGCGTTTCGAATCCTTTTCTTTATCGGTTAAATTCTCATCATTGTCAATTGCTTCACAATCTTTCTGAACGTTTTCTGCGGTGCGATTGGCAACGGCCTTGGCGAAGGCGACGACGAATTCAATACGACGAAGCTTCTTCGCAACTGCATCCACGGCGGACGCGTCGTCCTCAAACATGTCAGCGATAGCGCTTGCATTCTGCACTGCCGACCGCGCTCCGCCTCCGTCCCAGCGATCAGACAATTGCATCATCTGCTTGCGCACATCCGGAATTACCTCAGTACGTAAATGACTGGCCAACTTCTCGAACTGCTGCCCGCTGCGAGCAATTACATCCTCATCAACATGGGGCCAAGCAGGACCGATAACCGTTTGACCACCATACTTGCTGTCATCGGGCTGTATTGTCATCGCTCAGGACCGTCCGCTCTACGCAACGATATTTTCTCGCTCAATTCGTGGGCGCTAGTCCGCATGCAGACCTCACCAGCCCCGGCGTATATTGACCAACAAAATAGAGAGGTTTGTCACTCGGCATATACGTCGGGAGGGTTATGACGTACGCCCGGTAGTACTGAGCTGATAAGGTCAGAAAATCCTGAACAATCGGGTTCGGACTCCTGTTGCCGATTTCTTCTACCTTGTTTGCGATATCGGTAATAATTGGCCCAACCGCCTTGCTGAGCTCAAGCTGCTGCGGCGGCCACTGGCTGGCAGCCAGGTCTGAATTTGTCTGAATCCAATCCTTGAATATTAAGTCGGCAAGAAAGTTGCGTACCGCAGTTTCCAAGTCTTGGCATATTGGATCTGGCGTGGACATCAGCCCGACAGGATTCGAGGGATCGCCCACAGGCGCTGTTTGGCTCGGAGTATCGACAGGAGGCACCAGCGGCCCTCGCGCTGCCGCAGAGCCCGATGTTATAGCGTCACAAATATCAGAAACAATTCCATGTGCACTGACTGCCGCCTGGGCGAAGTTGTTATTGCTGGCAACATAATTGGGGATGCTTTCAGCATAGGCTCGCGCATAATAGATAAACTGATCGTACAGTTCCCGCACTACTCGATGTGTGGTCAGTTTGATCAATGGAATTGTCTGCTCGGCCGCGTTCTTCATCGCTTGTGCAACCGCCAGATATTGGGCGCGCAACTCTGGAGTCCAGTCTGCCGCCGCAATCGCCGGGTTGCGATCACCCCATCCATTACGTTCAACGGCCGCGAGCGTGTTGTTGATTGGCTCCCACGGCGCACACGACGGATCCTCGGTAATGATCCCTACCGGCCCAGTGTCGTTCGCGCTCGCGATATCGGACGTCGAACCCGAAGGGCTCGGCTTCGCACTTGCTGATCCATTGCCGTTATTCGCACCACTGCTGCGGTCAAACGACACCGCGACAACCGCGGTCACGGCAATCACCGCAACGAGGGCGACACCACCCAAAATCCATTTCCAGGGTCCACGGTTGGGCGGCGGAACCGGAGCCGGCCACGGCTGCTGCGGATTCCACGACGGCACCTGCCCAGGCTGGCCTGACTGCCAATCACCGGGTTGTGGACCCGGCGGTTGAACTCCCCACGGTCCCGGCTGCGGTGGTTGCGTCACAGATGGTCCTCCAACACGTAGCGCTGTTCACGAACATCCATCGGTTCCGTCCGCCCCTACATATCCACAGCGCGATCGGCCGCGTGCCGCCCCGGCCCCGTCGATACCGGGCTGTGCGGGCTCAGCTCGACCGGCGCCCGCTCGGTCGCATGACGACCCGAACCGACCTTGTCTCCCCCGCTGGTGTCTGGATGATCGCGCTTCTCGTCGCGCTCGTGCTGGTTCTGCTCCCGTGCTGCGTCGCGGGCCTGGTCATGGTCGGAGGCGTTGGAGGCCTGCGCATCTGGTGCACCACCACCGTTGGGTGACGCACCGCTTGCATCGGCGCCCTTGTCGGAGGCGCCCTTGTCGGCGCCGCCACCGAGCTGCCCGACCTGCTGCGCGATCTGCATCGCCGTCTGTGGAATTGATCCGGCCATCTGCGCAGCCTGCATCGGCATCTGCACCACTTGGCCGGCGGCTTGCATGGCCGTGCTCATCAATTGGCCAAATTGGCTCGACTGTCCCCCGGCGCCCTGCGCACCACCGGACGAAGCACTGGCCGCCGGCGCGTAGGCAGCGTCGTTGCGCGCGCTCGCTTGTTGGATCGACTGCTGCCCGGCGTCATCGGAGTTCTGGTAGTTCCCCTTGGCCGCCGTGAGACTGTCTACGAACTGTTGCTCCGCCGCCTGCGTGGCCGCGACCTTGCTGTTCAGGTCCGCGGGCAACGTCGGCAAAAACGCGGACACCATCGTGCTCATCGGATCAGCACCCGGCGGCACCGCGGGCACATCCGGTACGACCACATTCGCGGGATCCCAGGTCAACGCTTCCGGGTCCACGCGCAGCGGATCAGTCGTCACTGGGCATCACCAACCCCCATTCAAAAACCCCAATTAGTGAGCGTACCCGAGCAATCGACGGGCAACCGGCGCCAATTGCGGTCGTAATGGGGCATTCGCGGGCGCGAGGCGACAACTGAAATCGCCGCACACACCATTGATTCCGTGGCAGGTCGAACGGAACAGGCCAATCTCAGCGAAGACTTCACCGAGCCCGCCGCAGCCTACCGATCGAGCCGAAACTCCAGGTTGTTCCGCACCGCGGGCCATTCGATATCCAGGATCGAATACACCACGGTGTCCCGCCGCGAACCGTCAGCCGCCAGCTGGTGCGACCGCAACACCCCGTCGAGCTTGGCGCCCACCCGCTCGATGGCTGCCCGGCTGTGGGAATTGAAGAAGTGTGTCCGAAACTCCACCGCTATACAGCCCAACGCCTCAAACGCGTGCCGCAACAACAGCAGCTTGGCCTCGGTGTTCACCCCGGTCCGTCGCGCCGATCCGACATACCAGGTGTAGCCGATCTCCAGCCGCCGGTTGCGTCCGTCGACATTCAGATAGCTCGACGAGCCAACGACACGACCGTCCAACGAGCGCACCACAAATGTCAGCCCGGTGTCCGGGGACTGCGCAGCCAGCCGAGCGGAAACCCAGTCAGCAGCCGTCGACGGCGACGGCGCAAAAGTGAACCACAGCCGACCCGGATCACCATCGGAGGCGGCCTCGGCTATCTCAGGCACATGGTCTGCGGACAGCGGCTCCAGCGAAACCCAGCGCGTCCCAGTCAGTGTCACCGGCTCAACAAAACCCATCAACGACCCTCCGACCACGCCACCACCATTGCCAGCACCGACAACACCACTGCCAGGCCAGTCACCGAGATACCAACATAGAACCCGTAACCCGCGGTCACCGAACCGTGCACGTACAGCCGGTAGTACCACGTCTCGAGCACCATAGACAGCACCGAAATGGCAAGCGCCGCAGTGGAAGCAATGCGCGCTGACAATCTGCGTGCCGCCATCGCCGCGGCCACGAACAAACAGGACGACAGCAGCACCATCGACTGCCCGACACCGAAACCATGCGGCGGAACGGTGATGCTCCCGACCTTGCCGCCGATGGCGTTGGCTCGCCCAGCGGAGCTCGACAGCCACGGCAGCCAGGCGCTGACCAGCAGCACCGTCGCACAGAACGCGACGATCCAGGCGGGACGCAACCGTTGCATGCCCATGAGGGTATCGACACACCGGATCACCACCTGAGCGCCACGACCGTTTCCGCCGCGCAACCACCCCGGACCAGTCGTAGCCTTGACTGCCATGACAGATCTTCCTGATTGGGCCCGGCAACTGGATCTGTCCCCGCACCCCGAGGGCGGCTGGTACCGCGAAACCTGGCGCAGCGACCTGACCATCCCCGACGCGGCGCTGCCGCCCGGCTACACCGGTCCACGCAACGCCGGAACGGCGATCCTGTTTCTGCTGATGCCAGGTCAACAGTCGGCTTGGCACACGGTGCGCAGCGCCGAACTTTGGCTCTTTCACCGAGGCAGCCCGCTGGAATTAGAGGTGGGGCCAGAGCAGTCCACCGCGGACACCCTGCTCCTGGGCGCCGATATCGCCGCCGGTGAGCAGCCGCAGCTCCTCGTCCCACCTGGCCATTGGCAGCGTGCCCGTCCTCGTGATCAGGAACCCACCCTGGTCAGCTGCATCGTGGTGCCGGGGTTCGATTTCGCCGACTTCGCACTGACCGCCACCAGCCAATAACGTTGCGCGCATGGAGGGACACGTCGTCGTCTGTGGCACGGATGCGTTGGCCGGCCGGATCACCGAAGGGCTTCAGGCAGCCGGCGCAACCGTGGTGTCGATCCACGAACCCGCGGGACTCAAGGCGGCCATCATCACCAGCGCCAGCGCCATCGTGTGTGCCGGCGATGACGATGCGGTCAATCTCGAAATTGCCCTACTGGCAAGACAATTCAGTTCTACTGTTCGGGTGGTGACGCGCCTGGCCAACGGTGTCCTGCGCGAAGCCGTCGCGCTTGGCAACGGGCCGGGCGCGGTCCTCGACGTCGCCGATCTGGCTGCGCCGTCGGTGGTCGAGGCCTGCCTGGCCCGCACCACCCACACCATTTCCGTCGCCGGCGTCGACTTCGTCATCTCCGGCACCGACGCGCCGCAGGATTCCACCTTGCGCAAGATGTTCGGCGACCTGGCGCCAGTCGCCGTGGTCCGCGGCGAGAAGTCAGAGCACGCCGGTGATGTGATTCCTTGTCCCGGAAGGGACTTTGAAGTCCACCACGGCGACTGGACCGCGATGATCGGTACTGCGGAAGAACTGACCGCCGCCGGCATCTCAGTGCCGCGCCCGCTGACCAGCCGAACGCACCGGCCATGGTTCCGGCGCGTGATCGACACACTGCGTATCACCCGCGACGACATCAACCCGGCCTTCTGGTGGGCACTCGGAACCTCGGCGTCGCTGTTGGTGGGTTCGACGGTCCTGCTGCGCTTCGCGTACCACAATCCGCACGGCATGAGCTGGATCGATGCGCTGTACTTCTCCACCGAGACGATCGCGACGGTCGGTTACGGCGACTTCAGCTTCCTGCAACAGCCGACCTGGTTGCGGCTGTGGGGTATCGGATTGATGTTCGCCGGCGTCACCACCACCGCAGTCCTGGTCGCATTCGTCGCCGATACATTGGTCTCCCGCCGCCTGAGACGATCAGCCGGGCGCCGGCAAGTTCAGCATCTGCGCAATCACGTCATCGTCGTGGGCCTCGGATCGTTCGGCATCCGGGTGGTCAACGACCTCACCGCCGCCGGCTATGACGTCGCCGTCATCGAACGCGACGAGTCGAACCGGTACCTATCGCAGGCCGCACAACTCGACGTGCCGGTGATCTTCGGCGACGCCACCCTGCGCCAGACCCTGGAATTGGCCCATTTGGACGAGGCCCGTGCGATCGCGGTGCTGACGCCAGACGACATGATCAACATCGAAACCGGCATCGTGCTGCGCGAGATGCTCAGTCCCAGAGTGCTTCCGGAGATCGACCGGCCAGATGTGCCGCTGGTGCTGCGCATCTACGACAGAACTCTCGGCACCGCGGTCGCTCAACGATTCGGGTTCGGCAATGTGCGCTCCACCGTCGAGTTGGCCGCACCCTGGTTCATCGGTGCAGCGATGGGCCTGCAGGTGCTCGGCACCTTCTCGGTGGGCCAACAGTCGTTCACCGTGGGCGGCGTCCACGTCGACGCCGGCAGCGGGCTGGACGGCATGCGCATGGCGGACATGCCGACCCAGACCCGCGTCATCGCGATCACCCGGGTCGGCACGCCAACCCATCTGCACCCCAGGCGCGATACCAAACTCGCCGCGGGCGATACCGCCTATCTGGTAGGCCCGTACCGCGAGCTACTCAAGACACTGCTCACCGGTCAGCGTGCCGCGGACGTCACGCCTGGTACGACGACAGGTTGAACGCCGCGCCGGTCGCATCGGTGACCGCAGCCAGCCTGCCGTACGGGGTGTCCTCGGCAGCACGCACCACCGAACCACCGCCAGAGGTGATCACCTCGATGGTCTTGTCGACGTCGTCGCTACCCCAAAAGCAGTTCCACGTGGAACGCTCCAACCCGGGGAGCACCGAGCCGTCCATCACCCCGATCAACGGGATTCCGTCGAAAATGGCGTTGCTGTAACGGAACTCGTCGGAGTCGGCTTCGACCTGAAGCTGCCAGCCGAACACCGAGGTATAGAAGGCAGTCGCGGCCGCGAAATCGGTGGTGGTCAACTGGAACCAGACCGGCGTCCCGGCCTCGCCATAGGCCTCGAAACCAACGTGCCCCGTCGGTTGCCACAGTCCGATCGGCGCGCCGGTCGGGTCGGTCAGGATGGCCATCCAACCCTTGTCGGGCACTTCCATCGGCGGGACACAGTTGGTGGCACCGGCTGCCACGGCCGCCGCCACAGTGGCGTGGATGTCAGCGGTGTGCAGGTAGACAGTCCAGGCGTCCGGGGCGTTCCACTCCGGGTCATTGGCCATCATGCCGCCGACGTAACGGCCGTCGCGCTGGGCATTGATATAGCCGCCGTAGTCGGGCCCAGGGCTTTCCAGGGTCCAGCCGAATACGGTGGAGTAAAACGCCTGCGCGCCAGCGATGTCGGAGGTGCCCAGGTCGACCCAGACCGGGGCTCCGAGCGGGGTGGCGGTACGAGTTGCCATGGTGTTCTCCCTAAAAGAGTGACGGGGTGGTCATCCATGTAGACAACCACCCCGTCGAAAACTCATCGCCGATTCTCAAGCCGGCGCGAACACCGCCTTGAACTTCTCCAATGACTGCGCGATATCGCTGCGCAATGCCGCGGCGACCACCATGCCGATCGGACCGAACAAGGCTGCTCCGCCCAGATGAATGTCGAACGACACCAACGAACCATCACCGGCCGGCTTGATCTTGGCGATCAGTTTGACCTTGACGCCACCCTTGCCGTCCCCGTTGAGCGTCAACGACTCTGGCGGGTTGAAATGGACGATGGTCCAGTTCACCCGGTTGAGCATGCCCTTGACCTCAACGATGGACGAGATCTTGGTGCCCTTCTCCAGGTTCTCCGGCAACCCGCTGCGCCAGAACCGGTGAATCGACAGCCACTCGTCGTATCGGGAGAGATTCGATGCTGCCTCCCAAGCCTTTTCGGGCGACAGCGGTACTTCGATGGAACTTGAAAGCTTGGCCATGTATTACTGCTCGTGATTCCCCTCGACCGCCTTCTTGGCGGCTTCCTGGGCGTTGTCGACGACGCCCTTGAACTTGCCGTCGGTCTTCTCGTCGACGATGTCGCCGACCTTCTCGATCGCCGAGTTCACAGCGTCGGCGTTCTGCGCCGCCAAATCTTTGACCTTGTCCAGAAATCCCATGTTTCCCACCCTATCTGTAGCCGATTGCGCTCATTGTTCACTGCACGTCGGTTCGCCACAACCGCCGAGGCTCCCTCAACCATCTGCCCTGCAGCCACCACAGCACCTCGATCGCACCCGCACCGACCAGGCCAATCCCGACGGCGGCCGAGGTCAGCGGCAGGTTCGACGGGTCCAGCATGAATTGTTGCTGCGCCCACGGAATCGAAAAAATCACCACATAGGCCAACGCCGAGCCCGCGACCAGCGCCACCCGCCACCACTGATACGGCCGGGCCACCACGGCCAACACCCATACCGCCGATACCAGCAACGTGATCAACGCCGCAGTCGAAGCCTGGTTCTGCTGAGCATCACTGGCGTACTTGCCCTGGTAAGCCACCAGATACATGACAAACGTCGCAGTTCCGACCACGCACCCGGAGGGTAGCGCCGCCGTCATCACCCGACGCACGAAACCTCGGTGTGCGCGTTCGTTGTTCGGTGCCAGTGACAGGACGAACGCCGGAATCCCGATGGTGAACCAGGCGGCGATGGTGACGTGGATGGGCTGGAACGGGTACAACACCGGTGCGGTGTGCAGCAGCTTGGACGACAGACCGGCCAGCCCGACGAAGATGGCCAGCAGCACGGAGTACACCGTTTTGGTCAGGAACAAACTCGACACCCGCTCGATGTTGCCGATCACCCGACGCCCCTCCCCGACCACATAGGGCAGGGTGGCGAACTTGTTGTCCAGCAACACGATCTGCGCAACGGCCCGGGCCGCGGAGCTGCCCGCACCCATCGCCACGCCGATATCGGCATCCTTGAGCGCCAGCACGTCGTTGACGCCGTCACCGGTCATCGCGACGGTGTGCCCGCGAGACTGCAGCGCGTGCACCATCGCGCGCTTCTGATCAGGCCGGACCCGGCCGAAAGTGGTGTATTCGCTGACCGTTTCGGCCAGGCGCTCGGGCTCGTCCGGCAGCTCGCGGGCATCCAACGTCTCGCCGTGCAATCCCAGTGACCCGGCCACCGCGCCCACCGACACCGCGTTGTCTCCGGAGATCACCTTGACCGAGACCTGCTGCTGTGCAAAATATTCCAACGTCTCGGCGGCGTCCGGCCGGACCCGCTGCTCCAGCGTCACCAACGCCACCGGAGTCACCGCGCCGGGCGCATCGGGGGCATCCACCGATCGGTCCGACGACCCGAGCAGGAGCACCCGTAGACCTTGCGCGCCAAGCTGTTCGGCCTGTTCGGCTTCCGGTGAGCCGGGGTCCAGCAGCACATCGGGCGCACCGAGCAACCAGTTGCCATGCTCGCCGTAGGACACACCGCTCCACTTCGTGGCCGACTTGAAGGGTGCGTTGGCGGTCTGCGTCCAGCCCGGCGGCAACTTGTAAGCCTCGGAGATCGCGGCCATGCTGGCGTTCGGCCGGGCGTCGTCGGCAGCCATCTGGGCCAGCACCGACGCCGCGTCATCGGCGGTGAAAGTACTCAGATCAGCCACGCGCATGCCGTTTTCGGTCAACGTGCCGGTCTTGTCGGCGCACACTACGTCGACCCGGGCCAGACCCTCGATGGCGGGCAATTCCTGCACCAGGCATTGACGCCGGCCCAGCCGAACCACACCGACCGCGAAGGCCAGCGAGGTCATCAGGACCAAGCCCTCGGGCACCATCGGCACCAATGCGCCGACGGTGCGCAGCACGGACTCCCGCCAACCCACGCCGGTGGTGGTGAACAACTGCGTGTAGATGATCAGCGCACCGGCCGGCCACAACAGATAGGTGATGAACCGCAAGATGGCGTCGATGCCGCTGCGCAACTCGGACTTGACCAACGTGAATTTGCTTGCCTCGTCGGCCAATTGGGCTGCGTAGGCCTCACGGCCCACCTTCGTGGCGCGGTAGGCACCGGTGCCGGCCACCACGAAGCTCCCCGACATCACGACGTCACCGGGGTTCTTGTCGATCGGGTCGGCTTCGCCGGTGAGCAGCGACTCGTCGACCTCGAGGCTGGCGGCTTCCATGATCGTTCCATCCACCACGATCTGGTCACCGGCGCCGAGTTCGATGACGTCGTCGAGCACCACCTCGCTGGGCGGCCGGGCCTGGGTACCAGAACGCCTGCGTACCAACGGTTTTGCCTGACCAACGATGGCCAGCTTGTCCAGCGTCTGCTTGGCCCGCAGTTCCTGGATGATGCCGATGCCACTGTTGGCGACGATCAGCAGCCCGAACAGTCCGTTGATCAATGATCCGGTGGCCAACACGATCAGCAGCAGCGCACCCAGGATCGCGTTGATCCGGGTGAACACATTGGCCCGGATGATGTCCTGGACGCTGCGGGCCGCCCGGCTCGGTACGTCGTTGGTCTGGCCGGCCTGCACGCGCTGCGCCACCTCGGCGTCGGTGAGCCCTGCTACCCCCGTAGTGCGTTCAGGGTCGTCGACAACCACAGTTCACCGCCCTCAGTGCAATGGCCACAGTCCCGGAATATCAGGAGAACGACACCATCATGGCCGCCACCAGTCGTCCAGCGCCGGCAGGCTCGCCGGTTCCAGCCGCTGCCCCGGCTTGGGCACCGCCACACTGACCGACTCGGCCCGCGCCGCAGCAAGCAGCCGCTCGACCGGCTCGGCCCACGGGTGCGGGGCCAATCGGAACGTCGCCCAGTGGATCGGCACCAGCAGACCGCGGTCGGTGACATCGCGATGCGCACGCACCGCGAACTCCGGGTTCATGTGAATGTCCGGCCAGCCCGGGTGGTAGGCACCGATCGGCATGAGGGTCAGATCGAACGGCCCATAGTCGGCGCCAATGTCGGCGAAGCTCTTGGTATAGCCGGTGTCGCCCCCGAAGAACGCCCGGTGCCGCGGACCGATCAATGCCCATGACGCCCACAACGTGGTGTCGCGGGTCAGGAACCGCCCAGAGAAATGGCGCGCGGGCGTGCACACCAGAGTCAGCTCGCCCAGCTTCGCACTCTCGAACCAGTCCAGCTCGACAACCCGCTCGGCCGGCACTCCCCAGGACCTCAGATGCGCTCCAATACCAAGTGGCACAAAGAACTTGGCTCGCTGAGACCGCGCCAGTTGAACAATCGTGTCGATGTCCAGGTGGTCGTAGTGGTCATGGCTGATGATCACCGCGTCGATCGCGGGCAGTGCATCCAGCGGCGCCGGCACCGGATGCAGCCGCTGCGGGCCGACAGTCCGCGACGGCGAGCACCGCTGGCTCCACACCGGGTCGGCCAGAATCCGGTAACCGTCGACTTCGATGACCGCGGACGAATGGCCGTACCAGGTGACCGCCAAATCAGCGGTCAACACCCCGGCGTCCGGAACCACCAGGGGAATCGGCACCGCCGGTTTCTGCGTGGAGCCTCCGAGCACCAGGTCCCGCAGCAGCCCGGCCTGCTGATCCCGGTTCAGCGCCGTCCCGGACGGGGGTTCCAGGTTGACGAACGTGCCGTCTCGGTAGTTCGGTGACGTACCGGCCGCCGCCGCGACGTCCATCGGACTGGCACCGAGCGCAGCCGGCGTCCCGTTGAGCGCTCGCAGCACCCAGCCGCCGGCCACCAGGGCTGCCGTCCCACCCATCAACCGCAACGCTGGACCCAGCATCAGATTCCCAGGAACCTCGGTGGCCGCTTCTCGAACCGCGCGACCTGCGCCTCGATCACGTCCGGACTGGCCCACGCCTTGTTGAACATTCGGGTGTGTTCGCCACGCACGGTGTCGTAGGCGCCGTCGTCATTGAGCACGCGCTTGGAGTGGGCGAGGGACAGCGGTGCATACCCGGCGATCTCGGCAGCCCAGGCCTGCGCGTCGGCCAGGGTTCCGGTGCGGTTGACCAGGCCGGTCTGCACGGCAGTCTCCAGATCGAGCCGCTCGGCAGCGAGCAACATGCCGCGGGCCCGGCCGTGGCCGACCAACGACGTCAACCGGCGAATGCTCCAGTTATCCAGGGCCAAGCCGTATTTGGCGATCGGGAATTGGAAGTAGGCACCGGGAGCGGCGACTCGCAAGTCGCAGATCATGGCCATGATGACGCCGGCGCCGATGGCGGGGCCGTTGAGCGCCGCGATGATCGGCACCGGGCTGGCGTCGATCGCCAGGTTCAACGCCAAGGCCTTGTCCGGCAGTTCCTTGGCGACGCCCTCGGCGTCGGACAGGTCTGCACCTGCGCTGAACACGGTGCCCGCGCCGGTCAGCACGATGGCGCGGATATCGGAGCCCGAGGCCTTCTCGATCTCTTCGCGTACGCCGTCGACGAGTGCGCCGTTCAGCGCGTTGCGGCGCTCGGGTCGCTGCATTTCCAGGGTGAGGACGTTGCCGTCCCGGGTCACACCAATCATGCGGCCAGCCTATATACGCTTGCCGAATGGGGCGTGCCGGGCAGTGGTTCGAGGCCATCCTGGACAACGGGTCACTGGTTAGCTGGGACGGGCCACCGTTGGATGTGGCGGCGACCGACGAATATCGCGCTGAGCTGGCCGTTGCAGCCGACCGCACCGGGCTCGACGAATCCATCCGCACTGGCGAGGGCACGGTGTTCGGGCGGCGAGTGGCCGTCGTGGCCTGCGAGTTCGATTTCCTGGCCGGCTCGATCGGGGTGGCCGCTGCCGAGCGCATCACCGCGGCGGTGCAGCGCGCCACCGCCGAACGTTTGCCTCTGCTGGCCTCACCCAGTTCCGGTGGCACCCGGATGCAGGAGGGCACAGTCGCGTTCCTGCAGATGGTGAAGATCGCCGCCGCGGTCGAACTGCACAAGCAGGCTCACCTGCCGTATCTGGTCTATCTGCGACATCCGACCACAGGCGGGGTGTTCGCCTCCTGGGGGTCGCTGGGCCACCTCACCGCCGCCGAGCCGGGTGCGCTGATCGGATTCCTCGGGCCGCGCGTGTACGAACAGCTGTACGGCGAGAAGTTTCCGGCCGGCGTCCAGACCGCGGAGAACCTGTTCGCCCACGGCGTGATCGACGGGGTGGTGCCGCTGTCGTCGCTGCGCGGCGTCCTGGACCGCGTGCTCACGGTGCTCACCGACCCGCCGGCGGCGACTTCGGCACGGTCCGTCACGGTCAGCGATACACCGCGCGCCGACACCCCGGCGTGGGATTCGGTGCTGGCGTCGAGGCGGCCGGACCGGCCGGGCGTGGATTCGCTCTTGGAGCACGGCGCCACCGACCGGGTGCTGCTGTCCGGAACCGGGCGTGGCGAATCGGGGACGACGCTGCTGGCGCTGGCTCGATTCGGCGGACAGCCCGCTGTCGTCGTCGGCCAGCGTCGGGTGGCCGGCGGGCTGGTCGGACCACGGGCGCTACGCGAAGCCCGCCGCGGCCTGGCCCTGGCCGCCGGGCTGCAACTGCCCCTGGTGCTGGTGATCGACACCGCAGGGCCGGCCCTGTCCCGAGAGGCCGAAGAGGACGGGCTGGCCGTCCAGATCGCCCGGTGTCTGGCTGAACTGGTCACCCTGGACACCCCGACGGTGTCGGTGCTGCTGGGTCAGGGCAGTGGTGGCCCTGCGCTGGCCATGGTGCCGGCCGACCGGGTGCTGGCCGCCGAACACGGCTGGCTGGCTCCGCTGCCTCCCGAAGGCGCCAGCGCGATCGTCTACCGCGATACCGCGCACGCTCCTGAACTCGCCGCGGCCCAGGGCATTCGGTCCGCGGATCTGTTGCGTG
This sequence comes from Mycobacterium sp. MAA66, assembly GCF_041261665.1. Classification (NCBI taxonomy): domain Bacteria; kingdom Bacillati; phylum Actinomycetota; class Actinomycetes; order Mycobacteriales; family Mycobacteriaceae; genus Mycobacterium; species Mycobacterium sp. MAA66. The sequence goes on along the minus strand of NZ_JBGCCC010000004.1, from coordinate 377,087 downwards.
CCGGGATCGTGGACGCGATCGTGCCCGAATCCCCCGATGCCGCGGACAATCCGGTGGAGTTCATCGGCCGGATGTCAGGGGCGATCGCGGACGAGCTCCGCCAACTGCGCACGGTTCCCGCCTCGGCACGACTGGATGCGCGGCTGGCCCGGTATCGACGAATCGGACTGCCCGACTGACGCGAGTCGGTGGCATGCTGGACAAGGTGGAAATGGTCATGCATTTCTGGTGGCTCATCTTTCCGCTCGGCGGCATGATCGGTGGCGCCGTGCGGACGGTCACGATCGCCAGCGAGCGTCGCGCAGAACGGCGCCTCGAGCGGTACCGCATCAAGCAGCAGACCAAGGTCGCGGTGGCCGAAGCCGCCGGCCGGGGCCGTACCGACGCCGGAACCGAACGCCGCACCATCACCAAAGTGCTTGCGCATCATGCAGATACAGACGCTCGTTGGATGAGCTACGAGATGGACGTGGCCAAACTGCTGGACTTCCCGGCCATGACCGACCTGCGCGACCCGCTCACCGTCAGCTTCCACAAGGCCAAGAGCCGGGCCGAGCTACTGCGTCCCTCCTCGCCCGACGACCTGGTCGGCGATCGCGATGCCCAACTCGAATACCGCGACGCGGTGCACGAGTACGCCTCGGCGTTCGACGTCGCGGAGGCCGACGCCATCCGTCGTCGGCGCAGTGACTTCTCCGCCGATGACCAGGCCCGGTTGGCGCGCGCGCAGCACCTGCTGCGGGTAGCTGCCGACCCGTCGGCGACCCCCGGTGAGCGGCAGAGCGCCTACGACAAGGCCCGCCGCGAACTCGGCGGACTGATCGCACTACCCGCCGTCACCCGCGCCGCGATCGAGCGCCGGGTGGCAGGCGAGATCGAGGCTTGATCCCCGGGCGACTCAGGACCCGTCGACATACCGCTGCAGGGTCGGCCCGAGCCACCGGACCAGTTCGTCGTCGGTCATCTCGACGACCGGCGGAAGCTTGAGCACGAATCGGCACAGCGCCATGCCGAGCATCTGCGTACCGATCAGGCCTGCGCATCGGTCGGCGTCAGCCGCATTCAGCCGGGCGATTGCCGGGAGCAACTGTGCGGCGAAGATTCCGCGCATGCGTTCGGCCGCCTCGTCGTTCGTGGTCGCTGAACGCAACAGCACGATCAGGCCCTCGTCCTGGGTCCAGCGCCGTAGAAATGCCGCGACCAGCGCCGCACCCAGCTCTGGCCGGGGCACGTCCGACAGGTCGGGGAACTGTAGGTCGAATTCGGCCGCAGCCGCGAACAGCTGGTCCTTGCTGCCGAAGTAGCGCATGACCATGGACGGATCGATATTGGCGTCCGCGGCGATGGCCCGGATCGTCGCGGCCTGATAGCCGCTTTCGGCGAACCGTTCCCGGGCCGCCGCCAGGATCACCGCCTTGGTCTCTTCCGACGATCTACGCATGCCAACAAGTGTAGGCCAACAACTGTTGACTTTGGCCCTGGCGCGAGCGACCATGGTTATGCCAACAAGCGTTGGCATTGACGGAAGAAGTAGCAGATGACTGACACTGATGTGCTGATCGTCGGAGCCGGCCCGACCGGACTCGCGCTGGCAGCCACCCTGCAGGACCGCAACGTTCACGCCACCGTGGTCGACCGCCTGACCGCCGGTGCCAACACCTCACGCGCTGCGGCCGTCAGCGCCCGCACCCTGGAGGTGCTCGAGGATCTCGACGTGTCGAGGCGACTGCTCAAAGAAGGAATTCAGGCACCGCGGTTCACCGTCCGCGATGGCCGCCGGATCCTGGTCCCCGTCGATTTCAGCTGGCTGCCGACGCGCTACCCGTTCATCCTGATGGCGCCGCAGTCCACCACCGAGCGACTACTGCTGGAACGGCTGACCGAACTCGGCGGAGAGGTGATCCGGCCGAAAACGCTGACCGGCATCACCCAGGACCCGACCGGCGTCACCGCGCGGTTCGACGACGGCGAGCAGATCCGGGCGCAGTACATCGTCGGCGCCGACGGCATGCACAGCACCGTGCGGGATCAGGCGGGGATCGGATTCATCGGTGGCGACTATGGCGAGTCGTTCGCCCTGGCCGACGTCCGGCTCACCGGCGAGGTCACCGACGACGAGGTGATCCTGTTCTGGGCCTCGAACGGGATGACCGTGGTGGCTCCGCTGCCCGGCGACATCTACCGGATCGTCGCGCCGGTCGACACCGCGCCCGAGCAACCGTCCTCGACGTTCATCCAGGACATGCTCGACACCCGCGGATTCGGACCGGGCCGGGTGACGGTGACCGACGTCGCTTGGGGATCCCGGTTCCGGGTCCATCATCGGGTCGCCGACCGCTACCGGGCCGGTCGGGTACTACTGGCCGGCGATGCCGCCCACGTGCACAGCCCGGCCGGCGGTCAGGGCATGAACCTGGGCATCCAGGACGCCATGGCGCTGGGCGATGCTCTGACCGCAGTTCTGGAAACTGGCCGCGACGCCGCACTCGACGAATACAGCGCCGCCCGGCGCCCACTCGCACAGCAGGTCGTGGCCCTGACCGATCGGCTGACCCGGCTGGCCACGTTGCCCGCACCGGTTCGGCCGATCCGCAATGCCGTAGTCGGATTGGCCGGGCGAACCACCGCGCTGCAGCACCAGCTGGCCTGGCGGCTCTCGGGCCTGGCCAACCGGTGAGCAACGGAAAAGCCGGGTCTGGTCATCGGGGCGACCAGACCCGGCAGCCTATTTCCGCTCAGCCGTTGCAGCAGTGCGACTTCTTCGGTGCCGCAGGCACATTCAGTGCCGGGTTGCGGTCGAAGAAACTGACCGGCTTGAGCTTGAACCCCGCGTAGTCCACCGGCATCACGGGCCAGTCCTCGGGCCGCGGAAAGTGCGTGAGACCGAAGGTGTGCCACACCACGATGTCCTCACCCTCGATGCTGCGGTCCTGCGCGACGTAGGTCGGCAGGCCGGCATCACCTGGATGCTGGTTGACGAACTGGCCTGCCGGATAACGTTCTGCCGGATCATATTTCGTCACCCACAGGTGCTTGGTGGCAAACGCGGCCCGCTTGGCGATGGAGCTCGACGGGTCGGCCAGCAGGGTGGGCTGCCCCTCGGGGTGCAGGGCGTAGCCGACGTTCTGGCCGAGCCGGTTCTGCTTGGTCGGGTTGGTGATATGCCAGACCCGGGCCTTGAGATTGTCCGCGGTGCGCATGCCCTCGAGTTCGTGGGTCAGCTTGGTCTTCTGCGGGCGGAAGGCGTTGCCCCACGGGTTCTCCGGGCCCATCGGTACCGGTACGGCGTCGACCTCTTCGACCGTGTTGGTCAGCCCGTCGACCGTCATGTCCAACCGTGCGGAGAACATGTGCTGGTGGAACGGCGCACCGAGGCCGGGGGCCATCTCGGTGGAAAAACCTTCCGGCCCACGGTAAGCCGAGGCGAACACGATGCCGGTGGCCTTGGCTTCCAGCTCGATGGTGCCGTCGAGGTAGAGGTACCAGTAGAAGCCGTAGTCGTAGTTGCCGATGGTGAGGAAGAAAGAAATCACCAGGCGGCGCGAGCGTCGGACCTCGGCCATGCCGTTGAACATGTCGGTGTGCTTCCAGAGCACACCGAAGTCCTCCTCGTGCATACAGATCGCGTTCTTCATCAGCTTCGGATTACCGGCCTCGTCGGCGATGGTGACGTCGAAGTACTTGATCTCACCCAGGCAGTCGCAGCCCAGTTCCAGCGAGTTGGTGTAGCGGCCGAACAAGTACTCACCCTGATCGAAGTAGTTCTGCCAGTAGCGAACCGGCGATGGATCGGCATAGGGCACCACCATCTCGGCGATCGATGCGCGGTACACCACCGGCCGGCCGTCGATCGACAGCTGGTGCAAGGTGAGACCCTCACGAACGTCGAATCCGAACCGAAAAGACCAATCGGCCCAAGTGATCTGGTTGCCATCGACGGTGAAGCTCGCCCCTTCGGGCTGGGTGATCTCGATCGGCTTGAGGTCGGTGCGGGGCGGGACGGCGTGCGGTTCGGCGTCCCATTCACCGCGTTCTGCCGGCACCGGCAACACGACCTCGTCGATCACTTTGACCACGGTGCGCTGGGTCAGGTCGACATAGGCGACCACCCCGTCGATCGGGTGTGCCCACGGCAGATCGGCCGCGTCGTACTGGTAGAACGCCAGCACCCGCACGATCCGGCGGCCCACTTCATCCTCGTGGCCGAACACTCCGGCCGATAGCGGAACCGCCCGTACGTCAGTGGGATTCAGGTTGCGCTTCGTCATGGCTTCGATCCACTCGGGGCAGTCGAGCAGGAACGACTCGATGTCCTCGAACTCCTGATCCAGGATCGGCACGTGGCCTTCGGACGCGCTGTCGATCGTCACCTCGGTGACCACGCGACCCTGCGTCACCGACACCACCAGGTCGAAACCCTGGCCGGTTGCCCGGTTCAGCAGCAGCACCCGGGCTCGGCGGTCCATGTCGTCGCCGGGGATGAAGGCCAGCACCTCACTCTTGTGCGGCTCTTCCAGGGCGATGAACACGAACCGCACACCGTCACCCAGCAGGCCGTGCGCATCGACGATGCGGCGTACCGTGCGGATCTCGTCGGCGTTCAGTGGGGTGAGCGGGTGGTCGGCGGTGGCGGTCTTGTGATCGGGTTCCATCGTGGCAGTCATCGTGCGATCTCCTTTGCGATATCAGTGTTTTCGTCTTGTCGTCCGGCACGTGGGCGCAGCATCGCGATCGCGATGCCGCCGAGGAAGGCGCTCACCAGCAGTGCGCCGATGACGGTGGCCAAGGTGCCCGAACCACCAACCAGCAGAGGCAGATTCACCGCCGTCATCACCGATAGCACCGCCAGGCCGAGGAAGCCCAGGCTGGGCGCGATGACGGTGTGCCACGGCCGAGTGTCCAGGCGGGTGCGGCGGAAGTAGACGACGACGGCTGCCGAGGTCAGCGTCATCAGCACCACGATGCCCACCGAGGCGGCGCCGACGAACCAGGTGAACACTTGGGTCACCGGATCGAGGCCCGCCACGACCGACACCACGACCAGCACCAGTGCGGACAACGTCTGCACCACCGAAGCGATGTGCGGAGAGTCGTGCCGCACGTGCGAGCGGCCGCACTGCTCGGGCAGGGCCCGGGTGTTGCCCAGCGAGAAGATGTACCGCGCCAGCACGTTGTGGAAGGACAGCAGCGCGGCGAACAGGCTGGTGATCAGGAAGATCTGAACCAGGTCGGCGGCCGCAGAGCCCAGGTAGCGGGTGGCGGTGGCGGTCAGCATGCCCTCGGGGTGATCGGTGGCCATCTGCACGGCGTCGGCGTCGCCCCAGGCGCTGACCAGCGCCCAGCTGCTCAGCGCGTAGAAGCCACCGATGAGCAGCAAGGCGGCGTAGGTCGCGCGTGGGATCGTGCGGACCGGGTCGCGGGCCTCGTCGCGGAACACCGCGGTGGCCTCGAATCCGATGTAACCGGCCAGCGCGAAGATCAGCGCGATGCCGGGTGCGCCGGAGAAGAACTTGGCCGGCGACCATGCCGCGGTGGAAAGTCCTTGTGCGCCAACGTGTCCGATGACCGCCGCGTTGATCACCAGGACGATGCCGACCTCACAGACGAGTAGCACCCCGAGCACCTTGCCGGACAATTCGATGTGCCGGTAACCGAGCGTGCCGACCAGCACCATCATCAGCAGTCCGTACAGGTACCACGGCAAGTGGGGGCCACCGTGCGAGCTGACCAGGCTGTCGATCGCCGCGCCGATGTAGCCGTAGACACCGCCCTGAACGGCGGTGTAGGACAACAGCGCGAGAAAGGCCGCGCCCAGTCCGGCGTGCCGGCCGAAGCCGTGCGCGATGTAGGTATAGAAGGCGCCGGCGCCTGGAATGTGCCGAGCCATCGCCGTGAAGCCGACCGCGAACAGCAGCAGCACCGCAGTGCAGATCAGGTAGGACGCGGGATATGCCGCGCCATTGCCGGCGGAGATACCGATCGGGAAGGTGCCGGCGACGACGGTCAATGGCGCGGCCGCGGCGACGACCATGAACACGATTGCCACCGGGCCGAGGCGACCCGACAATCGGTTCGGCCGGTCACCGGCGGGCAATCCGGTGTCAACGAGGATTTCAGTGGCCATGAGAGACGCTTTCAGTCGTTTGAATAGTGGTGGTATTCAAATGAGAATTGCCGGTCCACCGAATTCTCATTTGACGGCGAATTCACAGCGCCATGTTTATGGCTTTCGTCTGGGTATATTCGGCGATCGCGCCTTCACCGAGTTCGCGACCCCAACCGGACTGCTTGTAGCCACCGAAAGGCAGCGCGGTGTCGAACGCGTTATGGCAGTTGATCCATACGGTGCCGGCCTTGATCTCGGCCGCCACCCGATGGGCGGTGGACACATCGCGGGTCCAGACACTGGCAGCCAGACCGTAGGGGGTGTCGTTGGCGGCCGCCCGCACGCCACGCTCGCGATTGAAGGGCACCGCGACGGCGACCGGACCGAAGATCTCCTCTTGGTAGACGGTGAAGTCACGCTCCACGTCGACCAGCAGCGTCGGCTGCACATAGAAGCCGGTGTCGCCGTGCCGGCCGCCGCCGGCCAGGGCCCGGGCCCCCTGGGCGATCCCGGCATCCAAGTAGCCGGTGACCTTGGCCAGCTGTGCCGCCGATACCAGCGGCCCGACCTCGTTCTCCGGGTCCAGGCCGGGGCCGATGCGACGACCCGCGGCGTACTCGGCGACCCCGGCGGTGAACTCGTCGAAGATGGCGTCCTCGACCAGCAGCCGGGTGCCAGCCGTGCACGTCTGGCCGTGGTTGAACAGAAAACCGCCGGCCACGCCCGGTACGGCAGCCTCCAGATCGGCGTCGGCGAAGATGACCTGCGGGCTCTTGCCGCCCAGCTCCAGCGAGACCTTCTTGAGGTTGCCGGACGCCGCGTTGACAATCTTGCGTCCGACCTCGGTCGACCCGGTGAACGCGACCTTGTCGACGTCGTGGTGCGCGGACAGCGCCGCGCCCACGTCACCGAAGCCGGTGAGCAGGTTGAACACGCCGTCGGGGACGCCGGCCTCGGCGATGACCTCGGCCAGCAGCAGTGCGGTCAGCGGGGTCTGCTCGGCGGGCTTGAGGATGACGGTGTTGCCGCAGGCCAGCGCGGGGGCCACCTTGAAGGCAGCCATGACCAGCGGGAAGTTCCACGGGGTGATCTGGGCGCAGACCCCGACCGGTTCGCGCAGCGTGTAGGCGTGGAAGGTGGCGCCCGGCGCCCACGGCACCGAGACCGGAATGGTGCGGCCCTCGATCTTGGTGGCCCAGCCGGCGTAGTACAGGAAGATCTCTGCGGCCCAGGTGACATCCACGGCCTTCGCGACGGCGACGGACTTGCCGTTGTCGATGGACTCGAGCTGGGCGAACTGGTCGGCACGGTCGTAGATGCCTTCGCCGATGCGCCACAACATGCGCTGGCGCTGCGCCGGGGTCAGGGCACGCCACGGTCCGGCCTCGAACGCCCGCCGCGCCGCGCGAACCGCCCGCTCGACATCCTCCGGACCACTGTGCGGCACGGTGGTGATGACCTCACCGGTGGCGGGATCGACAGTGTCGAATCGGCGGCCGGACGCGGCCTCGACCCACTGACCGTCGATATACATATTCCGGGGACGCGACATGAAATCGACGGTTCGCGGGTCCAGGTCCGCGGTGAACATTGCTGTCATGCAAAACATGTTTACGCGCCGATGTGGTGCACGTCACCACCATTTTCAAATGGATATTTATTCGGCTGACATTCTCATTTGAAGTGGTGCGGCAATTCTCATTTGGCCCGGCCGATAAACCCAGCTTGCCTCGAACATCGGGGGGCGCTGCCGGCCGCGGCGGGAGCGCCCGGCGACCGGATTCTCATTTGAAGTTCGCGGATGTTTACCCGACATCGCTGTCCGGTCCGCGCCGATCGGCTACCTTGCGTCGCATGGGCCCTAGCAGAACCATCCGGAGCCGGTCGCCGGTCGCCGGGCTGCGGCGCGCACAGCTGACGTTCAGCCAGGTTCTGGGACAGTCGGTTTCGGCGGTGGCACCGTCCGCCGTGATGGTCACCCTGCCGGCACTGGTGTTGCCCGCGGCCGGCCAGGCCACCATCGCGGTGTTCATCCTGACGGCCCTCATGATGGCTGCGGTCGGGTACTGCATCGCGCAGTTCTCCGGCCGCATGGTCGCGGTCAGCGGGCTGTACAGCTACACCGTCAAAGGCCTCGGTCCGGTGCCCGGTATCGCGGCCGGCTGGTCACTGATCGTCGGCTACGCCGCCGCCGCGATGGCCAGTGCGCTCGGCGCTGCCAGTTACCTCGCCGCCCTGCTGGGCCATGTCGGGGTACCGCCCGGAAAGCCACTCATCGCGGGCCTGACCGTGCTGGTCGGCAGCGCCGCCCTGATCCTCATGGTCCGTGGCATCAGGCTGTCCGCCCGGATCTCTCTGGCTGTTGAATTGTTCGCCATCGTGGTGGCCGGCGCGGTGCTGGTGATCGCCGTCGGCGGCGCCGTCACAGGCGGTCATGTCGCCGCGAAAACTGCTGCGGGTGCATCACATTCGGCACTCGGCTTCGCGCTGCTCCTGGCCATCACCTCGTACGTGGGGTTCGAGAGCGCCAGCACCGTGGCCCGGGAGGCACAGCGACCATTCGTCACAGTGACGCGGGCCATCCGGTGGACACCGCTCGCGCTCGGCGTGCTGTACACCTTCGCTGCCGGGCTGCAGGCCACCGGCACCATCCAGACCGGAATCGGTTCGACGCCGATCGTGCTCGCCCTGCCCGACGCCACCGACACCCTTGCCGGTGTGCTGTCCATCGCCATGAACGTGGGCATCACCGCGTCCTGGTTCGCCTGCGTGATCGGGTCCAGCACCGCGCTGTCGCGAATCTTGTTCGCCATGGGTCGCGAAGGGGTCCTGCCGACCTCGGTGGGCAGGACCCATCGGCGGTACCACACCCCTCACATCGCGCTCGCCATTGCGATGCCAGTGATCGTCGGAGTGCCGGTCGGCTATCTGTTCGTGGCTGAGTCCAGCCGAGATGTCCTGGTCGGACTGCTGGCAGTATCGGCGCACGGCTACATCGGCGCCTATCTGCTGGTCTGCCTTGCCACTCCGGCCTTCCTGCGCCGAATCGGCGAGCTGACCACCGCTCCGCTGGTCGTCGGATTGACCACCGCCGCAACCATGGTCGCGATCATCGTCTGGGCCGCTCTGTCTGTGGCCGCACCCGTGTGGGTCGCCACCGCGGTCTACACGGTAGTGCTAGCAATGGGTTTGACGGTGTTTCTCGCCCGCCGCCACCAGGTGCCTGATCTCCCCGAACGCGTCGGAGTGTTCGACGAGACCGTCGCCGCCGACGTGTTCGCCGACTACAACCCGTGGCAGGTGCGCCGATGAGCCCCGCTGACGGCGCACTGTCCGGCCGGCAACCCAAGGCGGTACAGAGCGCACTCCAGGTACTTGAGGCCGTTGCACTGGCCGGCACCGGTGTCACCGCGAAGGACATCGCCGAGCACTTGTCGATGCCTTCGGCCACCACGTACCGGCTACTGAATCTCCTTGTCGCCGACGGCTACATCGTGCGACTGCCGGACCTGTCCGGCTTTGCGCTCGGGCCCCGGATGGGGTTGTTGATCGACGCGGCAGTCTCCCCCAGCGTATGCACCAAGGCCCGGGAGACGCTGGCCGAACTGAGACTGTCGGTGCGCTTCGGGGTTCACCTGTTCTACTTCACCAACACCTCGCTGCGGCTGGCCGACGCCGACCGTGAATACCCGCCGCCGGCCGACGAATCCGCGCTCAACCGCAATCTGCACGCCAGCGCCGTCGGCAAGCTACTACTCGCTGAGAAACTCGACGCCAGTGTGCTGGTCAGCTCGTCGCCGGCCGCTCTCACCGACCGCACCGTCACATCGAAAGCGGCTCTGGCCGAACAACTCACGGAAGTCCAGGAGCGTGGGTACGCATCCCAGACCGGGGAACTGCGGACCGATGCGGCCTGTGTCGCGGTACCGGTACGGTCCCCCGTCGGGACCTTGGTGGCCGCGGTGGCGATGTCCGGTCGTGCCGAGCAGGACCAGCTGCTGCACCGTCAGCTCCCGGTATTACAGGACTACGCAACACAGTTGGGTCCCTTGCTGGCGTGATTCAGTGACCGGGGTGCGCCCCAAGGGAAGCCGAGATCACCGCAAGCGGAACCTGCGACAGCTGAAGGTTGTGCCGTTCCTGCGGGGTCAGGTGCGTGCGGGCGTGCATCAGCCGAACCACGCGTTGTACGGCGGCGGCGCGAAATACGGTCATGAGAGAACTCCTGTCGAGACCAGCTACATCAATCACAGCACGCAATCGAGAGCACGGCATCGATCTGAGCCATCAAGAGCTCGTTAAAAATCCGCGAGCTCAGATTCCGGTATCGCAGGACTGCGCAACACAGTTGGGCCCCCTGCTGGGGTGATCTACCAGCAGAGGGCCCAGTCTGATCGGACTCAGCTGCCGATTGCCTCGGCGATCTTCACCCCGACCAACGCCACCGCAATCAGCAGGTAACCGCGCAGCGCGACCATGCCGGCCACTCGAAGCGGTGACCATGCCGGACGCTCCAACGTGTCCAATGCTGGTGTGCGCCAGCTATCCCGGTCCTGGCTCAGCATCGCCTTGCGAACAGTGCGGTCATGCGGCTGTTCGTCGAGGTCGGCGACCTGGTCGGGGTCGAGGCCACCGAACTCAGCTGCCACCACTGCTGCGACGTACTGATCGTCCGCGCGACGGGTCCTCCAGTTGGCCATCGCAATGGCGCCGCCACCGAGCACTCCGACCGCGACCCCCACTCCGAAGCCCAATTCCAGTTGTCCTGCAGTCAGATTCGGGAAGAACGTCGCGGCGGTCAGGGCCAGGGACAGCAGCACCAGCGACCAGACGATCACCCCGGCCACGATGTTCTGCCGCAGGTTGTTCACCCACGGACCCAGAACCGCCTTGTCGTTGCACAACAGCACCAGAAATACCGTCGCTGACGGCAGCAGCACCCCGGCCAGCGCCTGCACGCCCTGGGTCAGCAGACCCAGCACGTGGTCCGGGCTGAACGACACCGCTGCAGCCACAGCCAGCAGCGCTGCGTAGCCCAGGTAGAAGGCCGGTGCCTCGGTGACCTTCCAGTGCAGCGAGTGGCGCTTGCCCAAGGTGTCACCCAGCGCGTAGGTGGTGGCCAGGCCTACCGCATTGGCTCCGATGAGCGAGGCGTCCAACAGCAAGATCGCGAACAACGCACCGGCAGTGTGGGATACGTGCTGCCCCAACTGGTTTGCCACGTCGCCGGCATCGGTGAAGTTACCGACAGCATCAGTACCGGCAAGCCCGAACGCCGCAGCAGCCATGATCGCCACCGCACCCACCATCACCACGACGATGCCGATCCACAGGTCGATGCGCTCGTACCGGATCCACTTCGGGGTCAGCCTCTTGTCAACGATGTTGGACTGCTGGAAGAACAGCTGCCACGGTGCCACGGTGGTGCCGACGATCGACACGATCAGCAGCAGCAGCGTCGAGTTCAGGCCACCCGGCAACGACGGGATCAGCCCCTTGGCGGTGTCCGCCGCCGACGGGTGCACGATGAACGCCAACGGGAACATCACGATGTTGATCGAGATGAGCGCGAAAATGAAACGCTCCCAACGGCGGAACGAGCCGCCGGCCACCACCGCGAACAACAGCACCGCGGCCAGGGGTACCGAGATCGACTTGGGCAGCCCGAAGTAGTTCAAAGCCAGTGACACACCGATGAATTCGGTGACGATCGTCAACGCGTTGACGATGAAGAGGTCCCCGACACTGAATGCGCCCCAGAACTTGCCGAACCGGGCGAAGATCAGCCGGGCATGTCCCACCCCGGCGACGGCACCCAACCGGACCACCATCTCCTGGTTCACGTACAGCACCGGAATCAGCAGCGCCAGTGTCCACATCAGCGCCATGCCGTAGTTCTGGCCGGCCTGGGCGTACGTGGCGACGCCACCGGCGTCGTTGTCTCCCACCATGACGATCAAGCCGGGGCCCATCACCACGAGCAGCATCTTGAGCCGCTGCATCCAGCTGCGGCCGGAGGTGGTCTCGTCGGTGCGGATGGTGCCGAGCGCGCCGACGATGTCGCCGACGTGAGCGGTGTCCAGAACCGCGGTACCGACCGAATCATGTTGTGCTAGCGGCGTTCCGCCCGAAGCGCGTGGCGGGCGTGCAAAGAAGGCCATGTCGAGAGTCCTCTCGTGAGGTTTAGCGGGCAAGCGGCATCGTCGGCTCACGCGGGTACGGGCCCGCCCACCGGAATCGGTGGACGGGCCGCGCCGCGCGGGGCGACCGAGAGTCAGAAGTCGGGGTGCGCCCCAAGGGAAGCCGAGATCACCGCGAGCGGCGTCTGCGACATCCGGAGGTTGTGCCGTTCCTGCGGGGTCAGGTGCGCACGAGTGCTCACCCGCCGGACGGCGCGACGTACTGCATCACTACGGAATACGGTCATGACAGGACTCCTGTCGGATAAGTCCCGCGCGCCGGCCACACAGGGCATCGGTCAGGCGCCGTCGGTTAGACGGCCACCCCGATGAAGAGTCGGCAAGGCCACGGGAGGGCTTGAATGAATTTGTCTACGTTGGGTTTTCGTCCCGGACTGGAACTCGGACCATCGCCAGATTTCATGTCGTCCCTCACCTCCTCGCCGTCGGGCCCCGTCGGGGCAGCTGTGCCACGTATCTCTATGACAACACGCAGGGGAGGATGCGGCTTCCGAAGCGGGCCTCAAGAACCCGTCAATACTCGTCGCCGCGAACACCCCTCTCGTCAGAGCTTCGGCACTGAACGACGTAATCCGCCGGGGCGGATAGCCACTTCGGGTCACCCCTTAATCCGGGGAGACCTGTCCTAACCCTGGGCGTCTCTCGACGTCGTCGGATCAGTGGCTTCTGTTCGTTCAGGAGCCTCGCCTAGCGAGGTGCTGACCAATGAAAGGTAACCCCGGCTTGCGGGGCCCGTCAACTCGGCGCGAACGAGGTGGCCACAACGACGTTGCGGGGAGATCACCAGGTTCGATTCCATGCCGACCGTCCGACACGCTCACAGTGCGCCCCGATATCGCGCCACCGTGTGTCGGTCCTGATGCGACACTTGCGATTTGGAGCCGTCAACTTACCTTGACCGGCAAGGAAAGTTGACCATCCCAGATCGACGTTGCTGTGGGAGAGCGACGCAAGTGTGGGCTGATTACCGCCGTCATTGCGAAATCGCAACAGTTTGGCCCGTACGGGTTACCACCACGAATGTGCGACCAGACCGTCGATCCGCGAAAATCGCGATCTGGGTGCACCGTCGACGCGCGAATGCCAGGAGAGGCCCACGCTAGGGGTCTTCCAGCCCGAACAGCCGCACGCTCTCGACGCGCATGTCGACCTTGCGCACCTTGCCGGTGACCGTCATCGGGAATTCGTCGACCACGCGCACGTACCGCGGAATCTTGTAGTGCGCAAGCGATCCCGCAGCGAAATCCCGAATGGCCTTGGTATCCAGCGGCTCTGCCCCCGGCTTCATGCGGACCCAGGCGCACAACTCCTCGCCGTAGCGCGGATCAGGCACCCCGATCACCTGCGCTTCCTCGATATCCGGATGGGTGTACAGGAACTCCTCGATCTCACGCGGGTAGATGTTCTCGCCGCCGCGGATCACCATGTCCTTGATCCGGCCGACGATGCTGCAGTAGCCGTCGTCCGCCATCACCGCCAGGTCTCCGGTATGCATCCAGCCGTCGGAATCGATTGCTTCCCTGTCATATTTGCTCCTCACGTGCGCAGAGTCATATCCGCTCCTCACGTGCGCAGAGTCATATCCGCTCCTCACGTGCGCAGAAACCTTCTCGCTGCCCTTCCAATAGCCCAGCATCACGGAATAGCCGCGGGTGCAGAACTCTCCGGACTGACCCCGCTCGACGGTCTGCCCGGACTCCGGATCGATCACCTTGATCTCCAGGTGCGCCTGTACCCGGCCGATCGACGTGGTCCGGTGCACCAGGTCATCATCGATCAAGGTCTGGCAGGACACCGGCGAGGTCTCGGTCATGCCGTATGCGATGGCGACCTCAGTCATATTCATCTCGGCGACACAACGTTTCATCACCTCGGTGGGACATACCGACCCGGCCATGATCCCGGTACGCAGACTCGACAGGTCCCGCTCGGCAAACGTGGGGTGGTTCTGCATGGCGATGAACATCGTCGGCACCCCGTACACACCGGCGCAGCGCTCTGATTCGATGGCCGCCAACGTCGCGCCCGGGTCGAAGCCCGGTGCCGGAATGACCACGGTGGCACCGTGAGTCGTGCATCCGAGGGTGCCCATCACCATGCCGAAGCAGTGATAGAAGGGCACCGGAAGACACAGCGGCTCCCCCGGCATCAGCCGGATGCCCTCGGTGACAAAGAACCCGTTGTTCAGAATGTTGCGGTGCGACAGCGTGGCGCCCTTCGGGAAACCGGTGGTGCCCGAGGTGTATTGGATGTTGACCGGGTCGCTGGTATGCAGCCGGCGCTGACCGTCCGCCAACAGCGCGGCTGGTACGCCGTCGGAGTCGCTGCGCAGCCGCCGCCAGTCGGGTCCGTCCAGGAACACCACGTCCGTCAATTCCGGTGTCTCGGACCGGACTTCGCCGATCATCGCCGCGTAGTCCGAGGTCTTGAAGTGGGAGGCCGAGATCAACGTCCGGACACCGGATTGATTGAGCACGTAGGCCAATTCGTGCAACCGGTACGCCGGGTTGATATTGACCAGGATGGCACCGACCTTCGCCGTTGCGAACTGCGCGACCACCCACTGCGCACAGTTCGGCGACCAGATTCCCACCCGGTCGCCCTTGCCGACACCCCGTGCCATCAAACCTCTTGCGATCAAGTCGATTTCGACGTTCAGTTCGGCGTAGGTGTAGCGCAACCCCTGGGCCAGGTCCACCAGCGCCATGACATCCGGATGTTGCGCGGCAATACGTTCGAAATTCGCGCCAAGAGTCTCCTCGAGAATCGGGGTGGCAGTCGGCCCCGCGTCGTAGCTCAGCATCAACTCACCAAATCTTCGTAGCGGTACTCCGACGCAATCGGGATGCCGGCCCGATGTGCCTCGTCCTCACGGTTGCGCAACTCCACGCGGCGGATTTTGCCGGATATGGTCTTCGGCAGGTCGCCGAACTCGATCCGTCGCACCTTCAAATACGGCGCCAGGTGGTCGCGCGCGAATTCCATTATGGACCTTGCGGTTTCGGCCTCTGCCGGCCAGCCTGAGGCCAGCTGCACATATGCCTTCGGCACGGCCAGCCGGGTGTCATCGGGCTGCGGTACCACAGCCGCCTCGACCACTGCCGGATGCTCGATCAGCACGCTTTCCAGCTCGAACGGTGACACCTTGTAGTCCGACGACTTGAATACGTCGTCGGTGCGACCGATATACGTGATGTAGCCGTCTTCGTCACGGGAGGCCACGTCTCCGGTGTGGTAGTAGCCGCCCGCCATCACCGCGGCATTGCGTTGCGGGTCACCGAGATAACCAGTCATCAGGTTCAACGGCTTGGCGCTCAGGTCCAGGCAGATCTCCCCCTCGTCCGCCGGAGCACCGGTGATCGGGTCGACCAGCACCACCGGGACGCCCGGCATGGGTCGCCCCATCGAGCCAGACTTGACGGGCTGACCGGGCGTGTTGCCCACGAGCAAAGTGGTCTCGGTCTGCCCGAAACCGTCCCGGATGGTCAGCCCCCAGGCCTGCTGTACCTTCGCGATGACATCCGGGTTCAGCGGCTCACCCGCACCCAGAATCTGGCGCAGTCCTTCGGGTTTGGCACCGAGGTCGGCCTGGATCAGCATCCGCCAGACAGTCGGTGGAGCGCAGAAGGTGTTGACCTCAGCGCGGCGCAGTTGCCGCATCAGCGCGGCAGCATCGAATCGGCTGTAGTTGTAGACGAAGATCGTCGCCTCCGCGATCCACGGTGCGAACACGCAACTCCATGCGTGTTTTGCCCAACCCGGCGAGCTGATCGCCAGATGGACGTCACCTGGCCGCACCCCGATCCAGGCCATCGTGGACAGATGCCCGACGGGATATGAAATCTGGCAGTGCTCAACGAGTTTGGGCTTGCTGGTGGTGCCCGAGGTGAAGTAGACCAGCAGCGGGTCGGTCACATCGGTGACCGCAGCGAACGGACCCGCCGAAACCACCTGGTACGCATCGGCATAACAATTCCAGCCCGGCACAGCGGCTCCGACTGCGATGCCGACGTAACGCCCGTCGACCGCGGCAAACTTGTCGGTCTCCGCGGCGCCCGCCACCACGAAGCCGGCCCCGCCGCGGGTGATGCGATCGGCCAGATCGGCCGGCCCGAGCGCCCCGGTGGTCGGCATCACCACCGCGCCGAGCTTGGCCACCGCGAGCATCGACTCCCAGAGTTCGACCTGGTTGCCCAGCATGACGATGACCCGGTCGCCCTTGCTCACACCCAGCGTCTGCAACCACGTCGCCACCCGGTCGGATCGGTCGGCCAGCTCGGCGAATGTGTAGCGCTGCTCAGCCCCGCCCTCTTCAGCGATCCACAACGCGGTGCGCTCGGCGCGCTCGGGTCTGCGGGCGATCACGTCGAACCAGTCGGTGGCCCAATTGAACGCACCGGTCAGCTGCGGCCAGCTGAAGGTGTCGACGGCCTGCCGATAGTCGCCGATCGACGCCACGAGACGATCCCGCGCAGCGCGATACATGTCGGTGTTGGTCACCATGAACGTAGGATCTACGTCACACCTATCCGCCCGCTACCCCCGAAAGAGGGTATCGCCCCGTGCCAACCGGCCCGTCCCTGCTACGCCCGAGCGACACCGACGCCGTGCGCGCTGAGCTGCGCCGGATCGGCACCGAGGGCGAGGTGCCGGTGATGTTCGGCGGCGAGGTTCACGACGACGTGCTGCTGCTCACCGAGTTCTACGGCACCCGAACCAGCCGGTTGCGCGGCCTGGTGGTGCAGTCGAACTTCGGCCTCGGCGGGGCCAGCATGGTGTCCGGCCGGCCGCTGGCGGTGGCCGATTACCGGCGCGCACCGTCCATCACCCACGACTACGACGTCCCGGTGTTGTCCGAGGGCATCCGTTCGGTGCTGGCGGTCCCGGTGGTCGTCGACGGGCAGCCCCGGGCCATGCTCTACGGCGCCTACCGCTCCAGTGCACCGTTCGGCGGGCAGGCCGTGGACTTGATGCTGGCCTCTGCCCGTCGGCTGGCCGACGAGCTGACCATCCGCGACGAAGTGGATCGCCGGCTGCGGCTACTGCAGACCGAACCCGCCGACACCACCGCGGTGAACACCGAACGCATCCGGCAGGTGCACGCCGAACTGCGTCGACTGGCATCCGGTGACGAGGCCGTCGCCCCGGGCACCCTCGGCCACCTCGCCGACCGACTGGCCGAAGCCATGGCAGGCGGGCCGGCCCCGGTCAGTCCGCTCAGCCCCCGCGAACTCGATGTGCTCGCCCAGATCGCGTTGGGGTGCACCAATGCCGAGGCCGCACAACGACTCTCGCTACAACACGAGACAGTCAAGAGTTATCTGCGCAGTGCCGCAACGAAACTCGGCACCCACACCCGGCACGAGGCGGTGTCGAAGGCGCGCCGGCTGCGGCTGATTCCCTGACGGTCAGGCCAGCGACTCGATCCAGGCCCGGTGCAGCGCCGCGTACCGCCCGTTCCCAGCGATCAGGTCGCCGGGGGCACCGTCCTCGACGATCCGTCCACCGTCGAGGACCAGTACCCGGTCAGCGGACTGCACGGTGGACAGGCGGTGCGCGATCACCAGCGCGGTGCGCCCGGCCAGCACCGTCGCCAGCGCCCGCTGCACCAGACGCTCGGTGGGAATGTCCAGCGAGGATGTCGCCTCGTCCAGGATCAGCACCGCTGGATCGGCCAGGAACGCGCGGGCGAAGGCCACCAGTTGCCGTTGCCCCGCCGACAGCCGCCCACCTCGCGCCGCCACATCGGTGTCATAGCCGTCCGGCAGCGCCGCGATGAACCGGTCGGCGCCCACGGCGACAGCTGCCGCCCGGATCTCGGTGTCGGTGGCATCGGGGCGGCCGAACCTGATGTTGTCCGCGACGCTGCCCGAGAACATGAAATTCTCCTGGGTCACCATCACCACGTGGCGGCGCAGTTCGGCTTGGGCAACAGAGCGCAAGTCCAGCCCATCGAGGGTCACCGAGCCCGAAACCGGATCGTAGAACCGGGCGATCAGCTTGGCGATCGTGGTCTTCCCGGCTCCGGTGGCACCGACCAGCGCGACCGTTTGCCCCGCCGGCACCATCAGATTCAGCTCCGGCAGCACCGGCCGGTCCTGGCTGTACCCGAACCGCACCTCGCGAAAGACGATGTCGCCCTTGACCTTATCGAGTCGAACCGGGTCCGGTGGGTCCGCTATCGCCGGCCGCTGTCCCAGGACGCCGGCGAGCTTCTCCAACGCCGCGGCCGCCGACTGGAACGTGTTGAAAAACTGCGAGATCTCTTGCATCGGTTCGAAGAACATCCGGAGGTACAAAAGGAACGCCGCCAGCGTGCCGATGGTCATGTGGCCATGCAGCACCAGGTACCCGCCGTAGAACAGCACCACGGCGGTGGTGATGTTGCCGACCAGTTTGACCCCGGGCATGAACACCGCGAGCAGGATCATCGTCCGTTCGTTGATCACGCGGTAGTCGTCGACGACGCCATCGAAAATCTGCTGATTACGCGGTTCGCGCCGATAGGCCTGCACCGCCTTGATGCCGGTCATGGTCTCGACGAACTGCACGATCACCAGAGCCGCACGTTCACGAACGACGCGGTAGGTCTTGGCCGATTCACTACGGAACCAGGCAATCAGCAGCACCAGGAGCGGGAAGGCGCCCAGGCACATCAGGCCGAGACGCACGTCCAGGGTGACCAGCAGCACCGCGGTACCGCCGAGGGTGAGCGCCGCCGTGATCAGGCTGTCGAATCCCGTCGACAGCATGGTCTGGATGGCCTCGATGTCGTTGGTGGAACGACTCACCACCCGGCCCGAGGTGTACCGATCGTGGAACGCGACATCGAGCCGCTGGAACTGCCGGTAGACCCGGCGCCGCAGCTCCAATAACACGTTCTGGCCCATCCGGCCGGACCGGTTCAGGAAGAACATCCGACTGGTCGCCTGCAGCACCACCACGGCGCACAGGGCCAAGACAACAGTGACCAGCTCACGGGCCGGCCCGCCCTGCAGGATCGGCGGGATGCCGTGATCGATACCCCGCTGAACCAAAAGCGGGACCGACAGCCGCGCGGCGTTCTCCACCACCACGACCAACCCGAGCAGCAGAACGGTGACCCGGTACGGAACCAGCAGTGAGCCCAGTAGCGCCCGGGCTTCGCGGCGCCGCGGTACGGATTCATCGATGGGCAGGTCGTCGGTGGCGTCCACGGTGCGACCGCGCCAGTCGGTGCTCATCGCCTACGCACCTCCTCAGACTCATCGGTCTGCTCCAGGTACAGCTGCTCAAGCCGCTCGCGATCTTCGTCCTGCTCCCAGTCACAGCTGCGTTCGGCGCCATCGTCCAGCTCGTCGTCGGCCGACAGCAGGTAGCGATACTCCGGCGCCTCGGCCAGCAGCTCGGAATGGGTACCGATACGGGTGATGGTGCCGTTTTGCAACAGCGCCACCCGGTCGGCCAGCAGCACGGTGGAAGCACGGTGCGCGACGACCAGGCCGGTGACCGCGCGGAGCACCCGGCGCAGCGCCGCGGTGACTATCGCCTCGGTGTGCATATCCAGTGCCGACAGTGTGTCGTCGAGCACCAGCACCGACGGCGCCGCCAGGATGGCGCGAGCAAGCGAAAGCCGTTGCCGCTGACCGCCGGACAGGCTCATGCCCTGTTCGCCGATCCGGGTGTCCAGACCGAATGGCAGATCGTAGACGAATTGTGCGGCGGCGATGTCGATGGCCGCACGAATCTGTTCCTCGGTGGCGGGATCGTCCGAGCCGCGGCCCAGGGTGAGGTTCTCGACGACGGACATGGAGAACAATGTCGGGTCCTCGAACGCGGTGGCCACCGCCGAGCGCAGCGCAGGCAGCGACAGCTCCCGAATATCGCGGCCGTCGAGCAGGATGGCGCCCTCGGTGACGTCATAGAGCCGCGAGAACAGTGCAGCCAGAACCGATTTGCCGGAACCGGTGGCGCCTACCAGAGCCAGGGTCTGGCCGGGCTCCACCGTCACCGTGACATGGCGCAAGGCCCAGTCGTCGGGCTCCGCGTCGGGGAATCGGAAGCCGACGTCGCGCAGTTCGAGAAGGCCGCCCCGGGGCACCTCGGTCACCGGACCGCTGGTGATGTCGACCGGCGCGTCGAAGATCTCCGCCACCCGATTGGCGGCGGTCATCGACTCCTGCATCATCGAGAGCAGATAGCCCAGCGAGGCGATCGGCCACACCAGCGACAGCATCATGGTGATGAAGGCGACCAACGTGCCCATCGTCACCAGGCCATGGCCAACGGCATACGCACCGAACCCGAGCACCACGATGAGCGTGACGTTGGGGATGACCTCCAGCAGAGTCCAGAACCGCGCCGACACCGCCACCTTGCCGACCTCGGCGTCATACAGTGCCACTGCACGGTCATCGAACCGTTGGTAGACGTAGTCCTCCCGGCCGAACGACTTGATCACCCGCAGACCCAACGCGGATTCTTCAACATGCGTTGCGACATGGCCGGATTGGTCCTGCGCCAAGCGGGACAGCCGAGTGAACTTACGCTCGAATTTGAAGATGGTGACGCTGATCGGCAGCACCGACGCCAACACCACCACACCCAACGGCCAATACATGGCCAGCAGGATGGCCGTCACCACCACGATCTGAATTGTGTTGAGCACCAAGAACAACAGGCCGAACGACAAGAATTGGCGAATGGTGCTGAGGTCATTCATCACCCTGGACAGCAACTGCCCGGACTGCCACCGCCGGTGGAAGGACATCGGCAGGATCTGCAACTGCGCGTAGAGGTCCTTGCGGATGTCGGCCTCCACGCCCACCGTCGCCCGCGCACCGAGCCAGCGCCGGATGAACCACAACACCGCCTCGACGAGGCCCAGCGCCAGGGCAGCCGTGCCCAGCACCCACAGCCCGTGTTGATCCTGGTGCCGGACGGGGCCGTCGATGACGGCCTTGGTGACCAACGGGATCGCCACGGTGGTGCCCAGTCCGACCAACGCCGTCAGCACCATGCCGGCCCAGCGGCCGCGATAGGGCCGCAGATAGGGCAACAGCCGCAGCAGGTCTGAGCTACCGCGAATCCGCGCCGGTCGCGCAGCTATCGCCGGTACCGAACGCAGGGGATCATCATGGACTTGGGACACAGGCATTTGATCTTCCCACGCGGCAGTGACATCTATCGCGGTGCGCGCCGGTTCAGATGAAGCCGAGGTACCCGACCACTCCTGCTGCGGCCACCACGATCAGCGGATTCACCTTGGTGCGCATGAAGATCACCGTGCACGCCGCCGTGACGCTATAGGCCCGCCAGTCATGGTCGGCGGCCCGGCTCATCACCAGCGAGGTCGCCAGGATCAGTCCGACCGTCAACGGGGCGAAACCCTTCTCGACGGCCCGGCGCAGCTTCGAACGTTCGGCCTTCTGCCAGAACAGCGTGACGATGTAGACGAACGATGCGGCGGGCACCACCATCGCCACCATGGAGAGGACTCCGCCGATGATCGCGCCGGGAATGCCGGCCGCCTGCAGACCCGCGCCGTAGCCAACCATCGAGACGATCAGGATGCTGGGTCCGGGCGCGGTCTGCGAGATCGAGAAAAGATCGGCGAACTGACTGTTGGTGAGCCAGTGCCTGTCGTTGACGGCATGCATGTGCATGTCCGGCAGCACAACATTGCCGCCGCCGATGGACAGCAACGACAGCATGCCGAACAGCCCGATGAGCTGGAGGTACGTGGAAACCGCCGCTGAACTCACGCGCCATCCGCCTCCGGCTTCACGTCGGACTCACGCCGCGCTGCCCCGCGGCCACGCCCAGATCAGGCTGAGCGGAGCCAGGATCGCCAGCGTCCCCAGCAATGGCAGGCGCAGCAGCCCGTTCAGCACGAAGGCCCCGGCGAACAGCAGTACCGGCACCGTGCTCGTCAGGCACTTCTGGCCGGTCTTGATCACCATCGTCAGGGTCAGCGCCACCGCGGCCGCCGACGCGCCGTGCAGCACGCCCTTGACCGCCGGCACCTCTTTGAACCGGAAGTAGGCGAACGACAACGTCAGCACGATGACCAACGGCATGGCGCACAAGCCGAACACGGCGGCGACTGCACCGGGGAATCCGCGCATCTTGGTGCCGGCGAACACCGCCATGTTGACCTGGTTCGCACCGGGCAGAATGCGGCACATCGTCGTCGCGGACAGGAACTCGGACTCACCGAGCCAGCCCTTCTCGACCACCAGCACCTCGCGCGACCAGGCCGAGAGCCCGCCACCGAACGAGGCCAACGCGATGTGGTTGAACGTCAGCATCAACTCTGGCAGTGAGACCCGCTGCTCATTCATGAACCAGATCCGGATCATGCGGGAAGTCGTCCTCGTGGTGCTGTGACGGATCGAGCGGATCCGGCGGCTCATAGTGATGCGAGGTTTCCCAGTCGGCGTCGAACACCTGGCTCAACTGCTCGACCGCAGCCGGATCGTCGACCGTGATGCCCAGTTCGCGACGCAGATCGAAAGCGCTGCGATCGATATTCATCGAGCCCACCAAGGCTTCACGGTCGTCGACGATGACCAGCTTGGCGTGCACCCGCAGGTTCTTCTGTTTGCGCACCTTCACGCCGAACCGGCGCAACATCCGCAACGAGGCGAAGGTGTCCAGGATGTCCCAGTCGCTGATGCCGTGCCGCCCACCGCACAGCACTTGCACGTTCACGCCGCGGCCAACCGCAGCGGCGATGTGGTCGAGGATGACGGCGTCGACGTACTTGGGGTGCTGGATGCGCAGCCGATGTTCGGCGGTGTCGATGAACTTCGCCATGTGGTAGCGCGAGTTCAAGTTGCTCCACAGCAGCCCGCGATAAACCGTTGGTTCCCAGTCTGTTTGGGACCAGTCCGCGTCGAACGCCGCTACGATCTGGGCTACCTGCTCACCGTCGGAGGTGATCACGCCGTAGTCGCGGGTAAGGGTGAAGTACTTCTCGCACAAGTTGAAGGTGGCCACCAGCGCCGCCTGCTCGTCGACCACGATCGACTTTTCGTGCGTGACATAGAACTTCGGATTCGACCACTGGACGTTCACCCCGGCGTCGGAGAATTGTTCGAACGTCTCGTCATTGGCCCGGTCCCCGGCCGACCGCGCCGGATTCAGCATCACTCGGACCGCGACCCCGGCGCGGTGCCGCTCGATCACCGCAGCGACCAGTGACGGCTCCACAAAAGTGAACTGCTTGATGAGCAGAGACTTCTGTGCCGAGGCGATGAAGTCCCGAACCGGTTGCACGCCCTCGTCAGGTTGGACGATCACTCGCGGCAACACAGGCACCATAAGCGCCGGATGCTAGCACCGAATGGGGTCCGCCAGACGTGCCTACGGCAATCGGAGTTCGTCATCGGGCAAGATGACGCTATGGATAGCGGTAGCACCTCACCCCGCGTGCTGGTAGTCGACGACGACCCGGACGTGTTGGCGTCCCTGGAACGAGGGCTGCGCCTGTCGGGCTTTGACGTGGCCACCGCTGTCGACGGCGCCGAAGCGCTGCGCAGCGCCACCGAGACCAGGCCCGATGCCATCGTGCTGGACATCAACATGCCAGTGCTGGACGGCGTCAGCGTGGTCACCGCACTGCGGGCGATGGACAACGACGTTCCGGTCTGTGTGTTGTCGGCACGCAGCTCGGTCGACGATCGGGTGGCCGGTCTGGAGGCCGGCGCCGACGACTACCTGACCAAGCCGTTCGTGCTGGCCGAGCTGGTGGCGCGGGTCAAGGCGCTGCTGCGCCGTCGCGGCGCGACGGCGACGTTCTCATCAGAGACCATCCAGGTCGGGCCGCTGGAAGTGGACATTCCCGGTCGGCGGGCCCGGGTCAACGGAGCCGACGTCGACCTGACCAAGCGCGAATTCGACCTGCTGGCCGTGCTGGCCGAGCACAAGACCGCAGTGCTGTCCCGCGCTCAGCTGCTGGAACTGGTGTGGGGCTACGACTTCGCCGCCGACACCAACGTCGTCGATGTGTTCATCGGGTATCTGCGCCGCAAGCTCGAAGCCGGTGGCGCCCCGCGGTTGTTGCACACCGTGCGCGGTGTGGGGTTTGTCCTCCGCCAGCAGTAGCACGGTGATGAGCGCTCGCGCGAAGAACGGGATGTACCGATGAGCGCTCGCGCGAAGAACGGGATGTACCGATGAGCGCTCGCGCGAAGAGTTCCCGTGTAGTGAACCAGCTGTCGCGGATATTCCGGCGCACCCCGTCCCTGCGCACCCGCGTTGCGTTCGTCACCGCCGTAGCTGCCGCGATCGTGGTCGGCATCGTCGGCACCATCGTGTGGATCGGTATCACCAACGACCGCAAGGAACGGCTGGACCGTCGGCTCGATGAAGCCGCCGGGTTCGCCATCCCGTTCCTGCCGCGCGGATTGGACGAGATCCCACGCTCGCCGCGCGACGAGAACGCGGTGATCACCGCGCGTCAAGGCGATCGGGTCAACTCGAACTCCGCCGGGGTGGTGCTGCCCCAGCTTCCGGTCGGCTATGCCGATACCGAAGTCAACGGCATCCGCTATCGGGTGCGCACCGTCCAGATCCAGATGCCCGAACCCATGCTGGTCGCGGTCGGCGCCACCTACGACGCCACCATCGTCGACACCAACAACCTGCACCGCAGGGTCATCGCGGTGTGTTCGTTCGCCATCGGCGCGGCGGCGGTGGCCGGCTGGTTACTGGCGGCGTTCGCGGTCCGACCCCTCAAACGCCTGGCCCAACAGACGCGCGATATCGACGCCGAGGACGACTCACCCGAGATCGACGTGCGCGGTGCCACCGAAGCCGTCGAAATCGCCGATGCGGTAAAGGGTTTGGTGGACCGAATCTGGGAGGAGAAGGGACGCACCAAGGCCGCACTGGCCTCGGCGCGGGACTTCGCCGCGGTGTCGGCCCACGAGCTGCGCACACCGTTGACGGCCATGCGCACCAACGTCGAGATCCTGAGCACCCTGGACCTACCGGACGAGCAGCGCAAAGAAGTGTTGAACGACATCATCCGCACCCAGTCACGCATCGAGACGACGCTCTGGGCGCTGGAGCGGCTGGCCCAGGGCGAGCTGTCGACGTCCGATGACCACGTCCCGGTGGATATCACCGACCTGCTGGACCGAGCCGCCCACGACGCCATGCGGGTGTACCCGGATCTGGCGGTGTCGCTGGTTCCTGCGCCCACCATCATCATCGTGGGATTGCCTGCCGGACTTCGGCTCACGGTGGACAATGCGATCGCCAACGCGGCCAAGCACGGCGGCGCCACCCGAGTCCAGCTGTCCGCTGCCAGTTCTCGCGCCGGGGTCGAGATAGCCATCGACGACGACGGCGTCGGGGTGCCGGAGGAAGAGCGCGAACGGGTCTTCGACCGGTTCAGCCGCGGTTCGACCGCCTCCCACTCCGGATCCGGCCTGGGCCTGGCTTTGGTGGCACAACAGGCCGAAATACACGGTGGTACCGCAACATTGGACTCCAGCCCGCTGGGCGGTGCCCGGCTGCTGCTACGGCTGCCCGGCCCCCAATAGTCAGTTGACGGTGATCGCGACCCGTCGGTTCTGCGCCCGTCCGGTCGGGGTGTCATTGCTGGCGATCGGGTTGGCCGAGCCGGCACCGCGAGACGAAACATGTTCGGCGGCAACACCGTCGGCAACGAGGGCGTCGGCAACGGCTTTGGCCCGAACGGCACTGAGGTGCTGATTGATCGACTCACTGCCGACGTTGTCGGTGTAGCCGACGACGGTGACAGCGGCAGCCGGGCAGGCCTTGATCTTGGCCGCGATCTGCGCCACCAATTGCCTGGAGTCACCGGCCAATTCGGCCCCACCGGTGGTGAAGCTGATCGGGGTGCGCAGTAGCCCGGCAATGTCGGCCTGCAGGGTCGGGCAGGTCGGCCCAGCGGGCGTACCGACAGCGTTCGGGGCCGGTGTTACGGGGCCTATCGGCGGTGCGTCCGATGCCGGAATTTGAAGGTTGTTGGTCAGCTTGAGGGTCGGGAATGCCAGCGTCGCGGTGGATTGCACCTGCGACGCGACGTCGAGATTGGGAGCGGTACCGGTGAGGGTGAGATCGGCGCCGTTGACCGCCATGCCGAAGTCCGGGATATCGGAGGCGACGGTCAGCAGGCCGCCGATGCCGGCCAGGTCAAGCGCGCCGACGCCCGGCGCCAGTTTGACGTTGTCGACCACGTTGGCCGTCGGCCACTGTGACTTGACCGCAGATACGAACTCCGATCGGGCGGCGTCGTCGGGCAACGCGCCGGCCAGCGTGACGTCGTGGCCGTCCCGGTTCAGCGAGAGTTCGGCCCGCACTGCCGGCGACCGCGTGGTCGTCTCGGTGGTGCCTGGCACCGCTTCGGCGGTGGTGGTGGCGGTGGCGTTCTTGGAGGCGGTGTCACTGCTGATACCGAACACCAGCCAGCCAATTGCGGCCAGCACCAACAGGATCGCTGCGACAACGATCAGCCCGCGACGGCTGCGCAGGCGCCATCGTCCCGACTCATCGGATTGCGACACAGCATCCTCCCCGTCTGTCGGCGACTGCAGCATTTCGAGCCTAGAACCAGCAGGCCACCGACTGGCTCCACCACGACACAACACGCCGCGGTGGAGCCATCAGGTCAGCGGACGCCGATCAGGTCGATCACGAAGATCAGGGTCTTACCGCCCAAGCGGTGACCGGAACCGGCCGGTCCGTAGGCCTGCGCGGGCGGAATCACCAGCTTGCGTCGGCCTCCGACACGCATCCCCGGGATGCCGTCCTGCCAGCCCTGAATCAGGCCACGCAGCGGGAACTCGATGGTTTCGCCGCGGTTCCAGGAGCTGTCGAACTCGGCACCGGTGTCGTACTCCACCCCGACGTAGTGCACGGTGACATTGCCGCCGGGCACAGCTTCGGCGCCGTCACCGACGATCAGGTCCTCGATGACGAGGTCGGTCGGCGCGGGGCCGTCGGGAAATTCGATCTCAGGTTTGGTGTTAGCCACGTTCCCACCGTAGTCGGACGCGCCCGCGCGATGGGCGGGAACCTACCCGTCGGACGCTACGTGGTCCGCAGTCTGTCCAGCAGCTCACCCAGTGCCCGGAGGTCGGCGTCGTCCAAGTTGCCGAAAACCGAGGGCGCGGGGTCGTCGACTCCGTTGATGCGCTCGACCATGGCCCGCCCCGCGGCGGTCGGCGACACCTGCTTGCAGCGCCGGTTGGCCGGATCGGTCTCTCGCACAACCAGACCGCGCTCTTCGAGGTCATTGATCACCACAGTGGTTGCCGGGGCATCCATGGCGGTGGCCTCAGCCAGTTGTTTGGCCGTCATGGGCCTGATCGCGACTCGGCGCAAGACCCTGATCCGACTGAACGGCAGCCCGGACTGCTCTACCACGGACCGCTTCCACCCGTCGCGATGCTCGAAGACGACCGCGGCCATCACCTGCCAAACCTGGTCTGCCACTGGGTTATCGGACATCGACAGGCTCCGGTTGCGGCAGGTCTTCGATCAGCGGCGCCAGCCGCTCGGCAGAGCGCAGGGCACGCGGTGATGTCGACACGAAGCCCAGGATGGTGATCGTCACGCCGATGGCCACGCACATCCACCACAGCGGCGCGGACTGCACCGCGAAGTCCGCACCGGCACCGGCCAGTGCCGGAGCGGCGATCGAACCACACAGTGCCACACCGATACTCACCCCGACCTGGCGACTGGTCGAGGTCACCGCAGAGGCTGCGCCGGCCCGGTCCAGCGGCATGCCGCTGACGGCCGCATTGGTCACCGGTGCATTCATCATCGAGAACCCGATGCCGAACACCGCGAAGATCAGCAGCACCCGCCAGATCGGAGTGGTCGCGGTCAAGGTGGTCAGCATGGCTGCGGCAGTGGCCATCAGCACACCCGCAGTCACCAGCGACGGACGCGATCCGTAGCGCCCCACGATCCGCCCCGACAGCGGCGAGAACACCAGCGCGCCAACGGCAATTGGCAGGTAGATGAGGCCGGTGTGCATCGCCGAGAAGTGTCGCTCGTTCTGCAGATAGAACGACATCATGAACAGGAATGCGCCCCAGGCGGTCAACGCCACGACGGCGGTGAGGGTAGCTGCCGCAAACGGGATGCTGCGGAAGAAGCGTAGGTCGATGAACGGGTCGCGGCGCTGTCGCTCGTAACGCAGAAAGGCCGCGAACGCCACCACTGCCAGGGCTGCAACCGCCAGGGTCCGCGGGTGCGTCCACCCCATGCCCGGGCCTTCGATCAGGGTGAACACCAGGCTGAAAAGGAATGTCACCGCAAGGGTTTGGCCCACCGGGTCGACGTTGCGCATGGTGGCCGACTTACTCTCCGGGACGAAGATTGCAGTCAACAGAATTGCGGCGGCGCAGATCGGCAGGTTGATCCAGAACACTGCCCGCCAGCCGACCGCGTGAATCAACAAGCCGCCGATCGTCGGGCCCAGCGCCATCGAGATACCGACCACGCCGCCCCAGAGCCCGAGCGCCCGGGCACGTTCCACCTTTCCGGTGAAGATCTGCGAAATGATTGACAGCGCAACAGGATTGAGCATCGATCCGCCGATGCCCTGAACCAGCCGGGCCGCGATCAGTAGGTGGATGCTCGGCGCCAGGCTGCAGAGCAACGAACCGAATGCGAACACCGCCAGCCCGATCTGGAACACCCGACGGCGGCCGAATCGGTCACCGGTGGCGCCGGAGAGCATGAGCAGCGACGCGAGCACCAGCGTGTAGACATCCACCACCCACTGCATCTGGGTGGACGACGCGTGCAAGTCGGCGCGAATGGACGGGATGGCGACGTTGACGATGGTCGCGTCCATCGACACGATCAGCAGACTGAGGCAACAGGAGATCAGGATGATCATCTTGCGCCGCCCGCTGAGCGCATCAATAGTTACATTCACACAACCATTGTGAAACTACAACTATTAACCGGGCAAGCCACAGCAGCAGTGACATTGGCGACAGTCGGCGCACGCCCAGCGTCCCGGGGTGCGTAAAACACACGCGAAATTGGGCGTGTCCGGGAACGAACACGCACTCTCGCGCGAGAGGAACTAGGGGTAGTTGCGCTCGGTGTAGCCGGTGTAGATCTGCCGCGGGCGGCCGATCTTGGTCGACGGGTCGGCGCTCATCTCCCGCCAGTGTGCAATCCAGCCGGGCAGCCGGCCCAGCGCGAACAGCACGGTGAACATCCGGGTCGGGAAGCCCATGGCCCGGTAGATCACGCCGGTGTAGTAGTCCACGTTCGGGTACAACTTGCGCTCGACGAAGAAGTCGTCGGTCAGGGCGATCTCTTCGAGCGACTTGGCGATGTCCAGCAGCTCATCGTCGCCGCCGATCTTGCCCAGGATCTTGTCGGCCTGCTCCTTGACGATGCGCGCCCGCGGGTCGTAGTTCTTGTACACCCGGTGCCCGAAGCCCATCAGCTTCACGCCGTCCTCGCGGTTCTTCACCTTCTTGACGAAGTCGCGGACGTCGCTGTGCTCGCTGCGGATCTTCTCCAGCATCTCCAGCACGGCCTGGTTGGCGCCGCCGTGCAGCGGGCCCCACAACGCGTTGATGCCACCGGAGATCGAGGTGAACAGGTTGGCCTGCGACGAGCCGACCAGCCGCACCGTCGAGGTCGAACAGTTCTGCTCGTGATCGGCGTGCAAGATGAACAGCATGTCCAGCGCCCGGACGATCTCCGGGTCGACCTCATAGGGCTCGGCCGGCAGGCCGAAGGTCATCCGTAGGAAGTTCTCCACCAGGTTCAGCGAGTTGTCCGGGTACAGGAACGGCTGACCGACCGACTTCTTGTACGCGTACGCCGCGATGGTCGGCAGCTTGGCCAGCAGCCGGATGGTGGACAGCTCGACCTGCTCGGGGTCCTTCGGGTCGAGCGAGTCCTGGTAGTAGGCGCTCAGCGCATTGGCCGCCGAGGAGAGCACCGGCATGGGGTGCGCGTTACGCGGGAAGCCGTCGAAGAAGCGCTTGAGGTCCTCGTGCAGCAGGGTGTGCCGCTGGATCTGGTTGGTGAACGAATCGAGTTGCTCGGCGGTCGGCAGCTCACCGTAGATCAGCAGGTAGCTCACCTCGATGAAGGTCGACTTCTCGGCGAGCTGATCGATCGGGTAGCCGCGGTAACGCAGGATGCCGGCGTCACCGTCGATGTAGGTGATCGCGCTCTTGCACGAGGCGGTGTTCACGAAACCGCCGTCGAACGTGGTGTAACCGGTCTTGGCCAGCAGCGGGCCCAACTCGATACCGTCGGATCCCTCAGTCGCGTGTGCGACCTTCAGGTCGAGCTCGCCCCCGGGATACCGGAGAGTAGCGAAGTCGTCAGAGCTGGAGGTGTCGGCCACGTGAACCCCTTCTGCGGTCGTTGACAGGAACAAGACTGTCGTGTGTAGACGGTAGTCGTTGGCGCATCGGCGCGCTTGCGTGGGTTGGTTCTTCGATGCAATCCGCTACCGCCGGTACCTCACGAACGCCGGCACCACCGCCGCCGCCAGCAGCACGCCGACGATCACCAATGCGCCGCCACCGGCCGCCGTCACCGTGGTACCGACCGCGGCCGCCACCGCGCCATGCGCTGCATCGGCAATCCGCGGCCCACCGGCGACGACCACCGTGAACACCCCCTGCAAACGGCCCCGCAGGTCGTCGGACGCAGCCTCTTGCAGAATCGTCGACCGGTACACCGCAGAGACCATGTCTGCGGCGCCGCCGATGGCCAAGAACACCAACGCGATCCAGAACCACAGCCCCGGCACGCCGAGCGCCCGGCCGGCACTCAGCCCGAACCCGACCATGGCCGCGCCCCACACCACGATCGCCAGCACCACCGCCAGACCCCAGCGGCGCACGCGCGGCAGCCATCCGGAGAACACGCCACCGGCTACCGCGCCAACCGACATCGCGGCGGACAACAACGCCATCGCCGTACCGCCCTCGACCGGGCCGCCGAAGTTCGCGTGAGCCATCTCGGGGAACAGCGCCCGGGGCATCCCGAAGATCATCGCGATCAGGTCGACGACGAAGGACATCAGCACCACCCGATTGCCGGACAGGTACCGAAAGCCGTCCAGAACGGCAGCCAGCCCCCAGCGGGCGTTGTCGTCCTCCGCCCGTTCCGGCGGCATCGGCGACAACCGGATAGTGGCCCACACCGGCGCTGCGCAGCACACGGCGTCGATCAGGTAGAGCGTGGACAGGTCCACCCACCGCAGCAGGATGCCGGCCAGCAGTGGTCCGACGATCGCGCCGGCCTGGGCGACGGTCATGTTCAGCGAGTTGGCCGCCGGCAATTGCTCGGCCGGGACCATGCGCGGGATGGCCGCCGAGCGGGTCGGCGAATTGACCGCGAAGAACGCCTGCTGCACGCCCAGCAGACACAGCACCAACCAGACGTTGTTACAGCCCAGCGCGGCCTGCGCCCACAGCAGCGCCGAGGCCACTGCCAGCCCGACCGAGGCGATGATCAGCAGCAGTCTGCGGTCCATCGCGTCGGCCCAAGCGCCGCCCCAGAGGCCGAACACGATCAGCGGCACCACGGCGAAGATGCCGGCCAACCCGACGTAAGCCGAGCTGCCGGTGAGGGCGTAGAGCTGGACCGGGACCGCGAAGATGGTCAGGTTCGCACCGATGACCGTGAGGATGTTCGCCGACCACAGCCGCCGGAAATCCGGGGTGCGCAGTGGTGTGGTGTCGGCTATCAGGTGCCTCACCTGGGGCGAGCGAAGCGACGGGGAGACGTCGCAGCGCGAGCGAAGCGACGGGGAGATGCCACAGTGCGAGCGAAGCGACGGGGAGATGTCGCAGCGTGAGCTGTCACGGCTGCAGCCGTTCGGTCGCGCCGGTGGCCGGCGTGACCCGAATCCGGTTGTGCACGCGGTTCTCCCGACCCTGCCAGAACTCGACGACTTCGGGGGCGATGAGATAGCCGCCCCAATTCGGCGGGACCGGGACGGCTTCGAGGTAGGCGAACCGCGCGGTGACGTGTGCCAGCTGATCCAGCAGCGCGTCGCGCGAGGCGATCGGCCGCGACTGGTGCGACGCCCAGGCGCCGAGTTGCGAACCGCGGGGTCGTTTGGCCCAGTAGGCCGCGGTGTCCTGCGGGCTCACTTTGGTGACGGCTCCGCGGATATGGATCTGACGCCCCAGCTGGTACCAGGGAAAGGTCGCCGAAGCGTACGGCGCGGCGGCAAGTTGTTCGCCCTTGTCCGAGTCGTAGTTGCTGTAGAACGAGATCCCGCTCTCGTCAGCGGACTTGCACAGGACCGTGCGGGTGACTGGCCGGCCGTGCTCGTCGACCGTTCCGAGCACCATGGCGTTCGGTTCTGCCACGCCGGCCCGCTCCGCGTCGGCGAGCCAATCTACGAATAGCGCCAACCAGCCCCGGCCGAGCCAAGCGTCATCAAGGTCGGCGCTGCCGTCCTTCTCCGCTGAGCCGTATTCGGCCCGCATCCGGGCCAGATGTTCGTTGTCGTCGAACGTCACGTGCGAAGACGGTACGCCCGATCTTCGATCCTGCGACACGAGCACTGTTCGTAGAGAATAACTAGAATCAGAGCTCGCAAACCATGCATTCGCAGTGGAGGCGACGAACAAGTGGACCCGCATCGGGATGCCACCAACGACTTCACGGTGGCCGATCTCCATCACCGATACCGAATGAGCACCAAGTCTGAGCCATTCGGCCAAGCCTTGGTCGGCCTAGACGGGACCTGGCTGTCGGTCAACGCGGTCCTGTGCCAACTGTTTCACGCTCATGATGATTACTTTGCTGGCAAGAAATATCACGATGTCGTCCACCCGGACGATCTGCCGGCCAGCATCCAATCCGTCACCGCCGTGATCGAAGGCCGGGTCGGTAGCAGCAGTTTCGAGACGCGATACGTCCGGGTCG
Organism: Mycobacterium sp. MAA66; assembly: GCF_041261665.1. Lineage (NCBI taxonomy): Bacteria > Bacillati > Actinomycetota > Actinomycetes > Mycobacteriales > Mycobacteriaceae > Mycobacterium > Mycobacterium sp. MAA66. The sequence goes on along the minus strand of NZ_JBGCCC010000004.1, from coordinate 343,883 downwards.
ACGGGACGATCTTCTACGCACGAGTTCACCTGGCGCTGGCCCGCGACACCTTGGACAGGCGGCGGTACGGCGTCATGCAGGTCGAAGACCTCACCGCCCAGAAGGCCCAGGCTCGGGCCATCGAGCTGGCGAACACCGGTTATTCGGCGATCGTGGAGCACAGCTCCGACGCCATCGCGGTGACCGACGAGTTCGGGATCGTGCGCTACATCAGCCCGGCTTGCCGGGCGGTCCATGGCCGGCACCCCAGCGACCTGATCGGCACGTCGATCTGCGACCTGATGCATCCCGACGACCTCGAGGAGGCCGTCAACCGCATCAACCGGCTTGTCGTCGGCGACTTGGACATGACGACGTTGAGCTGTCGCATCGAGCATCCGGAGCGCGGCTGGAGGCACATCGAGACCACCATCGCCAATCGTCTGGGCCACCCGGATATCGCCGCGCTGGTCTGCAACATTCGAGACATCACCGAACGGATCGAGAACGCCGAACGACTCCAGCATCAGGCGCTCCACGACACGCTAACCGGCCTGCCCAACCGGACGCTGCTGATCAACCGTCTCGAACATGCCGCCCGCGCCGCAGCACACCGAAACACCACCCTGGCTCTGCTGTACATCGACCTGGATTTGTTCAAACGGATCAACGACACCCTGGGGCACGCGGTCGGCGACCAGGTTCTCATCGCCGCAGCCGAGCGCATGAAGGCAACGGTGCGTCCGATCGACACCATCGCGCGCATCGGCGGCGACGAATTCGTGGTGCTGTCGGAGAGCCTGAGCGAACCCGAGCAGGCCAGCGCGCTGGCCAACCGGCTACATCAAGCCATCACAGAGCCGATTTTCGTTGACCAACAACCGGTTTCGGTCGGATGCTCCATCGGCATCGCGTTTCCCGCCGATCACGAGGACCCCGAATCGGTGCTGCAGGAAGCAGACCTGGCGATGTACCGGGCCAAAGAACTCGGCCGCAACCGCACCGAGATCTACAACCACGAGATGCGTATCCGGGCACTCAGCCGGATGACCACCGAACAGGCCATTCGGTGGGCGCTGGACCACCACGGAATCGAAGTTCAATACCAGCCGATCATCAACCTGCGCACCGGTCTGATGGCGTGCGCCGAGGCACTGGCCCGGCTTCGTTGCGCCAACGGCGAACTGATCAATGCGGAGCGATTCGTACCGGTGGCCGAGGACACCGGACTGATCGTTCCCCTCGGTGAGTCGGTGCTGCGAACTGCGTGTGCCCAGCAGTCCATCTGGCGTGCGAACCGCGTCGCGACCCAGCGGATCACGGTCAACGTCTCGGCGCGCCAACTCGACGCGCTGGACTTCATCGACCAGTTCACCGCCATCTTGCTGGGCAACAACTTGCATCCGCGGCACGTCTGTCTCGAACTGAACGAATCGACACTCATCGAAAGCAGCAGTGCAGCCCACCGAAACGTCGTGAAGCTCAACGACATGGGCGTCTTCCTCGCGCTCGACGACTTCGGCGCCGGCTGGTGCAGTCTGGCGCAACTACGGCGCTTCCCCTTCGACGCCATCAAGCTCGACAGCAGATTGGTAGCCGGACTGGGCACCACCACTGGCGACACCCAAATCGTGCAGGCCATCATCGGACTCGGCCATTCGCTGGGTTTGACTGTCGTGGCCGAAGGGGTCGAGACCGCGCATCAGGAACAGTTGCTGTCGAGCTTCGGCTGCGACTACGCGCAGGGGTACCGCTACGCCGCGCCGCTGCCCGCCGGCGCGATCGCTGAGCAGGCCGGAATCCGGGGATAGCAGCCCGCCTGGTCGGCGGTTTCGGCACCGGCCACATCGCCGAACATTTCTTGTCACCGATGAGAAGTAGCGTGGCGGTCAGTCATAACCATGACCCTGCCGCAGAACAAGGAGATCATCATGACCGAATCACAGACCTTCCTGGCACCACACCTCGTTGTCGGCGACGGAGCAGGAGCAATCGACTTCTACGTCAAGGCTTTTGGCGCTACCGAGCTCGGCCGGGTACCCGGGCCCGACGGTCGGCTGATGCACGCCGCACTGACCATCAACGGCTCGTACGTGTACCTCAACGACGACTTCCCGGAGACCTGTGGCGGCAAGTCGCAGACCCCGAAGGCGTACGGCGGCACGCCGGTGACCATCCATCTGCAGGTCACCGATGTCGACGCGGCGTTCCAGCGCGCGATCGACGCCGGCGCCACCGAGCTGATGGCTCCCGCCGACATGTTCTGGGGTGACCGCTACAGCCAGGTGGAGGACCCGTTCGGGCACCACTGGTCGCTGGCCCAGACAGTGCGCGAGGTGAACCCCGAGGAGATCGCCGCCGCGATGGCCCAACAGTAGGGACTTGGGGCGCGCTCCGTATCGCTGAGCGTGACGGAGCGCGCCCAAATCGCTAAAACGCGCTGAGCAGACGCTGACGGAGTGAGGGTTTCGGCGCCGCAGCTGCTGCGGCCACCATGTCTGCGACGTCTATGAACTTGTCCCTGGGCCGGTCGTCTCCACCGCGGGCGATCTCGGCGGCGTTGATGGCCCGCCAACCGGCGATGTCCACGACGTCGGGCCGACGGCTATGGATCAACTGTTGCAGCGCACCGGATTTCGCAGTGGGTTCACCCAACCGGCTGGCGTTGTAGTCGCCGACCAGGCGGTCCACGGTGTGTGCGGCACAGGTCTTGTTGGTGCCGATGAAACCCGTCGGGCCGCGTTTGATCCAGCCCGCGACATAGCTGCCCTGGACGGGTTCTCCGGTGGCCGGATCGACGACCCGACCCTCGTCGTTGGGCACCACACCGCCGGCGTCGTCGAACGGCAGATCGGCAATCGCCTTGCCGTGGTAGCCGATCGAGGTGAGCACCAGCCCGGTATCCAATTGCCGGACCTCATCGGAGCCGGTCACGGTGAACTCGATGCCGGTGACCTTGTCCGAGCCCAGCACCCGAGCCGGGGTCAGCTGATAGGCCAGCCGGATCCGCGGCCGGGTGGCGGCGGTCGAGCTGTCGCCGAGCTTGGCCAAGATCTCAAGCTTGTTGCGGGTCAGAGACTTTGACGGAGAATCCGACTCCACATCCAAGTCCCGCTTGACCAACTCGTGGTCCGCAGCATCGAGCACGACGTCACAGGTCGTGGTGAGGCCTATCAGCTCAGGCAGGGTGAATGCGGAGTGGATCGGGCCGCGCCGAGCGACGATCACAACTTCGCGCACCTTCGAGCCGCGCAATGCCTCCAACGCGTGGTCGGAGATGTCGGTGCGCGCCAACGCATCAGGATCGGTCGTCAGGATGCGCGCGACATCCAATGCGACGTTGCCGTTGCCGATGATGACCACTCGTTCGTGGCTCAAATCCACTGGCAGATGGGAGAATTCGGGGTGCCCGTTGTACCAGGCAACCACCTCGGTGGCGGTGCCGGTGCCGGCCAGTTCCATGCCCTCGATCTCGAGGCGCTTGTCATTGGGCGCACCGACCGCGTACAGCACGGCGTGGTGGTGCTCCAACAGCTCGGCGTGCGTGATGTCCCGACCGACCTCGACGTTGAGGTAGAAGCCGAACCCGCGGCGCGCGGTGATCTGGTCGAACAGCCGGGTGACGCCCTTGGTGCTCTGATGGTCAGGGGCCACCCCGGCCCGCACCAGGCCGTACGGCGTCGGCAGCTTCTCGAACACGTTCACCCGAACGCCCCGCTGCGTCAGCAGTTCGTCGGCCGCATACATGGCAGCCGGGCCGGAGCCCACGATCGCCACCCGCAGCGGACCACGCGGCCGACGGTCGACGGCCGGCGCGTCGGGTACCGGGGCCAGCTTGGACGTCGGCGGCAGCTTGCCCTCGTACTTCGGATAGAAGGCGGCATTGAGTTCGATGAACGGCAGCTGAGCCTCGGTCAGCTTGGTATCGGGCTGGATCGCGCCGACCGGGCAGGCCGTGATGCAAGCACCACAGTCCACGCAGGCGGCAGGATCGATGAAGAGCATTTCGGCGGTAGCGAACCCCGGCTCGTCCGGGGACGGGTGAATACAGTTCACCGGGCATGCGAAGACGCACGACCCATCGCTACAGCACGACTGTGTGATGACGTGCGGCATGAGTTACGTGGCGCTCAGGCAGCGACCACGACGTGCTGACGCTGCGGCTCGCTGCGGTACCGGCTCGGCGGTCCATCGATCTTGCAGATCTTCCACATGAGCTTGGCGATGGGGTTCATCAGGCCGGTGTCGTACGACAGCATCCGGACGTCGGAGAACATGTTGCGCAGGAACATCCGGGACTCCGGGGCATCGAAGAACAGCTCGTTGCGCACCGAACGCGGGATGTCGAACTTCTTCCAGAAGGCACGTGGCGGCACCACGATCGCCGAACACAGAACGCGCATGGTGACCGGCACGAACAGCGACAGCCAGAACTTCTTCCAGCGCGACAGGTGCGGAACGCGCTTGTGCAGGTACTCGTGGGCAAACGAGATGTGCCGGGCTTCCTCGGCCACGTGAATCGCCATCACCCGCTCCATGATCGGGTGCAGTACAGCGCCCTCACGCAGGATGTTCTTCTGAGTGTGGTCGATCGGCTCCTCGCCGGCGAGGACACCGAAGAAGAACGGGATCGGGGCCGGACCGGCGGCCAGCGGGATGATCGGCTGCAGCCACTTGAGCAGGCGCGGCATGCCCGGGACGTCGACCCCCATGTGGTTGACCATCTCCTGGAACATCAGGGTGTGGTTGCACTCCTCGACCGCCTCGTGCAGGCAGTAGCGGTATTCCGGCGAGCCGTTGGGAACCCAGAACGAGTACTCCATCAGGCCGCGGATCAGGATGTTCTCGAAGTGCAGGCCGACCTTGGCGACGTTGGCCTGGCGCCACATGCCGATCTCGATCTGGCGTTCCGTGGACTGGGCCTGGTACCACGGGTGGCCACCGAGCGGGTCGGTCGCCGGAAGCACCCAGCGCTCGTCGTTCGGCACCACGGCGAACTCCGGGGAATCCCACGCGATGTCGACATAAGGATTGAAGTTGCGCCGCACAGACCCCTCGGACAGCGTGGCGAGCTTCTCAACGTATGCCGTGTCATCGAACACGTCCATGTTCCGACGCCAGCGACGGATCATGCGGGTACGAGCCATTTCGAGCCTCCCAAGGCTATCGCGTGGGCTTTACATCGAGCCGTTGAATGTCCAACGATACCGCGGGTATCGCATAAAAACTAGCCCCGCTAGCTCACAGCAAGCATTCTATTGTGGCCTACGTCACACACTTGGTGAGTGGAATCCGGCAAACTCGGCGGACCTCCCCAATCAACCGCCGACGACCTGCAACTACGCTGGACGCCATGGCTGAGCTCATCATCCCCGCCGACATCAAGCCCGCCGACGGTCGATTCGGCTGCGGACCGTCCAAAGTACGCCCCGAGCAGCTGACCGCCCTGGCTGCCGCCGGCGATCTGTTCGGCACCTCGCACCGCCAGGCCCCGGTCAAGAATCTGGTCGGCCGCGTCCGGGACGGCGTCAAGCAACTGTTCAACACACCCGACGGCTACGAGGTCATCCTCGGCAACGGCGGCTCGACCGCGTTCTGGGATGCCGCCGCCTTCGGCCTGATCGACAAGCGCTCGTTGCACCTGACCTACGGCGAGTTCAGCAGCAAGTTCGCCTCCTGCGTCAAGAACAACCCGTTCATCGGCGACCCGATCGTCATCAAGGCCGACGCCGGCAGCGCACCTGCCGTGCAGTCCGATCCCGATGTGGACGTGGTGGCCTGGGCCCACAACGAGACCTCGACCGGTGTCGCGGTGCCCGTGCAGCGCCCGGCCGGTGACGCGCTGGTGGTCATCGACGCAACCTCGGCCGCCGGCGGCCTGCCGGTCGACATCACCGACACCGATGCCTACTACTTCGCCCCGCAGAAGAACTTCGCCTCCGACGGCGGCCTGTGGCTGGCCGTCATGAGCCCGGCTGCGCTGGCCCGCATCGAGCAGATCGCGGCCACCGGACGCTGGGTGCCCGACTTCCTGTCCCTGCCGATCGCCGTCGACAACAGCCTGAAGAACCAGACCTACAACACCCCGGCGATCGCCACCCTGATCCTGCTCGCCGAACAGCTGGACTGGCTGAACGGCAACGGCGGCCTGGACTGGGCGGTCAAGCGCACCGCCGACTCGTCCCAGCGGCTGTACTCGTGGGCCGAGGCGTCGGCGTTCGCCACCCCGTTCGTGGCGGACCCGGCACTGCGTTCCCAGGTCGTCGGCACCGTCGACTTCAACGACGATGTCGACGCCGCTGCGGTGGCGAAGGTGTTGCGCGCCAACGGAATTGTGGACACCGAGCCGTACCGCAAGCTGGGCCGCAACCAGCTGCGGGTGGCCATGTTCCCGGCCGTCGATCCCGATGACGTCAGCGCCCTGACCGCCTGCGTCGACTGGGTGGTGTCGAACCTGTAGAAGCCGACTGCGGTGTGTCCGCTCGGTTACGAGTCGATAACACAGTAGGGTCAGCGGCTAAGCCGCGCCTAGGAGGTCGCCAATGCGGGAACTCAAGGTCGTCGGACTGGACGTCGACGGCACACGCATCGTCTGCGAAACTGCCGACTCCGCAGAGAAATTCACCTTGCGCGTCGACGATCGACTGAAAGCCGCCACCCGCGGCGACCGGGCGTTGAGCAACCAGACGCAGCTCGACGTCGAAGCGCCGACTCCGCCCGCGTTGCGGCCCCGCGAGATCCAGGCCCGCATTCGGGCCGGTGCCTCGGTCGAGCAACTCGCCGCGGCCGCCGGTGTGGATACCGAACGAATCCTGCGGTTCGCCCACCCGGTTCTGCTCGAGCGCAGCCGCGCCGCCGAGCTGGCGACCGCGGCACACCCGATCCTGGCCGACGGCCCGTCGGTGCTGACCCTGCTGGAAACCGTCACGCGTGCCCTGATCTCCCGCGGGTTGGACCCCGACAGCACCTCGTGGGATGCCTGGCGCAACGAGGACAGCCGCTGGACCGTGCAGCTGGCGTGGAAGGCCGGCCGGTCGGACAACGTCGCGCACTTCCGGTTCGCCCCCGGATCACACGGCGGCACCGCGAGCGCCTTCGACGACGCAGCCGCCGAGCTGATCGACCCGAACTACACCCGTCCGGCGTTGCGCTCCGTCGCCCCGGTCGCCCAGCTCATCTTCGAAGAGCCCGCGATCGTCGCTCCGGCACCCAGCCCCGCTCCCGCGCCGGTACGCGAAACGGCGCCCGTGGTCGCGATGAGCCCGGCGCCGGCAGCTGCGCCTGCGCCGCTTCCGACACCTGCGCCCCAGCCGGCGCCGGTGGTCGAGCCAATCGTTCAACCGACCCTACCCGCTGCCACTGCTGCGGTGGAGCCTGAAGTGCAGGCCGCGCCGGTGGTCGAGCCTGCCGCGGCTACCGATACCCCGCCCGCTGCTGCCGCGCCCGCTGCGCCCAAGCAGCGCTCGCGCAAGCGCAAGGCCGAGGTTCCCGGCTGGGAGGACGTCCTGCTGGGCGTGCGGTCCTCCAGCGTGCAGGGCTGACGGCCACCAGCCGGCCCGGCTGACTTACTGAGCGAACGCGAACGCCAGCGTCATCAGCCAGCCGATCGCCACCCCGGCGCCGCTGCCGAGGACGAACCAGCGCCACACGGGCCGCTGCCGCCAGCCCCACACTGTCGGCGCCAAACCACCCACGGCAATCAGGTTGAGCGTGACAGCCAATAGCGGATGCACGCGGGTCAAACCCAAGCTGAGCACGACGATCCCGGCGGCGACCACTGCGGCAACGAATCCGGCCACGGCCAGGCCAGTGCCCCATGGGGTCCGGGTCGGTGTCATCGGAGCCAATCTAACCTGCCTGCCTGGCACGTTCGTAGAACGCCAACGCAGCGGCAGTGGCCACATTCAGCGAGTCGGTGCCCCGCGACATCGGGATCCGGGCCCGCACGTCGCAGGCCCTCATGGTGTGCTCGGTCAGCCCTGGGCCTTCGGCACCGACCAGCACCGCGACCTTCTCGGCGCCGAGCTCGTCCAAGGCCTGCGCCAACGGCACCGAACCTTCCCCAGGGGTCATGGCGACGAGGCGAAAATTGTTGTCCCGCAATAGCTTCAGATCACCCGGCCAGGATTCGGCGCGAGCATACGGCACCAACAGGGCATGGCCCATCGACACCCGCACCGCGCGACGGTACAGCGGGTCGGCGCAGCCGGCGCCGAACACCACCGCATCGACGTTCAGCCCCGCTGCGTTGCGGAAGATCGACCCCAGGTTCTCGTGGTCGTTGACGCCTTCGAGCACCACCACCGTCCGCGCCCCGGCCAGCACCTCGGCGACCGACAACTCGGGCGGGCGGGCCGCCGCGGCCAGCACTCCGCGATTGAGGTGGAACCCGACCACCTCGGCCATCACCTCGGCAGTGGCCCGGTAGAACGGCGCATCGGTGGTCAGCAGATCATCAGCCAGTTCGGTCAGCCGACGATCCGTGCCGAGGAATGCGCGCGGCGAGAAACGGGAAGCCAGCATGCGCTGGGCCACCAACACACCCTCGGCGATCACCAAGCCCTTGCCAGACGGCAGGTCCGGCCGTCGATCGACGCTGTTCAGATCCCGGAAGTCGTCGAGCCGCGAATCCGCCGGATCATCAACATCGATAACTGTGCCGATTCCCCGGTCGCTCCGCTCCTGCCCTCCGATGCCGATTCCCCGGTCGCTCCGCTCCTGCCCTCCGATGCCGATTCCCCGGTCGCTCCGCTCCTGCCCTCCGACCGTCGTCACGGGCTCTCGTTGATCATCGCGAACATCAGGTCCGCGGCGGCCAACAGAGTCAGGCGATCCTCCGGACGCAGTTCATCGAGCCGCCGCTGCAGCCATTCCCGGCTGGCAGACTTCTCGGCCTCGAAGAGCTCGGTGCCCTCGGGCGATACCGACACCAGTACCTGCCGGCCGTCGTCGGGGTGCGCACTGCGCTCCACGAAACCGAGGTCGACCAGCGACGCGATCACGCGGGTCATCGAAGGCGGCCGGACCCGCTCCCGCACGGCCAGCGCGCCCGGGGTCATCGGACCGTTCTGGGCCAGCGTGGCCAGGGCCGACAGCTGGGTCAGCGACACCGGGGAATCGGGACGACGGAACCGGAGCTGCCGCGCCAATCGCATGACGGCCAACGACAAGTCATTGGCCAAGCGCTCGTCGACGTCCGTCACGACGACATAGCGTACCGACCGATCGGCTACGTTTAGCGATGATGGTCACCCCGACACCCCAACCGCAGGCAACGCCCGAACCCCCAGCGCTGCCCGGCCGTCTGCTGGACCCGCGCCCGGTGATCGTCGCCATCGCAGTGGGCTGGCTGGTGGCACTGGTCCTGGCATTCGCGGTGCCGGCCCTGCACGACTGGCGGCCGGTGACCGTTGCCGGCCTCGGTGTCGGGGTAGTCGGCACATCTATATTCCTGTGGCAGCGCAGAGCGGCACGCCGGGGTTCTCGGGGTGCCCAACGCGGACTGCTCACCGACGACTAGGAGACACCGTGGCTGGCGAAGCCCCCCTGTTGCAGACAGACATCACCATCGACGCTCCTGCGGCGAAGGTCTGGGCCCTGGTTTCCGACCTCAAGAACATGCCCAAGTGGAGCCCGCAGTGCCGGAAGATGAAGGCATTCGGCCCCGTTCAGGTCGGCACCAAGACCGCCAACCTGAATCGCCGCGGCCTGATGTTCTGGCCCACCACCGCGACCATCACCACATTCGAACCCGAGCGCAAGCTGGCGTTCCGGATCAACGAGAACGGCACTGAGTGGTCCTACGAGCTGGAACCTGCCGGTGAGGGCACCAAGCTGACCGCCAGCCGGCACGCCGAGAACGGTGTCAAGCCGATCTCCGGCACGTTGATCGATCGGTTCATGGGTGGGGTGCCGACCTTCGAGCAGGAACTCGTGGCCGGCATGAACACCTCGCTCGTCCGCATCAAGACCGCGGCCGAAGGCGCCTGGTAGCGGGCCTCAGCCCAATTCGACCATGCCGTCGTCGTACGGCTCGTACATCGGCGAACCGATGGGAGCCGGCGGCGGCGTGTCGGAGTGCGCACCGCAGCCGTACTCCCCGGCCACGACGCGGCCGTCAGCCGACATTTCGTTCGCGCACACGCCGAACACCGTCTGCAATGCACCGGAAAGCGGGATGAAGAATCCGCAGTCCCGGCACACCCGGCGGGTCGACCGAGCCATCGGCGACGCAGGCCCGTAATCACCGTCGAACCAGCGCTGGGCGGCATCGGCACGGCCCCAGTCACTGAGTACCTGGCGGCGGCCGAACCCGATCTCCGCGGCGACCTCGTCGACCTCGGCATCGCCGGAAGCCAGGTAGCCGGGCACCAGGCGCGGGTCGTCGGCCAGTGGGGCCAGCAGATCCCCAGGTGTCAGATCACCCGGTTGGACGCGGTCCTGCCAGGGCACCCACTGCGGGGCCAGTACTGCGTTAGGTCCGGGAATCAGGACCACCTCACTGATCGTGGTGTGGTCGGCGCCGGGATAGCCGGCGATCACGACCGCCCACTGCCAGCCCTGGTAGCCGGGCATGACCGCGAGGAATCGGTGGGTGACGGCGGCCGGATCGTCCAGGCTGGCACCTAGGTACTCGCCGACCACACCCGCGCCGCTGAATTCGATGATCGCGGCGCGCGCCTGCTCGACGGCAGCGGTCAAGATCGCGGCAAGATCGGGCGAGGTCGACTCGATCGGGGCGGTCGACTCGGTGTCAGTGGGCGTGTCCATCGTGGTCAATACTGCCTGAGCCCCTGTCGACATGGCCACACCGGCCACCTGCGGGCCGCTGTCAGCGCGATGGGGAACAATCATCGTCATGAATGGGTCGTCGCGCAGCGGGAGGGATTCCGCTTCCGGGGATCCGCGCTACTACCCGCCGCGCCCACCCCGCGGCCAGCCGGACGAACACCCCGGCATGGCCAACTACCCGAGCGATGGCGACTTCCACCGGCCGCCCCGCCAGCCGTCCTCCAGTTCCAACCGCTGGCTGCCGCCACTTGACGACAGGTCCGGACGCACACAGCATTACGGGCCCGACCACGAGCGTCGGTCGACCGGCGCGGGCCGCAGCGAGAAGGTCACCGTCACCCGTGCCGCGGCCCAGCGCAGCCGGGAAATGGGCTCGAAGATGTACGACTTCGTGCAGCGCGCAGCCACCGCCGACGGCGCGGACAAATCCGGGCTGACGGCGCTGACCTGGCCAGTGGTCGCCAATAACGCAGTCGACGCCGCAATGGGCATCGCCTTGGCCAATACCCTGTTCTTCGCCGCGGCCTCCGGTGAGTCCAAGAGCAAGGTCGCCCTCTACCTGTTGATCACCATCGCCCCGTTCGCGGTCATCGCTCCGCTCATCGGACCCGCGCTGGACCGGCTCCAGCACGGCCGCCGGGTCGCCCTCGCGGGCTCTTTCGCGTTGCGCACCGTGCTGGCGCTGATTCTCATCGCGAACTTCGACGGCACCAACAGCACGTATCCGCCGTGGATTCTGTATCCGTGCGCGCTCGGCATGATGGTGCTCTCCAAGTCGTTCAGCGTACTGCGCAGCGCCATGACACCACGGGTGCTGCCACCGACCATCGACCTGGTCCGGGTCAATTCCCGGCTGACCACCTTCGGTCTGCTGGGCGGTACGACACTCGGCGGTGGTATCGCAGCGGCCAGTGAGTACCTACTCGGGCTCATCCATTTTCCCGGCGCGCTGTACGTCGTCCTGGCGGTCACCGTGGCCGGGACGGTGTTGTCGATGCGCATCCCCAAATGGGTGGAGGTCACCGAGGGCGAGGTCCCCGCGACACTGTCCTATCACGCGCCCACCGAGAAGCTCCGTCGCCAACCCCATGGCAAGGCGCCGCGACAACCGTTGGGTCGCAACATCATCACCTCATTGTGGGGCAACTGCACGATGAAGGTTCTGGTGGGCTTCCTGTTCCTGTATCCGGCGTTCGTCGCGAAATCACATCAAGACGCCAGCGCCGTGGAGCAGCTGAAGATCCTCGGCCTCATCGGCGCTGCGGCGGGCATCGGCACGTTCGCCGGGAACATCGCCAGTGCCCGCATCAAGCTGGGTCACCCCGCCCGACTGGTGGTCTGGACGACCGTGATCGTCACCGCGGCGGCATTGGTGGCCGCGGTGAGTGGCAACCTCCTGATGGCTGCGATCGCCGCGCTGATCACCTCGTCGGCGTCCGCAATCTCGAAGGCCTCGCTGGACGCCTCCCTGCAGGACGACCTGCCGGAAGAATCGCGCGCATCAGCGTTCGGGCGGTCCGAATCCGTACTGCAGTTGGCCTGGGTGATCGGCGGGGCCATCGGTGTACTGATCTACACCGATCTGTCGATAGGCTTCACCGCCGTCACCGCAGTGCTCATCCCTGGCCTGGCCCAGACCCTGGTGAGCTACAACGGTGCGTCACTGATACCGGGCCTGGGCGGTAACCGTCCGGTGTTCGCCGAAAAGGAGGGGCCCAGACCGAATTTCGCGTCTGCGCCCAGAGGATAGAGATGAAACGAATTGTCGCGATGCTGGCTGCTGTCGCATTGGTGGCGACGACCGGCACCGGCGTCCTGATCTGGCGGATGTCCCGCAGCTACGGGCCCAACCTGCCCCAGATCAGCGCCTTCAGCAATGGCCAACTGACCCGGGTCGGTCCGTACAGCTATTGCGAGGTGCTCAACCTCGACAAGTGCATAGTCCCGGCGGTATGGGGCGAGCTGACGGTGAATTCCCGTCACCCCGTTCAGCTTTCGGTTCCCGAACAGATCGCGCGTGCACCGTGGGTCCTGCAGCTGGCATACGAGGATTCACCACTGGCACAGATGAAATGGATCCGACCGAACACCCGGATGACCATGACCATCCCGACTCTCGACCCCAACCACGGGCGACTACTCGGGTTCGCCGTGCAACTGCTGACCATGGTGCGCGACGCCAACGGCAGTGAGGGACCGGTTCCACACGCGGAGTGGTCGGTCCGGACCAACTGGAACTGACGCTCGGGCGTCCGCCTCAGGCGCCGTGACCGACCGGCACCCGTTCGGCCTCGCGGACCGGTCCGGGTGCACAGCCATCACCAAAAGGTCTGCCGCCCAACACTTCCCGACCGTGCGGAGTGAGCCAGTTGGCCAGCTCGGGTCCTTTCGGCACGATCTGCGTGGGGTTGATGTCGGCATGCACGATGTAGTAGTGCTGCTTGATCTGCACAAAATCGACGGTGTCGCCGAAACCCGGTGTCTGGAACAGATCTCGGGCGTAGGCCCACAGCACGGGCATCTCGGCAAGCTTGGACCGGTTGCATTTGAAGTGGCCGTGATAGACCGGGTCGAACCGGGCCAGGGTGGTGAACAGCCGCACGTCGGCCTCGGTGATGGCGTCGCCCACCAGATACCTTTGCTCACTGAGTCTTTCGGTGAGCCAGTCCAGCGCCGTGAACAGCCGGTCGTAGCCGGCGTCATAGGCCTGCTGTGACCCGGCGAACCCACAGCGATACACCCCGTTGTTGACCTCGGTGTACACCCGGCGCGCCACCTCGTCGATCTCGGTGCGCAGGTGTTCCGGATACAAACGCGGAGCACCGTCACGGTGATAGTCGATCCATTCGGTGGATAGATCCAGGGTCATCTGAGGAAAGTCATTGGTCACCACTGCTCCGGAGGGCACGTCGACGATCGCCGGCACCGTAATGCCCTTCGGATAGCCCGGTACCCGTTTGAAGTAGGCATCCTGCAACCGCGGAATCTTCAGTACCGGGTCGATGCCGCCGGGGTCCAGGTCGAAGGTCCAGCTGCGCTGGTCGTGCGTCGGGCCGCAAAAGCCAATGGAGAGCACGTCTTCGAGACCCAGCAGGCGGCGCACGATGATCGCGCGGTTCGCCCATGGACATGCCCTCGCGACGATCAGCCGGTACCGGCCGGGCTCGACGGGATACCCGTCACTTCCGTCGCGGGTAATCCGGCTGGTGAGGTAGTTCGTGTCGCGGGTGTACTCGGTACCGGGATTGACGTACGTCACAACCCCAGTGTTCCCGTCCAACGTTGGCTTGTGTGCGAGAAATCAATGGATCCTCGAACACAGGCCAACGTTCGGCGGGCGCGGCCCTACGCGTCGAGCTCCCGCGCGACAGCCTTGACCACCTCGGACACCTTGCGAGCGGTCTTGCGGTCGGGGTAGCGACCACGTCGCAACTCCGACTGGACCGCGTCCTCGAGCAGCGTGATCATGTCCGACACCATGCCGTGCAATTCGTCGGGCGTGTGCTTGTGCTCCGGCGCCGTCGACTCCCGACGGGTGCGCGCCAGGCTGGGCGGCGGGTCGATGAGTTTGAGGCTCAACGCCTGCGGGCCGCGACGACCGGCAGCCACGCCGAACTCGACACGCTGGCCCGCCTTGAGCCCCTCGACCCCGTCGGGCAGAGCAGAGGACCGCACATATACGTCCTCGCCCTCTTCCTGGGACAGGAAGCCGAAGCCCTTCTCGGTGTCATACCACTTAACCCGGCCGGTCGGCACTGGTCTCACCCGCTCGCTCTACACATCTGGTCACATAACAGAAGCGCCCCACATGGGCAGGACGCGTTGGCTGTAGATCTTACTCGGCTACGAAGATCGGCAGCATCCCCATTACTGGGTAGGGTGAGGAAACGGCTGGAGGAAACATGCGGTTGGTCCTGAACATCATCTGGTTGATCTTCGGCGGCCTGTGGCTGGCACTCGGCTATTTCCTTGCGGCACTGGTCTGTTTCGTACTGATCATCACCATCCCGTTCGGCGTCGCGGCCACCCGGATCGGCCTCTACGCCCTGTGGCCGTTCGGCCAGACCGTCATCGACAAGCCCGGTCCGCGGCCCGGCGCCCTGATCGGCAATGTCCTCTGGATCGTCCTGTGCGGCTGGTGGCTGGTGCTCGGCCACATCGTCACCGCGATCGCCCAAGCCCTCACCATCGTCGGCATTCCACTGGCCCTGGCCAACCTGAAATTGATCCCGGTCTCGCTGATGCCGCTGGGCAAGCAGATCGTGCCGGTTGACTCGATCCCGACATCCGGGCCCGCATTCGGGAACTCCCGATGACGCTGCGTGACTCCTACGGCCGAACCGCCACCGATCTGCGGGTGTCTCTGACCGACCGGTGCAATCTGCGGTGCACCTATTGCATGCCCGCCGAGGGGCTGTCCTGGCTGCCGAAGCCGGAATTACTGCGCATCGACGAACTGGTCCGCCTGTTGGGTCTGGCGGTACACCGGCTCGGCATCACCAACATCCGGTTCACCGGCGGCGAGCCTCTGCTGGCGCCACATCTGGAAGAAGCGGTGTCCGCCGCGGCAGCGTTGTCTCCGCGTCCACGGATTGCCTTGACCACCAACGGGATCGGACTTGCGGCCCGTGCCGAGGCGCTCAAGCGTGCGGGCCTGGACCGGGTGAACGTGTCACTCGATACGGTCGATCCCGAGCGGTTCGCCCGCGTCACCCGGCGCGATCGGTTGAACGACGTCCTCGCCGGGCTCGAGGGAGCCGCCGCGGCCGGGCTGACACCGGTCAAGGTCAATGCCGTACTGGACCCAGAAACCGGGCTGGACGATGCGGTGGCGCTCCTGGAGTTCTGTCTGGATCGCGGCTACCAGCTGCGGATCATCGAGCAGATGCCGTTGGATGCCGGCCACCTCTGGCGACGCGGTCAGACACTGACCGCCGACGCCATCCTCGCGACGCTGCACAGCCGATTCCAGTTGACCCCGGACCCGGCTCCGCGCGGTTCGGCTCCCGCCGAGCTGTGGCAGGTCGATGGCGGGCGGGGCACCGTCGGCGTCATCGCGTCGGTGTCGACGCCGTTCTGCGGTGCCTGCGACCGGACCCGGTTGACCGCCGACGGCCAAGTGCGCAGCTGCCTGTTCAGCCGGCAGGAGACCGACCTGCGCGGGCTGATCCGCAGCGGCGCGGACGACGACGCCCTGGTGCAGGCATGGCAGGACGCGATGTGGGCCAAACCGGCCGGTCACGGCATCAACGAGCCCGGCTTCGTTCAGCCGGACCGCCCGATGAGCGCCATCGGTGGATGAGGTGAGCCAGATCGACGTCACGGTCCGGTATTTCGCGGCCGCACAGGCCGCCACCGGAATCGAGACCGAAACGTTGCATCTCTCGGATGGCACGACGATCCGCGAACTCGTGGACTCTATTGGTACGCGTGGTGCGCATGTGGCCAAAGTGCTCGCACGCTGCTCGTTCCTTCGCGACGGCGTCGCTGTCCGCAACCGGGACGACGCTCTCCGAACAAACCAGACGCTCGATGTGTTACCGCCCTTCGCCGGCGGATGATCGTGATTTGCGTCACATAACAAAACGGTTACGGACTGGCCACGAGCCGGTGGCACGCCGTATATACCTGCGAAAACGCCCGAACATCCAGCGGCTTTAACGCTCTCTCATAATTTGCCGGAGGCTGAAACGCCGAAAACCGCCCAAGGTGACGGATACCGCATGAGCCGATACCGTCATGGCCTGAGCCACTTGAGAGTGGCCAGCCATACCCGAAACGCCGAGCTCCATCCGCCGGGCATGGTCAACCACAAACACCGTGGATGGAGGCGGGGGACCCACCGGTCCACCGAATCGCAGGACCAGGAACGCAAGTTCCTTGGGGTGAAGCCAGAGTCGGAAACGACCCAGGCCGGGCAACCTCTCCAGCCCGAACCCGACAGCTGACCTCGCAGGCGTTGACGAGAGGAATGCCTTTCTTATGAGTGGACGGCACCGCAAGCCCACTACCTCTACTGTCAGCGTCGCCAAGATCGCCGTAACCGGCGCGGTACTCGGTGGCGGCAGCCTCGCCCTCGCCGGTCAGGCCGCAGCCGCGACCGACGGCGAATGGGATCAGGTCGCACGCTGCGAATCCGGCGGCAACTGGGCTATCAACACCGGCAACGGTTACCAGGGCGGCTTGCAGTTCTCGCCGGGTACCTGGTCCGCCCACGGTGGCGGTGAATACGCCCCCGCGGCCAACATGGCCTCCAAGGATGAGCAGATCGCGGTCGCCGAGCGCGTGCTGGCCAGCCAGGGCCGCGGCGCCTGGCCGGTCTGCGGACACGGCTTGTCCGGCTCGTCGCCGCGCAACGTGACCAAGTCCGAGCCGATGGACAACAAGGTCAACGCCGCCGACGCTCCGGCCCCCGACGCTCCGGCTCCCGACGCCCCGGCTCCCGACGCCGCCGCACCGATGGATGCCCCGGTGCCCGCTCCCCCGGCCGATGCAGCTCCTCTTCCCCCGGCCCCCGACGCCCCGGCTCCCGACGCCGCGCCCATGGACGCGCCGCTGCCGCCCGCTCCGGCAGTGGTCAACGTCTCCGACGCTCCGGCCCCGGACGCCCCCGTCGGCCCGACCATCCAAGCAGCCAGCTGGGACACCAGCAACGGCCCGGCGCCCATCGCGCAGGGTGAGGGTTGGGCACTGCATGTCGGCGCGCCGCAGGACCTGCCGCCGGCGCCCCCGGCGCCTGCCGCCGACGCTCCGGAGCCCGCCGCGGCCCCCCAAACTGCTCCCGGTGCCGCCCCGGTTGCCACGCCGATCGCTGCCGGCGCTCAGGCCACTCCGGACGGTGTGCCGCACCTGGCGAGCCCGCAGAACCTGCCGCCCGGCGCCACCATGGATCAGGGCGACGACTCCGGCTCCAGCCCGAACGTGAGCTACCTCAAGCAGCTTTGGCACGCCGTACAGAACCAGGACATCTCTGGTCGCGACGCGTTGCTGGCCGTGGCCTCGCAGCGCTCGATGATGGAGGGATCTCCGTCGGGCTCGATCCCGGCACCGCCGAACACACCGGGTGCCCCGGCCGCTCCGGCGCCCGGCCCGGTCGACGCGCCTGCTGCACCGGCTCCCGCCAACTGACGACGCAACAAAAAATGCCGCCCCAATTCCGGGGCGGCATTTTTTGTCGTCGGGACCGCGGTCTCAGGCCGAGCCGACCCATTCGTCGGTCCCGTCGGCGAAGAACTGGTGTTTCCACACCGGCAGCCGCGCCTTGACGGTGTCGACGAGCAGCGCGCAGGTGTGGAACGCTGCCGCGCGATGATCGGCCGATACCGCCGCAACCAAGGCGGCGTCACCGATCTGTAGGACGCCGATCCGGTGACTGACGGCGATCGCCCGCACGCCCGTGCACGACGCGGCTACTTCGGCGGCCACCTCGGCCAGGGTCTGCTCAGCCGACGGATGCCCCGAGTACTCCAGGTGGGTCACCGACCGTCCGCCGTCGTGGTCGCGCACCACCCCGGAGAAGCTCACCACCGCCCCCGCCGCACGATGGTCGACGAGCGCCTCGTGTTCGGCCACCACGATCGGCGATTCGCTGAGCTCGGCCCGCAACACGATCATCAGTGATCCTTCCCGCCGAGCTGGTCCAGCGCGTGGTCCAGCACCTCGGACAGCACGCCGAGTCCGTCCTTCACCCCGCCGGGCGAACCCGGCAGGTTGACGATCAAAGTGCGATCGGCTACCCCACACACCCCGCGGGACAGCACAGAGGTCGGGACCTTCGGCAGGCCGGCCCGCCGGATGGCGTCGGCCAGCCCCGGAATCTGATAATCGAGGACCGCCGCCGTCACTTCCGGGGTGGCGTCGGTGGGCGAGATGCCGGTGCCACCGGAGGTGAGCACAATCGCGACGCCGTCGTCTACGGCCGCGCGCAGTGCCACACCCACCGGTTCACCGTCGGGGACGACAACCGGACCGGCGACGTCGAATCCGCGGTCGGCGAGCCACGCCACGATCGATGGTCCGGTGCGGTCCTGGTAGGCCCCGGCGGCCGCCCGGGTCGAGGCGATGATGACGCGGGCACTGCGCGTCACCTCGTCCACGTGCCCGTCTTGCCGCCCTCTTTGCGCAGCACCCGGATGTCGTCGATGCGGGCGGCCGGGTCAACGGCCTTGATCATGTCGTAAAGCGTGAGTGCGGTGACGCTGACCGCAGTCAGAGCTTCCATCTCGACGCCGGTGCGGTCAGTGGTGCGCACGGTGGCCGTGATCGCGATGTGCGCGCTGTGCACGTCGAAGTCCACGTCGACACCGGTGAGGGCCAGCGGATGACACAGCGGGACGAGGTCGCTGGTGCGCTTGGCCGCCATGATCCCGGCGATGCGGGCGGTCGCCAGCGCGTCGCCCTTGGGCAGGCCACCGCTGGTGATGAGGTCGACGACGTCGGCGCGGGTACGCAACACTCCGGCAGCAACTGCGCTGCGCCGGGTGGCGTCCTTGCCGGTCACATCGACCATGTGGGCCGCACCCGAATCGTCCAGGTGCGAAAGTCCCATGACTACTTGTTGATGACGGTGACCGGGTGGGTGTATGGCAGCGTTTCGGCCGGCACGGGGAACTCCAAATCGCCGAATGGCGAGAGTGCACCGGTGCGGTCCGTTGCCAGCTCGCTGACGGCGTGGTCGTCGTGACCGTTCACCTCAGGCCAGCCGTTGTCGACGTAGTGGTTCTTGCTCTTCTCAGCCACGGATGACATTGTGGCAGGCCCGGCGTCCGCTGGCGAGCTCGGGCTTCCCGGACGCGAGGAGGAATACGGCTCCTGCTTTACGCTGGTCAGCAATGACCGATCATTCCCCGGGCGCGCAACTGGGCTCCTGGTTGGCCGACTTGTCCGATGAGCAGCTGGTGCACTTGCTGCAGGCTCGGCCCGATCTCACCCAGCCGCCGCCGGCCACGCTGGCGGCGTTGGCCGCTCGGGCCCAGTCCCGGCAATCGGTCAAAGCCGCCACCGATGACCTGGACTTTTTGCACCTCGCTGTACTCGACGCGCTCTTGACGCTGCATGCCGACAGGGCGCCGGTGCCCAACTCCGAGCTGGTCGGCACGCTGCGCGACCGCACCGATGAAGCGGCTTTGACCGCCGCAGTCGATGACCTGCGCGCCCGAGGATTGGTGTGGGGCGCCGACACCATCCGCACGGTTTCGGAGGCCGCATCCTGCCTGCCCTGGCAGCCGGGTCAGGTCACCCTGGAGAGCACCGACCTCCAGGGCCTCGACGCGGCATTGGCGACCGTCGACCCCACCCAGCGGGAGCTGCTGGAACGTCTGGCGGACGGCTCACCCATCGGCCGCACCCGGGAAGCCGCACCTGACACTCCCGTGCAGCGCCCGGTTCCCCAGCTGATCGCCGCCGGTCTGTTGCGCCGGCTCGACGACGAGACGGTGCTGCTGCCCCGGCTGGTCGGTCAGCTGCTGCGCGGTCAGACGCCGGGCCCGACCGAGTTGACACCGCCGGGATCGGATCTGCCGGTGCTGGCCGAACGCGACGTCGACGCGGCCGCCGCCGGGGCTGCCATCGACATTCTGCGCGAGGTCGAGCTGGTCCTCGAAACACTTTCCGCCACACCGGTTCCCGAACTGCGCAGCGGTGGCCTGGGCGTTCGGGAAGCCAAGCGGCTGACCAAGGTGACCGGCATCGACGAGCGTCGACTGGCCCTGGTCCTCGAGGTGGCCGTCGGCGCCGGGTTGATCGCGTCCGGTGAGGCCGAATGGCTGGACGACCCCGGCCCGTACTGGGCACCGACCGTAGCCACCGACCGTTTCCTGGAATCCAGCACCGCGGCGCGGTGGCACCTGCTGGTGTCGACCTGGTTCGAGCTGCCGTCCCGGCCCGGTCTGATCGGCGAACGCGGGCCGGACGGCAAACCCTATGCGGCATTGACCCCTGCGTTGTACTCGACCGCTGCGCCACTGGACCGGCGGCTGCTGGTGACGATGCTGGCCGACCTACCGCCGGGCAGCTCGGTGAACAACACCTTGACGGCCTCCGCCGCGCTGCTCTGGCACCGCCCCCGATGGGCGGCCCGACTGCAGCCGAAGCCGGTCGACGACCTGCTCACCGAGGCCCATGCACTGGGGTTGCTCGGCCGCGGCGCACTCGCCGGCCCGATGCGGCTGCTGCTGACCGAAGACAACGAAGAGGCCATGGTCGCGGCACTGGCCAAGGTGCTGCCCGACCCGATCGATCACTTCCTGGTCCAGGCCGACCTGACCGTGGTGGTGCCCGGCCCGCTGCAGCGCGATCTGGCCGAACAGCTGGCCGTCGTCGCCGATGTCGAGTCCGCGGGCGCAGCCATGGTGTACCGGGTCAGCGAAGCCTCCGTCCGGCGTGCCCTGGACACCGGCAAGACCGCCAGCGAGTTGCACGCACTGTTCGGTCGGCATTCCAAAACGTCAGTGCCCCAAGGTCTTACCTATCTGATCGACGATGTCGCCCGCCGGCACGGTCAGCTTCGGGTGGGCATGGCCGCCTCGTTCGTGCGATGCGAGGATCCGGTGCTGCTGACGCAGGCGGTGGCCTCGCCGCTGCTCGAACATCTGGACATGCGGGCCCTGGCGCCCACCGTCGCGGTATCGCAAGCCCCGATCTCGGAGGTGC
Source organism: Mycobacterium sp. MAA66 (assembly GCF_041261665.1). NCBI lineage: Bacteria > Bacillati > Actinomycetota > Actinomycetes > Mycobacteriales > Mycobacteriaceae > Mycobacterium > Mycobacterium sp. MAA66. The sequence goes on along the minus strand of NZ_JBGCCC010000004.1, from coordinate 322,463 downwards.
TCGCGGCATTGCGGCGGGCCGGCTTCGCACCCGCCGCCGAGGATTCGGCCGGCGCTATCGTGGACATCCGGCCGCGGGGTGTGCGGGTGCCGGCACCGCTGCACCGTCGTCGATACCGGCACCCGGGGACGCCGCCGGTGAAGACGCTCGGCGCGATCGTCGCGGTACTGCGCCAGTCCGGTCGGATGGCCGCGGGTGGACGGCTGGACCCGGCGACCGCGATCTCACTGTTGACCGAGGCGGCGCTGATGCAGGCATCGGTGGTGATCGGTTACGTCGACGCGGCCGGGGTCGCGGCCCAGCGGGTGGTGTCACCGGTGAACGTGCGCGGCGGCCAGCTGACCGCCTACGATCCGACGGCCGGCAGGGTCCGTGAGTTCGCGATCCACCGCATCACCTCGGTGGTGTCGTCCGAGTCTGGATAATGGACCGAATGAGTCTGGAGCACCATGACTGGGCAGCGAGTAACGGAGTGGACCGCGGATGACTGACGGCCCGCTGATCGTCCAATCGGACAAGACCGTCCTGCTGGAGATCGACCATGAGCAGGCCGGCGCCGCGCGCGCGGCCATCGCGCCGTTCGCCGAACTGGAACGCGCGCCCGAGCACGTGCACACCTACCGGATCACACCGCTGGCCCTGTGGAACGCCCGCGCCGCCGGGCATGACGCCGAGCAGGTCGTCGACGCGCTGGTGTCGTTCTCACGGTACGCGGTGCCACAGCCGCTGCTGGTCGACATCGTCGACACCATGGGCCGCTACGGCCGACTGCAGCTGGTCAAGCATCCGGCGCACGGGCTGACCCTGCTGAGCCTGGATCGCGCGGTGCTCGCAGAAGTGTTGCGCAACAAGAAGATCGCCCCGATGCTCGGCGCGCAGATCGACGCCGACACCGTGATCGTGCACCCGTCCGAGCGCGGCCGGGTCAAACAAATGCTACTCAAGATCGGTTGGCCCGCAGAGGATCTCGCCGGTTACGTGAACGGCGAGGCACATCCGATCGCCCTGGAGCAGGACGGCTGGAAGCTGCGGGACTACCAGGAGATGGCGGCCGACTCGTTCTGGGCCGGCGGCTCGGGCGTGGTGGTACTGCCGTGCGGCGCGGGCAAGACGATGGTGGGCGCCGCGGCGATGGCCAAGGCCGGTGCCACCACTCTGATCCTGGTCACCAATACCGTGGCAGGTCGGCAGTGGAAGCGCGAGCTGATCGCCCGCACTTCCCTGACCGAGGAGGAGATCGGCGAATATTCGGGCGAGCGCAAGGAGATTCGTCCGGTCACCATCGCCACGTACCAGGTGATCACCCGGCGTACCAAGGGTGAGTACAAACACCTTGAGCTGTTCGACAGCCGGGACTGGGGCCTGATCATCTACGACGAGGTGCACCTGCTGCCGGCTCCGGTGTTCCGGATGACCGCCGATCTGCAGTCCCGCCGTCGACTTGGCTTGACCGCCACTCTGATTCGGGAAGACGGCCGCGAGGGCGACGTGTTCTCTTTGATCGGCCCCAAGCGTTATGACGCGCCGTGGAAGGACATCGAGGCACAGGGCTGGATCGCCCCGGCGGAGTGCATCGAGGTCCGGGTCACCATGACCGACAACGAGCGGATGATCTACGCGACGGCCGAGCCCGAGGAACGCTACAAACTGTGCTCGACGGCGCACACCAAGATCGCGGTGGTGAAGTCCATCCTGGAGCGTCACCCCGACGAACCGACGCTGGTGATCGGCGCCTACCTGGACCAGTTGGAAGAACTCGGCGAAGAACTGAATGCACCCGTCATCCAGGGTTCGACCAAGAACGCCGAGCGGGAGAAGCTGTTCGACGCGTTCCGCTCCGGTGAGATCCGTACCCTGGTGGTGTCGAAGGTGGCCAACTTCTCCATCGACCTGCCGGAAGCCTCTGTGGCAGTCCAGGTTTCCGGAACCTTTGGATCCCGCCAGGAAGAGGCCCAGCGACTGGGCCGACTGTTGCGCCCCAAGGCCGACGGCGGCGGCGCGGTGTTCTATTCGGTGGTGTCCCGCGACAGCTTGGACGCCGAGTACGCCGCGCACCGGCAGCGATTCCTGGCCGAGCAGGGCTACGGCTACATCATCAAGGACGCCGACGATCTGCTCGGGCCTGCGATCTAGCGGCCCTTGACGACAGTCAGCAGCACCACGGAGTCGGCCAGGGCCCGCAGGCTGTGCCGGGTCGACGGGATGATCAGGTGATCGCCGGCCATGCCGTCCCAACTGGCTTGTTCGCTGACCAGCTGCACGCGGCCCTGCAACACCTGCAGGGTGGCCTCGCCGGGACTTTCGTGCTCGGCCAGTTCATTGCCGTCGGCCAGGGCGATCAGGGTCTGCCGCAGGGCATGCTCGTGGCCGCCGTAGACCGTGTGCGCGCTGCGCCCGCCACTGCCGTCCCGGGCAATTTCGAGGTGCTGCCGGGCCAACGCGGTCAGTGAAATCTTCTCCATGGTTCGACTATCCGCCTGTCCGGCACGCATCGGAACCGATTGGGAATTGCGGTTAACCGCAACGCAACTGTGCGGCCACCCTTGATGCCTCGACTGCCCAGAACCGTCATGGTGGTGCAGTGAACCGAGCCGCAGCAGCCCACGTCTCGGACCGGACCGCCAGCCCGGGCCTGCCGATGTCGGCGGCGGACCGAAAGCAAGCCGAGTTGTTCGCAGCATTGCTCGGCGAGCACCGCGAGCAGATCGCCGCGGACATCCGCAGTACCGCAGCAGCTATCGCACATCACCAGGACAGCGGCGACGCCCTCTCGTCGCATCGTCTGCGGCAAGCCTTCCGCCATATGTCCCGCGCGCAGAACGAGCTCGACCTGCTCTGCCACAGTGTGCGTCGCAGACTCAGCGCCGAAGTACTTGAGGTCACCAAACTGCCGCGCCATTTCGACATCACAGTGAAGCGGCGGCGCACTGGTTGGCGCATGGAGATACCCACGTTCGGCGTGGTTCTGGCAAACATCGACAGCCGCGCCGAAGCCGAGGCCATCGGCAGGTCCATCATCGCGGCGGTCACCGGACTGCCGGCCGCTGCCATCGTGGTCCACCCACTCGTGGGCTGACCGCTCACCGAACTTCACCGAGGGCATCGCTTCCTCATCAACCCTCGATAAGCCTTCGTGGACTGCACTTCTCACCTATGGCGGCGAGCCACCATCCGGACATGGCGGGTAACCACACCATTTGCCGCGTTTGATTTCCGTTAACCCGAATTCGACACCTCATTCACCGCTCTCTAGCTAGATGAGGCTCGCTCACAACGGACTGATCTCAGCGCGCCGGCAACGTCGCGTAGATCCTCAGCAATCACCTGGAAGGCCCAAGATGGCAGCAAGATTCGTTCGCGCGATCCGCAATGTAGGCATTGCGGCGGTGCTCTGCGGTGTCGCGATGGCCGGTGCACCGTCAGCATTTGCCGAAGACGTGGACATGGCCCCGAAGGATCTCGATCAGGTCACCCCCGACGGCTTGAGCATCCACATTTCCACCTCCAACGAAGTCATCAACTCGATCCCGAACCTCGCCGCCGCGGTGAACTCCCGCGAGGCGTTCGTCACCCTGACTGCCAACGCCACGGTCGGTGGCGCCAGCGCGGTTCAAGACAGCCTGTTCATCACCGGCTACCAACTCGGCTGTCAGTCGGACGTATCCAGCGGTCTGCAGATGGGTGGCGCAGTGTCCGGCGGCCTGAGTGGAACCGGAACCCTCGGTACCAGCAGTACGCTCGCTGGCTCCGCGGGTGCCGGTGCGACCGGCTATCTGCAGACCGTTCTCGAGCCAGGTGTCATCGTGGACCTGCCGATGTCGAACATGGCGCTCTCGCCGAGTGGGCATGCGACACTTGCCATTACAAATCTGCACATCAAAGCAGACGCCTGCGGTGGTGACGTGACTGTTCGCTCGTACGCGTACCTGCGGGTCTCGACGGCGAATGCGCATTCCTCGTACGCCATCTACGGCGACCCGATCAAGATCTGACCATGGGACGACACCGCGCAGCATCTCCGTCGTCACGCCTCGCCAAAGGCGCAGCGATCGCGGCCTTCTTCGGTGCGGGGCTGACCCTCGCACCTACCGCGGTGGCCGCCCCGGCACCTCCCCCGCCGGGCCCTCCGCCGGGCTATGACGGCCTGCCCTACCACAACATGCCCGGCCGGATCGGCCACCAGCCGGGTGCTTACACCTACATCCTCGGCTTCTACTTGAGACCACGACGCGTCCTCGATACCGCCGGCATCGGGGCGATGTCCAACACGGACCTGAGGTCATCCGAGTTCGGGCTACCCGGCGACGAACTCGGCGTGGAACCGATACGTCGATCGTGGACCGGAAACGTCCCCGGAGTCCGTGCTGACGTGCCGATGGACGCGCCCGGTGCGACCGATGCGGCGGGCGGGGTGCGGCCGGCGACCTCGATGCCGGTGGGCTTCACCGGCGGCGGTCTCGAAGACCCGACCGGCGGGACCGCACGTGCGCTCCCGTTGGGCGGCGAGTCCAGCCAGCCCAAATCGGGTGGAAATGTCGAACCCGATTCGCAGAACGACGGCCCAGACCCCGACCCTGGTGTGACGAAATGACGTTGAAGACAAAGCATTACCTACAGATCACCGCTGTCGTCGGGACTCTGGTCGTGGCCATGCTCAGCGCACCCGAGGCGGCGGCGGACACCAATCCCTCGGTGCCCAACGACCCGACCGGACAGATCTACAGCCCGCCCGGATACATCGGCTACTACCCGGGCGCCTATGGGTTTCAGACCGTGCTGTCCCTGACCCCGCCGTCTCGCCTGGTCGACTCCGGCGGTACCGCGGCACGGTCCAATGCCGATCCCAAGTCATCACACGCCGGCATGCCCGGGGACAAACTCGGGGTGCAGACGAACCACGTGGTGGTCAAGCCGCAGGGCGACGGCCCGCGCGGGCAGCAGTACGGCGTCCGGACTCCGGAACCGATGCAACTGACCGCGGATCCCGATATCTCCGGCGGCGTGATGCCCGGGCAGACCTCGGCAATGGGCCGGCGCAATCCGGCGACCGGGCAAGCCACCGGGCTGGAGGATCCCAATCCCGGCGGAAAGGGGCCGAAGAGGCCGCCGGCCGGTTCTGAATCCAGACAACCGGCAATGAGTGGGTTGGCCGCCCCGAACACGACCAACTGATCACTGCGCCGACGCTACGAGTTCTGCTGGAAATCAATCGATTTCATACCACAAACCGTAGCGTCGGCGGGTCGGTCAGGAGCGAATCAACTGCACCACGGGTCCGGCGATGGCGCGTAACTGTCCGAGCGGACTCGAGTCGATCAGCTGCGAACAGCGCCAGTCCAGCATCAGCACCGCCAGGCGGAGCTGCTTGTAGGCGGGGTTGGTGGTCTGCCCGTGAAAGAAGCGGTAGTAGACCTGCTGGGCGATCACGGCTAGCCGGAACAGCCCGAACACTTCGTAGAACCGCCACTGCTGCGGTGTGATGACCTGCCCGGTGCGCTCGGCGTAGTAGGCCACGATCTCGGCTCGGGTCATCATGCCGGGTGCATTGCTGGGCTGCTTGCGGAACTTCTGCACCAGGGCGTTGTCGCCGGGTTCGATCCAATATGCCAGCGCCGCACCGAGATCCATGAGCGGGTCACCGACGGTGGCCATCTCCCAGTCCAGAATGCCGATCACTTGCAGCGGGTCGTCGGGGTCCAAGACAAGGTTGTCCAGCCGATAGTCGTTGTGGATGAAGCACTGCCCGCGGTCCGCGGGCCGGTTGGCTTGCAGCCAGGCCATCACTTTTTCGAACGACCCTACGTTTTCGGTCCGCGCTCTGCGGTAGCGCTCGGACCAGCCGGCCACCTGGCGGGCCACATAACCGTCTCCGCGGCCGAAGGTATCCAGCCCTGCCGAGGCGACATCGACCTGGTGCAGGTCGACAAGGCGGTCGATGAAGGTCCGGCTCAAGTCGTGCGCCTGCCCGGCCGACAGCGTCATGTCGTCGGGCAAGTTGTCGCGCAGGATGCGGCCGTTCAGCCGCTCCATGACGTAGAACTCCGACCCGATCATGCTCTGGTCTTCGCAGAACGCGATCATTTCCGGGACGTAGCCGAAAACCGGTTTCAGCAGCCGTTGTACGTCGTATTCGCGTCGCATGTCGTGGGCGCTCTTGGCCTTGCTGCCGGCCGGCGGCCTCCGCAGGATCACCTCGCGTCCGGCCGGGTAGCGCAGCAGATACGTCAGGTTGGACACCCCACCGGTGAACTGCTTGACCTCCGGATCGTCCTCCAATCCTGTTGCATCGCCGGCATTTTCCCGCAGCCAGTCCGCGACCGCAGCGACGTCGAAGGAATCCTCTCCGCGGACCTCGCGCGCTGGATCCAGCTCGGCACTCATCGGGAGGCCGCCTCCTGGTAGCGGGCCAGCTCGATGCGAGCCACCACTCCCCGGTGCACGGCGTCGGGACCGTCGGCGAACCGGATGGCGCGGGCCTGCAGCCACGCCGGGGCCAGCGGGAAGTCCTCGGACAGCGCACCGCCGCCGTGCAATTGCATTGCCATGTCGATGACCTCCTGTGCCATGTTCGGGACGGCTACCTTGATCTCGCTGACCGCGCCGATCGCTGCAGGGTCGCCACTGTCCAGGAGCCAGGCGGCGTGCAGCACATGCAGCCGCGCTTGATTGATCGTGATCCTGGCGTCGGCGATGCGTTCCCGGTTGCCGCCCAGATTCGCCAGCGGCTTGCCGAATGCGTTGCGGGACAGGGCACGACGGCACGCCAGTTCCAGCGCATGCTCTGCCAGACCGATCAGCCGCATGCAGTGATGCACCCGGCCCGGTCCCAGCCGGCCCTGCGCGATCTCGAAGGCGCGGCCGGGTCCGGCGATGACATTGCTCAGTGGCACGCGCACGTCGGTGAGCTTGACCTCGCCGTGCCCATAAGGCTCGTCGTACCAACCCATGGTGGGCAGCATCCGAACCACCTCGACACCGGCGGTGCTGCGCGGCACGATCACCATCGAATGCCGAAGATGGCGGTGGGCGTCCGGGTAGGTCAGACCCATGAAGATCAGCAGCTCGCAGTCCGCGTGACCGACGCCCGTGGACCACCACTTGGTGCCGTTGATGATCAGCTGGTCGCCATCGACGACGGCGGTGGCCTCCATGTTGGTGGCATCGGACGACGCGACGCCGGGCTCGGTCATCAGGAATGCACTACGAATGTCGGCCCGCAGCAACGGTTCCAGCCACTGCTGCTGTTGTTCAGGACTGCCGTAGCGCAGCAGCACCTCGGCGTTGCCGGTGTCAGGGGCGTTGCAGTTGAACACGTACGGCGCGATCAGCGATCGGCCCATCAGCTCGGCGATCGGCGCATAGTCCACGTTGGACAGGCCGGCGCCGCCGCTGGTACCGAATTGCCGTGCGTAACGGTCGCCGTGTCCGGCCGGCAGGAACAGGTTCCATAGCCCGGCGTCACGGGCCTTGCCCTGCAGTTCCCCCATCCGGGGCAGCTGCTCCCACTGCTTGCCCGCTTCGCGGGCCTCGGCCAGCTCGGAGAAGTAGTCGGACTCCACCGGCGTGATCTCGGTGTCGATGAAATCCTTTACCCGCTGGCCTAATTCGGCGCCGCGGGGCGACGGGGACAACAGCATGTCATGCTCCTTCGATTAGTTGAGTCGGTTCACGAGCCCGAGCGGAAGCGTGCGCATGGCAACGGCGATCGGACGCCAGGGCCAGGCCGGAACCACGGCGGTGTCGGGTTCCTTCTCGATCGCCTGGGCCAGCAGTCGGCAGCCGGTTTCGGCATCGACCATGTTCGGTGCGTCGGTGACGTGTTCATTGAGTTCGGTACGGATGTAGCCCGGATAGATTGTCGAGACCTTGATGGCGCTGCGGCCCTGCAGCTCTCCCCGCAGACCTTCGGCCAGCATGGCCAGTCCGGCTTTACTGGCGGCGTAGGCGTTCATCGACTTCCGCATGCCGCGGAAGGCGCTGACCGAGGACATCACCACCAGGTGACCGGCCTGTTGGCGCCGGAAAATGGCCATGGCGGCCTCGATCTGGGCGAGCCCGGCGATCAGATTGGTTTCCAGGGTGGCCAGATTTTCGTCGAATCCCCCGGTACCGAGCGCCCGGCCGCTGCCGATCCCAGCGTTGACGATGACCCGGTCCAGCCCGCCGAGGTCGTCGGCGAACGACTCGAAGATGTCGAAAACCGCCCCGTGGTCGGTGACGTCGAGGGACTCCAGGTGTACCTGCGTCTGCGGATGGAGTTCGGTCAACTCGGCGGCAAGCGTTTCCAGTCGGTCGGTTCGGCGGGCACAGAGGGCCAAAGTTGCGCCACGCGTGGCGAATTCGCGGGCCAGACCCATGCCCAGCCCGGAGCTGGCTCCGGTGATGAGGATCTTCGATCGCTTCATGACACCTTCCCGAATCACTTATTGAGCAATGCTCAACAAACTACCTTAATTGAGCATTGCTCAACAAGTGCTAATCTCCGAAACATGGTCAAGGCCACACAGGCAGCACAGCCGTCGGTCACGCGACGCAAAAGCGCCACCGACCGGCGGTCGGAACTGATCGGCATCGGGTTGCGCCTCCTGGTCGATACGCCCATCCACGAGCTGTCCGTCGACCAGGTCGCCGCCGAAGCCGGCATCTCCCGTGGGTTGTTGTTCCATTACTTCGACACCAAGACCGACTTTTACGTCGCGGTGGTGCAGGCCGCTTCACGGCGCATCCTCAACCAATCCGGTGACCCGCAGACCGGCACCAGCACCGAACGGCTGCGCGCCATCACCACCGGTTTCGTCGCCTTCATCCACCGCCGCACCCGCAGCTACGTCGCACTGGTGCGGGGCGCGGCCGGTGGCGATGAACGGATCGCAGCCGCGGTCGGCCGCACCAGCATCGAGATGGCCGACCGTATTCTGGGGGCCGCCGGAATCACCGACCCGACGCCCTTCCAGACCCTGAAGGTGCGGGGCTGGCTGGCGATGGCCGAGGAGATGGCGATCGAGAGCGCCGGAACCGCGCTGAGCACCGACGAACTCGTCGAGTACCTCCTGCAGCAGTTGCCCCACATCCTCGAGACTTCAGTCGAGCGTTAGCAGAGTTCGTCCAGGAGTGCCTCGTAGTGCGGGCACCCATCCGGGGTTGTGGTCTGGTGGTGGTGCCGGACATGCCGCAGAAAGTCCCGAGCCTGCTCCAGCTGGCCGATCTGGGCAGTCAGCGCCTCGATATGCGCATCGACGCTCGAAGCCCAGTCATCCACATCGCCCGCGAGGAACGACGCGATGCCGTCGAGACTGAGCAGTCCGGCCTGCTTCCACAGCTGGATCACGGCCAATCGCCGAACTGCGGCGCGGTCGAACCATCGCTGTCCTCCGCGCCATTGCGTCGGTTCGATCAGGCCCCGATCTTCGTAATAGCGAATAGCCGAGGGCCGCAACCCCAATCGGCGCGCCACCTCACCTATCGGCAGCAATTCGTCGTCGACCGGGAAGCTGGACACGCCTCATTATCGCCCGGCCGGCACTTGCGCTCAAGCCGGGTTGAAGCTGCACGGTAGTGCCATGACCCCTGAACTCCAGTTCGTCGTCGAACACCCCGACGCCGCCATGATCACCCTGCGCGGCGACGGCAGCCCGCACGTGGCGCGCGTCGAGTTGGGGGTGGTCGACGGACGGATCCGCAGCTCCGGTGCACCAGGGCTGGTCCGTACCGGCAACGTCCGTCGTGACCACCGCTGCACGCTGTTCGTCTTCGGCCCGCCGCCGCTGTGGCTCGGCATCGAGGCGGTTGCCACAATCCTGGACGGTCCGGACGCGGCCACCCACAGCGCTCGGCTCATGCACGCCCGCCATCCCGACACGTCTGCGGGATACGTGACGGCACACGACGAGAGCACCGAGTCCGATCGCGCCTACACCCTGGCCGAATACCGCACACACGTACAGACCAACGGCTTGTTCGTGTTCGACTTCGACATCATTCGTAGCTACGGCAATTACCCGCGCGGTTAGCTCAGCGCTGGGATGACCTCGCGTTCGAACGCCTCGATCCCGGAGCGGTCGTAGGCTGCCTCCGGGAAGTACAGGATGGCGTACTCGCAGCCAAGGTCTTTGAGTGCCCGGAGCTTCTCGGTGATCTGTTCGGTCGTGCCAGATGACGCATCCGGACCGGTCAAGGTTCCCAGCATGGCATCGACCGCACCCTCGTTTGCGACGGCAACCTGCCGCTCCCGCAGACGCGCGATGCGCGCCTGGACGTCGGCATCGGATTCCCCCACCACCACATTGAAGTTGGCGGACCGCACGATGGCGTCGTAGTCGGTCCCCAACTCACGGCAATGCTCTTGCAGCACTTGGGATTTATGCGCGAAGCCGGCCGCTTCCGAGGTGAAATTGGTGTACTGGGCATACTGAGCCGCGATCCGCAGCGTCACCTTCTCGCCGCCACCGGCGATCCACAGCGGAATACCGCCGTCCTGCAACGGCTTCGGCTGCACGATCGCACCATCCACCTGATAGTGCTTGCCCTCGAAGCTCACCACGCCGTCGCGCCAGGCGTCCCGCATGATCTGCACGCCCTCGTCCAGCCGGCCCAGCCGAACCCCTGCCGACGGAAAGCCGTAACCGTATGCGCGCCACTCATGTTCGTACCAGCCGCCACCGATGCCCATCTGCACCCGGCCGCCGGAGATGATGTCCGTGGTAGCCGCCACCTTGGCCAGATATACCGGGTTGCGGTAGCTGATGGCCGTACACATCTGTCCCAGCTTGATCCGCGACGTGGTCGCCGCGTAGGCCGCCATCAGCGTCCAGGCCTCGTGGGTGGCTTCGGAGGTCGGCACCGGCACGGTGTGGAAATGGTCGTATACCCACAGGGAATCCCAGGCCCCCGCATCGGCGTAGGCCGCGAGATCGCGCATCACCTGCCAATGCTGCTCGGTGGGTATCCCCACCAGATCGAGACGCCAACCTTGCGGGATGAACATTCCAAAGCGCATGGCACCGACTCTATGTGTCACCGCGGGGCCGCGGGTGAACACGCGGCCAACTCGCAGCGCGCTATTTGGCCAGCAGCATCTTGTACTGCGCCGCGGTCTCCTGCCGGGCTCCGGTGGGATCCGGGTCGTGTACCGCGATGGTGAGTTCGTTCAGCGCCGCGAAGCAGAAGTAGTTCGATTCGTCCGCGGCCGCGCTGTGTTCGGACTGCACGCACCGGCTGCCGGGCAGGAAGTCCACGGCGTTCGCCGGATGCGCCGACGGCTCGGTGCGCAGTGCGATGTCCGACAGGGCGTCGACCAGTTTCGTCGCCGACGCGGCATCGCGCGTCCGATAGATGATGGTCTGGTTGAACGTCATCTCGCTCATACCGGCAGCGGCGAAGGCGGCCTGGGCGTCGATCGGCGAATCCTGAAAGTGCAACGCGGCGTGCGGCAGATAGATCCCGATCTTCGGGTCATAAGGCTTGGCGCCCGGAGGATCCGGGTAGGTCGGCGCCGACATGGTGTGCGCCAACAACCCCGATGGATCGACCGGCAACGTCGGGAAGTTCGCCGGGTCGGCGGGCACAAATTGGTCGATACGGGGCTGTTGGGCGTCCAACGTTCGTCGGACCAGGGCGGCCGCCGAATCCAATGTCTCCGAATGGGCAAGTTGGACAAGCACATACGTTCCGTGCGGGGTGAACGAGTACAGGGTCACCGGCGGATTGCCGTCGGTGTCCAGGTTGTAGGTGAACGTCGTCGCCCGGGCGTCCGGGTGGCCGGGGATCGGTGCCGGATGGTTGACGGTGGGCGCCTCAGCCGTTGCCGCAGCGGACATGTCGGCGGCGGCGGCAACGGCAGCCGCAGGATTGTCGAATCGCAACACGGTATTCATCAACCGGCCCTGCGTGGAATTCTGCCGGTCCGAAGTGAAGCCGTAGATCAGGTTGTAGGGCAGGGCAGCAGCGGCCACCGCAGCCGGCAGGACGTCAGCCAAGGCGGCGGGATCGGGCACCACCATCGCCCGCGCACCGGTCGGCACCACCATGGTCGGGTCGACCTCCCATGGACCCACCACGCTGTCCGCCATCCGACGAGCATCGATCATCGCGCCCTGTGCTCCCGAGCCGGCGGAACCCAGTGTCGGCACCGGCTTGATCGGAAAGTTGCCGCTGCCAAGAAGATTAAGGTCGACGGCAGCCGATTGCGGTGCAGCCTGGGCCTTTTCCGCCTGACCCGACTGGTCGTGAGAGCAACCGGCCACCAGCAACGCCGTCACCCCCACTGTGAGACACCGCCGGATCATTTCTCAGCCAGGCAGTCGGTTGTTGATCATCACCCCGGCGAACAGGGCACACACCAGCACGAAGAATCCGATGCGGGTCCAGCTCGCGCTGGCATCACCCCGGATCACCTGGTAGCCGATCTGCTGTTGCAGGTTGGCGTAGATGCCGCTCAGCTCGTCGAGGCTTTCGGCCTTGAACGACTGGCCACCGGTGATCTTGCTGATCTTCTGCAGGATGTCCGGGTCCGGCGGCACCGGGACCTCTTGGCCCTCGTAGTTGATGATGCCCGACGGGGTACCGAACGCAATGGTCGAGATCTCGACGCCCTGATCCTTGGCGGCGCGCGCCGCGGTCAACGCACCACGTGGGTCATTCGGGTCGGCGGGCACCGTCTCCTTGCCGTCCGACATCAGCACGATCCGGGCCGGCGGCGGACCGGGCCCACCGCCCATCACCGCATCGAGCGTCGCGATCGCCTGAAGCGCGGTGAAGATGCCCTCACCGGTAGCGGTGCGCGGCGCCGGCTCGAGCGTGCTGATGGCGCGCTTGACGGCGTCATGATCGCTGGTCGGGGCGACCAGCATGGTGGCGCTGGCGGCGAACTCGACCAGTCCCACGCTGATGCCCTCGGTCAGCCCGCTGACGAACTGTTGCCCGGCACTCTTGGCGGCTTCGATACGGCTCGGCGCGACGTCGGTGGCGATCATCGATTCGGACACGTCGATGACCAGCATGACGACGGCCCGGTTCCGGGGGATCTTCACATCGTGGGTGGGGCCGGCCATTGCCGTGGTGAGCAGGACGAGCGACAACACCAGCAGCACGATCGGCAGGTTCCGCCATCGCGATTCCTTGCGTGGTCGGGCTGCAGCCACCCGCTCCAGCAGTTCGGTGTTGGCGAATCGCAGTACCCGCTTGCGCCGGGCCCGGCGCAGCAGCAGATAGCCGGCGAGCGCACCGACCACCACGAGGAAGTACAGAAAGAACCATGCGGTGGAGAATCCGGAAAGCGTGAGTGGCCCGACCAAGGGGATGTTCATGGCCGTTTCCCTGACGGGGTCTGCAAACGTGCCCTCCGTAGTACTTGCTGTGACAGTGCGGGCGACCGCGTCAGGCCGACCTTGTCATTTCAGCTCGCCGCATGGTTCGAATATCCAATAATCGTACCCATCACGGGGCTGTGGCCGAGATCGGTGACCATTCGACAGCTCCAGCTGAATCGGTCGACGGCGGTCCGAGTCTCAAACCGCCCGGTTGAGAGGTTTGATCGGGTGGGTTCTGGGGGGATGGCAGTGCGCGGCGTGCACCCACTGCGGGTGTGGTTGCTCGTGGTGGCAGTTGTGCTGACCGCATGGATGATGCTCGAGGTGGCCGACGGGGTGGCCTGGGCCGAGGGTGGCGGCAAGGGATCGTCCGGACACTCCGCAACGCATGACCCGGCCAAACCGGCCCCGTCGCACCACCGCACCAAAACCACTGCACCCGACGCCACCGCAGCCGACGCGCCTGCGGCCAAGCCGACCGCCGCGGCTCCCAAGGCAGATCCGCAACTGACCACGAAGCCGGCGACGAGCACCGCCGCTCCGACGAAGCCGACCGCCACGGCCAAGGCACCCGGCAAGACCGAGGCCGTCGCAGCGACGTCGCCCGCACCCCTGGTGACCAAGTCGCCGAAGGCCGCGGTGGCCGCGACCCCGATCAGCGCGGTGACCACCGCGAGCTCTCCCCGCGCGCCATCCACGCCGTCGGCCCCGCTGGTGCCGGACAGCGCGACCCTGGCCGCTCTCGGTGAAGAGGTACAGCGCAAGTCCACTGTGGCGACCCAACTGAGCCCCGGATACCTGGTCAACTCGGTGATCAACACCGTGGGGGCGGCGCTGGCCGGGACCGCGGCGCATCTGAGTTCGACCTTGTCCACCGATGTCTGGCAGCTCACCCAGTTCACCCGCCAGATGGTCGGCTTGGGGTCCGATGCCGGCGTGGTGGTCGCTTCGCTGGTCAACAACATCGCAGCCCTGGCCGCCCACAATGTCGGGCGCAATCTGCTGTGGGGTCTGCCGTACAACGCGTTGAATGCGGTGGCCACCGTCGCCGGCGATGTCAGCAAGATCCTCGACGGCACCCCGTTGAACGCCACCAGCACGGGGCCGTTCGCCGTGAACTACGGCGTCTTCAACGCCCTGGGCTTTCTGACGCCGTGGGTCTCGCCGCCCGGCGCCAACGACCCGTCGATCACCGTCACCGCGGCGCATCCGTTGCCGATCATCCTGATCAACGGCACCTCCGCCACCCAGGACGCGAACTGGGGCGTCGGGGCGCCGGCCTTGGCCGACGCGGGCTACAAGGTCTTCACGTTCAATTACGGCAACAACACCAGCAATCCGAATTTCCCGATTCAAGCCATCGGTGACATCGCAAAATCCGCCCAACAACTGTCCGACGAGGTCAACAAGGTGCTCGCCGAAACCGGTGCCTCGCAGGTGATCCTGATCGGGCACTCGCAGGGCGGCGGCATCACGCCCGAGTACTACCTGAACAACCTCGGCGGAGCGTCCAAGGTGTCGCAGTTCATCGGCATCGCGCCGAGTAATCACGGCACCACGGTCTCCGGATTGACGGCCCTGCTGTCGATCCCGATCCTCGGGACGCTGCTGAAAGGCCTGGTGGCCCAGGGTGGTGCCGCATGGCTGGAGCAAGCCTTGGGCTCGTCGATGGTGCAGCAGGTGTACGGCAATGGCGATACCCGTCCGGGCGTCATCTACGACACCATCACCTCGATGAACGACGAAGTGGTGACGCCGTACACCCAGCAGGCGCTCAACGGCCCCAACGTCACCAATGTGATTGTTCAGCAACAGGATCCGGGATTCATCGCCGGTCACGTGGGCATCGTGGTGAATTACGGGGTCTGGCAGGACATCCTGGGCATGCTCGCGGCGAACCCGGCCGCCAGCCCGGTGCAGCCGCTCGCAGCTGTTGCCTGATTCAGTCGGACACACCCAATGCGGCGATCGCGCCGTCCACGGTGGCCCGGCGCAGTGCGTCGTGGGGCGCGTCCGGGAATTGCAGGCAGCAGTCCTGCAGACCGCCGAAGGCGATGACCGCGCGGGTGGACTGCTCCAGCGTGGGCCGCCGCCCGAAGACCAGCTTCCCCAGCCGGTCCCGCCAAGCCAGCATGAGGTCGATCAGCCCCAGATCGGCCAGGGTGGTCAACTCCGCCACGATCAGGAACAGGTCGGCCCGGTGCCGGTAGTGAAAGTCGAAGTACCCCTGGAGTAGTTCGCGGGGCGTGGCCCGGGCCGACCCACGCAGCCCTTCCTGGGCCGCCACGAACTCCTCTCCCTCGTCGATCAATGGCTGCAGAATGCTGCGCACCAGATCTTCACGCGAGGTGAAGTGGTAGTAGAGAGCGGGTTTGGTGATACCCAACCGGTCGGCGATGTCCTGCAGGCTGGTGCGCTGCACACCCTTCTGGGTGAACAACTCACGCGCCGCGTTCTGGATGCGCAGCCGAGTCTCGGACACGGGCCTGGTCACCTGGCCAACATAACTTACTCAACGGGCGGTAAGCTCAACGAGCGCGCACTTACCGACCGTTAAGTAAGCAAGGAGAAACCTATGAAAGTGCTCATCTCCGGGGCCAGCATCGCAGGCCCAGTACTGGCATACTGGCTGGGCCGTAACGGATTCGACGTCACCGTCGTCGAACGCGCGCCCGCGCTGCGCAAAACCGGCGGCCACGCCGTCGACCTGTTCCGGCCAGCGATGGAAATCTCCGAACGCATGGGCGTCCTGGACCGCATCGAGGCGCACGCCACCGGCACCACGTTGCTGACCATCAACCGTCCGCCATCGAGCCGTCCCACACACATCGACTACGTCAAGCTGATAGCGGCGATGTCCGACCGACATGTCGAGATCATGCGCGACGACCTGTCCGAGGCCTACTACGACGTCGCCCGCAACGTAGCCGAGTTCCGGTTCGGCGACCAGATCACTGCCATTTCCGACGACGGTGAGGTGACGTTCCAGCACGGCACTCCCGAGCGCTTCGACCTGGTGGTGGGCGCCGATGGCCTGCACTCCGGGGTTCGTCGGTTGACCTTTGGCGAGCACGTTCCGGAACGCTTCCTCGGCGGCTATCTATCGGTGGTTTCCGTGCCGAAATCCCTTGCCTACGAACGCCAGATGGCCGGCTACGTCGCTCCAGGGCAGGTAGCCATGGTCTATACAGCCGACCACCTTGACGATGCCCGCGCGGTATACATGTTCCGTCCCCGGCAGGCACTCGACTACGACCACCGTGACGTTGCACGGCAGCAACGCCAACTGCGCTCGGCTTTCGCTGGTCTGGCACCAGAAGTCGACCGCTGGTTGCAGGAGGTCGACCAAACGCCCGCGTTCTACTTCGATGCCATCACCCAGCTTCAGATGAGTAGCTGGTCGCGCGGCCGGGTGACGTTGGTCGGCGACGCCGGGTACTGCCCGGGACCGGCAGTGGGCGGCAGCACCAGCTTGGCGGTCTACGGCGCCTACGTGCTGGCGGTGGAAATAGCCAGGACCGGTGATGATTACCCGGCTGCATTCGCCAACTACGAACGAACCATGGCTGCGCCGGTGGCCGGCAGCCGCAAGATGGCCAGTGTGAATGCAAAGACCATCGTTCCCCGATCACATTGGGGAACAAAGGTTTTGGTCGCTGCAGCACGGTCGGTGTCGCTGCTTCCGACGAGCCTGACGCAATCGTTGGCCCGGCTCAACCCGAAGGGCGTCCGGCTGTACGACACCATGCCGCTGCCGGATTGACCTGAAGTGACGGCGGGCAGCCCTACGTCCATCAGTCCTGGCTATTGACGTATCTTGGCCGCGCCGTACTCGGCGACGATCGGTTGAAGTTCATCGGGAGTGGAGCCGTGCAGAATGACCCGATCGGCACCGTAGGAGAGTTCTTGGCGGATGCGGGTGACGCATTGGCTCGGGTCACCTGTCGCTGCTTCCGATAACCATTCATCGGGGAGCAGCGTCGCGATGTGTTCGAGTTGGTCGTCGCTGGCTTTGCCGTCGATGGCGCCGGCGATGGAGGTGACCACCGGGTCGTTGCGGAAGCGCTGCAGGACAGCGGGATCCCAGTCATTGATCTGGACCAGCAAATCGCCGTACCCCTGCAGGTAGCCCGCCAGGCGGCCAGCGGTTTTGCGCAGTCGCAGATCTTCGGGCAGGTGGTCGCCGACAGTGGCCAGGCATGACCACACGCGAACAGTGTCGGGGTCGCGGCCCGCTTGCTCCGCCGCCCTTTTGACGGTTGCAACGCAGCGCTGCAATGTTGCGGGCGGAAAGTAGGTATGCAGGATGACGTCGTCGAAGACGGAACCACCGAGGGCGAGGGTCTTGGGGCCGAAGGCAACCAACCCCAGGTTGATGTCTTCATCGAAGTCGTTGTCCAAGAACAGCAGTGGATACTGGCCGATCGGACCGTCGTGGCCGACGATGACCTCGCCGCGCCACAACCGGCGCATCACTTGGGCCCAGTCGCGGAGGTGGGCGGTGGTGACCTCGGGGATGCTGAACGCCGAGTACATTGCCGCAACGCCGCGGCCGACGCCGAGAGTGAATCGGCCGCCGGACAGGCGGTGCATGGTGGTTGCCCAGGACGCGGTGATCAGTGGATGGCGAGTATTGCAGTTGGTGGCACCAGTGGCGATGTTCATCCGATCAGTAACGGCGCACGCCGCGCCAACCAGTGATGACGCTTCTTTGACGTTCCACCGTTCGGAGATGAACGCGGTTCCGAAGCCGAGTTGTTCGCCCCGCTGAGCCTGGTGGATCAGGGCCGCTGGCCCCTCGTTGGCGGCGCCGCCGAGCAGATAGAACCCCAGTTCTTCGTGCACGGCGGTCATCGACGCTGCCCTTGTCCGCAGCGCGGGGCGGATCTGGTTGCGGCGTGGTGCTGGTGGATTGATCGCATGGCGACGGTCCGTCCCTCCGGGTGTTGATGGCGATGATGCATTGCGCCCCTTGTCGGCGTCGCGCAGTTAAGATAACCTCGTTTCCCAAGGAAAGATAACACCGTTTCCTCACGTTCGTAAGAGGTTGATGCGGTGTCCGAGGGAGAGGGCTGCCACGCGTTGCCGAAGCCGTTGTTGAGTGCCGAAGAGATCTTCGACGAGGCGTTGCGGGTGCTGTCCGAAGAAGGCGCCGAGGGGTTGACGATCCGCAATCTTGCAGGGCGCCTTCGCTGTTCGAACAAGACCTTGTACCAACAGGTCGGCGCCCATGACGTGCTGATCCGAGGTGTAGTCGCGCGGGCTTTCAGCCAACTGGAGCTGGCGTTCTGCGCAGAGTGTGAGTGGCAGGAGGCCGCTGAGTCGTGGTGCATGGCGCTGCGTTCGGCGTTGTTGGACCACCCCGACCTGTGCAAGTTGATGACCACCGCTGACCGCGGTGTCATCGTCGACTACGCCGTTCAGTTGATCGAAGCGCTGCAGCGATGCGGATTCAGCCACGGCCAGGCAGTGCGAGCGGTGGGCATCCTGACCCACGTCACCTTGAGCATGACCCTTTCTGACGTGGCTGCCCCCGGGCAGTGGGACGACCCGCGCGTGTTCGCCACCACCGTCAGTTGGCTTCTGCAGGGCATAGCCCAGGTGCGCACACAGAAGCAGCGGGCCGCCGGCGTCGCGGATGTCGGCAACGGCCGTTCGCGCTCACAACGAAAGAACAGTGCGTCATGATCCAATCGGCCCACCCCGAACACAAACCCGTTGTGCCACTGCCACTTCCCACGGGCCCCGGCGACCTGACGGCCGCTTGGCTGGGATCGGTACTGGGCACCGACGTCGGGTCGATCTGTGTGGAGGCTGTCGGTACCGGGCAGACCGGCGCCACGTATCGCATCACGCCTGTCTACTCACGGCCATCGGGCCTGCCCCGGACACTGATCATGAAGTTGCCGTCGCAAGACCGCGACGTCCGCGACCGGGTGGCACTCGGCTATCGGGCCGAGCACGCCTTCTACACCCGCGCCGCCAGCACGGTCAGAGCGCCGGTGCCAGCGGTCTACTACTGCGAAACCTCCTCTGACGGTTCCGAATTCGTCCTGTTGATGGCGGATTTGTCTCCGGCCACGCAAGGCGATCAGATCCGTGGCTGCACCCCGGCCGAGGCGCAGTTGGCCGTTGAAGCGCTCGCCGGACTGCACGGACCTCGTTGGTGTGACCCGGCATGGCTGACTTTCGACGGGGTCACCATGCCCAAGGCAGACCTCGACATCGCTCGCGGCATGGGGCAACTCGCCCACAGCGCCCTCGATGCCACCCTGGCCGGCCTGGGCGACCGCATCACCATCCAGGATCGATCAACGCTGATCGAGTCGGCGCATCTGGTCGAACAGTGGCTCGGCATCAACCCCGATCGGTTCTGCCTGCTGCACGGCGACTACCGGCTCGACAATCTGCTGTTCCACCCCGAGCGAGCGGCTGTGACCGTTGTCGACTGGCAGACCATCACCGTGGGATTGCCGGCCCGCGACCTCGCCTACTTCCTCGGGACCAGCATGGACGCAGACCTGCGTACTCAAACCGAGTCAGAGCTGGTCGACGCGTACCACCGGCGTCTGCGGGACATCGGCGTCAGGGACTACACAGCGGCGCAATGCTGGAGCGACTATCGAATCGGAATGCTGCAAGTGCCGCTGCTCACCACTTTCGGCTACGCGTTTGCCGCCACCACCGACCGCGGCGATGCGATGGTGCTGACGATGCTCGCGCGCGGTTGTCGCGCAATCCGGGACCTCGGCACCAACGAACTGATCCGGGAACTCACCTAGGCCGGCCAACGAAGGGGCCCAACAGTGAAACGATCCAAAAAAGACTCTCGTAACACCCGAATTGGCGCGGCTGCCTGTCTGCACTACCGGATGGAAGTGCTTGTGTCCGACGTAGATGACACCGTCCGCCGCGCCGGCGGCTTCATGTTCGACCGCGCCGCACTGGGCTGGACCGTGATCGCCATCGTTCCGCCGGAATGCGACCTGCGACCGTTGGCCATCCTAGGCGTGCACGTGGTGACGATCGACGACGAACTGTCGATCGACGATTGGCCCGCGCCCACCGTGATGGTCATACCCACCAACTACCACACCGATAGCGAGCCTATGCGCCGCAGACTCCAGGTGGCCCGCGGGCACCACAGCCAGATCCTGACCTGGCCCGCCGGTGACCACAGGCCACGCCCGACCACAGCCGCGGCTATGGTGCATCACCAATTGAGTTCTGCCGCATATGCATTCAAGGCCCACGCCGTCATTGCGCTAGGCCTGCCGGGCGCACTCGAAACGATCGAACATTTCCAATCCACAGCAACCACGACAGTCGCACCGCCGATCGCCCTCGCGCCGGGTATGCCGGCCGATTCGGCGTGACTCGAACATCCGGATAGTCAACCGACCCCGTTCGGTGGGGCTGAAGCCGCGACCGTGTCGGTGATTTTCGCTAGGTTGGATTCATGGCGCTTTCCAAGGATGAACGCGAACAATTTCTGGCCGAACCACACATCGGGGCCCTGTCGGTCAACGCAGGATCAGACCGTGGGCCGCTGACCGTACCGGTCTGGTACCAGTACACGCCCGGAGGCAAGCTGTGGCTGCTGACCGGTCCCGGCTCCCGCAAACACAAGCTGATCGAGGCGGCCGGGCACCTGTCCATCATGGCCGAGCGACTGGAGCCGACAGTCCGCTACGTCGCGGTCGACGGTCCGATACTCAGCATCGAACCCGGCACCGACGAACAACTGGTCGAGATGGCCGAACGCTACCTGGGTGCGGAGAAGGCCGCGGCCTACGTCGAGTTCTCCAAGCGTGAGCACGGCGCCAGCGTCAAGATCACTGTCGAGCCGAAGCACTGGTTGTCGTCGGATCTAGGGGCGCTCTGAGGCCATGTCCTCGCGGCATGGGCTGTTCCGGGTCTTCTATCGTCTCGGGTTCACGCCGTGGGACGGCCATCCACTGGCCACCAGCCTGCGCGGCCTGATCGAGGGTGACTCGGCGCTGCAACCCGGTGCCGCCCTGGATATCGGCTGCGGCACCGGGGACAGCTCGCTGTATCTGGCCAGACACGGCTGGGATGTCACCGGCGTGGATTTCGTTGCGACCGCGGTCGCGAAAGCCACCGCCAAAGCCGCGACTCAGCAGGTTGCGGTGCGCTTCTCACGTGCCGACGCCACCCGGTTGACTGCCGAGGACATCGGCACGGGTTTCACCCTGATCATCGACAACGGCTGTCTGCACGGGATGAGCGCGGACGACCGCGACGCGTACGTGCGCGAAGTGACGGCGGTGGCCGCCCCCGACGCGCGGATGCTGATCGTGGCATTCATTCCCGGCGGCTCTTTCGGGGTGCCCGGTATCGATCCGGCGGAGGTGCAGCGGCGCTTCGCCATCGGGTGGTCACTGCTGTCCAGCGGCGAAGAATCCGCACTGGACCACAACGGGCGCAACCCGGCTCGGTATTACCTGTTCGCACGGCAGAGCTGACTGCCGGGCACACTTCGTCACCGACGTCACCGATTGATGGTGGTGATATCGGCGGCTGGGTCCCAGACGGCACGCAAGCTGACAATTTTCGCGTCGTCGTCGAAAGTCATGATGTCGACCGGACTGAGCTCGTAACCGTAGGCGCCAGTACCGGCGCGGAGCTTGAACGCGAATACCGCGGTGTCGGCAGCGACTTTGGACCAGAGAAATTCGACACTGATCTCTTCCATCGACGCAAGGACCGCGTAGAAGTCGACCATGGATTGACGGCTGGTCTTGAGTTCGGTGCCGACGGGATCTTCGATGGTGGCGTTCTCGGCGAACAGGTCGACAATCTTGTCGGGTTCGTGCGCCGCAAGCAGTTCGACGTACCGTGCGACAACATTCCGGATGCGGTCAACAGATGCCATGTGCAACCTCCTATGCCAGCGCCGGCAGCACGCGATCGGTCAGCAGCTCGACGGACTTCCAGGCCGCTTCGACTGGCATTGCGCCGACCAGCGGGTGCATGACCAGCGGCCCGTACTGATCCGCGTCGCGGATCTCGGCGATGAGTTGCTCAGGCGTCAGAATGCGGTACCGCCCAGACGCTTTCACCTCATCGAGCGTGCTGACGCCGGGCAGGTGCATGAGCGAGCGCTGGCGGACCGACCAGCCGCCGTAGGTGACCGCCTCCCACAGAATGTGCTCGCCCAGCTCGGCCCAGGCCTGCTCGGGGTCCTCGTGCAGATAGATCATGCCGCGATTGACCGGACCGGGCATGAGGACGGCCGGGGTGACGCCCTTCTGTGCGCATAGCTCGCGGTAGTGGTCGGCGATGTCCGGCAGGTAGTCGACCAGGCTCAGTGGCAGCCCGAAATGTGCCGCGCGCCGCGCCGTGGCCCGCACTCCGCCGCCGATGAACAGCGGCGGATGCGGCCGGGTCCAGGTTCCGATGTCGGCCCAGATCGCCAGCATGCGAGTCACCAGGTCGTCCATCAGCTCGCCCCGGCGGCCGAAATCCACGCCGAGCGAGTCATATTCGATTTCGCGGTAGCCCAGGCCGACCGTGGTGTACAGCCGGCCGCGGCTCATGTTGTCCACCAGGGCGATGTCCTCGGCCAGCCGTACCGGGTTCCACAGCGGACCGAGCGCGCAGTCCACGCTGGCGATCAGCGTCGAGGTCCGCGCCAGGAACATCGATGCAGCCATGATCGGGTTGCAGCTCCAGCCGTGCCCGGTCGCGTGGTGTTCGTCGACGCTCACCGAGGTGATCCCCCGGGATTCGCCCCACTGCGCCAGCTCAAGCGCAGCGGACAGCAGCCGACTCTGGGTACGTGGATCTCCTTGCGGGGAGGCAAAATTGAATCGCAGTACGGTCAGTAGCATGGCTTACACGCAATCCGAAGCGCCGTCGACGACGAGCACCGCACCTGAGGTGTAGGCGCTGTGCTCGGTGCACAGGAACGCTATCGCGGGCGCGATCTCTGTGACGGATCCGAAGCGCCGCAACGGAATATGTGCCAACTCTGCATCCACCAGCGATTGGGCGAATTGCATCGGGGCGGTCATCGGAGTGTCGATCACGCCGGGCGCCACCGCGTTGACCCGAATACCCTTGTCGGCCCACTTGACCGCGAGATTGCGGGTGACGCAGATGATCCCGGCCTTCGCGGCGCCGTAGCCGGGTACCAGCGGAACCGCCCGCAGCGCAGACATGGACGCCAGGTTGACGACGCTGGCACCGCCCGTAGCGGTCGACGCCTTCAACGCCCGGTACAGGCCGACCGTCAGCCGGTACGGCGCGGTCAGGTTCAGCGCCACCGACGCGTCGAAGCCGTCGGGCTGTGATTCATCAAGGCCGCCAGGGAAATTCGCTCCGGCGTTGTTGACCAGCACATCGAGTCGGTCGTAATCGCGGGCCAGGGCTTCCACCGAATCGGTATCGGTGATCTGCAACTGCCGGTAGGACATCCCCGACAGGTCGGTGTCGTAGTCTGCCGCATCGGGTTTGGTTCCGGTGACGGTGACCTCGGCGTCCGCGTCCCGGAACAGCGTCGCGGTGGCGTGGCCGATGCCACTGGTACCCCCGGTGATCAGTACGGCGGTCCCGGTGAAGTCGAAGGTGACTCGAGCTGTCATTGCTCCCTCACTGTCAGTTGACTGAGAATGTTTCTGAGCCAGGCGCTTTCCCAGAAGTTCGTGCTGCCGGCCAGCAGCTCTTCATGGGCTCGACGCAGCACGTCACGCGCGCCCGGGTGGTCCTGGCCGACCAGCTCGGCCAGCTGAATGGCGTGCAACGGCCGGCCCGCACCGAGGTGCATCCGGGCCCGGTCCACCACGGCGTCGGCGCCGGCCAGTTCGACGATGTCGGTGGCGACGGCATCGAGTCCGACCGGATACAGCTCGGTGGTCGACCGGTGGTGAAACCAGCCCGAGTAGTTCTCCCAGACCGCCCGCACATCCCAGGCCACTTTTCCGTAGCCCTGGCCGACGTCGTACTCGGCGGGCAGCGTGATCTCACGCATCAACGTGCGCACGTCCTTGCCGGCGTTCATCCCGGCGACAGTCTCGTCATGGATGTACTGGATCGCATTGCGCAGCCGGGTGAGTTCGGCGTCGATGCGCTGCGCCCCGGCGATCGGGCCGAAGTGGCCCGTCACCAGGAGTTCGGGCTGCAGGTCGCGGACCCGCTCGACCGAGGCGATAGCGGTCAATGCGTCGCGATACCGGTCGCCGCGCATGGTCACGAGGTTGGGGATGTGGCCGAAAACCGGCCCGAAGGTGTTTCCGCACAGACAGATTCGTTCCTCGGGCAACCAGATCACCAGTGAGTCCGTGGTCTCGCCGCCCGGCACCGAGATCAGCTCCAGCCGGCGCCCGCCGACCTCCAGGGTCAGGGTGTCGTCGAAGTCGATGTCGACGGCGGGCGTGCTTTGGCCGGCCAGCTGCTTGGTACCGAGCCGTTGTTGGATCGCCCGGACTCCGGTGGCCAGCTTGTCGCTGAAAGCGAAGGCGCTACGACTGGCGCGGTATGGGATGAGACGGTCGTTGTCGTCGCGCCACGTGGTCCAACTCGACTGTGCGACAACCTTTGTTTCGGGGTCGCGCACGCTGTCCAGACCACCGACGTGATCCACATGCCCCTGAGTGAAGATGATGTAGCGCACCGGCGAGGAGTCGACGGCGTCGAAGTTGGCCCGGTGCACCGGGCCTTCGAAGCCCATGCCGGTGTTCACGATCACCCGGCCGTCGTCGGTGGTCAGCAGGTAGGAGTTCGACAGGCCCGGCGAGCACCACAGACCCGGGGCCAGCTGCTCGGCGGCTTCGGCGGCGGCGGGCGCCATGGCGTCGGCGCCGGGCCGGCTGCGGTAGATCGGTTCGGACATCTGGCTCCCTCACTCTGCCCGGACGTCGAACCGGTCGAGGTAGAAATCGAACCGGCTCCGCAAGTCCTCCGGCGAGACACCGAAATGGCCTTGCAGGTCATAGCGGATACTGCCGTGTTTGCCCCGGGGATTGCCGGCCAGGTACTGCTGGAAATGCTTGCGCGCCTTGGACGTCAGCTCCACGCCGCCGCGCGCGTAGAGCTCTTCCAGCAGCGGCATTTCGTTGCCGCCCAAGTGATGGAAGCCGATGTCGATGCTGCGTTCGGCGGGCACCAGTTCGCGGTCGCGGACGCACGCGCTGAGCAGCCGGTGCACGCGGTCACTCCAATACGCGACCAGCCAGTCGGGGTCGATGCTGGTGCGGCGGATCCGGTCGGAGTAGGCGATCATGGTGATCGCCGATTGGATCACCGCAACTGGGTCGCGGTGAGTGAATGCCACTGTGGCGTCAGGGAACGTCGCGATCAGCGGACCCAGCTGCTCACAGTGCTGAGGGCTCTTGAGCACCCAGGTGCGCGGGCCGCGCAGGAAGGTCAACGCCTGTAGCACTTTCTTCAGGTAGGCGTAGTGGCGAGTCTGGTCGAGTCCCAGGTAGTAATCACGCCAACCAGGCACGCGCGCATGCCATTCCACGACATAGGAGGCCAGGTCCAGGTCGAGGATCTCGACCTCTTCTTCGATCGCCTCGGGATATCTGTCGTGCATGGCCGCCACGATCGGGGTGGTGGCCATCAGCGCCTCGTGTTCCGATTTGGCGCGGGTGTAGCGCGGGTCGACGCCGTGAATGTCGGGGCCCTGGCCTCGAGCGGGAATCGGCTCCTGGCTCTCCCAATAGGGCAGCGCGCGCCGGCGCGGATCGGCGGCGATCAGGTTCACCAGATGCGTGGTACCCGACCGCGGCATTCCGACCACGATGAACGGTTTCTCGATCGGGATCGATTCGATCTCGGGGTGGGCCTTGATCAGATCGGTCAGCGACAACCGATTGCGCAACAATCGAATCACCCTGCTGCGCAATGTCATTCTGGACAGCTGGGTGAGACCCTCGTCGGCCTCGATCGCCGCGACGTGCGCGGCCAGCCGGTCGCCGAAGCCGTCGGTGTCGGCCAGGTCGTCCACCCCGGCTTGCACAACCGCTTCGGTCAGCATCGTCTCGATGCCCAGGTCGACGTGTTTGGCCTCGGTGTACTCCAAGATCTGCCGTTGCGCCTCGGTGAGCCGCGGCGCAGTCAGATCGTCGAATTCGATGACGTCCGAAGCGATACCCATCGATCACTCTCCGATTCGCGCACTTGTTCATGTCGAATATTCGACGTACCGTTCGAAAGTATGACGCCGAAGGTAGACCGGCAAGACACGGTCAGTCAAGTGCCGTCACCGCCCACCGAGCGCGTGGTCGCCGTGATGCAACTGCTGGCGGCCGAGCCCGACCGGGCCTTCTCCCTCGCCGATATTTCCCGCCGGCTCGACATCAGCCGGGCCACCGGGCACGCCATCCTGACCACCCTCGCCATGCACCAATGGGTTCTGCGCGATGAGGCGAGCGCGGGCTATTCGTGCGGGCCGGCCGTGGCGACGCTGGGACGACCGGCGAACAATCGCGCGTTTCGGCCCGTGCTGTCCGAACTGTCCGAATCGGTTGGCACACTGGTACTTCTGGCTCGCCGGGACGGCACCTCCCTGCAGATCGTCGACGCAGTCGGCGAATCGCTCACCGCCCCACGGATCGGAGCGGGATTCCGGATCCCGCTGGTGGCGCCCTTCGGCCGCGACTACGTGGCATGGGCCGCCGAGTCGACCCAACAAGGCTGGCTGGGCACCCCGGGCCAACCGGCAACCCAACTCCGTAAGCGACTAACCGCGACCCTGCACGAGGCACGTCGGCGCGGATACGTGATCGAGCGACTGAGCCCGGAATACGTGCGGGTTTACTCAGCGCTGCGCGCCCTGGCGGTCGAGGGCGAACCCGACGACATCACTCGACGCCTGGCTTGGTCTTTCGCCGACCTCACCCTGATCGATTATCTGCCAAGCGAATTCGATGAGTCCGGCCTGCACCCCATCGCCACCATCGCCGCGCCCATCCGGGACGCCGACGGCCTGGTGACCATGTCGGTGAGCGCAGCGCCGTTCGCCGCGCTGACCGCCGCCCAGGTGGATGACCTCGGCGCGCGGGTCTGCGTCGCCGCCCGACGAATCGAAGACCGACTGCAGGGAGCGAATGCATGAAGGTGGCGATGGTGACCGGGCCCGGGACGACCGGCGTCGTCGAGGCGGACCGGCCCGACGTCGGGCCCAGCGATGTGCTGGTGAAGATCCGCGCCTGCGGCATCTGCGGCAGCGACGCGCTCTACATCGCCATCGGCGGGCTACCGCCGCATCATGGCCGGATGCCCCTGGGGCACGAGCCGGCCGGCGAGCTCGTCGCGGTGGGCGATCAGGTCGTGGGGCTCAAGGTCGGCGACCACGTCGTCATCGATCCGATGGCCACGCCGACCGACATCATCGGGAACGGTGGCGGCAGGGGCGCGCTGGCCGAGTATCTACTCATCACCGATGCCGTGCGCGGGACCCATCTGGAAGTGATCCCCGACCACATCCCCTTCGCGGTCGCGGCGCTCAACGAACCCATGGCGGTCGCCCGGCACGCGGTAAGCCGGTGCCGGCCCAGACTCAGCGACAAGGTACTCATCTTCGGCGCGGGCCCGATCGGCCTCGGCGCGACGTTGGCATTGAAATCCCTTGGTGTGCAACATGTAGTGGTCGCCGACCTGCTCCCGTCGCGACTGGCCACCGCGCTGGACGTCGGGGCGGACGCCGTCATCAATTCGGCCGAAGAGAACCTTGCCGAGCGACTCGTCCAGTTACACGGAACCGGCGCAGCCATGTTTCCCGGTAAGGCCGACACCGATATCTACCTCGACGCCGCGGGCGTCCCAGCGGTAATCCAGACCGCGGTGAGCCTGGCCAAGAAGGGCGCCACCCTCGGCGTCGTGGCCGTCCACAAAGAGCCCGTGCCGGTCGACTTCCTGTCCTTGATGAGCAACGAGATCACGATCCTCGGATCGATGGGCTACCCCGACGAAATCTTCGAGGTAACAACCGATCTCGTCGCCAATTGGCAGAAATATGCGCGCATCGTCAGCCACACCATCCCGTTCGACCGCGTGGACGAAGCGCTGGTGAGGGCGTCGACACCAGGTGCTGCCGACAAGATCGTGGTGACCTTCGACTGATCAGGCGTAGCGTTTTCAGCGTGACTGACGTTTCCGCCTTCGCCGAGCTGTCGGCACTCGATCACGGGCTGTGCGTGCTGAACACCCTGCGAGGTGACGGCAGCATCCAGTCCTCGGTGGTGAATGCCGGCGTGATGGCACACCCGCGAACCGGTGAACCGGTGGTCGCCCTCGTCGCCATCGGTGCCGCACGCAAGCTGCGCAATCTCCAGGCCGATCCCCGGACCTCCGTCGTCGCCCACTCCGGCTGGCACTGGGTGACGGTCGAGGGAACCGCAGAGATCATCGGTCCTTCCGACTCGAGCACCGATCCCGAAACATTGCGGCTGCTGCTGCGCAAGATCTTTACCGCGGCCGGTGGTACCCACGACGACTGGGATACCTACGACCGGGTGATGCGCGAAGAGCGCCGGACCGCCGTGCTGATCTCCCCAACCCGGGTTTACACGAACCCCGCTCGGTGATCTGCCCAGCAGACGCAAAAGCCCCCGACTCTCGCCGGGGGCTTTTGACGTTTTGTGCTCAGGACTCCAGCGAGGCCGGCGGCAGGAAGCGGTCGCCGTACTTGGCGGCCAGTTCCTTGGCGCGGGCCACGAACGCGGCCTTGCCGACCCCGAGTGCGCCCTGGTAGCCGACGATGTACTGCGCCGAGCCACCGGTGTACGGCGGGTAGCCGATGCCCATGATCGAGCCGATGTTGGCGTCCGCGGTGGACGTCAGCACGCCCTCGTCGAGGCACTTCTGGGTTTCCAGAGCCTCGGCGAACAGCATGCGATCGATCATGTCCTGCAACGGAATTGACGCCGAACCCGAGTTGAAGGCCTCCGTCAGACCCGGCCACAACGCGCCGCGCTTGCCGTCGACGTACTCGTAGAAGCCCGCGCCGTTCAACCGACCGGAGCGGCCCAGCTCGAGCATCTTCTCGACCACAACCTCACCCGGGTGCGCCACATAGGTGCCGCCGCCATCCTCGATGCCCTTCTTCGAGGCCACCGCGATCTTGTGCATGAGCTCCAGGTTCAGCTCGTCCGACAGCTGCAGCGGAGCCGCCGGGTAACCGGCCTGCGAACCCGCCTGCTCGATCGACGCCGGGGCGATGCCCTCGCCCAGCATCGCGATGGCCTCCTGCACGAAAGTGCCGATCACGCGCGAGGTGAAGAAGCCGCGGCTGTCGTTGACGACGATCGGGGTCTTCTTGATGGCCAGCACGTAGTCGAACACCCGGGCCAGGGCGTCATCGGAGGTCTTCTCGCCCCGGATGATCTCGACCAGCGGCATCTTGTCGACCGGCGAGAAGAAGTGGACACCGATGAAGTCCTCCTGGCGCTTCACGCCGGAAGCCAGCCCGGTGATCGGCAGGGTGGAGGTGTTCGAGCCGAGCACCGCGTTCGGCTCGACGATGTCCTCGATCTCCTGGAACACCTTGTGCTTGAGTTCCTGGTTCTCGAACACGGCCTCGATCACGAAGTCGACGCCGGCCAGGTCGGCCGGATCGGCGGTCGGGGTGATCTTGGCCAGCAACGCGTCGGACTTCTCCTGGGTGGTACGACCCCGCTCGACGGCCTTGGCCTCGATCTTCTCGGAGTAGTTCTTGCCGCGGTCGGCGGCTTCCTGGGTGACGTCCTTGAGCACCACGTCGTAGCCGGCCTTGGCCGAGACGTAGGCGATGCCGGCGCCCATCATGCCCGCGCCCAGCACACCGATCTTGTTGATCGGGGTCTTGCCGATGCCCTGCGGACGGCTGCCACCACCGTTGATGTGCTGCAGGTCCAGGAAGAACGCCTGGATCATGTTCTTGGCGACCTGACCGGTGACCAGCTGGGTGAAGTAGCGGCTCTCGATGCGCGATGCGGTGTCGAAGTCCACCTGCGCGCCCTCGACCGCAGCGTCCAGGATGGCCCGCGGTGCGGGCATCGGAGCACCCTTGAGCTGCTTGCGCAGCAGCGCCGGGAACGACGGCAGGATGGCCGCCAGCGCCGGGGACGACGGGGTCCCGCCGGGCATCTTGTAGCCCTTGACATCCCACGGCTGCACGCCGCCTTCAGGGTTGGCCTTGATCCATGCCTTGGCGGCCGGGATCAGCTCCTCGATGGTGTCGACCAGTTCGTCGACCAGGCCGGTGGCCTTCGCCTTGATGGGGTTGAAGCGGGTGCCCTGGCTCAGCACCTCCATGTATGCCTTCTGGATGCCGAACATCCGGACGGTGCGGGCCACGCCGCCGCCGCCGGGGAGCAGGCCCAGGGTGACCTCGGGCAGGCCGATCTGGCTGCCCCGCACGTCCGCGGCGATGCGGTGGTGACAGGCCAGCGCGATCTCCAGGCCACCGCCGAGGGCGGCGCCGTTGATGGCGGCAACAACAGGCACGCCGAGGGTTTCCAACAGGCGCAGGTCGGCCTTGATCTCCTCGACCATGCTGAAGGCTTCACCGGCGTCATCGGGGCCGATGTTGATCATGCCCTTGAGGTCACCGCCGGCGAAGAAGGTCTTCTTGGCGCTGGTGATCACCACACCGGCGATCGAATCCTTCTCGGCCACAAGGTTTTGCACCGCGTAGTGCATCGATTCCTTGTAGTGCTCGTTCATCACGTTGGCCGAGCCGGTCGGGTCGTCCAACGTCAGGGTGACGATGCCGTCGGCATCCTTGTCCCACGCAATAGTGTTCTCTGCCATGGTCTTTCGCTCCTAGACGCGCTCGATGATGGTGGCCACGCCCATGCCGCCGCCGATGCACAGCGTGATCAGCGCACGCTTGGCACCGCGACGCTCAAGCTCGTCGACCATGGTTCCGGTGATCATGGCGCCGGTGGCGCCCAGCGGGTGACCCATCGCGATGGCGCCGCCGTTGACGTTCAGCTTCTCGTCCGGGATGTTCAGGTCCTTCTGGAACTTGAGCACCACCGAGGCGAAGGCCTCGTTCAGTTCGAACAGGTCGATGTCGTCGACCGTCAGGCCGGCACGGTCCAGCACCTTCTTGGTGGCCGGGGTCGGGCCGGTGAGCATGATGACCGGGTCGGCACCGCTGGTGGCGGTGGCCACGATCCGGGCGCGCGGGGTCAGGCCCTGCGACTTGCCTGCGGCCTCGCTACCGATCAGCAGCAGGCCGGCTCCGTCGACGATGCCGGAGCTGTTGCCGCCGGTGTGCACGTGGTTGTTCTTCTCGACGAAGTGGTACTTCTGCAGCGCGACATCGTCGAAGCCACCCATCGCGGCCAGGCCTTCGAAGGCCGGCTTCAGCTTGGCCAGGCTCTCCATGGTGGTGCTGGGGCGCATGTGCTCGTCGTGATCCAGGATCAGCAGACCGTTCTGGTCCTTGACCGGGATGACGGACTTGGCGAAGTAGCCGCCGGACCAGGCCGCGGCCGCCTTCTCCTGGCTACGCACGGCATAGGCGTCGACGTCGTCGCGGCTGAAGCCCTCGATGGTGGCGATCAGGTCGGCACCGATGCCCTGCGGCACGAAGCCGATGCGGTAGTTGGTCTCCGGGTCCGACGCCCACGCGCCGCCGTCGGAGCCCATCGGGACGCGGCTCATTGACTCGACACCGCCGGCGTAGACCAGGTCGTCCCAGCCGGAACGGACCTTCTGGGCAGCCAGGTTGACGGCCTCCAGGCCGGACGCGCAGAAGCGGTTGAGCTGGAAGCCGCCGGTGGTCTCGGGCAGCTTTGCCACCAGCGCCGCAGTGCGGGCGATGTCGCCGCCCTGGTCGCCGACCGGGGAGACGACACCCAGGATGACGTCGCTGATCAGGTTCTCGTCGAGGTCGGGATTCCGCCGCCGCATCTCCTCGATGAGGCCGACGACCAGATTGACCGGCTTGACCTCGTTGAGGGCGCCGCCGCGCTGCTTGCCACGGGGCGTGCGAATGGCCTCATAGATGAAGGCTTCTTCGGACATGTGTTTGCTCCAGGTCCAGTTGAGGTTGGGTTGTGGGTTTGCCTACCGACGAGTAGGCGGTCCCCTGCCCGGTAGCGTAACAGCCCCTCCCAACCGGGTGGTTGGGAGGGGCTTCGGCCTGGCCGAACGTGAGCTTTTGGACGAGACGAGACGTCGGACCGGCACGCGTGCCAACACTCGACGGAGTCAGACGACCACCTTGATGAAATCGGTGACCTCGCCGACGGCCCGTCTAGCGTCGGGGTTCGAGAAGGCGAACGCCTGGAAGACGTGGACCGCTCGGTCGAATATCTGCAATCGCACCGGCACTCCCGCCTCAGCGAGTCGCTCGGCCATCAGCTCCGAATCGGGCCGCAGCAGCTCCTTCGAACCCACTTGCAACAGGAACGGACCCAAGCCGTGCAGATCGGACTCCACCGGACACGGGATCGGTCCGCGCGCACCGTTGCGCAGCAGGAAAACCTCACTGATCATTCGCAGGAAGTTCACCGGGAACATGGCATCTGAAACATGCCGGGCCGCTTGATATTTCGGTTCCATATCACTGTCAGTGGCCGCCGAGAGCAGCACACAACCCGCGGGCGGTGTCATTCCCAGGTCGCGCACCGCGACGGCGGTCATCGCCGCGATGAAGCCGCCGGCCGAATCTCCGGCCAGCACGATGCGCTCCGGTGTCACACCTTGTGCAAGCACATACCGGTAGGCATCGACGCCGTCGGCGATCGCATCCTCAACCTGGCTGCGCGGACACAACCGGTAACCGACGTTCAGGGCGCGCGCACCACTGTCGCGCGCAATGTGACTGACCAGCGGGCGGTGGCTGTTGATGCCGAGCGAAATGAATGCCGATCCGTGGAAGTAGATGACCACTGGGCCGGCTCCGGCTGACTTGTCGCTTCCAGCGACGGCGGACGGCCCGGTGCGCTCATTCCAGACCCATTCCGCCGGGCAGTTCGGTAGCGTCACCCGCTCGGTACGCGTGCCGGGTACACCGGGCAACCAGCCGATATACCGCTCCAGCCCGTCATAGGACCTGTTGAGCAGGGCCTGCGGAAATCGTCTGTTGATGGCCAACATGACCTTGGTCATGACAAACATGGCGGGCTTGAGGGCCTTCATGAGGTAGGTCTCGACCACGGAATGCCAGTTGGCCTTGCCCATCCACTCCGGACCCGCATATGCGGCGGGCTCGGGAATCCGACTGGCACTGGTCATAGGGCCTCCTCAGGCAACACTGCCTGCCGAGACTAACCCACCGGTTGGCTGGGGCGACCGAACCCCGATACCCCCGGTCAACTCCCCAACACGGCGTGAGCGGCGTTGTAGCCGGGGATGAAGTTGACCGCGGGTCCACCATGGCAGCCGGCGCTGCCCAGGTAGAGCCCCAAGATCGGCAGCTCCTGATCGATGAAACCGCGCGGCCCCGGCCGATTCGGCCCCATCTGCTCGGGATGCACCAGGCCATGACAGAAGTCGCCGCCGGGCGCGCCGAACATGGTGCCCATGTGCCGTGGCGTGAACGTGGTGTGCCGCAGGATCAGCTTCTCGAAATTCGGTGCCAGTCTGGTGATCTTGTCGATCACCCGCTGTCCCATCTCTCGTTTCTGGGCTCCATAGTCACCCGAGCCTTCGACGGGGAACCAGAGCGCGAAGGCCGACGACGCGTGCTTGCCGGGCGGCGCCAGCTCGGGGTCCTGCACGGAGGGGATCTGCCAGGCGATCGACGGATCGGCCGGCACAATGCCGCGTCGGGCATCCTCCCACTGCTGCTGCAATTCCTCGGGTGTGCTGAAAATGCCTATGGTGGACTGCAATTCGGGGTCGTTGAGCATCCCGTAGGGCTCGGCGAACTCGGGGATGCCGTCGAGCGCGAAGTGCATCTGCAGGTAGCTGCCGCGGTGGTCGACCCGGGTGTAACGAGCTCGGATCTCGTCCGGCAATGCGGCGCCGACCAGCTTGTCCACGGTCAGCGACGGCGCGACGGATGAAACCACCACGGGTGCAGCGATTTCCGTACCGTCGTCCAGCCGCACCCCGGTGACCCGGCCGTCGGCCACCATGATCGTCGAGACTGCGCTGCGCAGCCGCACCTCTCCCCCGTGCGCGACGAAGGTGTCTTCCAGATGGCGCGCGAGCGCACCGATGCCACCCTTGAGTTTGCGCATCAACGAGGCGTTCTCGGTGGGCACGGCCAGGCCGAAGGCCAAGGCGGCGGCACTGCCCGGAGTGCCCGGTCCGCGGTAGGTCGAATTGCAGGCCAGCACCGACATCATGCCACGCATGGCACCGTGCTTGTCCTTGTCCGGCAGGTAGCGGTCCAAGACGTCGGTGACCGAACCGAACAGCATGTCGGTGATCGCCGAACGCTCGAATTCATTTGTGGCGCAGGCGTACATCTCATCGTATGTCTTGGGCAGCTGTCCGGCGTCAAATCGTCCCAAAGCCCGGGCCGGGGCCTGACTCCAGGCCATCAGCCCAGCCATGCCGGCCAGCGCCTCGGCCCCGTGCACTTCGTTGACGTGCGTCAGTAGTTTCATCGGGTCGGCGTAGAAGATGAACGGCTCGTCGCCGATGCCGCGCAGGTTCACCGACATGACTTCCTGCTCGACGCTGGGCACCTCGTCGAGGCCGAGTTCCTGACTGACCTTCAACGCGGTCGGGAACTGCTCGGACCCCGCGATCTCGAACTTGTAGCCGTCGAACAGTTCGACGGTCGAGGCCATGCCGCCGGCGTAGAGCTTGGCGTCCAGGCACAGGGTGCGCCGACCGGCCTTCTGCAGCAGGACCGCCGCGGCCAATCCGTTGTGCCCCGCCCCGACCACGATCGCGTCATATTGCGCCATGTTCGCACCCTCGCACTCAGCGATAGTTGTGTCAATAGTGACAAAACATCAGGGCAGGCCGTCGGCCAACTGATCCAGCGCCGCGTGGCACATCCGGGCCAGATCCGCCAGCGCACGGTCGGCGCCGAGCATCCAGACCTCCATGGCGCAGAACACCGCGGCCGCGATGGTGCGCGAGGTGACCGCAACCCGCAATCGGTCCGGCCCGGGGCCCAGGCGTTCGGCGATGGCATCGGCGAAATCGGCCTCCACCTGGCGGATGTTACTGACGATCCGTGCCGCGTCCAGTTCCTGTTCACGCAGCGCGGCGATCTTGCTGACCGCGCCAAAGTCGTACGGAAAAGCGAAGATTGCCGCTTGTACCGATTCCAGGATCGGCTCGCCTGCGGGACGGCCCGCCAGCGCGGTGCGGAACCAGTGCAGCCCGGCGTCGTAGTCGGCGAACAGCAACTCGTGCTTGGAGGCGAAGTGCCGGTAGAAGGTGCGCAGCGACACCCCGGCATCGGTAGCGATCTCCTCGCAGGTGGTGCCCTCCACACCTTGCGCCAGGAACCGCACCAGCGCGGCCTGCTGCAGCGCCTCACGGGTGCGTTCACTACGGATCGTCTGCGGCAGCCGGGCCATGGCAGTACGGTACCGCAGCATGTTTTGTCATGTTTGACAGAACCTTCCGGCGGTAGCAGACTCCGCTGGCATGGTCTCGCTCATCGTGCATGCCGTCCTGGGCCTCATCACCATCGCGATCATCGTCCGGCTCAACCGACCGATCTTCACCCGTCCGCCGGCCGGTCCACGATTCTCCGCGCTCGAGGTGGCCTACTACGTCATCGGCGTGGCCTCGATAGCACTGGGCTACTACTTCAACACCAAGTTCGTCCTGGAATACCAACCGCCAGGCGGTAATCCGCTCGTCGGACCGGGCAGCTGGTCTGATTACATCCGACTGATGTTCGTCAACCCGGCGGCGTCCTCGGCGGGCCAGGACTACACCATCATCAACGTGATCCTGCTGCCGCTGTTCACCATCACCGACGGCCTGCGGCGCGGCATCCGCCATCCCTGGCTGTTCTTCGTCAGCAGCCTGTTCACCAGTTGCGCCTTCGCGCTGGCGTTCTACTTCGCGGTGATCGAGCGGCAGCGGCGCGCTGACCCACAGCGGGTTTGAGACACTGCCTGATGTGACGCCACCCGGAATGGTCGCCCGCCTGCGGCCCTACGCCTCGACCATCTTCGCCGAGATGTCCGCGCTGGCCGCGCGGGTCGGCGCGGTCAACCTGGGCCAAGGCTTTCCGGACGAGGACGGCCCGGCCGGCATGCTCAAGGTCGCACAGGACTCGATAGCCCAGGGCATCAATCAGTACCCACCTGGCCCGGGCATCGCACCACTGCGGCAGGCCGTCGCCGCGCAGCGCAAGCGGCACTACGGCATCGACTACGACCCGGACACCGAGGTGCTGATCACCGTCGGCGCCACCGAGGCGATCGCCTCGGCGGTGATCGGACTGGTCGAACCCGGCTCCGAGGTGCTGGTCATCGAGCCGTTCTACGACTCGTACTCACCGGTGATCGCGATGGCCGGGTGCCATCGGGTCACGGTGCCACTGATCGCCGACGGCAAGAGCTTCGCCATCGACATCGACCGACTGCGGGCCGCGGTCACCCCACGTACCCGCGCCCTGATGCTCAACTCGCCGCACAATCCGACCGGCATGGTGGCCACCGACCAAGAGCTGCGCGCCATCGCGGCCATCGCCGTCGAGCACGACCTGTTGGTGATCACCGACGAGGTCTACGAGAAGCTCACCTTCGACGGTCACCAGCACCGCCCACTGGCCGGATATCCGGGCATGGCGCCACGCACCGTGACCATCTCCAGTGCCGCAAAGATGTTCAACTGCACCGGTTGGAAGATCGGCTGGGCATGCGGTCCGGCCGATCTGATCGCCGGAGTGCGCGCGGCCAAACAGTACCTGACCTACGTCGGTGGTGCACCGCTACAACCCGCGGTGGCGCACGCCCTGGACCACGAGGACGTCTGGGTCGATGCGCTGCGAAACTCATACCGGGACAAGCGAAACCGACTCAGCGCTGCGCTGACCGACATCGGCTTCGACGTGCACGACAGCTTCGGCACCTATTTTCTGTGTGCGGACCCCCGACCACTCGGATATCAGGACAGCGCCGCGCTCTGCGCCGAGTTACCACACCGGACCGGGGTCGCGGCGATTCCGATGTCGGCGTTCCTGGACCCCGAATCACCCGACTCCGCCGGCTGGAATCACCTGGTGCGGTTCGCCTTCTGCAAGCGCGACGACACCCTGGACGAGGCGATCAACCGGCTCCGAACGCTGCCCGCCAGCTAGACAGCAGCAGGTGCACCACCAGCGCGACACCGCAACCGATGAACCAGCTGTATTGCGCCGCCACATGGTCGCCCAGCAGCACCGGCAGCACTGCGGGGATACCACCAACCAGGGTGGCCAGCAACGCGATCGGGTTGTAACCGCCGCGGTACCAATACTTTCCGCGATGGTCGAGGGTGAACAGGTCGTCAACGACCAACTTCTGCCGTTGCACCAGATAGTGATCGGCCACCAGCACACCGAACAGTGGTCCGATCAGCGCCCCCAGCAACTCCAGCGTGTAATGGATGACGATGGGGTTGTTGTACAGGTTCCACGGGGTGATCGCCACCGAACCCACGGCCGCGATCATCCCGCCGGCCCGCCAGCTGATCCGCTGCGGGCTGATGTTGGAGAAGTCGAACGCCGGGCTGATGAAGTTCGCGACGATGTTGATCCCGACCGTCGCCACCGCGAGGGTGAACGCACCCAACACGATCGCGAAAGTGCTGCCGATTCGCGCCACGGTCTGCACCGGATCGGTGATCAACTCACCGAACACCGGCACCGTCAGTGACGCGGTGACCACCGCAAGCACCGAGAAGACCACGAAATTGAGCGGCAGCCCCAGGAAGTTACCCCGCTTCACGGCATCGAAACTCGTGACGTTGCGGGAGAAATCGCCGAAGTTGAGCATCGGGCCGGAGAAGTAGGACACCACCAGTGCGATGGCTCCGAGCATCACCGGAATCGAGTCGAAACCGGCGTGGGTGATCGCGCCGAGATTGAGATCGATTGCACCCCAACCGGCTTTAGAAATCATGTACCCGCAGAGCAGAAACATCACCGCCGACACGACAGGCCCGCACAAACCGATGAAACGGCGGATGACGTTCATCCCGCGCCAGAACAGGGCGACCTGCAACCCCCAAAGCAGTATGAAAGTGCCCCAGCCCAACAACGACAGGCCCACAAACCCGTACCTGGTCACGTCCCCGTACGGCAATAACGCCGGAAACAGCTTGAGCAACACCACATCCAGCGCCGCCGAGGCCAGATACGTCTGGATGCCGAACCACGGCACGGCGATCAGGCCGCGGATGATCGCCGGGACGTTGGCACCGAGCACACCGAACGCCGACCGATAGAGCACGGGGTAGGGCACACCCCCGGCCTGGCTCGGCTTGGCGGTCAGATTGCAGAGGAAGTACACGCAGACGCTGCCGACCAACAGCGAGACCAACACCTGCCAACTGGCCAGCCCGAGGGAGAACAGCGTGCCGGCCGTGACATAGCCGCCGAGGCTCTGCACATCGGACATCCAGAACGCAAAGATGTTGAAGGAAGACCAGTTCCGCTCGGCCAGCGGGGCAAGGTCTTGGTTGGTCAGCCGGGGGTGGTATCCGGATCTGCCAACCCCCGCGGTATCGGAGGTGATCACGCTGGTGGCCGCGCGGCGGGTCTGTCAGTCGCCTCGCGCCAGCAGGCCGGTGTCGGTCGGCAGCGTGCCGATGACATCGTTGAGGCTGTGCGCGTGGCGCTCCGATACCACCCGCAACTGCTCCCCGTCGCGCGCGGCGAACGCGGCGAACATGTCATCGTGGTCCGCATTCAACAACACGTGGTTATCCGGCGAGACGTGGATCATCGGCTGCGACGGCTCGATGATGTTCCAGGCCACTTCGAGCATCCGCAGCAGTCGGCGCATGCCAGAGGGACGAACCAACGCGAAGTGGAAGTTTCGGCTCTCCCGTTGGAACGCTGCGGCATCGCCGTCCAGAATCGCCTGTGTCATGCGCTCATTGGCCGCTTTGGCGATGTCCACTTGCTCGTCGGTCGCGAGTTTCACCGCAATCGACTGCGCCGCCACTTCCAACGACGCACGCACGATGTACATCTCACGCAATTCCTGCACGGTCAACTGAGCGACCGTATAGCCCGAGTTCGGCCGGTGGGTGACCAAGCCTTCGCCGATCAACGTCTTGAGCGCCTCGCGGACCGGAATGTGGCTGATACCAAACAGTTCGGCCACGTCGGCCAACGGCACCGGCGTTCCGGGAGGGGCATCACCACTGAGGATGATCCGCCGCAATTCGGTGACAACGGTCTGCTGCGGACCACCGCGACGATCGACCACCAAGTTGTCCAGTAGCGGTGAGCGGACTCGACTCGACATTCTGGACAGCCTACCGATCACCCATAAAAGCGTGTGACTCTTGTACGTAACCGATCAATTGCAACTTCGAGCACCATCTTCCGCGCCCGGCGAAGCAGGAATTCCGGGATCGGCGCCACCAAATCGACGATGATGTCGAACCGCACCCGGGTCTGGTCGCCTTCCCGGGTCAGGTTGTACTCGGCATGCTGGCCGCGTTGCTGACGGGTGTCGGTGGCGTCCCAGACCACCCAGTCGTCACCCCAGTGGTATTCGAGGAGTTCCCGGTCGGTGACGCCCATGATCTTCACCGTCGCCTTGACGTGATGAGGCCGTCCATCCGGATGCCGGTCCAGGATTTCGACTTCGCGATGCAGGTTGGACCACGACGGCACCTCGTCGATATCTGCCAGCTCATCCATGATGGCTTCCGGCGAGGCGTCGAACACCACTTCGCGTGACGCTCTTACAACCATGCAAATTAACTTAGCAACCTTACGGACTCATCGCAGGCATTGCTAGCAAACTGTTACCGATTACCAACCCAGGTCGCCGATCGGCGTGTTTTGTTGTGGTGGTTTACCAACCGGACCTGCTGCGGTCCGGGAGAATCGGGGCGCCGGAGCCGACTGATCGACACCGTCGACGGTGACGATCGTGGACCTCGCCCGCAAATGCTCGCCAGATGCGGCCTCGGTCCAGCTCAGCACCGGGGTTACGCACGCGTCGGTGCCCGCGAAGATCTCTGTCCACTGCGCCCGGGTCTTGGTGGCGAACCTGCCGGCGAACGCCTCACGCATCTGGTCGTAGTGCGCCAGATCGAATTGATTGGGTACCTCGTCGGGCTCAAACCCAAGTCCGCGCAGCAACTCTGCAAAGAACTGCGGCTCGATGGACCCGACCGCCATGTGGCCGCCGTCCGAGGTCTCGTACACCCGGTAATACGGGGCGCCACCGTCGAGCAGAAACGACTCCCGCTGGTCCTTCATGGTGCCGGTGGATTTCATGGTCCACATCATCTGCGCGAGCATGCTCACGCCGTCGACCATCGCGGCGTCGATCACCTGGCCACGGCCGGATCGCTCCCGCTCGTAGAGTGCCGCGACAATTCCGACCAGGACCAGCATCGAGCCGCCGCCGAAATCGGCGACCAGGTTCAACGGGGCCACCGGCGGCCGGTCCCGATAGCCGATGGCCGACAGCGCACCGGTCTGCGACAGGTAGTTGATGTCGTGGCCCGCGGTGCTGGCTATCGGCCCGTCCTGACCCCAGCCGGTGATGCGGGCGAAGATCAGTCTCGGGTTGACCGCCGCGCACTCGGCCGGGCCGATGCCGAGTCTCTCGCAGGTACCGGGACGGAACGGATCAAGCAGCACATCGGCTTTCGCGGCCAGCTCCAGGAGCCTGCCCGGCTCCGACTTGACGTCCAGGTCCACGACGCGCTTGCCCCGATGCAACAGGTCGACGTTCTCGGCGGGCATGGCCAGACCGCCCGGGCGCCGCACCCGCACCACGTCGGCGCCGAGATCGGCCAGCATCATTGCGGCGTGTGGCCCGGGGCCGATGCCACCGAGTTCGATGACCTTGACCCCGTCCAGTGGTCCCACGCTCAGCCCTTCTTGAGTTTCGTCATGTGCTTGCGGAGGCCCTCGGTGGCGGTTTCGGCGCCGCCACTGACGCTGCGTTTGAGCAGGAAGCCAGGGATCGGCACCACCGGGTCGACGGTGATCTCGAACTTCACCTTGGTCTTGTCGCCGGCCGGAGTCAGCGTGTAGCAGGCTTCCTGCCGCTTGAGCGATGACGACGTGATCAGTACCCAGCTGCCCTTGAGGTCAGTCCAGGTGTATTCCAGGATCTGGTCATCGGACATGCCGGCGGCCTTGATGGTCATCTTGGCCCGCTTCGGCCGGCCGTCGTCATAGGCCTCGAGAATCTCCGCCTTGGTGTACTGCGGCGACCACACCGGCGTCTGCTCAAGGTCGGCGATGACATCCATGATTTCTTGTGGAGATGCCTCGATGGTCACTTCGTGGGAAGCACTGACAGCCATGGCGCGACGATAGACCACGCGCGGCGGTCCCGGATCAGGACCGTGGAACCAGCAGCGACTGCCAGCGGTCGATGTGCCCGCCTTGGGTGTAGCTGCGCCCGTCCGGACCGACGTAGCTTCCGGTCAGCGGGTCGTACGGCACGGCCACCACCGGCGCGCTGGGCGCCGCCTGATGACCCAGTGGCGGCGGCGGTTCACCCGGCGCCGCCACCCCCGGCGGCAACTGCGGAATGTCCTGCCCGGAGAGCGTCTCGTTGGGATCGCCCTTCCAGTTGTAACCGTCGTTGAGCGGGACGTACTGCTGGTCGCTCTCGCACATCTCGACCGACGGCGCCCGCTTGCCGGGCTTCGTCTCGCACGGGATGTTGCGCACGCCACGGACATTGAGGTCCGAGTCCTGCGGCACCCGGCAATACAGCTCGCCCGACGGCCGGTCGGGGGCGTCGACCTGACTCGGGATGCGCTGTTCCCGCACCGGCAGGAAGCCGGTGTTGCACGGCGGCGGGTAATTCAGATTCAGGTTGAAGTCCAGGTAGATACCCTTGTACGGGGACTTGACGTTCGAGTCGGCGACGGCGATCGCCCCCATGACCGCCGTGCCCTGCGGGTAGAGCACCAACAGTTGTTCGATGTCGTTGCGATAAGTGACCGCGATGTCGCCCAGGCTGACCATGTTGGCCAGTAGCACCGGTAGCGCCGGCGCCACCCGATCCAGCAGTCCCTTGCCCTCGTTCAGCGCGGGCGCACCCTGGCGCAGCAGGTCACCGAACGCCGCGTCCTGGGCCTTGAATTGACCGGTGATGGACGCCAGGTGCGCGGCCCAGGAGGCAATCGAATCTGCGGTCTGCACTTGGGAATTCAGCACCGGAGGCGATTGGTCGATCAGCTGCGCCAATTGATCCGCCGTGTTGCCACCGTCGATCGCCAGTGCCGTCGAGCCGTCGACGATGCGGGCCAACTCGGGCCCCAACCCACCGACAGCCTTGCTCGATTCGTCGACGACGGTGCGTAGGTTGTCCGGCGGAATGGCTTGCAGCGCACGGTTGGTGGCATCGAGCAGACTCCCGATATCAGCGGGGATGCTGACCTTGCCGACCGGTATCACGTCGCCGTCCCGGAGCCGACTGGCCCCCGATCCTTGCGGGCTCAGTTCGATGAACTGCTCGCCGATCGCTGACCGGCTGTGCACCGCGGCCGTGACGTCCGAGGGCACCGCCTTGTCAGAGTTCAACGTCAGCGTCGCGCGTACACCGCTGCCGGTGACGTCGACCGCCGTGACGCGGCCGATCTCGTCGCCGCGATA
The DNA here is from genome assembly GCF_041261665.1 of Mycobacterium sp. MAA66. NCBI lineage: Bacteria > Bacillati > Actinomycetota > Actinomycetes > Mycobacteriales > Mycobacteriaceae > Mycobacterium > Mycobacterium sp. MAA66. The sequence goes on along the minus strand of NZ_JBGCCC010000004.1, from coordinate 279,479 downwards.
GGTGACCACCGACGTCGGGTACAGGCCTCCTGCCGCGGGCAGCTCCACCGTCACCTGATAGCGGCCGATGCCCAGCAGCGCAGGGACTTTCACGAAGCCGAACGCCATCACACCGACGGACACCACGGTGATGACGGTCAGCACAGCCAGCTGGGTCCAGACCTTGCGGGACAACCGCAGCATCTCAGTACCCCCCTTGATGGTACGGCGCGATCAGCGGGTTACCCGCGGTGTACGGGCTGGGCATCTGCCCGATCGTTCTGCCCCACTGCATTTCGAGTTCGGTCAGGTTGCCTTCCCACCTGGAACCGGTGAACAGGCTGCTGTCGATCCGGCTCAGGGTCAGGTCCAGCACCATGGTGATGTTGGCGAAGTCGCCACGGAACCAGTTGGGAACGGTGCTCTTCACCCAGGGATAAGTGGAAAGGAAGTCCAGGCCCTTGGTGAGCGCCGGACCGGCATCGGCGAGCGACCGCAGCACCGGAGCCAGGTTGCGCAGGTTGTCCACCAGTGCGTCTTTGCTCTGGGCGATCGTCGAGGTGGCTACGGCACTGAACCTGCCCAGGGCGGCAACGGAATCGGCGATCTTGGTGCGCTGACCGGCCAACACCGCCAGGGCCTGCGGGATGGTGGTGAGCGCCTTGTCGACGGTGGCATCCCTGGCCGCCACCTGACCGGCCAAGCCGTTGAGTTTGTCGGTGGCGGTGATGATGTCGTCGGTCTGGGCGTTGAGTCCCGCGATGAAGGTGTCGAGCTGGCCGAGCAGGTCCCGCATCTGCGTTTCCCTGCCCGCCAACGCTTTTGCGAAGGTCTGGTTGATCTCCTGCAATTGCCCCAGCCCCCCACCGTTGAGCAGTACCGACACCGAGGCCAGGGTCTGTTCGGTGGTTGGATAGGTGGCTGCGTGGTCCAGTGGGATCAGCGAGCCGTCGTGCAGTTGTCCTTGCGGCGGTTCGTCTTTGGGTGGTGCCAGCTCGATGTGCATGGAGCCGAGCAAGCTGGTCTGTCCGACCTTGGCGGTGCTGTTGGCGGGCAGGTGCACATCGCCGTTGATCCGCATGGTGACCAGCGCGTGCCAGTCCTGTACCTCGATCTTGGTGACGTTTCCGACGTTGACGTCGCCGACCCGCACCCGGGTGTTCTGTTGGATCACCACGACATCCGGCAGTTGGGCCGAGACGGTGTAGGAACCGTCGCCGCTGCCTTCGGTTCCGGGCAGGCTCAGCGAGTTCAGGCCACGCCATTGGCAGCCTGCCAGGCTCAGGACCGCGATGAGCACCACCAGGACACGCTTCACGGTGTGCCGCCTGAGGGGGGCATCATCAGCCCGGCCAGTCCGCGACCCGGATCGACCGGCGTGACCGGCGGCGGCCCATCCGGACGCAACCGATCCTCGCTGTAGGTGATCTCGTTGGGCCGGGCCGATTCTCCGACGAACGGATTGCCGCCGAACGGCAGGAAGTTGTATTGCCTGTTCTTCACGATGGGCGCCAGGTACTGCACGCACAGTTTCGACGAAGTGCCGTTGTTCATCCGGGACGCGGCCTCGATACCACCGCAGATGAACTTGATGGTGTCGGCGAAGTTGGCCAGCGCCATGATGCCGGTAACCGCGCTCTGCGACGGCTGGTAGATGTTCATGAAGTTCTGGAACACCGTGGGCGCGATGTGGAGCACCTGCTTGACGTCGGTGCGCCGGTCGTTCAGTGCGGTGGTGATCGCGTTGAGGTGGTCGACTGTGGTGCCCAGCGATTCCCGGTTGTCCGCGATGAATCCGCGCAGGTCGCCCACCGCCACATCGAGTCCCTTTGCGGCAGCGGCAATCTGCCCGGGCTGTCCGTCGAACGCGGTGCTGACCTCGGCCATGTTGCGGTTGAAGTCGGCCAGCAGATCGCTACTGGAGGACAGCGCCGACACCAACAGCTGCAGATTCTTCACAGTGCTGAAGATGTCGCGGCTATGGTCGCCGAGCGCGGACATGGCCCCCGACAGTTTGATCACCGTGTCACGGGCGGTATCGCCCTGGCCGCGCAGGTTGTCGGCAGCGGAGTCGATCAATGCCCCTACCGAGTTGGGGCCGCCGGCCTCGGTGGGTTGCAGCGAATCGGTCAGCTTCCGCAATTGCTGACGGAAGTCGTCCCATTCGATGGGCACCGCGGTGCGTTCCTTCGGAATGGTGGCTCCGGCAGCCAGTTTCGGTCCACCCGAGTAGGCCGGGACCAGTTGGATCGCGCGCGCGGTGACCAGTGAGGGAGACAGCACCGCAGCCTTGACGTCAGCGGGCAGCGGGTACTGGGCATCCACCGAGAAGGTGACCTTGGTGGATGTCGGCTGCGGTTCGATCTCGTCCACGGTCCCTACCGCGACACCCAGGATGCGCACCTCGTCGCCGGTGTACAGCCCGTTGGTGTTGGGAAAGTACACGGTGTACGTGGTGCGCGCGACGTGGCTCCACCACGACGTGCCCACCACGGTGACCGCGACGGCGAGGCTCACGATCAGCACGAGCGCGGTGCCGAGCCGTAGGTGCTTGTGGCTCATGGTCATTGGCCTCCATTCGCCGGCAAGGGATCACTGCGCACATCCGACGGAGCAGATTGCGGCGGACCGGATCCCTCGGGCGCACCCGGTGGCGGACCACCCGGTGGCGGCGCCGGCAGCGGCTCTCGGTACGGGTACCGGGGATCGCCCGGGTTTCCGGTGATCGCGTCGGGCAGATTCAGATTGGGCGGCCCACCCTGGCCGGTCCGCGGGTACGGCATCGGCAGCGGCGGGGTGGCGGGCTCACCTGTGCCGGGTTCGACCAACTGCGAGGGCAGCAGCACATTCGGGTCCAGCCCGAGGTCGGAGAACGCGGCGTCGATGAACGGCTGGCTGAACTGTCCCGGAATCAGGTTCACCAGGCCGGCTTTGAAGAACGGCCCAGAACCGAGTACCTCGCCGAACGACATGGCATAGCGACGCAACAGATACAGCGTGCGTTTGAGCTCCTGCTTGCGGTTGTCCAGAATGCCGAGCACGCCGTTGAGCTGATCGAGGGCCGGTTTGAGCTTGTCGCGGTTGTCTGCGACCAAACCGGACAACTGCTGCGACACCGCGGTCAGGTTTGCCGAGAAGCTGTTGAGCGCCTCGCGCTGAGTGAGCAGCTCACCCAGTAATGCGTTGGCGTTCAGCACGAGTTGGGCAATCTGGTCGCTGCGCTTGGCCAGCACGCCGGTGACCTTGTTGGCATTGGCCAGCAGGTTGCGCAACTGGGCGTCCCGATTGTTGAGCGTGTCGGAGAACCGTGAGACCCCCTGCAGCGCCAGCCTCAGTTCTGGTGGGGTGTCCTTGAAAGTGTCGGCCATGGTGGTGAGCGCCGAAGAAAGTTGCGTGGTGTCCAGCCCGCTGACCGTGGTGGTCAGGTCTCCCAGTGCGGTGGGCAGGTCGTATGGAGAGATGGTGCGTTCCAATGGAATTGGTCCGCTCAGCCGGCCGTCGCCGCGCGGGGTGAGTTCCAGCATCTTGGTGCCGAGCACCGTTTCGGTCTTGATCGCGGCCTCGGTGCGGTCACCGAGTTCGACGCCGTTGCGGACGGTGAAGTCCACCCGGACCTTCGTGCCCTCCAGGTGGATACTCGACACCCGACCGACGCCGACACCGGAGACCCGTACGTCACTGCCGGGTTTGATGCCGCCGGCCTCGGCGAAGTAGGCCGCGTAATCCGAGGTGCCTTTGACGAACGGCAGTTTGTCGTAACTGAACGCCGCCACCACCACGGCGAGCACGACCAGGGTGCCGACCAGCCCGACGGCCACCCGGTTCTGCTCGGCAAGCGGTTTGATTGTCGGCCTTCTCATTTCGGTGTGCACCGTCCCGTGTCCTGGCCGGCGAGTTTGACGTACACCGGCTGCCCGCCCTTCCCGTTCAGCTTGAGCACGAGGTCACAGAGGTAAAAGCTGAAGTAGTCGCCGTAGAGGCCTTGCCGGGCCAGGATCTGGTAGGTGTCGGGCAGGGTCTTGACGAGATCATCGACGTAGTCGTGGTCGGCCATCACCTGGCCGGCGAAACGATCGGTCTGCGTAACCATGTCCCGGATGGGCTGGCGGGCCTGCACCAGCAGGTCAGTGATCGAACCGGTGGCGGCATTGAGGTAACCGATGCCGTTGGCCAGGTCGTTGCGCCGGTCGGCCAGACCCTGTGCCAGTTGCGAAAGTTTGTCCAGCCCTTGGCCGAACTGCGCGTCACGGGTACCAAAGCGATCCAGCACGGTGTTGAGGTTGGTGATCACCTGCCCGATCAACTGATCCCGTCCGGCCAAGGTGGTGGTCAGTTCCGAGGTATGGGCCAACACCGAGCCGATGGTGCCGCCCTGTCCCTGGAACACCTTGAGTAGTTCAGCGGACAGCGCGTTCACCTGGTCGGGGTCCAGTGCCCGGAACAGTGGACGGAATCCTCCGATCAACGCGTCGACATCGAGCGCGGGTTCAGTGTGGTCCAGTGCGATGGCCTGCCCGGGTTGCAGGCGACGGGGTGAGCCGGCGCCCTCTTCCAGTGCCAGATACCGGTCTCCGATGAGGTTTTCGTAGCGCACGACGGCGCGCGTGCCCTCGGTGAGTGGCAGCCCCTGGTCCACGGCGAAGTCAACCGTGACGGTGCCGTCCCGATGCAGGGTGATGTCCTTGACCTTGCCGACCTCGACGCCGGCGATGCGGACGAAGTTGCCGCCCTTGAGTCCGGACACGTTGTGGAACTCAGCTCGATAGGTGGTTCGCGAGTCGAAACGGAACTGTCCGAACACCGTCACCAGGATGAAGGTGAACACCAGACATATCGCGGTGAACGCCGCCACCCAGACGATGGACCGGGCGCTTCTACCTCTCATCGGAATTCCTTGTGCGCGTGATGATCATGGAGCCGGAACCCCGGGCTCGACCGGTGGCGGCGGAGGACCGTCCGGCGGTGGCGGTCCGGGTATCGGGCCAGGGGCGGGGCCACCGGGATACCGAATGATCGGTGCCTCGGGCACCGCCTTGGTGACCGGGAAGTAGTTGGCGAAACCGGGGAATCCGATACCGGGGTTGGGTCGCTGGTCCAGTCCGTCGCCGAATCCGGTGTCGGTGACCAGAGACTTCACCGGGAAGTTCTTACTGACGTCGGGCAGCGACCCGCAGCTCGGCTTACCGCCCGGCCCGCCGGTGGCATTGACCTTCGGCAGGTTGTCGGGATACCGGTACGGGTCGTCGCCCAGCAACAGGGCGGCATCCATGACGACCGATTTTCCGTTGCCGCCGATGGCTTCCCTGCCGCCGTGTTCCAGGAACCACTGTGCGCCCTGGAACAGGCAGGTGTACGTCGGCGAATATTTCAGCAGCAGGGCGGTCGTCGGGTCGGCCAGATTCATCGCCCGGACGAACGTCGGCTCGTTGCCCCCGACCACGCTCACGCCGGCGCCCGAAAAGCCGACCGCCGACAACAGCAGGTCATCGAGGGCCCCGGCGTTGGTGCTGATGGTCTTCGCCGTAGTGCTGAATGAATCCAGGATGGTCAGAATATCTTGCGCCGCATCGGAGTACGCGCCGACAGTTCGGCCGAACAGCCGCCAGTCAGTACGTATCGTGTCGAGCCGTGGATTGACCACCGACAGCACCCGATTGGCGCCGGAGATGGCCTGACCAATTACTTCCCCCTTGCCGCGCAACGATTCTGCGACGGCGGACAGCACCGAATTCAGCTTGGCCGGGTCGATGGCGCGAACCACCGACTCCAGGTTCTCGAAGACCGTGTTGACCTCGGTGGTGACATTGCGCGATCGCAGCACCGCACCCGGTCGCAGCCGCGCGGCGTCGGCCGAGTCCGGCACGATCAGGTCTACATACTTGGCCCCGAATGCGGTGCTGGACTTGATCTCGGCTTCCACATTGGCTGGTAGATAACCGAATTGGTCCGGGTTGATCTTCAGCGCCAACTTCGAGTGCGCCGAATCACCCGGACCGATGTTCGCGACTTCACCGATCTGGACCCCGCGCAATTTCACCTTCGCGCCGTTTTCCATGACCAGTCCGGCCCGGTCGGACACCAGGGTCAGCGGAACCGACGCGCGCAGGGTCCCGGAGAAGAACACCGCGGTCAGGGCAATCAGCGCAATGATCACCAACGGCAGCACCGGGGCCCACCAGATCGGATCGATCGCCGTTCGGCGAGGTCGGTTGTCCATCGCTATCCCGACAGATTGAAATTGCCGGACTGCCCGTATACAGACAGCGTGATGGTCAACAAGACGAAAACCGTTGCGGTGACCGATGTTCGCACCGCGCGCCCGACGGCCTCGCCCACCCCGGCCGGGCCGCCGGAAGCGGTGAAACCGTAGTAGGTGTGTACGGCCATCACCGCCGCCGCCATGGACAACGCGGCCAAGAACGACCAGAACAGGTCGGTGGGCCGCAGGAACGTGGTGAAGTAGTGGTCATACACACCGCGGGACTGGCCGTACACCACGGTGGTACCGAAACGTGTTGCCAAGAAAGACATCAACACCGCGACGGTGTACAGCGGGATCACCACGATGACCCCGGCGACGATACGGGTCGACACCAGATAAGTGATGGCACGGATACCCATCACCTCCAGGGCATCGATCTCCTCGTTGATCCGCATGGCGCCCAGTTGCGCGGTGGCACCGGCGCCGATGGTCGCAGCCAGCGCCACCCCGGCGGTGGCGGGTGCGATGAACCGCACGTTGAGGAATGCCGACAGGAAGCCCGTCATCGCTTCGATGCCGACGTTGGCCAGGGTGTTGTAGCCCTGCACCGCGATCAAGGCGCCGGTGGACAGCGTGAGGAACCCGATGATGACGACGGTGCCGCCGATCACCGCCAATGCACCGGTGCCCATGCCCATCACCGCGATGAGTCTCAACACTTCCGCCGGGTAGTGGCGCACGGCATCGGCGGTAGACCACAGTGCGTGACCGTAGAATGCGGTCTGTTCGCCCAACCGCCGGGCCGAATCAGTCAGTCGATCAACGGTTTTCGGTGAGGTATCTGTCATGCTGTCGGCGCCACCTTGACGCCGAGCGCCGTGGCCAAGATGTTGATCAAGAACAGCGCCATGAACGAGAACACCACGGTTTCATTCACCGCGCTGCCCACCCCGGTTGGCCCACCGCCGACGGAAAGCCCTTTGTAGCAGGCGATCAGGCCCGCCGACAGCCCGAACAACAATGCCTTGACCAGAGAGATGATCACCTGTGGCAACCCGGTCAGCAGGGTCAGTCCAGCGACGAACGCGCCAGGTGTCACATGCTGGACGAACACCACGAACACATAGCTGCCGCTCAATCCGACGACCGCGACCACTGAATACAGCATCAGCGCGACGAAGGTGGCGGCCAGTACCCGCGGCACCACCAACGCCCGCACCGGGTCGACACCGATCACCTTCATGGCGTCGATCTCCTCCCGGATGGTGCGGGCGCCCAGGTCGGCGCACATGGCGGTGGCGCCCGCACCGGAGACCACGATGGCTGTGACCACCGGGCCCACCTGGGTCACCGACGCCAGAGCCGCGCCGGCACCCGACAGGTCACCGGCACCGATCTCCAACAGCACGATGTTCAGGGTGAACACGATCAACACGGTGTACGGGATCGACAGCATGATGGTCGGAAAGATGGAAACCCTTGCGACAAAACGGATCTGTTCGATCAGCTCGCGCCAGGCCCACCGGTGCCGGAACATCGCCACGAAGGTCTCAGCCGCCAGCACGAAGAAGTCGCCGACCGCCTCGAACGGTTTGGCGACTGCGACCGCTGGTGCCGATGCATTCACCGAGCGGACGTTAAGACAGTTGAAAATTGCCGTCAAAGGCAGAAATTGCCGAAATGCCCACGTCAATTGCGTTGCCGCAGGCTGCAACCGCCTAGCTGGTTAGGTTCACATTGATCGAATCAGGCCAGCCGAAACAGTTGACGCCTAGTGGATTGCCGCTTCGATCTTGTCCGCGAGTTCAGCGGCGGCCGTGACACCGGCCTTCGGCGCGCACGCTTCGACGTCGATCACCAGGTTGCCGGCCAGTCGCAGGACGTGCTGGCACCATCTGGTCTGGTCGCCGGTCCCCCGAGTGATCGGCATGGTCAGTTGGGTATCGGTGCGCCCCAAGTCGCCGGAGAGCCATTTTGGCAAAGGCTTGCCATTTAACGTGATGTTCACGTGGTGGTTGGTGCACTTGGACCACCGCTCGGCCGACTCATCGAAGAACTCACGGGCCGGAGCGGCGGTCGGGTAGTAGACCACCGACTGCGCCACCAACGAGTCCCACTGGTCGGTGTCGGGTACGCGCAGTGTCTGCTGACGAACCGCGGTGTACGTCTTGCCGTAGATCTGTGCCTCGTCGATCTGCCAGACGCCCAGGCAGTTCAGGTTGGGCAGCATGTTCCGGTGGTCGTCCATGTGGTCGATCGGCGGTTTGGCCGTGAGACCAGTAGTGCCCATGACCTGGTTGAGCACGGCCGGCGCCAACAACAGCGAGTCGATGGCGGACTCGGCAACCGTCGGCGGTGCCGTGGGTGTGGACGGTGTGGGCGTACCGGTTTTCCCGCCGCACGCAGCCACCAGCAGGCACAGCGCAGCCGCGCCCATCGTCAATCGGTTCATCGCTCGGGTGATCAGGCGTGCGTGCCCGCCGCCGCGCAGGCTTTCTGCACGGCCTCGGCGTTGTTGTTGACCTCGGCGGCCGTGGAGTCCAGCGTGTCGCCAGTCATGTTCAGGCTGACCTTCACCATCAACTTGGCGGCACCCATCGACCAGGCCCGCATCGGGTCGCCGATCGCCGGCGACAGGCCGGGCGTATTGGCGGCATCCATTGCGGCAGAAGCGGACTCACGCAGGCTGGAGCGACCCACGGCATTGCTCATGTTCGCGGTCCCATCGCGATCATCCAAGCTGTCCGCGTAGCTCCCGTAGCCATCCGACGCGGCATCGAGCGCTTCGGCGAACTTACTGCACGCAACAACCGCGGCCGGGTCGGCGTCGGCGGAGGTGACGGTCTCCGACTGCAGTTGCGGCGAGACGGCAACGGGAGCTGTCGCTGCGGAACCGTCCGCGGAGGTGGACACCGGGGCGGAGTGGTCCGATGGGTCGGCTGCGGCGACGGGCAGCGACATTGCCGCGACTCCGCAGACCGCCACGGACGCGACCACCAGTCGTGCACATACGCGTGAAGACTTCAACGTTTCCTCCAAGTCATTCGGTCCCCCAGCACCAAGCGCCAGGTGCCGCGCCCATGTCGGGCATACCGCATTACCGCATTTGGCAGTCCAACGGTCAGCCGTTCAGATGACCGTACGGTAGCCGCAAGGCGAACTGTCAATTTCTAATCACCGTCATTTGTATTGCCGGCATCGCCCAAATGACTCGAATTATGCCTCACGCAGCGGCGATGACCAGGACATCGACCAACACCCCTCTATACCGCCAATGCTGCGGTCGCACCGGACCTTTCATAGACTCCCCAACTAGTTGATGACTGGGGTGGTAAGTATTTGCAGGCCGTTTACCGTCCGGCAACCCAACCATTAGATGCTCCGTCGCGACAGATATACAGCAACACACAGCGATCCACAGGAAAGCTGCACCGACCACGAGAGGCGCGCTCATTACCATGTCGAACCGTTATGCCATGTTGGCAGCAGCCATTTGCGTGCTGCTTCCGGTGGGTACCGCGCCGCACGCAATCGCCGATCCGGCGGCTGACCCCGCCGCCCAGCCGGCCGGCAATCAGGCACCGCCCCCGCCGCCACCCCCAGGCGACGGCGCCGTTCCGTCGGGCCCTCCCGGAATCCTGGACACCCCCGACGGCTGGCACCTGTCGGTGGTCGGCAGCAACGAGACCCAGCTGCCGGTCGCCCCGCTGACCACCGCCCTTACCTCCCGTGAGTACTGGGTCGCCGGCACCTTCACCGGCACCATCAGCGGCGGCGGCAAGACCAAGCTGACCGGCGGCACGCTGGAAGCCGGCGAGCAGATCGGCTGCGGCATCATCAACGACGAATATGAGGTCAACCCCGGTGCGTCCTTCACCCCGGGTATCGGCCTGACCGGGCCCACCTGGGCAGGCGGCATCAGCCTGCAGGCCAAGGTGTACCTCAAGCCCGGCACCGTGACCACCGTCGCGATCGACAAGAAGTCGTTCAAGGGCACGACCGCCCGCATCGGCATCACCGGCGTCCGGATCAAGACCGACTACTGCGCCGGCCAGTCCTTCATCCGTTCGTACGCCACCTTGACCAGCTCGACTGACAACACCGACGACGTGATCACCTACCTGGGTGTCACCAAGTCCGTCTAGACAACGCTGCATTTCGTTGCACTCCAGAACTTTTCAACCAACTCAGACCTAACACCACGAAGGGCGTTGTCACCATCATGTTGAAACCTTTCGCCGTTTTGGCCGCGGCGTGCATGCTGCTTCCGGCTGCTGCATCGCTCGCACAGGCCCAGCCTGCCCCGCCACCGCCCGCCGGTGACGACGGCCCGCCGCCGGACAACGGTGTCGTTGCCTCGGATGATCCGGCCACCATCACCACGCCCGACGGCTGGGTCCTGACCGTCAAGGCCGAGAACGAGACCCAGTTGCCGATCGCCCCGCTGACCACCGCGGTCAGCTCCCGCGAGTACCTGGTGGGCGGCACCTTCAGCGGTACCGTCACCGGTGGCGGCAAAACCAAGCTGGCAGGCGGCACGCTCGAGGCCGGTTACCAGATCGGCTGCGGCATCGAGCTCGGGCAGCTCCGTCTGATCGGCCAGGCCGGTATCTCAACGGGTACCGGAACCCTGTTCACCGGCGCCATCCCGACCAGCGTCACATTCCCGCTGTCGGGCACCATCGAGATCCACCCCAAGCCCGGCCAGGTCATCCAGGTCCCAGTCGACAAGAAGACCTTCAAGGCCGCTCCGGTCCGCGTGACGCTCAAGGACACCCACGTCAAGGTCGATGGCTGCGTCGGCCAGTCGTTCCTGCGGTCCTACGCGACGCTGACCAGCTCGACCACCGACACCGATGACGTCGTCGCCTACTACGGCCTCACAAAGACGGTCTGATGCTCAGCAGTGAAATGATGGCCAAGGCCGCGGCGGCAGGCATACTCGCCGCCGCGGCGGCCATCACCTTGGCCGGGCCGGCATCCGCCGACTGGACCGACCCAGTTCCGACCCCTGGAACCGACGACCGCACCGATGCGATCGCCAACCAGGTCGCGGGAGTTTTGGGGCCGGCCCCCATGGCCGATGCCAAGATGCCCCTCATCGGCGCTCCTCTGGGACCTGAGGGAATCAATCTGCTCGGGCAGCGCAACACCAATCCCGATCCGGCAGCGCCGCCTCCGCCGTCCGGCCTCCTGGGTATGCCCGTCGGCACACCCGGACTGAGCCCCAGTACCGTGCTGGGCCAGAACGCCAAACCCTCAGCGCCCGGCGCTGGCACCGGCACAGTGCCGAACCTCAATCCCCTCAACAACGCCTACGGCCCCGCGGAATGCCTCAAGCCGTCGGCACCCGGTCAGTGCCAGCAATTCGGGGTTGACCCAGGTCAGGAAAACGCTGACATCAGCCCGCACGATTTGTTCCACCGGTACATCGATATGTACCACGACGGGCGCCTGAAGGGTGGATCCCTCAGCCAGCTTTCTCAGCAGCAGCTGGGCGAACCGCTACCCGGCACCGCGCCGCCACCCGGAACGAACATTCCGCCTGGGCTCGGGCAGTACTACACACCGCCAGATCCCGCACCTCCTGTGCCGGGCACGCCGCCCGCACCTGACGGGCCTCCCGCGCCCGGTACACCGCCAGCACTTTAGTGCGGTGAGTCAGGCCGAGGTGGATTGCCATTCATCGGGCGGCACATCGGCGGCTTGGGTCAGATTCATACCGGCCAATCGGTAAGGCAGCCGATCGATCTGCGTAGCGATCACCTCGCGTAGTTCCCCGTCATCGGTCAGCTGCCGAGCCGCACGACGGAATTCGACGGCATGGCGGCGAACGTATCCCAACATGGCGTCGACCAGGTCTGCGCGGTCGCGAGTCCCGTCCAGCAATGGCAGCAGGTACCGGTCAAACGGTGCCAAGACGACCATCTCGTGCCACGCAGTGAAGCTGTAGGCATCCGAGTCCTCTCGGGTGCCTACAGCCAGCCGCCTCGCCGATTCATCCAGGCGGAGCGTCGAATCCTGTTGTGGCCGTACCGGATCCAGCCGGTACCGCACCTGACCCTGGGTAATCAACAATTCCAACAGTGCTTCGATCCGGTCTGCCAACCGTTCGGCACCGCGCGGGAACGGCAGCGACTCCCCCACCGAGTCGATCAATTCGGCCCACGACAGGGTCCATGGCCAACTGGCGTTGAGCACGTCGAGGGCGACCTTCTGCACAGAGTCAGAGGTCACCAATGTCGCGCTATCAGAACCCCGGAATTCCTGAACCGAACCGTCCAGTCGGGTCTCACCGTCCACCGGCGGCAACCAAGCCGCGAAATGCAGGGTATCGAAGCGCTTGCGGTCCAGGCTGTGCCGGACATCAACCGCTCGCTCCTGATGTACCAACAACGACTGCCGGAATGATCGGTTGATTGCCAAATCCAGATACTGCTGCAGCAGCACGTGGTCATCACCGCATCTGGCCGTCAAGCGACCAGCCAGATCCGCACCGAAATTCCGGGCAAACATGTACTCCGGTTGCGACTCGGACAGATAGGCCAAGCCATACGACCGGGCCCTGCTCGCGAACTCGGTGAAATAGCAAGGTGTATTGAATAATTCGAGCTCCTCGTGCAGGAGGTAGTAGTCGGCACGCGTGCCCGCGGCATGGTGGTCTGTCACCGCGCGAGCCGTCGCACTACCGGGAAGTGCCATCTCGCCCAGGAACTCGACCACTTCGCGTGCGGCCCGTACGCGAGCCGCCTGCGTATCGGAGTCGGCCGATGCGAATAACATTGCCTCACGCACAATCTCTTTGGATTTCCATCCCGGATAGACGTTGTAGCTCACATACCCGACGCCGTCCGGAGACAGCACCTGCTGCATCACGGAAAGTATTGATTCCCTGACCTTTTCGGGCACCCAGCTGTACACGCCATGGCAAACGACATAATCAAATGAGCCCAGGGCATCCACGTCGAGGTCGGATATGTCGCCGGCGACCAGCGTCACGTTGTCCAATCCAGCGGCCTGCACATAGCGACGAGCCTGCTCGGTCTGTCCAGGCGACAGATCCACGCCCACCGCATGCGCCCGCGGATATTGCGCGGCGAACGGAATGAGATTCCCGCCCAACGCACTGCCGATCTCCAGCACGCGGGCATCGGCGACCGGCGGAACATCCAATCCGAACAGGTGAGCGACAACTGCGAGTTGCCCAGGTGCCGACTCCGGATACGAATTCAGCGGGTAGGGCGATTCGTCGTAGCTGGCGCGCAGCATCTCTAGTTCTCGATCCATAGCCGGATCAGCATTTCCGATCCAGATTGCGACCACCACCTGCGGGTACTGTGCGACTGCCGTAATCAGAGGCGTATGCAAGCCGCAGCAGGACGGTTATGCACGACATTCACCGGCGCGCCTGACCACTGAGATCGGTGTCAAGCGTTGGAATCTTGCAGGACAATTTGCTGACCAACAGGTGAATATTTAGCACTCACCGCGAGGCCAGTTGGCGGCGATCGGCGCATCATCGCAGCTTTTTCGCAGTTTTGCCGCACGAAAGCACACTGGTAGCGAGCCACGGTCCCGTATAAGTGAACTTATGAGCGCGGGTGCCTATATCGGTCGGGTCGGCGGTTTGGCGGTTGCCCTGGGCATCGGTGCCGGGGTGGCCTCCGGCGCCGGGATGGCCTGGGCGGAGAAGGACGGTTCGGCGGACAGCCACCACTCTGCAGCGCCAGCCTCGTCGAGCACCAGCGGTGCCGACCATGCCACGGGCACACGAGCAGCACAGTCCGCCGTGCCTTCAACCGGATCAAAGCCCAAGGGCGCCAACGCCGATACAGCCGGACAGTCGGCCGCCGACGCCAACGCCAGATCGACTACGAAGGTCCACAGCTCCAATAAGAAGGCCCCGGGCAAGTCCCCCGCAGCCACGGCAACGCCCGCTGCCACCACGGTCACGACGCCAAGCCAGACACCCACCGGCGGCCGCCAACCGGTCCGCGCTGCCGCGGTGACCGCCGCCAAGGCAGGTGCCACCCAGGCCGTGGCCGCAGCGGCCGTCGTGCAGACCTCCTCGGCCAGCAGTACCACGACGACGACCACTGCGGTCACCAAGATCTCGGCGCCGACCAGCTTGCCCGGCTGGTTCCGGGTACTGGTGTACACGCCGTTGCATACCCTCGGGCAGCTCTGGATCTCCAGCGCCCTGGGCGCCGAAGTCGACCGGGTGATCAATCGGTTGGCCGGGTCGTATGTGATCGGAAACGGCAAGGCCGGCACCGAGACTCACCCCAACGGCGGCGCCGGAGGCTGGCTGCTGGGCGACGGCGGGGCCGGCTGGTCCTCCGACCAAACCGGCACCATCGGCGGCAACGGCGGCACCGGCGGACTGCTGGGCAACGGCGGCAAAGGGGGGACCGGCGGAGCCGGGGCCTCCGGAGGCAACGGCGGCGCCGGCGGACTGGTGATGGGTGTCGGCGGCAACGGCGGCGCCGGCGGCACCAACGACGGCGCACTCGGCGGCGCCGGTGGCAAGGGCGGCTCGGCCTACGGCTTGGTATTCGGCATCGGCGGCACAGGTGGTGACGGCGGCGACGGCGCAGACGGCGGCCGCGGCGGGAACGGCGGCAGTGGCACCCGATGGCTGGGCAGCGGTGGTGCCGGAGGCGACGCTGGAAACAGCGGCATCGGCGGCACGGCAACAGCTTTGGCCGCCCTGGGCGGTGCCGGAGGAAACGCCGGACTGCTCGGCGGGCACGGCATGGTCGGCAAATCCGGCACCGGCGGCGTCGCCAGCTCAAACACTTCCGGCGGCCTGTTGACCATCACCCCCACTGGCATGACCCTGACCAACAGCGACGGCCAAGTCGTCGTCCTGCACGGATTCAACGAGGTGTACAAGCTCGATCCGTATACGCCCGCGTCCGATGGCTTCAGTGACGATGACGCGGCATTCTTGGCCGCCAACGGCTTCAACGTCGTGCGCGTGGGCGTCATCTGGGCCGGTGTCGAACCCGAACCCGGCGTCTTCGACACCGCGTACCTCAACTCGATTCAGCAGACCGTCAATACCCTTGCCGCACATGGCATCTACAGCATCATCGACATGCACCAGGATCTGTACGGCAGCGCTGTCGGCGGTGAAGGCGCCCCGGCGTGGGCCACCCTGACCGGGGGGCTGCCCAACAAGAACTACGGCTTCCCGCTGAGCAACTATCTGAACGAGGCAGGCACCCACGCCTGGGATGAGTTCTGGAACAACGCATCCGCGCCCGACGGCACCGGCCTGGAAGACAACTACGCCCAGGCCTGGGAGCACATCGCCTACACATTCAGCGGCAACAGCGCGGTGATCGGCTACGACGTCATGAACGAGCCGTTCGTCGGGTCATCGTGGCTACCGACGATTCTCGGCAGCCCCTTCTTCGGCGACCAACAGCTGGCGCCGATGTACAACCAGGTCGCCGCCGCCATCCGCGCCGTCGACCCCAACACCTCCCTGATCATCGAACCCGAAAACCCGGCGACGTCACAATTCGCCGCGATCGCGGGCCTGCCGATCAGCCTGGGGAAGATCTACGACTCGAAAGTCATTCTCGCTTACCACAATTACTGCGCGGGCCAAGCCACCGCAGGCATCTGTGGATTCATATCCAGTCAAGCCACCAACGTGGCCTACGCCTACGGCAAGGCCAACAACATGCCGGTCATCATGGACGAATTCGGCGCCAGCCAAGCCGGGTACGACCTCAACCCTGAAAAAGGCTCAGCCAACGCGCACGCGATCAGCTGGACCGAATGGGCCTACTCCGGTTCGGGCGACATCACCACCAGCGGATCACTCAAGCCTGAATCATTGGTGTACGACCCGAACCTGCCGCCCACCGGCGACAACGTCAACACCACCGCCCTGAACAACCTGGCCGCCCCTTACCCACAGGCGATCTCCGGCACGCCGACATCCTGGTACTGGAACAAAAGCGTCTTCACCTTCAGCTACAGCACCCAAAAAGCAGACGGCTCAGGCACATTCGACGCCGGATCACAGACCCTCATCTCGGTACCCAACGTCGAATTCCCAGGCGGCTACACCGTCAACGTCACCGGCGGAACAGTCATCTCAGACAACAACGCACCCCTGCTGATCATCGCCTCCAACACCGGAGCAAGCACCATCAAGGTCGTGGTCACCGCGAAGCCGGCGTAGGCCTATCCGGGGCCTCCACACGGTCGTGGATCGGCCATGTGGACTACCGGCCGCCAGACACCGCGGCGGACTTTTCCGGCAAGAGCCGCGGTCGACTCACGTGACCGCAGAAACAGAAAACCCGCCGTAGCCGGCGGGATTTTTTGGTGGCCAGGGCCGGGATCGAACCGGCGACCTTCCGCTTTTCAGGCGGACGCTCGTACCAACTGAGCTACCTGGCCGGACGGCACGAATGCCTTGCCGCAATAGCGACCACTCGGCTTCGCCGAGATGGCGACCCTGACGGGACTCGAACCCGCGACCTCCGCCGTGACAGGGCGGCGCGCTAACCAACTGCGCCACAGGGCCTTACATACTGCATGCTACGTGTTTCCACGTTGCGTACCCCCAACGGGATTCGAACCCGTGCTACCGCCGTGAAAGGGCGGCGTCCTAGGCCACTAGACGATGGGGGCCTAATCCGAATCTCTTCGGGGGACTCACAACGTTTCCGTTGGGAGCTTCGATAGCTTAGGGCACGACTGCCCCGCGCTCCAAACCGCGCCCCCGCAAGCGCCGAATGCAGGACGAAGTATCCTGTCAGCCACGCCCCTATAGCTCAGTCGGTAGAGCTACGGACTTTTAATCCGCAGGTCCCAGGTTCGAGCCCTGGTGGGGGCACAAAAATGGCCGCAAGGCCATCGTTTATTCATCGGATATAGCGCGGTCCAAAACCGCTGCTACCTCGGGGTGTACCTTCCCCCGACCCATGTAGCGGTCCTGCGTCATCGACACCTTCGAGTGCCCTAATTGGTCCGCTCCGACCCTCGCTGACAGGCCCGCTGAGTCGATCAGGGTGGCCACTGACTTACGGAAGCTGTGGCTCGTCACATCAGGCACGCCGAGGTCATCGCGGACCTTCCGCCACTGTTTATTGAAGTTGTCTGGATCGCGCCAACTGCCGGCGGTAGACGGAAAGATCATCGGCTGCTCGCCCCAGAACGCGCGGCCGCGGCGGCCACTGAGCGCGGTGACTGCGAACGTTGCTACCGGCACGGTGCGGGCCGCAGATGCCGTCTTTCCACCATCCAACCGGCGCAGCCCGTCGCCCTGGATGCGCACCAACTTGCCGGCCACGGTGAGCGTGCCTGCCTTCTCGTCGAAGTCCTCCCAACGCAGCGCCAGCAGCTCAGCTCGCCGCATCCCCGTGGCGATGAGCACAGTCACCGGATCGACCAGGTCCATCCGCACGCACTCATCTGACGCCCGCAGAGTGGACAGCAACGCCCGGAGCTCCGCGTCGTCGAGCGCCCTGGCACCCTTCGGCCGAACCGCCGATTCGATCCGGTCGACCTGGGCCACAGGATTGGCCGGCAGCACCTCGTCAAGCACTGCGAGCTGCATCGCACCCCGCAGGAGAGTCCGACAGTGGCGGGCCATGTTCGCGCCATGCGTCTTGCGCACCGAGTCGATGACCTCGTTGAGTCGGCCAGGTTTAGCCTCCGAGACCCGCAGGCTATCGCTGTACTTCATCAGCTTGCGTTGAGCGCTGCGGTAGGTCGTCATCGTCGCCGGCGACCGATTCTTACCGTTAAGGTTGTCCAGATGCTGTTGAACGAGCGCCGATAGCTTCGTTTCGGCCTTGATCTTGCCTGAAATGCCCGGTGCGCTGCGGACTTTCAGCGACTGAATGAGCTCATCTTCGGCCATTTTGCCGTACTGATCGACCTGACCGGTTGGGCTACGGCGTTCAACAATCCGGGTCAGCCCGTCGGCATCGCGAAACCTGCAGCGCGCCAACCACACTCCCCCGCCGAGTGAAGTGCGGGTGATCTTGCCGTGCTGGCCGATCCTTAGCGGAGGTCTACCCGCCATCGAAGCCCCTTTTGAGTTCCCGGAGCCTTGAGTTGACGCTGGCGATCTGACTTTCAAGTGCGCCCGCAACCACAGTGTCGCGTGCCGTCGGTTGCATTCGCAGCATTTCGATCAGCCGTTCTTCAAGCTCGAATATCTCACGAGAGTTCCTCAGTGGTGCGATATTTCGGTCGAGTTCTTCATGTTCGCCACCTACAAGCATCCGCGTCTCAAAGGGGCTTAGTAGGCCCGAAAACCATTGTGCCGCAAACAATGCGGATACATCGTTTTCCGCATTCGGGAGGATCTGGATCGCAGAATCATACGGGGGCGGATAAAGCAATGACACAGGCACAGTGTTTAGTGCGCGGGCCAAAACAATCAGTTCAGCTGTTGTGACATATCTGCGGCGCCCGGTTTCAAGATCGGATATCACTGCGCGCGATATCTCTGCCCCAAGCGCCTTCGTTCGATCTGAAAGCCACTGGGCCGACTTGTCGTCACGAAGACGTTTGACCTCCATAGCGATCCGGTACGTCTGCTCCTCCGCCCAATCGCGCGGAGGGACCGATACCCAGTTAAGCCGAAGCCTCTCAACTTGCGCCATGACACGCAGATTACTCGGGTTCTTGCGTGCATCCGCTAGAAGGGCGTAGTTTGCAACGCACGGCGCGAGAATAGACAAGAACTGCGCCGTTGTACGCAAAAGGAGGAATTGTGGCGACATCAACGCACCAAGAGGAGGACTGCTGGTTGACGCGCGCGGAGCTCAGCGCCCGACTCAAGGTTGCATCCAAGACATTGGCGCAGTGGGCCAACCTGCGCCGCGGACCACGCTATTACCGATTCGGCGGCGGACCGGTCCGCTACCGCTTGAGCGACGTCATCGCCTGGGAGAACGAACAGCTGGCGCCAGGCGGAGCTGCCTGATGCGCACCCCTGATAGACGAATGGCCCCGGGGGCAACCGGAGCCATTCATGGAAACAACCCACCAACCAGTCAAGAAGGAAGTTTGTCCATGCCCACGATAACCGATCCCGCAGTCGGAGCGCCGCAGCCGATCTCCACCCAGATTGCGGACAGTTTGGCGGCCGCGTCGGCGTGCCGACCGCTGGCCGGCGGCCGCGTGTACTGCGAAGCCGAAGGCTCCCGCATCACGATCACGTACTACACGACAGACCCCGAAACTCGGGAACAGATCGTCCGTGAGTTCGCCGCCACCGTCATCGAGGTGACCGCGTGAGCGCCCAATCATGCAGCGCCGGATACGACTGGTGCCACGGGGGTTCGCCGGATTGCTCTGACGACCACTACAGCGCCATCTACCAGCGAGCCACGCTCGGTAACGGAGCCCACTACGCCCTTGGCCCTGATTCCAACCCGCTTTCGATCGGCACCGGAGTGCGATTCAACGCGGCCGACGGGGAAGCCGCTCCGAGCATCACCGTGCACATCGAGGGCGGATCGAAAAACCGTGACGCGCAGGTGGATTTGCGGATCAACGAGGCCTACGAATTTTCCCGCCTGCTCGACAAAGCGATCATGGACGCCACCAAGGCGACCTTGGATCTGCTGCCCCCTCAGCTGGCAGCTGACCTCCTGGAGGCCAGCTAGTGAAGAAGCTCGAAAAGAAGACGACGACCGCCGGTAAGCCCGCGTTCGATGACAGCGACGACTGGCGAATAGCCAGGCGCTGCCGAGCTTGCGGGAGCTGGCTGACCAGCCCGCAATCCGTCACCGCTGGCATCGGTCCCGCTTGCGCGCAAGCCGAAGCAACACGCCAATGACCGAATTACCCACAACGACAAGACAAGTGGACTTCCTAATTGTCCATGAGTTTGTTGCACCGATCCTGCGGGAGGTGCCGGCGTGGCCCGCGGCCGGCACCCTCCTCTGGGCTCGACTCGAAGACACCGACCCAGCCAAATGGGCCGCGCTGCTCGACGCCGCCCGATACCAAGCCCTGGATCTGCAGATTCAGCAAGAACATCTCGACGGTGCCGCTAAATCCATTGCCGTGAGCCAGGAATGGGCAGACGTGCGCCGATACAGCCGCCGTCGAGCACAGGCCATCCGAGCTGGCGCGTACATTCCCCGGAGGATCGCTTGAACACCGAAACGTTCTGGACCGCCAGAACCGTGCTCACCCACATCCATACATTCGCGCGCGCCCGGCGCCGCTGCCCGTGGGCGGTCCTCGGAGTAGCCCTGGTCTATGCCAACGGCGTCATCCCGCCAGCCGTCGCACTCCCGCCACACGTCGGCGGCCGCGGCTCACTCAACCTGTTCGTCGCACTCACCGGCCCTTCCGGTGCCGGTAAAGGCACCAGCGAAGCTGCAGCCCGCGACGCCATCCAATTCCAGTTGCACACAGGAGAACCCGTCGACTTACCCGAGTTTCCTATCGGATCTGGGGAGGGCATTGCCCGCACATTCATGCCCCCAACCCCAACGAAGAAGAAGGCCGGAGAGGAAGATCCGCCACACCGCGAAGAGATCTGGACCGCGGTGTTCTCCGTTCCCGAGATCGACACCGCCGCTGGACTGTTCGCGCGATCAGGATCGACGCTCGAATCAGAGCTACGCAAGGTGTTCTCGGGTGAACAGCTGGGCTTCACCAACGCCCAAGCGCACACCCGGACCCGCGTCCCCGCTCACTCCTACCGCGCCGGCCTGATCTTCGGTGTCCAGCCGGGACGGGCCGGCGTCCTACTCGACGGCGCGGCCGGCGGGACACCGCAGCGGATGGTCTGGCTGCCGGTGCTCGATGCTGATATGCCCGACGAGCGTCCCGACGAGCCAGCACCAGTCGTCGTCCGAGCACCAAAGTTCTCCGGCGATCTGCCCGTGCCGCAAATTGCCCGGGACGCCATCGACGCCCACCAACTCGCCATGCACCGCGGCGAAGTCGAAGCGCTCGATGGGCACAAGCTGTTGGTCCGCCTCAAGGTCGCCGCGGCGCTCATGGTCCTCGACGGACGCGATCTGCCCGCTATCTCCGACGACGACTGGCAGTTGGCCGGAGTCGTCATGGAGGTATCCGACGAAACCCGCGCATGGGTGCAACGCGAACGGTCCTCCGCCTCCCGCGCAGCGAATCGCGCACGCGCCCTGGCCATCGCCGACCGTGACGACATCGTGTCAGATCGCAAACTACAGCGGGTACGGAAGGCCATTGTCAGATGGCTCGAAAAAGCTGGGGAACAGTCCGCCGCAGACCTTCGTCAAAAGCTCAAGGCTGACCTCCGAGGTGACTTCGGAGCTGCAGTTGCCGAGTTAGCTGACGACGGCGTGATCTGCAAGATAGAAGTGAAGAACGGTGTGCGGTATCGACTCTTCGACAAAAGTACACCTGTACCCGAGGTACACCCTTCCTTTCCGCAGCTCAGTGACGGTGTACCTGAAAGTACAGGTGTACTTTCCCTGACTGTCGACACCGCCGATAAGCACAGGTCGAGTGATTCCGGCGACGAATCCCCAGTCGAATCAACACCCACCGACGAATCGGACCCCGAAGCCGTGAAACCACCCAGACCCACTCAATGCAGCGTTTGCTACGTGGACTTACCCACAGCCGCCCGGGTTCCGTTCTGTGACGACCACGCTGATGGTGCACCGGCGACGACTACGCCCGCCAGGACCGAGGCGGACGTCAGGTCAGCGGAGAACGCAGCAAACCGGGCCAACCCCAAGTCCGTGACAGATTTCGACGGCACACCGCTGCCGCGCCACCATCCGCGCGTGGACGGCGACACCACGTGGAACTCCTTCCTAGGCGGCAAACGGAGAGCACGATGAGCCGGCGTCCAATCGTCGCGGCCTATGAAGACGCAATCGACCGGCTGTGTCCGATGTGCGGCGCCGAGCCAGGGCAGTGGTGCACCATCGATCGCGGCCGCACCCGCCGAGTGCCATGCGTGACGCGGTGCCGCGCGCCGAGATTGACCGAGCCCCGAGACTTCAGCGAGCCGATCCACGCACAAGGCGATGCTGATGTGTGACACGGCTGGATGCCAAGGAAAGGCGTACGCTCACGGCGTCTGTCGACGGTGCTACGACTCGCAGCGCATCAACCGCCGGCAATGCAAGCCCGGCCAGGGTGCAACTGCCTGGCGCGACGTGGACGCCCCGTGGCTCGTGCTGCTCGGCGAGATCCTCCGCGGCACACCCAGACTCGACGGAGCATCGTGCGCCACCGTCGACCCCCGCATATTCGACGGTGACGACATCGATCAGGCCCGCGATATCTGTCAACGCTGCCCCGCCCGGACAGCCTGCGCGGCGTGGGCCGAAACGCTCCCCTCGCGAACGGTTTTCGGTTTGGTTGCCGGGGAGCTACACGAAATCGAAACCCAGGAGCTGCTGCTGTTCGAATAGAATCGAATAACCTTGCAGCACAAAATAATACGATGATATTGAATTACCCGAATAGGAGAGAAACCACCATGTCCAACATCAACGACACTCAGCCGGGCGGCATCGGCAAAAGCTACGGACAGACAGTCACAGCCGACGCACCGGCCGCTGCCCTGACCGGCACCCCCGTCGAACAGGCTTGGCAGGCAGCGCAACACGCCGACAAGCTCCACAAACAGCACATCGCCGCAGTCAACGAACTCGCCGAACGCGGCGCCCTGTCACCTGAAGGCGTAGTGGCGTCACTGCGGTCCTTCGCCGACACCCCCGCCGCCCGTCAGGTACGGGCCACCAAGGATGCCGTTGATGACGCCGCGGATGCGGCCCGCGACGCACGCGACTCCATCATTGCCGGGCTGCACACAACCAGCGACACAGCCAGCCAGCTCCACGCCCAACGCACCTGGGCTCGCACCAAAGCGACCCTGGACGCCGACAACGGCGCTGGCGTCGTTGCCGGAGCTCGCCAACTGATCAAAAATGCACGGCCAGAAGATGTTCCGGTGCTCGCCGAAGAACTGCCCTCCTACCTCCAACAGCGTGCCGTCCCGGCCGATTGGCTCCCGGACGCGTTCGGCGAGGTCGTCCCTGAATTCCCTGCCGCCGCCGAAGCAGCCGCCATCGCTACCAAGCAGCAATCAGTGGTCGCCCACAACACCGGCAAGCTCCTGCACCAGTTCACCACCGGCGCACGCAGCGAAGTGGAATGCGTTGACCCCACCCAAATCAACGCGAAACCGTACCGATAGCACCGAAGGCTTGTGGTGAATCGGGATATTCACCACATAATCGCGGCGCAGCTCGGCCGCGTCATCGGCCTGAGCGCCCGCGCCCGCGACACCCCGGCCGGCAACCTGCATGGTCGGCGGGGTGTCGCGGGGTTCTTCACCCCGACTCGGAGGGATCGCCATGCCCCGCGCACCGAAGATGTGCATGGACTGGCGGCCGCTATGCCCCGAATGCCCGCCCAACCTAGACGGCGACCGCCTCACCATCCCCATGCTCCAGATCCATGCCACCAGGGAGTAACAGGTTGATCGATACGCACGACGGTGCCACACTGGCGTACGAAGGCGGTCAGGCTCCTCTGTCTCACAGGGGCTCGCGGGCCGCCTTTTTCTATTGCTCACCAGTGCCACACTCAATCTGAGGCGGGACGTCCCCCCCGTGCCACGGGGGCTTGGCGTCCCGCCTCGTCAACGCTCACCGGTGACCACCCCAGACAGCAGCACCCACATGTGACCACCCCCGGCCACCAGACCCCAACGAAGCGTGAAACCCCCTCTGGCGCACAGGAGATGATCACGGTCACCGGGGTCAGTGACAACTTGTCACTGGCCTCCCTGATGTCCAATGATTACGTTTCAAACGCGACCCCTCCAAACCCTTCACAGTCGGCCCGGTTGTCTGCGCCGTCCTAGGCAACCGTGGTGCTCATCACCGCGGTTGCTCTCACGGCACGGACAACCCCATGAACTACAAGCGCCAGCCATGAACGGCACAGCCGGGCCGACGAGGTGATGAAGACCAAGCGCGCAACACCTGAGGCCAGGCCCCAGCCACGCACACCACAAGACAGGACCCCAACAGCCAAGGGCCCCAACGCAACCACCGCCAACAATCGCAGCAGCTATCCACTGCGGGGTACCCCAGGGGATAGCATGGACACCAAGCGTGGGACCTCGCCAGGCCTCCGCGATCGTGAGGTGTTGCAACTGACCACCCACCGACCCGCCTGCCGGGCCGCGCCACCCGGGGCCGGGGGAGGCCCCCACCCCCTTCGCCGCGCACCGGCCGGCACTGCTGAAAAGGGTCTGTACGGGTTCCGGGACTTTTTCGCGCATTTGGGGACGCGGCGCCAAAACGGCACTTCAAGAGCCATTTACAGGATCGTGGCTCGGTACCGAAGGTGCTCAAAATTGATAAAATTTGGCGAGCATTTGCCGTACGCCATCCCGCCAGTAGCGGCGGCATCTCCCGAGAGGGGCATGAAAGTGTTCGAATTTGAGGCCATAGCCGACGGTCAGCCGGTGACGTTAAAGTTCCAGGACCTAGACGAAGCTGTAAAGGCCATCTCGCCGGACAGCGGCTACGTCGACGCTCTATTCGACGCGTACCTGCAGTGGGCGCTTGTGGAGCCGGCGCACTGGCCGCAGGATTCGCATCTACCAGGTCACAAGGTGCTCGCCCGCGTCGCGCGGTGGCAGCTTGACGACATCTACGTCGGTTGGCGGAATGCTGACGACGCCAAGGCCGCTCGGGCCAGCTGACTAGGGTTGCTCGACGCCGGCTCGTGTCACCACTGCGGTTACGGTTGCTGTGACGGTGGCGACAGCTGATGCCGACGCGCCGATGAAGACCTGCTTCAGGAACTTCAGTACATAGTCGGTGGTGGTCGCGTCGGCGTTGAGCTGCACGATCGTGATGTTCTCGTGTTTGGCAACCAGTTCGCCGCCGCTCTGTACGCCGATCGGGGTTACAACGATTCCGCCCGCTGCGTTGAGGTCTCCGATTCTGTAGGCAATTGCGGCGATAGCTTCCTGGTTGAGCTTGTCCTTTAGATACCGGCGGCACTCGATGAGGATGATGGCGTCGCCGTCGTCCTTGACGCCTTTGCCGTCGATTTCCCATGTCGTGCCAGTGAATCCTTGAAGGGCTTGTTTGCCTTCGACGCTGTCTAGACCGAACTTGTCGCTCATGTCATTGAGCAGGTACTGGGCGACTTCTTCGTACGTTCGCCAGGTCGTGGGCTTTTCCTCGGTCACGCTTCAGTTTTACTCCGCAGGTAAACACGCGGTCGCTTCGGGTATCGGCCTATGAGGACGCAGATACTCCGATCCGCTGCGTGCTGAAGGCGGTCGATCGCTGCACGGCGTTCGAGTCGTTCTGGACGGCCTGCTGGTGCTCGGCGGGGTCATGGCCGATCGTGGCGCCGGAGTAGTCCGGGCCGAATTTGTTGTTGTTGATGACCGTGCCGCCGTCGGCGCCGGCGGGGTCACCCATCGACCCGCGGCCGCCGGCCAGCCGTGCATCTCCCTCCAGTGCCTTCGGGCTGAGCAGATCCTTCAACGCCGTCGCGACCGCAGATCCCTTGCCGCTCAACGCTCCTGCCCCGACGCCCAGGATGCCGCGCGAGACCGGATCAGGGTCCAGACCGCTGAAGAACCCCAACAGCCCGGATCCGACGTGCGCCGCGGTGGTGTCGAACGGGTTCATAAACCCGTCAGGAAGAACCGATTCCGCGATCCCCTTAGATCCGATGTCGCCGAGGGCAGCGAAGTCGAACGGGCTCTTCTCCTTCTTCTCCCCTTCAGACTTCGCCTTGTGGAATTCGCCCTGCTGGGCTTCCCCGAGCTTGTCCTGAGCCTCTTTGAGGTCGGCCTTCTTGACCGAGATTTCGTGGTCGAGCTTGTCGCGCTCGGCCTGCTTGACCTTCGGCCCCAGGTGCTCCTTCTTGTCTTCCAGCTTGCTGATTTCGTCGTTGAGTTTGTCGACGCGATCCTGTGCCTTGCTGACCTTCTCCGGGTTGGGCGCCGTCATGTAGCCCAGTTCGCCGTGCGGTCCTACCGCGGGAGTCGCGCCGGCCGGAATGCCTCCTCGAGAACCACCGCCGACACCGCCGCCGCCGGACCCTTCGAATGCCGACGAGACGCCGCCCCACGGTGATCCCTCTCCGTACAGCGCAGACATCGGGAGGTACATGTGGTCGGTGAATTGAGGATTGGATGCGCCCGCCGCGCCGGCTCCGACGAGGAAGTTGCCATGGGAGCCACCTGATTCGGCGTTCATGCCGTTGGACAGGGTCATCGCGGCGTGCCCGTCGTTGGGTGCGCTGCCGTGGTTGTACCAACCAACCGAGATGCTGCCCGGGCCTCCGATGCCGTCCTTGAATCCGCGGGCGGCGAGCCACTGACGCATATTCTGCGTCGACGGCAGGCTAGTGATGGGCTGGCCCATAGCTGAGGTGATGACGCGGCCGACCATGCCGGAGCAGTCGTTGCGGGAGCCTTGTGAGTAGCCGGTGCCGTCCATGGACATCGCGGCCTGGACGTCGGGCCCGACGGGTCCGCCGTCTTCGCGATGCAGTGCCTTGCGGAACGCGAAAACCCCTGCGTGGCCGCCCATCTGCTTCACGTCGCCAGATGTCAGTACATGCTCGCCGCGGGCGCCCCAGAACAATGCACTGTCGCGGCCGATCGGTCCCGGGGCAGCATCCAACGATCCACCACCGGCGAACCCGAGCGGGCCACCCATAGCACGGTGGCTGGCGAACGGGTTGGAGAAGAAACCGCTGACCTTGTCGGCGATCGAGCTGCCGAGGTCGCCGATGCCATTCAAGATCTTGCCGGGCAGATCAGCGAAGAAGTTGACCACTCCGGTGATCGCATCGCCCAGCGAGTTGAACACCGATTTGACGCCGTTCCAGGCGGCTTCGAAGGCGGATTTGACGTCGTTCCACAACCCGATGGCTACATTCTTGATGTCGTTCCAAACGTTGACGGCAGCTACTTTTGCCGCGTCCCACACTTTGCCTGCGGTGTTGGCGACACCGTGCCATACATCCAGTGCTGTCGTTTTGATGCCCTCCCACAAATGGACGCCGGCGTCTTTCACGTCGTCCCACATCTTGCTGGCGGCGTTCTTGACATCGGACCACAACTGTTTGAAGTCCCCGTGCCAAATGTCTTGCAGCGCATGCCAAAAACCTTTGAGTCCGTCCCATACCAGCTTGACCACGGAAACCCCCGCTTCAAACACTGGTTTGAGGATGTTGAAGGCACCCTTCACTGCCGGCTCAACGTATCCGAACGCAGTTTTGAGCGTGGAAATCATCCCTGGCATGGATTTGCTGAGCGCCTCGAACCCCGACACGATCCCGTCCATCAACGGACTGGCGATCGGCCGCAACGCTTCCTCGGCCTGGTTCTTGATCCGCTGCCACTTGTCGTCGAGGGTCTCGGACTTGCGGCCTTCGTCGAGGATCGACTTTCGCGGTCCGTCGTCGCCGGCGCCGGCGTTGAG
Organism: Mycobacterium sp. MAA66; assembly: GCF_041261665.1. NCBI lineage: Bacteria > Bacillati > Actinomycetota > Actinomycetes > Mycobacteriales > Mycobacteriaceae > Mycobacterium > Mycobacterium sp. MAA66. The sequence goes on along the minus strand of NZ_JBGCCC010000004.1, from coordinate 251,825 downwards.
TTCGGCGCCGTTCTGAATGGCAGTGATGACCGACGCGCCACCACCGCGCAGACCTGTGCCGAACACTTTGTTCGCGACCTTCGCCGCGTCCACCTCATCACCGCTGGCGACGAGCTTTTTGATGTTCTCGATCTGATCGTTGACGAACTTGTTGAACGGCTGCCCGGCCTTGGCCGACACCGTGAACGCGTGCGCCATCGTCGGCATGACCTTGTTGACGTCGATGCCCGCCTCGTCGAATTGGGTGAGCAGACTTGCCGATTGGCCCGCATCGATCCCGAACTGCTTGAGCAGCGGACCGGAACGGCCCAGGACGTCGATCATCTTGTTGATATCGACACCGGACTTGGTGTTGGCGGTGTACAGCTGGTCAAGCAGCTGCGGGACCTCGTTGTCACCCATCTTCAGGACGCGCTTGAGGCCGCCGAGGCCTTCGATATCCACCGCTTCGCCGGTCCGGTGCTGGAACACCGAAACCTGGCTCGCGACCGTCTTGAGCGCATCGCCAGTCAGATGCAGGTTCTTGGTGACGTCGCCGAACACGTCACCGATCTGCTCGAAGCTGACCGGGATGTCCTTGCCGATCTGCCCGATCATCGACAGGTTCTTCTGGATCTGATCGCTACTCATCGCGGTCGAGAACTGCAGCTTGGACTGCAGCCCTTCCCACTTATGGCCGACATCCAGGAGCACAGCGAAAGGTGCTGCCACCGCGGCGATGCCAGCGCCAGCTGCCATGCCTTCCGGGCCAATCGCCGCGAGTCCTCCAGCGAGTCCACCTAGACCCGGGGTGATCTCACCCATCGTGTCGACCGCGCGTTCTTTGACCTTGTCCAGGCTCTTACCAAGGTGCTCGTGCAGCCGCTCACCAGTTTCCTTGAAACCGGTGGTCAACTGCTCACCCGCGCGCCGGCCGAAAGCAGCGAGGCCGCCCAAAGGCGCGGTGATCGACCGTGCCATGGCGAAGCCGACTTTCGCGCCGAGGCGGTCCGCCCGGCGCGCCATGTCCACACCAGCTGAATCGAGCTCGAAAGCTGATTTCACTCCGGCTTGCTTCATCCCGGCGGTGATCCCGATTTCGAGCTTTGTCCCAGCGTCCCGCGCGGCGCGCTCGATGTGGGAAACGATCCCCGAATGTAGTTGCGAGCCAGCAGCTTCGCCGGCCTTCTTACCGGCCTCCCCGGCCTTGTCCTGCAGCTGGTCGAAGTCCTTGCCGATCTGCGACATGGCCGACCCATACTTGACGGACAGCTCAATCCAACCGGATGCAAGAGCCTTACCGCTATTCGCCAGAGCCATGAGCCAATTCCGATCGTCATGCCTTGCAGCACTTGATGTTTAGACTCAATTTTACCGACATGCGCACGAAACCCCTTGCGCCTCAGTAGGCGACCAGCGGCAGGGTTGAATGGCTAGACCGGCACGCGGTCGAGCGCGTACTGGACGTACCGCTTCAGCCTTGGGTGCGGGCGGTCATCGGCGAGGTATGCCTGGACCATTGCGCGGGAATCGGCCGGCAGCGGTGTCTGCTCGGCGGAGAACGTCGCCAGGCATTCCAGGATGGCCTCGCCCCACTCGGCCGCCTCCATGAAGTGGTCGACGAGCCGATTGCTGACCGGCAGCACGTCGCGGAGGGCCTTGCTCAGGTCCTGCGCAGGGCGCGTCGCGGTCAGGGCTGCACCTGCGACGGCATATCGGCGTCGGTCAGGCCGGCGGCGCGCTCAGCGTCTTGCAGAGGCAGCCGGTAACCCATCGCGAGGTAGTTCTTCCGCGATTCAGCGATGTCACCAAGATCAGTGACCGGGCGGCAACCGATGTCGCCGTCGTCCAATGCTCCCACCGCAGTCACCTCCTCAAGAACTCACACCGCGATGCTACGACCGGAGTCCGACAGGATCCATTCGCTTTTCGTCGACCGTCACAATGACTGCGGCGTAAAGTCCGCTCATGTCGACTCGCTTGCTGGCAACCATGGTCGCTGTCACTGCGATGGTTTGTGCCCCTCTGGCACACGCTGATCCGCCGGATGCGAAGTATTTGGCTGCGTTGTCGGCGAATGGCATTCAGGGTGATCCGGGTCAGTTGGTGGCTGATGGCCACTCTGCGTGTGATGCCTACGGTGGGATTGGGATGACGGGTTTCATTCTGGGGTTGCGTGCTCGTGGGATGTCGGCTGAGCAGGCGGGGAATTTGGTTGCGGATGGGATTCGGGCGTATTGCCCGGAGAAAGGTCCGTGGGGGCCGCTCTGATGCTTAGGTTAAAGATTGCCAGCGTTCCAGTAGGTGTCCTGGCCGCGGCGCTGCTCGTCACACCTCTGGCGGCCGCGAACACCGACGATGATGACACCCTCATGGACCTGCTATCCAGGGACGGGATATCGACAAGTACCGTCGCGCACGCCCGTGAAGCCGCCCTAGCGATCTGCTCAGCACTTCAAGACGGTGACAGCAGTGATCGACTCACCACGCTGGTCCTGCAGAAAAACTCCACCCTCACCCGGGACCAGGCGCAGGCGATGATCCTTGATTCCGAAGTTGCATACTGCCCCGGTGCCGACGACGGACGCTAGCCGTCGAGCCGGCGGTAGCGGGCCCGCGATCGGGGTGAGAGGCTGTCCCAGAAGCTATCCACACCAGCATCCGTGACGGGTTCCGGAGAAGCCTCAGGCACCACGGGTCGGAGTGCGTTGCGGTGGCTTGCGATCAGATAGGCGACGTCGTCCTCGGTCATCCGCCATGTGCGCCCCACCCGGTAACCGGACAGTTCCCCGCGGTTAAGTCGACGCGCCAGCCAGCGAATGGAGTCAGTCCACTCGGCGGGCAACGCCACCTCGGCCACCTCGGGCAAGCTGTACGTCTTCAAACCGGTCCGTCTACTATTCCGGGCTCCGACGGTGACCCGGTGTGGACGATCACGGCCGTACGGCCGAGTTTCGTTCTCGCAGACTTGGTTTCTTTGCTCGGCATGCCGCAGTCGACTATCAGCGAGTGCGCGACGTCACTGGGGTGCGGTTCGTCCTCCGGCGGCCAAGGGTCGAAAGCAGCTCCCAAACCGTGATGGCGCACATTGGAGACCAGGAGACTGAAAACGCCGTGTTCTGGGCTGCGTTTAACAGCGGGCCACTCAAGATCGTGGTCGACGAGAATTCCCTTGCGATAACAGGAAATTCCGTCTTCATCCCATTTCAGTGCGGCCAATGTGACGTACATGGCTTTGGTCCCTTGGTCCACGACTGTCCATTGCGGGTGCGGGATCCTCGGGGCGCGCCGGTAGATCACTTCACTGGCCGCAATGACGTCCGGTTCGTCGGGTTTCACCAGGCGCGAAGTTGGTGACGGACGTTCGCGCTGATCTTGTCCAGGAAGACGCGAGATTCATCGATCGCTGACAGCAAAAGCCCCGGGCGCTCAATCAGGTCGTAACCGAAGGCTTCTCGGCCGCCTTCCCAGGTTCCGACGACACTGACTTCGTCTGTGTCTACCGTAATAGTGAGGTCGTCACCATCAACAAGCCAAGTGATCACCACCCCGCCGTCGGGCAGTGGCGAGAACTGCGGGGTGGCCATTGCTGGCCGGAATGTCAGTTCTGAGACGAGCACCAAGGCCAAAGACGCGAATTGCGCGCGAAGGGGAATGCTGTGGCCACCGTCCCAATCCCCCGGGAGACGTTGCAGCGCAGCCAGTTCGCGTTGGGCGTAACTGACGACCTGAGTCGGTGTCGGAACTTCCGGAGCGCAGTCCATCGCCCATTGACGGGTAGCTGAATCCTGGCTGAGTCGGGGCGCCAGGACGGACCGAGGTGCCAGATGATCATTCATTGTGATGGTCACTGCTTCCCCCAAACCTTGTGAGCCTGCTCAGTGGTAGCTGCGTCGAAAGCAATCACGCCGGCGGCGTGCGCAACGTCAAGGGCGCCCAAGATAGCGCTCGTATCGGACGGAAACCCATCAAGGCTGACCTTTGACGTCACTTCTAACTGTAATCCGCCGTTACGGTAGGCGACGCCGATTGTCGATTGGCCCACAACGTTGCCGATCGCGTCGACAATCTGCTCCTCGACCTGCAATGACGTTGAAAGATGCTGACTCGGAGCCCATCCAGGCTGCAGAGCAGACAAGATTTCGCCAAGGTCAGCTGGGCTCGGTGCCGGGATGTGATTGAGGAAGGTCACCTCGGCCATCGCCGGCTGCAGAACTCCGTATTCTTCGTGCATACCTACTTCGGCCGCGAGATGTTCCCAACATCCCGTGAACTCGTCGCGCAGCCGCTGGTACCGCGGATAGTCAGATGCCTCCGTCAGTTTGCGCCAGTTCAGCAACAGCCGATCACGCTGCAGCTGCAGAAGTACCGAGTCATCAGAGGATGTCAGCCATAACCGCACCGGAGGTGAGCCCACCTGAAAGCCCATCGCGCCGGGAGCCGCAAACACCGGTGGCAGCGGCGGCTGTTCTTGACGGATCGGATAGTCGGACTTCCATGTATCTGCCAGATCTACCAGCGGTAACGCGGTGAGCCCCGGCAGCTGCAGAAAGTGCACGCCCACGGCGACCTCGACGACGGGCGGCTGCGTGAATGAGGGCAGCTCGGCGGGCGTAGGGGGCATAGCGCACATGGTAAGTGCACCTGCCTCCCACGCGGAGCTTCTCCCCCTCGTTCAGCGCGGCGGTCACCCGGGGACGAAACGAACAGTCGTCATGAGGTGCCGCCGTCATCGAGGCCGCAAGTTTGCCCGTAGAACTCATCGTTTATTCATCCGAAATAACCCATAACCTGCCGTTCCCGCCAGTACCGCCTGGGTCCTCACAGACCTCAATCCCCCTGATCACAGGCATTGATAGGGAATGCGCGGGAATCGCAGGTCAACCCCGTTTGAGAGTCCGCAGGTCCCAGGTTCGAGCCCTGGTGGGGGCACAAGACAGCGTCATGACAACGGTCGCCGCAACTCGACCTGGTGTGGATCATCACCGCGGAGCACTGCGAGTTCAACCGCCTCGCCACCCCCGAGCCTGGCAAGCGCCGCGGTGAGCGACTCCACATTGCGCACCGCCGCACCACCGATGCTGACCACGAGATCTCCGCGCTGAAGACCGGCAACTGCCGCTGGGCTATCCGGATCAACGGAGGCGAGCAGCAGACCCGCGGTGTCGCTCAGTCCGACTGCGCCGCGCAGACTCCGGGCCCGGATCGCGGACTCCACCGACATGCCAAGGTGCGCGGCCGGCGCCGGTCGCGCCGGCTCCAGCGAGACCAGCAGATGCCTGAGCAATACCGTCAGCTCATCGCGTTCGTCGGCGGAGAGCGCCGACAGCAGGCGATCTTCGTTGGCCAGGTGCTCGGGTGCCACCACATCGAAGAGCCGCAGCCCGTCGTCACTGAGCCGAATGAGGCTGCCGCGCCGGTCATCCGGGTCGGGTTCGCGCACCACAATCTGAGCTTTCACCAGCCGGTCAAGACGAAGACTCACCGTGCCTGAGGTGAGTCCCAAGGCATTCATCAAACGAGCCTGCGGCATGCGATACGGCCGCCCGGCGCGGCGCAGAGTGACGATCACCAGGAAGTCCGCGGCGGTCAGCCCGTGCCGAGCGAACACCTCGCCCATGCGCTGCTCAAATTGCCGACGCACTTGTCCCATCCGGTTGATGACCGCCAGCGGGCTGAAATCCAGGTCGGGACGCTCTCTGGCCCAATCGGCAAGCAGGTAGTCGACGCTGTCCCACGTCGCCTCGCACTCGGGGATGCCATAGGTCCGACGCACTTCATCCACGACGACGACGATACCGGCAGGTCACCGCATTTTTTCGGCACAATCCGTTGCAACATTGCTTGAATTCAAGCATTGTTACCATATGAATATCGCCAGCCCGCCCACGCCGCGATCCGTCATCGAATACATCCGCTACCGAATTCCGCCCGAACGCGCCCACGACTTCGTCGCGGCCTATGGGGCTGCCCTCGCCCCACTGCGGGACAGCGAATACTGCCTCGGCGTCGAGTTGACCCACTGCGTCGAGGAGTCAGACCGCTGGATTTTGCGCATCAGATGGACGTCGGTCGCAGATCATCTCGACAAGTTCCGCCACAGCGCGCAGTTCCGCGCGTTCTTCACGCTTGTCGCGCCCTTTGTCGACCAGATCGAGGAGATGCAGCACTACGCCTCGGAACTGGAGGGTTGACCGATGCGCATCGCGGTAATCGGCGCCGGCAACGTCGGCCGTACCCTGGGCCGGGCTTGGCAGCGGCGGGGACACGAAATCACTTATGGTGTACGCGATCCCGGCAATGCTAAGCATGCAACGTTGGAATCCGACGTAGCGGACAACGCGAATGCAGCAGCCGCAGCCGCGGTCGTGGCGTTGTGCACACCATGGCAGGCCACGCAGTCGGCCGTCACGGCCTGCGGCGACCTGACCGGCAAGGTGGTCATCGACTGCACCAATCCCCTGACGCCGGACATGAGCGCGCTCGAGTTGGGTCATCGTACGTCCGGCGCCGAACAGATCTCGGCATGGGCACCCGGGGCGCGGGTGTGCAAGGCGATGAACCAGATCGGCGCACCGATGATGGACGTACCGACGCGGCCGGCCACTCCCGTGATGTTCGTCTGCGGGAACGACTCGGATGCGAAGGGCGTTGCGGCACAACTGGTACGTGAGTTGGGTTTTGAAGTCCTCGACGCCGGCGACCTCACAGCCGCGCGACTCCTCGAGCCGCTGGCATTGCTGTGGATTCACCTGGCACTGCGCCGCGGAATCGGCACCGACTGGGCATTCGGAGTCCTGCGCAGCTCCTGAAATGCTTGTCGGACAACACGTACTCGCCTGATTCGGCCTCACCCGGCCCCTCGTCCGAGTGAGGCCGAATCAGCCGTCCATCAGTCGACAGCCGGGCAGTAGTGCATCCCGTTCTCCCGATGCCCGATCGGCGGCAGGTTCCGGGCCGGGGTGTGCACCAGCGGGGCGTCCATCGGGACGCGACCGCGGGCGCGGTCCCAGGCCGACCGGGCACGCGGGTGGTGCTGATAGCGCCGCGGCACCAACGAGAACAACCGCCCGATCACCTTGCCCAACAGCCAGTGCAGCCGCTCGGAGCGGTCCGACCAGGAATAGCCCATCAGCTCGCGCACGGCCGGGTGGTAGAGCCCGACGGTGAACCAGACGAACAGCGGGTGCAGGACGTGCTTACGCTGCCAGGCCCACAACCAGTCGGGCAGGAACTGCGCGAAGGGCGGTTTGGGCAACTCGGACAGATCCAGCACATCCCGGGCAGCCTTGTTGTTCTCTAAGACATTGCGGCACATGTGATCCCAGTATTCCTGGAAGTCTTCCCAGGTCTGCGGAACCGGGCGCATGCTCATGCCGTACATCGCGTACCACTGCTTGTGTTCCTCGAACAGCCGGCGCTTGTCTGCCTCACTGAGGCCGCCGCCCAATCGGTCCGCCACGATGATGGTCCCGACAAAGAACGTCGAGTGCGCCCAGTAGAAGACGTCGGGATTCAGCGCGTGGTACCGACGCCCTTGGGCGTCAACGCCTTTGATGTTGACGTGATAGTCGCGCACCTCGCCGGCGGTCAGCGCAGCACGGTCGCCGTCGAACACCACGCCGGCGATCGGATACAGCGATCGCAACAGCCGCGGCCAACGTTCCTGGAAGAAGATCGAGTACTCCTCGACCGCGGCGCCCAGTTGCGGGTGCATGTTCTGCATCGATCCCGCCCATGGACCCTGCAGCATGCCGCGCCAGTCACCGAAGTACTTCCACGTCAACGAATCCGGGCCTAGGGGCACCGCGTCGTATCCACCCGGGGACACCGGGCAACCACTCGCCGGCGGCGCAGGAGCGCCGGCAGCCGGGCACGTTTCAGCAGTATTTTGCGTCACTGTCACTCTATTCTTGGACATCAGCGGCTATTCTGACTACAAGTGTTGTCAGCGATCAGCGTAGGAGGTGACATGGCGTCTGGTCAACGACCGGGCCGTTGGTCCGGTGTCCCACTGTCGGATCGCCAAGCCTTACGCCGCAACGAGCTCGTGGCCGCCGGCGTGACCATCCTCGGCGCGCCCGAAAAGCCCGCGCTCACCGTGCGGGCGGTATGCCGCACCGCCGGGCTGACCGAGCGCTACTTCTACGAAAGCTTCACCGACCGCGAAGATTTCGTCCGTGCCGTGTACGACGACGTGTGCGCCAATGCGATGGCCACACTGAGCACGTCGAAGAACCCACGCGAAGCGGTCGAACGGTTCGTCACATTGATGGTCGACGACCCCACCCGCGGGCGGGTGTTGCTGATCGCGCCGACCAAGGAGCCGGTACTGACGCAGTCCGGAGCCGACTGGATGCCCAGTTTCATCGAACTGTTGCAGCACAAGATGTTTCGTGACTCAGATCCGGCCATACAGGCAATGGAGGCCACCGGCATGATCGGTGCACTGACGGCGCTGTTCACCGGTTACCTGGGCGGCAAGCTGGCGGCGACACGCGAACAATTCGTCGACTACTGCGTCGACATGCTCCTGCGCCGCCTACCGTCGCGTCACTGAGCGGCTTGTTCCGCTTCCAATTCGGCCTGCTGCTGAGCCTCCAGCGCCGCTTGTTCGCGCGCCATCTGCTCCTGCTCGAGCTGCTGAGCCTTCGCCAGTTGCGCGTCATGTATTCGACGACCCTGGGGGCTACCGAGCGAGTAACCCGAGTGCGAACCGTCATAAACGCCGTAGCAGTTGAGGTCGAGCAGTACCTTCACCCCGGTCGACCGGCCGCGGTCATCGCGGTTGGTGGCCCGGTGGGCCGCTGAGACGATGCAATCGTCCAGGCGCTGCCGGTCCCCGACGGTCGTCGACACGTCGTACTTGCCACCTCTGTTGGCGATCGCCTGTTTGGCGTCGCGGAAGGTCTGCCCGACCACATCATCGGCGACCGCAGGCCCGGCACCAGCCAAAACCAGCGCGCCGGCAATGCCGAATACCCCGGCGCCGCGAACGAGGAACTTCATTGGGTCGGCCTGACGCATAACGGTCGACACCTTTCAATAGATTCCAGCAAACTCTACGGATACTACCGAGAAATTGTCAGTCACGTCACAAGACGATGACACGCGCCCGGGTAACTTGAATGTCACCGGTCGACACAGATACTCTTGAGTGCAACCGACGGATACAGATAACTTTCGGATGACATTGGAGGCGCCATGACAGCCGACTACACCGACCTACGGCTCTTGCACGAGCTCGAGCCGGTCGTCGAGCAGCTCGTCGACCGCCACATGACGATGCGCAAAGACTGGAACCCGCACGACTACATCCCCTGGAAGGAGGGCAAGAACTACTACGCCCTCGGCGGCCAGGACTGGGACCCCGATCAGGCCAAGCTTTCCGAGGTTGCCCAGACCGCCATGGTGCAGAATCTGCTGACCGAAGACAACCTGCCGTCCTACCACCGCGAAATCGCCATGAACATGGGCATGGACGGCGCCTGGGGTTACTGGGTCAACCGCTGGACCGCCGAAGAGAACCGGCACGGCATCGCCCTGCGGGACTACCTCGTCGTCACCCGCAACTGCGACCCCGTCCAGTTGGAGGAACTGCGCGTCGAGCAGGTCACCCGCGGCTTCTCCCCGGGACAGAACCTGCAGGGCGACTTGTTCGCCGAGAGCCTGTTCGACTCCGTCATCTACGTGTCGTTCCAGGAGCTGGCCACCCGCGTCTCGCACCGCAACACCGGCAAGGCCTGCGACGATCCGGTTGCCGATCAGCTGCTGCAGCGCATCTCCGGTGACGAGAACCTGCACATGATCTTCTACCGCGACGTGTCGGCCGCCGGTCTGGACATCAACCCGAACCAGGCGATGGCCTCGCTGCACCGGGTGCTCGACAACTTCCGGATGCCCGGCTACACCGTGCCCGACTTCCGTCGCAAGGCCGTTGTCATCGCCGTCGGCGGCGTCTACGACCCGCGGATCCACCTCGACGACGTGGTGATGCCGATCCTCAAGAAGTGGCGCATCTTCGAGCGCGAGGACTTCACCGGCGAGGCCGCGCGGCTGCGTGACGACCTGGGCCGACTCATCAAGGAGCTTGAGGACGCCTGCGACAAGTTCGAGGTCGCCAAGGAACGCCGCATGGAGCGCGAGCGCAAGGTCGCCGAGAAGAAGGCGATGAAGAACCTCCTGGTGTCGTCATCGACGTCTTAAGTCCGCAACGAGACCTGGCGGAAACGGCTGAGTCGTCTGCTCTTCACGCAAGCGGCTCATCGACGGCCCGATCCCTTCGGATCGGGCCGATCTCGTTGCGTTCCCCGGTCGTACTCGCACCGATGGCCGGGGTCACCAACGTCGCTTTCCGGACCCTGTGCCGCGAGCAGGAATTGGCCCGGGTGGGCACGGTCTCCGGCCTGTACGTCTGCGAGATGGTCACCGCCCGCGCACTGGTGGAGCGGAACGCCGCCACGATGCACATGACGACGTTCGCCCCGGACGAGTCACCCCGCTCTCTGCAGCTGTACACCGTCGACCCGGCCACCACCTACGCGGCCGCCAAGATGATCGTCGACGAGGACATGGCCGACCACATCGACATGAACTTCGGTTGTCCGGTGCCCAAGGTCACCCGACGCGGCGGCGGATCGGCGCTGCCGTACAAACGAAAGTTGTTCGGCCAGATCGTTTCTGCCGCGGTCCGGGCGACCGCGGACACCGACATACCGGTGACCGTGAAATTCCGGGTCGGGATCGACGACGCCCATCACACTCACCTCGATGCCGGCCGGATCGCCGCCGAAGAGGGCGCCGCCGCCGTCGCGCTGCACGCGCGTACCGCCGCCCAGCGCTACTCCGGCACGGCCGACTGGGACCAGATCGCTGCGCTCAAAGCCCACGTCACCAGTGTTCCGGTGCTCGGAAACGGCGATATCTTCGACGCCGACGACGCATTGCGGATGATGGCCGAGACCGGGTGCGACGGCGTGGTGATCGGCCGCGGCTGCCTGGGCCGGCCCTGGCTGTTCGCCGAACTGTCCGCGGCATTCAGCGGCCAACCACGTCCCACCCCACCGACGCTCGGCGAGATCGCCGACATCATCCGGCGGCACGGCCAACTGTTGGCCGCGCATTTCGGCGAAGACAAGGGCATGCGGGACATCCGCAAGCACATCGCCTGGTATCTGCACGGGCTGCCCGCGGGATCTGACCTGCGCCGCTCCCTGGCCATGGTCAAGACCCTGGCAGAGCTGGATCAGCTGCTCACCCAACTGGATTCGGACGAGCCGTTCCCCGACTGCGCCGAAGGCCCGCGCGGCCGGCAGGGTTCACCGGGTTCGGTGGTGCTGCCCGAGGGCTGGCTGGACGATCCCGACGACTGCACGGTGCCGTTCGGCGCCGATCTGGCCAACTCCGGCGGGTGAGATATATTTTGAGCTGGGCGGATTCACCGGCCGTTCACCGTCATGTCGCAATGTTCATCATGGTCAGAACGTAGGCTGGTCGGCATGCGTACCGCGTACCACGAGCAGCTCGAAACATTGACCGCCCGCCTCGGCGAGATGTGCGGTTTGGCCGGTGCGGCTATGGAGCGTGCGACGCAGGCCCTGCTGCAGGCCGATCTGATGCTGGCCGAGCAGGTCATCACCGACCACGAGCAGATCTCCGCGATGAGCGCGCACGCCGAGGAGCAGGCTTTCGTACTACTGGCGCTGCAGTCACCGGTCGCCGGCGACCTGCGCGCGGTGGTGAGTTCCATCCAGAACGTCGCCGATGTGGACCGGATGGGCGCGTTGGCGCTGCACGTCGCCAAGATCGCGCGCCGTCGCCACCCGCAGCATGCGCTGCCCGAGGAGGTCAACGGCTACTTCTCCGAAATGGGCCGACTGGCAGTCGAATTGGGCAACAGCGCACAAGATGTGCTGCTCACCCAGGACCCGGAGCGGGCCGCGCGGATCCATGAAGAAGACGACGCGATGGATGACCTGCACCGGCATCTGTTCAGCGTGATGATGGACCGGGAGTGGAAGCACGGGGTGACCGCCGCCGTCGACGTCACCCTGCTGAGCCGGTTCTACGAGCGCTTCGCCGACCACGCCGTCGAGGTGGCGCGCCGGGTGATCTTCCAGGTCACCGGGCATTTCCCCGACGAGGAAGACCTGCGCGCGGCGCACTGACCCCTACCGGGCCGGGACTATCCGCACACCGTCTTTGCCCGCAGCCAACAGGTCTTGCAGCATTCTGGCCAGCACGGTCAGTTCGGCATTGCTGTAGCGCGACAAGAAATCGCCCACGCCGGCCGCCATCTCTTCGTGCATGCGCCGGTGCACATCGATCACCACCAGTCCATCGGGTGTCGGCGTGAGCGCTAACTCCTTGCGGTTACCGGGGATTGGCGCGCGCTGCACCAGTCCGCAGTCGACCAGGCGTTGCACATGCTTGGACACGGTGCCTTTGAGTTGGCCCGCACGGGCGGCCAGCCCGACCACGCTGATCGGGCCGTCCCCGATCTCAGCCAGCAGATGCATGCTCAGCGTGGGCAATACCCGCACCGCCCGTTCCAGCCGCGGCGGGCAGTTCTCGGCCAGGTACTCGCGCTCGGCGTCGGTTTCCTCGGCATCGAACTTGTCACCCACCGCGCCGACCAGTGCGTTGATCTCGGCGACCAGCGCGGACTTGGTTTTCACGGAAACCATCTTGCCATCCACGCCCGAGTCGACATATAGTTTCCATAGAAACCATATCCCGCACTCAAGGAGTGACATGCTGGCAGCCGTCGTCCACGAATGGGGTCAGACCCCCGCCTACACCGAGTTCCCCGACCCGCAGCCACGCGACGGCCTGGAGGTGGCCGATGTCGAAGCATCCGCGCTCACCAACCTCAGCCGGGCGGTCATCATGGGAAAGCATTACAGCAGCAAGGAAATTCAGCTGCCCGCCATCGCCGGAGTGGACGGAGTGGCCCGACTGGGCGACGGGTCCCGTGTCTACACCGGGTCGTTGGCGCCGTACGGGCTGATGGCGCAGCGCACACTGGTCAACCCGGCCGGCGGGGTCCCGGTACCCGAGCACGTCGACTCGGTAACCGCTGCGGCAGTGCCGAATCCGGGCCTGTCCGCCTGGATGACGCTGGACTACGCCGCGCAGACCAAGCCCGGCGACCACGTGCTGGTCCTCGGCGCCACCGGCGTCACCGGATCGCTGGCGGTGCAGCTGGCCAAGTCGGTATTCGGGGCGGAGCGGGTCGTTGTCGCGGGCCGCAACACCGATCGACTGGACTGGCTACGCACCGTCGGCGCCGACGACGTCATCACCTTGGGCACCGATGACCTCGCCGAAAGCGTTGCCACACAACACTCTGCGCGCCCCTTTGACGCGGTGATCGACTACCTGTGGGGAACGCCGGCGGAGCAGGTGCTGGCGGCATTGGCCGGCGCACACCCGTCGACACACTTTCACGCCACCCGTTTCGTTCAGGTCGGCGCCATGACCGGCGAAACGATCAGCATCGACGCGTCGACACTGCGCAGCTCGGGCATCACCCTGCAGGGTGTGGGGTTCGGCAGCGTCCCGCTCGACGTGATGGCGCGTACCCGCACCGAAGCGCTGCCCAAGATGTTCGCCATGCTCGACGCGGGTCAGCTACAGATGACCACAGTGGCCCGGTCCCTGGCGGACATCGAAAACGTCTGGGCGGCAAAAGAACCCTCCGGGACCCGGGTGGTCATCACGCCGTAGCGCCGGTCACGCACAGATCGACGGCGCGAGGCGGTAACCGGCTCCGCGAACGGTCCGGATGAACTCGCCGTGTTCGGGGTCGTTGCCCAGCTTGGTGCGCAGCCGCTTGACGTGCACTGCCACCGTGTTGGTGTCCGACGGGCGTCCCCACACCGCGCGGCTGATCTCTTCGCTGCTGGCGACTTTGCCGCGCCGTTCGATCAGGAACACCAACAGGTCCAGTTCCCGTTGGGTCAGCTGCACTTCGCGGCCACGTACCTGGGTCTCGTATCCGTACCGGTCGACGTGGATCGGGCCGGCCACCAGCACTGCCGGCTCGGACCCGCCGGTGAGCGCAAAGCGGGCGATGGTGGCAATGTCGTAGGGCCGCACCACAACCGCCGACGCACCGGCCGCGAGCACCGGGCGGACCAAATCGCCCTCGCCGGGTGCGGCGCCGACCAGGATGGGCAGGTCGGACATGCCCCGCACCGCGGCAGCGATACTCGCCGCATCGACCGTGACCGTGCGGGCGGAGAGGACGAGCACATCGGGAACACCGGCGCCGACGGCCAGTAGAGTCTCGGCACCGTTGCGGCACCAGACGGTATCGATCCCGGTACGCGCAGCGTCCTCCATGAGATCGGTGGCGATCGTCGAGTCCACTTCGGCGAGCACCAAGCTGCCACGTGAAACTCCCCACGCCGCACGGTGGGTACCCGGCCCCCTCGCCGCACCCGACCGCCGCACTTCGCTGGTCAACGCGTGCCGCCCGTCCTGTTCCGTGCCGCCATCCACCCCGTGACAGGCACCGACACTGCTATCCGAATCGGCCAGAAATGTAGTCCTCAGTAGCCTTCTGGCCCGGATTGGAGAACATCTTCTCGGTGTCGTCGATCTCGACCAGCCGCCCCGGCTTCCCGGTGGCTTCCAGGTTGAAGAACGCGGTCTGGTCGCTGACCCGGGCCGCCTGCTGCATGTTGTGCGTGACGATCACGATCGTGTAGTCCTGCTTGAGCTCGGAGACCAGATCCTCGATCGCCAGCGTCGAGATCGGGTCCAGCGCCGAACACGGCTCATCCATCAGCAGCACATCGGGTTGCACCGCGATGGCACGGGCGATGCACAACCGCTGCTGCTGACCGCCGGACAGGCCGGCGCCCGGCTTGTCCAGCCGGTCCTTGACCTCGGTCCACAGGTTGGCGCCCTGCAACGAGCGCTCGGCGACCTCGTCGAGGGTCTTCTTGTCGCGCACCCCCTGCAATCGCAGGCCGGCCACCACGTTGTCGCGAATCGACATGGTGGGAAACGGGTTTGGCCGCTGGAAGACCATGCCGATGGTGCGGCGCACCCCGACCGGGTCGATGCCCGCACCGTAGATGTCCTCGCCGTCCAGCAGCACCGAACCCTGTACGCGGGCACCGGGGGTCACCTCGTGCATGCGGTTCAGTGACCGAAGCACAGTGGACTTGCCGCAGCCCGAGGGGCCGATGAATGCGGTGACGCTGCGGGGCGGCACCGACAGCGCGACGTCGGCGACCGCGTGAAACGCTCCGTAGTAGATGTTGACGTCTTTGAGGTCGATACGTTTGGCCATGACGAATGTTCCTGTCGATTCAGCGTTTACGAGTAAGCAGTCGGGTGGCCGCGGCGGCTGCGAGGATCAGGACGGCGACGACGATGATCAGCGTCAGTGCCGCACCCCACACGCGTAGCTGGCCGGCCGGCTGCGGGTTGATCAGCTCGGTGTAGATCAACAGCGGCAGCGAGGCCATGTTCCCTTCGAACACATCGAAGTTGATCGAGCGGGCGTAGCCCACCAGCACCAGCACAGGCGCGGTCTCGCCGATGATGCGGGCGATCGAAAGCAGCACACCGGTGATGATGCCGGGCAGGGCGGTCGGCACCACGATGCTCACGATGGTCTTCCATTTCGGAAGTCCCAAGGCGTAGCCCGCTTCTCGCAGATCGTTGGGCACCAGCTTCAGCATTTCCTCGGTGGCACGCACCACCACCGGCAGCATCAGCAGCACCAGTGCCAACGAGACCGCGAACGCACTCTGCTGAAAGCCCAGGGTGGTGATCCACAAGCTGAAGATGAACAGCGCCGCGACGATCGACGGCACACCAGCGAGCACGTCAACCATGAACGTGGTGGTGCGCGCCAGCCGGCCACCGCCGTACTCGACGAGGAACACCGCGGCCATCACCCCGAGCGGAATCGCCAGTACCGCAGCGATTCCCGCTTGCACCAGGGTGCCGTACAAGGCGTGGTACACCCCACCGGCGAACTGCTCGGGCAGCACGCCTTGCAGCGACCTGGTCCACCAGGACGAGGTGACGATCGCACGCCAGCCGCGTTCGATGACGATGTAGAGCACCCACGCCAACGGAATCAACGCGATCCCGAATGCGCCGGTCACCAGTGCGGTAGCCATCGAGTTCTTGATCCGACGGGTCACGCCCGTCGGATAGAACGTCGGGCCTTTGACCGGCTCGTCCAATACGGAGACACTCATCTCAGTTCACCCTCGATCCTGCGATGGCACGTGCCGTGGCATTGACGGCGAAGGTCAGTGCGAACAGCACGAAACCGGCGGCGATGTAGGCGCCCGTCGGCAACGGCGCGCTGAATTCGGCTGCGGCCGAGGCGATCTTGGAAGCGAACGTGTATCCGCCGTCGAACAGTGACCAGTTCCCGGCCTTGGCCGCGGACCGCAGAATGATCAGCACTGCAACGGTCTCACCAAGCGCCCGGCCCAACCCCAGCATGGCCGCGGCGATCACGCCGCTGCGGCCGAACGGCAGCACCGTCAGGCGCACCACTTCCCATTTGGTGGCACCCAGCGCCTGGGCGGCTTCGATGTGCGGAATCGGGGTCTGGCGGAACACTTCTCGGCTCACCGAGGTGATGATCGGCAGGATCATCACCGCCAGGACGATGCCTGCGGTGAAGATCGTTCCGCCACCGGCCAGCGAGACGTTGCCCTGCTTGAACAGGAACAGCCAGCCCAGGTTGTTGTTGAGGAACTCCGCGACCGGCTCGATCTGGGGCGCCAGCACGAAGATGCCCCACAAGCCGAAGACGATGGACGGCACCGCGGCCAGCAGATCCACCGCGATGCCGAACGGCCGGGACAGCCGCGCCGGTGCGTAGTGGGTCAAGAACAAGGCGATCCCGATCGCCACCGGTACCGCCAGCAGCAGAGCGAAGGCCGAGCTGAGCACCGTGACCATGAACAGGTCGCGGATACCGAACGCCAGGTGGTCACCGTCAGAGGTGAGGAATCGGGTGCTGGTGAAGAAGTTGTCCTGGTTGGCCATCAGCGATGGCACCGCCTGAATCAACAGGAAGACGGCGATCAGCGCGATGGCGGCAACGATCGTGCCACCAGCGGCAACAGCAACGGCTTTGAACAACCGGTCTCCGAACCGGCCGGAGCCGGTTCGGAGACTGGTGGATGCGTTGGGGGGTTCGGCCGGATCAGACATCCTTGAAGTCTCCCCCGACGCGGGTGCCGCCGCCTGCGACGGCACCCGCGGGGTTCCCGAGATCTCGGGCTTCCCCGAGGTACCTGAGGTACCCGAGGAATTGGGCATCAGTGCCATGTGAACTCAAATCACGAGATTGCGTTGATGGCGGTGGCCAGCTTCGACTGGAACTCAGCGGGGAGCGGGATGTAACCATTATCGGCCAATCCGTTCTGGCCGGCACCGATCGTCGACTGCAGGAATGCCTTGACTGCCTTGCCGGTGTCGGCATCGGCGTACTTCGAGCAGACGACCTCGTAGGTGGCCAGCACGATCGGGTAGGAACCGGTCTGGGTGGGCTTGTAGAACGTCGCGGTGTCGAGCACCAGGTCGTTGCCCTGGCCCTTGACCTTGGCGCCACCGATGGTCTTGCCGACCGAATCGGTGGAGATCTCGACGGCGTCCGGTCCGGCCGAGGTGACGATCTTGGCGGTGGACAGCCCCTGGGCCTTGGCGAACGACCACTCGTTGTAGGTGATCGCACCCGGCGTGCTCTTGATCGCCGCGGAGGTGCCCTCGTTGCCCTTGGCGCCTTCGCCGACGCCGCCCGCGAACGCCTTGCCCGCACCCTTGCCCCAGGCCCCGTCGGAGGCCGCGTCCAGGTACTTCTGGAAGTTGTCGGTGGTGCCGGACTCGTCGCTGCGGAACACCACGTGAATCGGGTCGGCCGGCAGCGTCACACCCTTGTTGAGGGCGGCGATGGCCGGGTCATTCCAGGTGGTGATGGCACCGTTGAAGATCTTGGCCGCGGTCGGGCCGTCCAGCGCCAGCGCCGTCACGCCCGGGACGTTGTAGGTGATGGCGATCGGGCCGAACACGACCGGCAGGTTCCAGGCGTCCGAGCCGCAACGGGCCTTGGCCTTGTCGTACTCGCCCTTCTTGGCGTTCAGCGGCGAGTCCGAACCACCGAAATCGGTCTGGTTGCCGACGAATTCGCTGATTCCGGCGCCCGAACCGTTCGAGGTGTAGTTCAGGGTGTAGCCCGAGCAAGCCTGCTCGTAGGCGTTGACGAACCGGGTCATCGCGTTGGACTGTGCGGTCGAACCGCTGGCCTTGAGCGTCTTCTTGCCACCGCAGTCGACCTTCGACGAGCCGGCGGCGGCGCTCGATCCGCCTGCGGCGGTGTTGTTGTCGCTGCCGCATGCCGACAGCGCCATCGCGCCGGCGGCCAACAAGCTCACAGAAACACCAAATCGGTTGAGCTTCACAGAACTCCCTCACAGAGTTGGGGTGACGACCGCATCGTTTGCGCCACCGGTCAAGCCGAGCGCGGAATAATTTCCGCGGGACAGATCCGTCTCCGTCCGGCACCAGAACCTAAGCGTCTCCCGTGAATGACCACCCCCGTGATCGTGAACGGAAGATGAACCACGCTGAGAGGATTGTGTCTGCGCGACGCCTGGAGTCTTCAGCCAGCTGGCTGAACGCCGGCGTATGCAACATCGACGGCGTACAGCTCGAACCCGAGTCGCTGATAGGTCTTGACCGCCGCGGTGTTGTCGGCCTCGACGTACAGCAGCACGACGCCGTCGGGGCCCAGCTTGTCCGCCAGGTGATGCAGGCCCACCAGAGTCAACGCCGCTCCCACCCCGCGGCCCTGCGCCTCGGGGTCCACGCCGACGACGTAGACCTCACCAAGTTCGGGTTCGTCCTCAGTTGCCGCGTGAATCTTCGTCCAGTGGAAGCCCAACAGGCGGTCACCGCCGTAGCTCAAGAACAGACCGGCCGGATCGAACCACGGCTCGGATCGGCGTTCGGCGATCTCGGCACGGGTCCAACCACCCTGTTCGGGGTGCCACGAGAACGCCGCGTTGTTGACCCGCAGCAGCTCGTCGTCGGCGATCGGGCCCGGATAGGTCTGCACCGCAAACCCTTTCGGAGCCGGCGGCAGGTCGGCCAATGAGCGGCGCATCTGCCGCAGTTCGCGGACCGCGACCAGCCCCAGCGCCGCGGCCGTGTCCTGTGCCGATGGCAGATTGCCGTGCGCCCAGACGCGGGTTTCGGCGTCGCCGGCCGCCAGGGCGGCCCGGATCAGGGCGGCACCGATACCCCGTCGTCGTGCGGTGGGCGCCACCACCAGTTCGGCCATGCCGGGTGCAAGGTTCAGGTAGCCGACCAAGACCCCCGAGTCATCCGCCAACAGATGCCGGGTGCGGTCCAAAGGGAGTTCCCGCAACACCTGATCGCCGACCGGTGCCACCCCGTCGGCGGCGGTGGCCGTGTCGATCAGCGCCCGAATGTCTGCCTGTTGGTCGAGGGTGAGCCCGGTATGCCAGCCGATTTCTGTCACTGGGCGGGCAGGGATTGCCGTGCGGGCGTGCCGTCCAGGTCGCCGGGGTCCTCGTCGTCGAAATCGGCCGGATCCACCGGATCTTCGGTGGCCCCTGCCGCATTGCGGCCGCGGGCCGGACGGACGGCCTTGTAGCCGACGTTGCGGACCGTACCGATCAGCGATTCGTAGTCCGGGCCGAGCTTGGCGCGCAACCGCCGGACGTGCACATCGACGGTGCGGGTGCCGCCGAAGAAGTCATAGCCCCAGACCTCCTGGAGCAGCTGGGCCCGGGTGAACACCCGGCCGGCGTGCTGCGCCAGGTATTTGAGCAGTTCGAATTCCTTGTAGGTCAGATCCAGCGGCTTACCGCGCAGCCGCGCGGTGTAGGTGCCTTCGTCGATGACCAGTTCACCGAGGGTGATCTTGCCGGCGCTCTGCTGATCAGCGACGCCGCCACGACGGCCGACCAACAACCGCAACCGGGCGTCGATCTCGGCCGGGCCGGTGCTGGGCAGCAGGATCTCGTCTATCCCCCACTCGATATTGACCGCCACCAGGCCGCCCTCATTGACCACCGCGACCACCGGAACCGCGGCGCCGGTGGTACCCAGCAGGCGACACAAACCGCGGGCCGCGGCCAGGTCGGTGCGGGCATCGACGATCGCGACGTCGGCCGACCCGGCTTCCAGCAACGACGAGACTTCGGTCGGTGCGGGGCGCACGTTGTGCGGCAACAGAGCCAGCGACGGCAGCACCGCTTCCGGATGCGGGTCGACGGTCAGGAGCAGAAGATCCAAGGGTCCTCCAGTACGCCCGTCCCAGATTCACAGCCGGACACGACAACGTTTCCGGCCCTACGATCACCTAACGATAGCGTGCCACCTGCGAATTAGCGGTGGCGAGCGGTCCATGCCGCGTCGCGTAGGCCAGAATGACCGGATGCCCAAGGTGCTGATCCGGCTTGTCGCCGCGGTGACGACGCTGGTCTTGGTACTTGTCGGCACCGATTTCGGTTTCGCGATCTTCGCCGAATACCGGATGGCGCGCAGCGTGCGGACGGCCGCGCACCTGCAGTTCGACCCGTGGGTGGCGATTCTCGGTTTTCCGTTCGGCCCGCAGGCTGCAGACTGCCACTACCGCGAGGTGGAGATCAAGGCCGCCGGCGTCCCGCACCCCGTCGCAGGGAAGGTATCGCTCGAAGCGACCATGTACGACGTGCACGACCTGAAGTCGTGCTGGCTGATCGAGCCGGACGCCCGGCTGACCGCCGGAAAGCTGGAGAGCCGCATCATCATCGACTCCACCCACATCGGGCGGTTCATGGGGATCAAGGACCTGCTGGTCGACGCGCCCACCAAAGACACCAACAACGCGACCGGCGGCACCACCGAGTCGGGTATCTCGGAAAGCCACGGCCTGGTGTTCACCGGGACGCCGTCATCCGCGGGCTTCGACAAGAAGGTCAGTGTCTCGGTGGATCTGTCGGTGATCGGCACCGACCAATCGACGCTGGTGTTCACTGCGACCGAGGTGCTGACCGGCCCGGGCACCGCCGACCAGAGCGTGCCGGACGACCGGCGGGACGCCGTACTGCGGGCGTTCACCACCACCATGCCCGGCCTGACGCTGCCGTTCGGGCTGAAACCGACCAGTGAGGGCGCTCGCGGGTCCGATGTGATCATCGAAGGCATCGACACGGGAGTAACCGTCGAGCTTTCGGGGTTCAGACAGTCATGAACTCCACGGCTCTGGTGCTGGTGGTCCTGGTGGCCGCACTCGGCGTCGCATACGTGATCGGCCGGCTGATGGCGCTGCGCTCCGGCCTGATGCGCGAGGTCGAGCCGTCCCAGGCCACGTCCGACGTCGACAACTCCGATCTGGGCCTGTCCACCACCGGACCGACCGTGGTGCACTTCAGCGCCACCTGGTGCGGACCGTGTGCTGCGGTGCGACGGGTCGTCGACCAGGTTTGCGACGATCTGGGCGGGGTGGCGCACGTCGAGATCGATATGGACGTCAATCCGGTTGCGGCACGGCGGTTGTCGGTGCTGTCACTGCCGACCACGTTCATCTTCGATGCCGCGGGGCAGCAGCGGTACCGCACCGCAGGGGTGCCCAAGGCCGCTGACCTGCGGTCGGCACTGGAACCGCTGTTGGCTTGATCACCGCATCTTTGGGTAAGCTGTCTGCCGTGTCAGCCCGTCTGGAGCTCCTGCTCACCAAGCGTCGCGCAGTTGATCTGTGCCGCGTTGCGGGTTGTTGCTGTTGTTGTTGTAGCTGCTGAGTAGCCGCGCCGTTGCTTTTTCGCGCCGCACTCTGCGCCTGCCCTAGTGGTCTGCCCACATCAACAACAGGAGTATTTCCCATGTCAAACAACTTCACCAACACCCAGATTGACCAGGTCGACGTGCGCGGACCCCGCTTCGCCGCGTGGGTGACCACCGTCGTCATCATCGCCACGCTGCTGGTGTCGGCCGTGAGCCCGGCCGCGGCCGCGGTGATCTTCGGATTGCAGGCCGTGGTGTTCGCCATCGGCGCCATCGGCGGCCCGCGCCGGCACCCGTACGGCCGGATCTTCGCCGCGCTGATCGCACCCCGGCTCGGGCCGGTGACCGAGAAGGAACCGGTGCCGCCGCTGAAGTTCGCGCAGCTCGTCGGTTTCCTGTTCGCGGTGGTCGGCACCGTCGGCTTCGCCACCGGATTGACGGCCGTCGGGTTGACCGCGACCGCGTTCGCACTGATCGCCGCGTTTCTCAACGCGGCCTTCGGGATCTGCCTGGGCTGCCAGCTCTACCCACTGGTGGCGCGATTCCGTCGCACCGCTTCTCCTACAACCCAATCCGCTTGAAACGTCAATACCTAAGCAACCGAAAGGATTTCATATATGGCACGCTCTGACGTCCTGGTCTCGACCGCATGGGCCGAGAACAATCTCGACACCCCCGGCGTGGTTTTCGTCGAGGTTGACGAGAACACCGCCGCCTACGACGACGAGGGCCACATCCCCGGCGCCGTGAAGCTCGACTGGCGGGATGACCTGCAGGACGCCGTCAAGCGTGACTTCGTCGACCAGCAGCAGTTCTCGAAGCTGTTGAGCGACAAGGGAATCAGCAACGACGACACCGTCGTGCTGTACGGCGGCAACAACAACTGGTTCGCGGCCTACGCCTACTGGTACTTCAAGCTGTACGGCCACGCCGACGTCAAACTGCTCGACGGTGGCCGCAAACGCTGGGAGCTCGACGACCGCCCGCTGGTCTCCGACGCCGTCAACCGCCCTGCTACCTCGTACGAGGCCAAGCCGCTGGACAACAGCATTCGCGCGTTCCGCGATGACGTGATCGCCGCGATCAACACCAAGAACCTGGTCGACGTGCGTTCGCCCGACGAGTTCTCCGGCAAGATCCTGGCCCCGGCGCACCTGCCGCAGGAACAGAGCCAGCGGCCCGGCCACGTGCCCAGTGCCATCAACGTGCCGTGGAGCAAGGCCGCCAACGACGACGGCACCTTCAAGTCCGACGAGGAGCTGGCCAAGCTGTATGCCGACGCCGGCCTCGACGGCGAGAAGGAGACCATCGCGTACTGCCGCATCGGTGAGCGCTCGTCGCACACCTGGTTCGTGCTGCAGGAATTGCTGGGCCATCGGAATGTGAAGAACTACGACGGCAGTTGGACCGAATACGGCTCCCTGGTGGGCGCCCCGATCGAGTTGGGAAAGTGATATGTGCTCAGCACCCAAGCAAGGACTGACGCTGCCGGCAAGCGTTGACCTGGAGAAGGAAACCGTCATCACCGGCCGCGTGGTCGACGGCGCGGGCCAGCCGGTCGGCGGCGCGTTCGTGCGCCTGCTGGACAGCTCTGACGAGTTCACCGCCGAGGTCGTCGCGTCGGCCACGGGTGACTTCCGGTTCTTCGCCGCCCCGGGCACCTGGACGCTGCGCGCACTGTCCAAGGTCGGCAACGGCGACGCCGTGGTGGTGCCGTCCGGCGCCGGCATCCACGAGGTCGACGTCAAGGTCGCCTGAGCAGTACCCCCGCTTTCGCGAGCGGGCGTGTTTGCACCCGGCACACCGTGTCTGGAGGTGCAAAGACGCCCGCTCGCGGCGTCTGAGGCGACCAATTCGGTACGCCGGGCACCGAGGAACTAAACTCCGACCGTGGTTCTTTTCTTCGAGATCATCCTCGTTGCGGCGACGGTGGTCATCACCTGGTTTGCGCTGTACGCCCTCTACCGGCTCATCACCGACGAGTTGTGACGGCCGACGAGGCGCCCGACGAGCTAGGCCTGCCAGCCGGGTCCGGCGACCGCGCCATCGCCGCTGCCGCCGAACGCGCCAAAGCGACCTCGGCGCGCAACATCCCGGCCTTCGATGACCTGCCGGTTCCGGTCGACACCGCCAACCTGCGCAAGGGCGTCGAGTTGAACGATGCCCTGCTGGCCTTGTTGCCACTGGTGGGTGTCTGGCGCGGCGAGGGCGAAGGGCGCGACGCCGACGGCGACTATCGATTCGGCCAGCAGATCATCGTGTCGCACGACGGCGGCGACTATCTGAACTGGGATTCGCGGTCGTGGCGCCTGTCCGAGACCGGCGACTACACCGGCCCCGGATTGCGTGAAACCGGTTACTGGCGGTTCGTCAACGACCCCACCGACCCAACCGGCCGCGACGAGTCACAGGCGATCGAATTGTTGCTCGCGCACTCCTCCGGCTATATCGAACTGTTCTACGGGACGCCGCTGAATCAGGCGTCGTGGGAACTGGCCACCGATGCGCTGGCCCGGAGCAAGTCCGGTGTGCTGGTCGGCGGTGCCAAACGGCTCTACGGGATCATCGAGGGCGGCGATCTCGCCTACGTCGAGGAGCGCGTCGAGGCCGATGGCGGCCTGGTGCCGCATCTGTCGGCTCGCCTTGCCCGCTTCGTCGGCTGACGGTCCCTTCGGTCGATCTCTGCCCGGTAAGGCATCACCACGCTCCAGACATGGAGCGACCCCCGAGCCCAGGTTCCTGGTTGGACAGACCGGAAGGCTCGGGGGCCGGGTGGCTGCGGGTATTCGCGAGCGCGCGCAGGCGAATTTCCCGGCGCTACTAGCGGGCAGCCACCTCACATGTCCAGAAATCAATCAATTTGTTCCGGTCACCTCCTTCCCTGTGTACGTGCGACCGTACTCCCGGGCCTGGACGGGTGACAACCGATTTTCCGACGTTTTCAGGACCGGCCGCAGACCGCGTCCTCGGCGAGGGCAGGTAGCCACAAGTCGAGCGGCGCCGGAGCCAGCGCAACGCCATCGAGGGTGTGCACCCGCGCCGCCAGCGTCATGCTCGACAGCAACCAAACTCCTTGCGCAGCACGGATATCTGTGACATCCAGCCGCCGGTATCGACAATCGACACCACGCGACGAGGCCGTGGCGAACAATGCTTCGAGAGTCGTCGACGGCAGTATCTGCACCGAATCCGGAGTCAGCAGCACAGGTTTCGAGTCATCGTCGGTCACCGCGATCACGACGGCCGATCGCGTGCCCTCCAATACCGCGCCATCGACATCGACGAATATCGCGTCATCACAGCCGAGCCGCTGAGCGTGCCGTACCGCGGCCGAATTCGCCGCGTAGGACAGCGATTTCGCCGCGGCCAGCGGAAAATGCGGCCGCGGCAACGTCACTGCCGAGAGCCCGGACACCCTAGCCGTCTGTACCCGGACCGGCACCGGCGACACCATCACAAAGGCCACCGAGTCATAGCCCAGCACCAGCCGCAGCGCCGACTCTTCCGCGGCGTCCCACTGCGCCAATGCATCGGCCACCGCCGCCCGCCAGTTCGCCTCCGAGGGGCCCGGCAGTCCGGCCAGCACAGCCGATGCGTGTAGACGTGCCAGATGTGCGTCCAGCAGGCACGGCCGGCCCGCGCGCACCAGTAGCGTCTCGAACACCCCGTCGGCGCGGGTGAACACCAGATCGTCGGCCCGGATCGACGCCCGACAGCCCCCGACGGCAACGAGGACGGGATCCGACACGACGACGAGGTTAGCCTGAGGTCATGAGCATCCAGCGGAGTCCGATCCCCGCTCCAGAATCCGGTCCCGACGCCGGCGCAGTGTGGCATTACGGCGACCCACTCGGCGAGCAGCGGACAGCCTCCGACGCCGCGGTCGTCGTCGACCGCAGCCACCGGGCCACCATCGCGCTGACCGGCCAGGACCGCCTGAGCTGGCTGCACACCATCTCCAGCCAGCACGTCGCCGCGATGCCGGAGGGCGCCGTCGTCGAGAACCTCAGCCTGGACGGCCAAGGGCGCGTCGAGGACCACTGGCTGCAGAGCGATCTGGGCGGCACCACCACCCTGGACACAGAGCCCTGGCGCGGCGGACCCCTGTCGGAGTACCTGCGCAAGATGGTGTTCTGGTCCGAGGTCGCCGTGGCCCCGGCCGAACTGGCCGTGCTCTCCCTGCTGGGTCCGGCAGTCGATGAGCTCAGCCTCTCCATCCCGGCGGCCGAGTGGAGCGCAGCGGCGCTGGACGACGGCGGGTTCGTCCGCCGGGTCGGGTCACGGGCTGTCGACCTACTCGTGCCACACGCCGCCAAAGAGCAGTGGCTGGAGCGACTCGACCAGTTGGGCGTCCGCCGCGCCGGAGTGTGGGCGTACGAGGCACTGCGCGCCGCCGCGGTGCAGCCCCGTCTGGGCGTGGACAGCGACGAGCGCACCATCCCGCACGAGCTCGGCTGGATCGGCGGCCCGGGCGAGGGCGCGGTGCATCTGGACAAGGGCTGCTACCGGGGACAGGAGACGGTGGCCCGGGTACACAATCTGGGCAAGCCGCCGCGCATGCTGGCGCTGCTGCACCTCGACGGCGGTGAGGACCGGCCCGCGACGGGTGATCCGGTATTGGCCGGCGGCCGCACGGTCGGGCGCATCGGAACCGTCGCCGAGCACGTCGATCTCGGGCCGATCGCGCTGGCCTTGCTCAAGCGGGGACTGCCTGCGGACACCCCGTTGAGTACTGGAGGCGAGCCCGGCATACCGGCGGTGATCGACCCCGACTCGCTGCCGCCGGTCGATGGGATCGGCGCAGGTCGGCAGGCCGTGGATCGACTACGCGGCCGGTGAGGGTGGCCTACCAACATGAGACCGCCGGGCACGGTAAGCTGTCTCCAGGACAATAAACACACTCAGATCGGAGCCGCCTGCACACCGGGCCGCTCCGTTATTGCGCGAGGGGGTCCCCTATGGGCCGCGGCCGGGCAAAGGCAAAGCAGACCAAGGTTGCTCGTGACCTGAAGTACAGCTCACCGCAAACCGATTTTGGTCGGTTACAAAAGGAACTGTCGAACGACTCCGTTGGATACAACGGCAGTGCTCTCGACAACGACCTGGACGACGATCTCGAAGGCGATTCGGCCAGCCGTTGGGCTGTACCCGAAGACGACTGGCGTCACTAACCGGCTGACATTCGTCGGCTTCCGTTCCGGGCTGTCAACGCGCAGCGACCAACCGTTTCTGACCCGTCGGGTCAGAAACGGGGGTGTCCGCCAACCAGCTCGGCCCGCGAACCGCCCTTGCCGCCCTTCTTGACGGTCCCCAGGGTCCAGCAATCCAAGTGACGAGCGGTCAGAATCGCCAGCGCGCGGTCGGTGTCCTCCGGCGCGACGACGGCGACCATGCCGACACCCATGTTGAAGGTCTTCTCCATCTCGGCACGCTCGACGCGGCCACGCTGGGCGATCATCTGGAACACCGGTGCCGGCGTCCAGGTACCGCGATCCAACTCGGCAGTCAGTCCGTGCGGGATGACGCGTTCCAGGTTGCCGGCCAGTCCACCGCCGGTGACGTGGCAGAAAGTGCTCACCTTGGTCTCGGCGGCCAGCGCGAGGCAGTCCTTGGCGTAGATCCGGGTCGGCTCGAGCAGTTCTTCACCGAGCGTGCGGCCGAATTCCTCGACGTGGGCCGTCAAGTTCATCCGGTCGATGTCGAGCAGAACCTTGCGGGCCAGCGAGTAGCCATTGGAGTGCAGGCCCGTCGCGGCCATCGCGATGATGACATCGCCCGGCTTGACCCGCTCGGGGCCCAATAGGTCGTCCGCTTCCACCACGCCGACGCCGGTGGCCGAGATGTCGTAGTGGTCGGGATCCATCAGGCCGGGATGTTCGGCCGTCTCGCCGCCCAACAGGGCACAACCGGCCTGCACGCAGCCCTCGGCGATGCCCGCGACGATCTCCGCGACCCGCTCCGGCACGGTACGGCCGACGGCGATGTAGTCCTGCAGGAACAGCGGCTCGGCACCGCACACCACCAGGTCGTCGACCACCATCGCGACCAGGTCGATGCCGACGGTGTCGTGCTTGTCCATGGCCTGTGCGACGGCGAGCTTGGTGCCCACACCGTCGGTCGAGGAGGCCAGCAGCGGCTCTCGGTAACCGGACTTCAGGCTGAACAGCCCGGCGAAACCGCCCAGGCCGCCGCGCACCTCGGGTCTGGTTGCCCGCTTGGCATGTGGTTTGAACAATTCAACGGCTCGGTCGCCCGCTTCGATATCGACCCCGGCCGATGCATAAGAGGCGCCCTGTTCGGCTCGCTCGTCCTGGCTAGTCATCGGCCCTAAGGCTACCGGTCGAACCCGTCCGACCGGCAATCGGTCAGCAGGTCGTCATGACGGCGGTGCCGTCATGGACGCGAGGACGGCGGGACTGTCAGGGCCTACGCAGCGCTGAGAGGTTGTCGTTGTCGCTCCGCAGCGGAATCCCGGTGCGGGCGGCCGAGGCCAGCATGTGTTCGACGACGTTCTTGCCGAGCGCGGCCTCGCCGGGAAGTTCGATCGGGTAGTTCCCGTCGAAGCAGGCCGCGCACAGCCGGCTGGCCGGCTGCTCGGTCGCGGCGATCATGCCTTGTTGGCTGATGTAGCCCAGGGTGTCCGCCCCGACCGCGTGCCGGACCGCCTCGAGCATCTCGCCCTCGTCCTCGACCGCGTTCGCGATGAGCTCGGCCGGGGTGGCGAAGTCGATGCCGTAGAAGCACGGCCACTTCACCGGCGGCGACGCGATGCGCACGTGGACCTCGAGGGCGCCCGCTTCGCGAAGCATCCGGATCAGGGCGCGCTGGGTGTTCCCGCGGACGATCGAGTCGTCCACCACGATCAGCCGCTTGCCGCGGATGACTTCCTTGAGCGGATTGAGCTTGAGCCGGATACCGAGCTGACGGATGGTCTGCGACGGCTGGATGAAGGTGCGGCCCACGTAGGCGTTCTTCATCAGACCCTGGCCGTAGGGCACACCCGATTCCTGCGCGTAGCCGACCGCGGCCGGCACGCCGGACTCCGGGACACCGATGACCAGGTCCGCATCGACCGGCTTCTCGCGGGCCAGTCGCCGACCGATGTCGACGCGGGCGGCGTGCACCGAACGGCCGGCGATGGTGCTGTCCGGGCGGGCCAGGTAGACGTACTCGAACACGCAACTCTTGGGTTCAGGGTTGGCGAACCGGGTCGAGCGCACGCCGTCGGCGTCGATGGCCAGCAGTTCGCCCGGCTCGATGTCGCGGACGAACGAGGCGCCGACGATGTCCAGGGCAGCGGTCTCGGATGCGACCACCCAGCCGCGGTCGAGCCGGCCGAGCGACAGCGGCCGGACGCCATACGGGTCGCGCGCGGCGTAGAGGGTGTTCTCGTCCATGAAGGTCAGGCAGAACGCACCGCGCACCGTGGGCAGCAGCTCCATGGCGGCCTGTTCCAGGGTGGCGTCGGCGGCGCCGTGGGCCAGCAGTGCGCCCAGGATGTCCGAGTCGGTGGTGGCGGTCACGATGTTGCGGGCGTTGACCAGCCCGGCGTCCCGCGCCCGAGCAGCCAGCTCGGCGGTGTTGACCAGGTTGCCGTTGTGACCCAGCGCGACGCCGGTACCGGCAGCGGTGTTACGGAACACCGGCTGTGCATTCTCCCAAGTGGTGGAGCCGGTGGTGGAGTAGCGGCAGTGCCCGATGGCGACGTGGCCATGCATGGCGGCCAGGGTCTGCTCGTCGAATACCTGGCTCACCAGACCGAGATCCTTGAACACCAGGATCTGGGATCCGTCGGCGACGGCGATGCCGGCCGCTTCCTGGCCCCGATGCTGAAGCGCATAAAGGCCGTAATAGGTGAGCTTTGCCACATCTTCGCCAGGGGCCCAGACCCCGAAGACGCCGCATTCCTCGCGTGGTTCGTTCTCGGTCTGATCGGTCACGATAGGGCTGCTCCTGGGGCGGCGGTTGGTGACGAAAGCGAGTCTACGGTCCATGGGGGTGCGAAATGGAATCGAATGGCGTGTCCGGTAGCGCGTCGTGTTCCAGCAGCGCGCCGGACGGGCCCATCTCCAGCTCAGCTACCGCGCGGCGCGCGCGCCGCCCTCGATCGCTCAGGATCGTCATCGGCCCACCACAATCCAGCTGTTTATATGGTTTTCATGCCCAGTCAACTTTCAGACAAGCCCGGTATCGACCCCGTCGATTCCGTCGCTGACGCCCCGCGCCGGCCTTGGTCCACCGTGACGAAGATCGCATTCAGGTTTTGCTTTCTGTACTTCGGCCTGTTCTGTCTGTTGTTCGCGCAGATCACCTTCGCCTTCTTCGGGATCATGGGCCAGTGGCTGCCGAAGCTGGCGGTGATGTGGCAGATGACCGTCCTGAGCCCGGCGCTGAACTGGGTCGGCCGCGAGGTCTTCGGTGTCGAGGCGGCGCTGCACCAGGATTCCGGCAGCGGCGATCAGGCAGTGATCTGGGTGATGGTGTTCTGCCTACTGGTCGTCGCGATCGTCGGCACCGCGGTGTGGACGCTGGCCGACCGGCGGCGACGCGACTACTCGCGGCTGTCGGCCTGGTTCCTGACGATTCTGCGGTTGTGCATCGCCGGACAGATGCTCTTCTACGGGTTCGCCAAACTCGTGCCCACGCAGATGCCGACTCCGACGCCGACAGCGTTGCTGCGGTCCTACGGTGACTTCAGCCCGGCCTCGGTGCTGTGGCTGCAGGTGGGTAGTTCACAGCCGTACGAGATGGCCCTGGGTGCCGTCGAAGTGCTGGCAGGGTTGCTGATGTTCCTGCCGCGCACCGCGACGCTGGGGACGCTGCTCGGCCTGGCGAGCATGGCCCAGGTATTTCTGCTCAACATGACCTTCGATGTGCCGGTCAAGATCCTGTCCGGACATCTGCTGCTGATGAGCCTGGTGCTGCTCGCCCCGCAGCTGCGCCGGCTGATGGATCTGTTCGTGCTGCAGCGTCCGTCAGAGCCGGTCAGCCAACCCCCACTGTTCGGCACCGAACGGGCCAATCGGCGAGCCGCCACGGTGCAGGCCGTGCTGGGTCTCTGGATGGTGGCCGGCTGCGGCTGGGCCAGCTGGCAGGCGTGGCACACGCATGGCGGCGGCAGCGCCAAGCCCGAGTTGTACGGCATCTGGTCGGTCCGGGAGTTCAGTGTCGAGGGCAAGCCGGTGCCGCCCCTGACCACCGATCAGACCCGTTGGCAACGCCTGGTTTTCGAGAAGCCCGGCGCGGTGACGTACCAACGGATGAACGGCGACCTGGTCAACGCGCCCGCCGGCGTCAGCGCCGACACCATCACGATGTCCGAACCCGGCGGGGCGACACTGGCCGAGCTGAGCGTGTCCCGACCGTCAGCCGGGCAGCTGCAACTGACCGGCACGATGCAGGGCCGCCCCGTACGCATCGCCCTCGAGCAGGTCGACCTCAGTCAATTCACCCTGCGCAACAGGGGTTTTCACTGGGTGCAGGAGTACCCGTTCTTCAAGTGAGTGCAACCAGAGGCAGCCAGTCGGCAATTTCCGCTGCCCGTGACCCGGACATCTGCAAACCCGTGGTGTCGGAGACCGCGCACAGTCCGGTGGCGAGCAGCAGCCAGGTGCGCGGGTCGGTCTCCACCACATTCGGCGGGTTGCCGCGGGTGTGGCTGAGCCCCGAAATACATTGCACCGCCACAAAGGGCGGCACTCGGACTTCGACGGACGCACCGGGCGCGACCGCGGCCAGGGTGCGCGCCGTCAGCCGGACCGCTTCGCCGATCGCGGCCTGCGGTGGCGCGTCTGCCTGCTCGTCACGCAGCCAGTCCGCGACCAGCAAGACCGCAGCCCGCGTGGCGCCCGGGTCGGGCGCCTTACGCCCGGCCACGGCTGTGGTTTCGGTGCGCTACGTCTCGCTCAGCGGGACGTAGCGCACCGACATCACTCATGGGAGAACAGGGCGGGCAGCACGCTCTCGGAGACCCGGCGCAGTTCGTCCAGCGTCACGGTGAACTGACCCTGCACCTCGACCGAATCGCTGCCCGGGTCCACCACGCCGATGCGCACGGCCGGCAACTCGCGGGCCTCGCACATGGCCATGAACCGGCTTTCCTCGGTGCGCGGCACCGCGACCAGCACTCGGCCCGCCGATTCGGAGAACAGCGTCACGAACGGATCGGCATCCTCGGCAAGCAGGACGCGGCAACCGGTTTCGCCGGCCAGCGCCGATTCGACGACGGCCTGGATCAGCCCGCCCTCGCTCAGGTCATGAGCCGCGGACAGCAGTCCGTCGCGTGAGCCGGCCGTCAGCACTTCGGAGATCAGTTTCTCGCGGTCCAGGTCGACCTTGGGCGGGACACCACCGAGGTGATCGCCGGTGACCTGGGCCCACACCGAGCCGTCGAACTCGTCGCGGGTGTCGCCGAGCAGTATCAGCGTCTCTCCCGGTTCGGTGCCGAAGCCGGTCGGGATGCGCCGGTGCACGTCGTCGATGACACCCAGCACACCCACCACCGGAGTAGGGAGGATGGCCGTCGAGCCGGTCTGGTTGTAGAAGCTGACGTTGCCACCGGTAACCGGAATGCCAAGGGCCGCACAACCATCCGCCAGACCGCGGACGGCCTGGGAGAACTGCCACATGACGCCCGGATCCTCCGGCGAGCCGAAGTTGAGGCAGTTGGTGACGGCGACCGGGGTGGCGCCGGTGACGGCGACGTTGCGGTAGGCCTCGGCCAGCGCCAGCTGCGCACCCGTGTACGGGTCGAGCTGGGTGTAGCGACCGGAGGCGTCGGTGGAGATCGCCACACCGCGACCGGTGGCCTCGTCGATGCGCAGCACCCCGCCGTCGGCGTGCTCGGCCAGCACGGTATTGCCGCGGACGTAGCGGTCGTACTGCTCGGTGATGAAAGCCCGGCTGCACAGGTGCGGGCTGCCCACCAGCTTTAGCAGCGTGGCACGCAATTCATCGCCGGTGGTCGGCCGGGGCAGCTTCGCGGAGGTGTCCGCGACGAGTGCGTCCTGGGTATCGGGGCGCTGCACCGGGCGCTGATAGACCGGCCCCTCGTGGGCAACCGTGCGCGGCGGCACGTCCACCACGGTGTCCCCCTGCCAGCTGATGCGCAGCCGGTCGCCGTCGGTGACCTCACCGATGACGGTGGCCAGCACGTCCCATTTGCGGCAGACGGCCATGAAGGCGTCGACGTTCTCCGGGGTGACGACGGCGCACATGCGCTCCTGCGATTCGCTGGAGAGCACCTCCGCCGGGGTCATACCGGTGGCGCGCAGCGGCACCTGATCCAGTTCGATGTGCATGCCACCATCGCCGGCAGACGCCAATTCCGAAGTGGCACAGGATAATCCGGCACCACCAAGGTCCTGGATGCCGACCACCAAATGAGCGGCGTACAGCTCCAGGCAGCACTCGATGAGTACCTTCTCGGTGAACGGGTCGCCGACCTGCACCGAAGGCAGCTTCTTACGGCCGGCACCCGACTCATCACCGGAGAAGGTGTCCGACGCCAGCACCGAGACACCACCGATGCCGTCCAGGCCGGTGCGGGCACCGAACAGGATGATCTTGTTGCCGGCACCCGAGGCGAACGCCAGGTGCAGGTCTTCCTTGCGGAGCACGCCAATGCACAGGGCGTTCACCAGCGGGTTGCCCGCGTAGGAGGGGTCGAAGATGGTCTCGCCACCGATGTTGGGCAGTCCCAGGGAGTTTCCGTAACCGCCGACGCCGCGGACCACACCGTCGAGCACTCGTCGGGTGTCAGGTGCGTCGGCCGCGCCGAAGCGCAGCTGGTCCATGACGGCGACCGGGCGGGCACCCATGGCCATGATGTCGCGGACGATGCCGCCGACGCCGGTGGCCGCGCCCTGGTAGGGCTCGACGTACGACGGGTGGTTGTGCGATTCGACCTTGAAGGTGACGGCCCAGCCGTCGCCGATGTCGACGACGCCGGCGTTCTCGCCGATGCCGGCCAGCATGCCGGCCCGCATCTCGTCGGTGGTGGTCTCGCCGAAGTAGCGCAGGTGCACCTTGGACGACTTGTAGGAGCAGTGCTCGCTCCACATCACCGAATACATGGCCAGTTCGGCATCGGTGGGCCGGCGCCCCAGGATCTGCCGGATGCGCTCGTACTCGTCGTCCTTGAGACCGAGCTCACGGTAGGGCTGGGGCTGATCGGGGGATGCTGCGGCGCGCTCGACGGTGTCCACTTCGGGTGCGTTACCAGTCACGGAGCCATTCTAGAGAGCGCCTGCGAGCGCCACCCGAGTGCACTCATAGCCGGCGGCTAAGTAGGACCAATGTCACCCATACTCTGCGGACCTAATTTTGCCCGATGAAACCTCAAAACACCCTCGCCAGGGCCGCGATCACGGTGGTCACCGTGTCCGCCGCCCTGGCCTTCGCACCGGCGTCGGTCGCGCTTGCTGCCGGCCCGTCAGCCCCCTGGAGTTCCCTCGCGGAACAGCGTCCTCCTGCACCGCTCGATGACACCGACGACAACAACGACTGGGCCCAGCAGCAGGAGGAAGAAAACGATCAAGCTGCACAGCAAGAGCAAGAAGCGCTCAATCAGCAGATGATCGACCAGCAAGAAATGCAAGCCTCCCAGCAAGAGGCCGAACAACAGAATGAAATGGCCGAGCAGGAGGCCCAGCAGGCCGAGCAACAAGGAATGCTGACCGAGCAGGAGGTACAGGCCGGTCAGTAGCCGGGTCCGCGGTGCCCTACTCCGGGATCAACGTGGTGATGCACAGCGGGTGGCCCGCGGGATCGATCAATACCCGCCAACCGTCCGGGTTCGGCTGAACCTCGGCCTTGGTGGCGCCCAGCGCCACCATCCGGGCTTCGGACGCGTCGAGGTCCGAGACCGCCAGCTCCAAGTGCAGCTGCTTGGGCACCGCGCCGTCGGGCCAACTCGCGGCCTGGTGCTCGGCTACTCGCTGGAAGGTGAGCAGGACGCTCGCTCCCTTCAACGCGACGAAGTCGTGCGAGGAGAACATCTCCTCCAGTTCCAACACGTTCCGGTAGAAACCGGCCAACTCAACCGGGTCGGCACAGTCGATCGAGACCGCGCCAAGACGAATATCTGCCATCACATCTCCTCGCTCAGCTCGTCATACCGCGCCGGCGATGCAGAACGCGTTGCCCTCGGGGTCGGCCAGTACCACCCAGCGCGCCTGGTCGCCGAAGGCGTGCCGCTCGGTTTCGGTGGCGCCGGCAGCTTTGAGCCGTGCCACCTCGGTGTCGACGTCACCGTCGATGTGGAAGTCGAGGTGCAAGCGGTTCTTGCCCGGCGTCGGAACGTCTACCTTCTGGAACCCCAGGTTGGTGCCCTCGGTCATGTTGACCACGAAGAACTCGTCGGGCAGCAGGGTGTGCACTGAGCCGCCGAACTGGTCGGCCCACCAATCCGCCAGCGCCTGCGCGTCGACGCAGTCGAAGGTGACCATCTCCACTTTGAATGTCATGGCCGCCAGAGTAGGTCAGGTCGGTGACAAAAATGCCCGCAGCGCAACCGAATACGCGGCGACATCGTCGGCACCCATCAGTTCGCGTGCCGAATGCATGGCCAGCTGCGCCGCGCCGACATCGACGGTGGGGATGCCGGTGCGGGCGGCGGTCATCGGGCCGATGGTCGACCCGCACGGCAGGTCGGCCCGATGCTCGTAGCGCTGCAACGGAACTCCGGCCTGATCGCAGGCGAGCGCGAAGGCGGCGGCGGTGCGGCCATCGGTGGCGTAGCGCAGGTTGGGCTGCACCTTGAGCACGGGCCCGGCATTGACCTCGATGAGATGCCCGGGCTCGTGACGCTCGGGGTAGTTCGGATGGGTGGCGTGCGCCATGTCGCCGGAGGCCACCATCGACCCGGCCAGTCGGCGCAACAGGTCCTCGCGGCTGCCGCCCGCAGCCAGCACGATGCGCTCCAAAATGGTTGGCAGCAAATCGGATTGGGCTCCGTGATCGGAGGTCGAGCCGACTTCTTCGTGATCGAACAGGGCCAGCACCGGAACAAAGCCCGAGGGCGAAGCAGCCAGGAACGCCTCCAGCCCCGCATAGCAGGTGCCCTGGTTGTCCAGCCTTGGCGCACTGACCAATTCGTTGCCGGCGCCGATCAACCCGGACGGCGCGAGGTCGTGCGTCATCAGATCGGCGGCCAATACGTCAGCGGCCGCCACGCCCGCGCGACCGGCAACAAACGCCAGGAAGTCGCGCCCTCCTGTGCCGACTCCCCAGACTGCGTTGACGTGACGCTGCGGATCCAGGGCGACGCCCTTGCGGTCATCGGACAGGTGGATCGCCAGCTGCGGCACCCGCAGGATCGGATCGTCGATGCGCACCAGTAGGTCTTCGACCCGCGACCCGCGACGCACGGACAGCCGCCCGCTGATCCCCAGGTCGCGATCCAGCCAGGAGTTCAGCCAGGCCCCGCCGTACGGCTCCAGCGCCACCACCTGCCAGCCACTGACGAAGCGGTCGGGGTGCTGTTTGACCCGCAGATTGGGGCTGTCGGTGTGACCGCCCACGATCCGGAACGGCAGCGGCTGCTCTGTGGAGTTCCAGGCGACCAACGACCCGGCCCGCACCACGAAGTACCGCCCCGGCGTGGCGGGCCACGGTGAGGTCTCGGCCAGTTCCGTGAAGCCCGCGTCGCGCAGCCGGGCGGCCACGGTCAGACAGACATGGAACGGCGACGGGGACGCATCGATGAACGCGCAGAGGCCAGCGGCGGAAGCTCCGGTCATGGCCAGGAAATCTACGCCGTTCGGCTGATGCGTCCGTCCGCCCGACCGCGGATCCTCAACTCGTGTCCCACGGAATTATCTCGAGCGACAATATTGGCGACCTGCCGCTGGCGCCGAGAAATCCATTGCCGTATCGGCGGCAGCTGCGAGCCCTACGGACCTTTCACACCGGATCGGAAGTCCTGCGGGACGCCGGCGGTTCGGTGACCAGGTTGAAGCTGGCGCCAAAATGGCTGATGCCGGAGATCGTGATGACGACCTCGCCGCGGGGCGCGCACGACGCCCTGAGCGGATATGCGGCATCCACCGATCGGGCGCCGAACCATGACGAAGTTCGTCAACTGTTCGGCGAGAACCTCTTCACGCTGAAGAACGGTCCCTGGCTGCCACGCCGGCGTATGTTGCAGCCGGTCTTCACCAAGAAGACCGTCGCCGCCTTCGGCGGGCACATGGCTCAGGCTGCCGACAAGATCGCGGAAAGCTGGTTCGACGGTGAGGTGGTGGATCTGGACACCGCAAGCCGCCGGGTGACGTTGGGGGCACTGGGACGCTCAGTGCTCGGGATCGATCTCGACGAGCGCGCCGACCAGATGGCCGAGCCCATTCGGACGGCGTTGAGCTACGTGACAGCTCGAGCCACCAGCCCCGTCAAGGCGCCACAGTGGCTGCCCACCCCCGGCCGCCATCGGGCCCGCGCCGCAGTCGTCGAATTGCAGGAATTGGCAACCACGATCCTGAATGCCTGCCGCAACGATCCCGACCACGATGCGCCGCTGGTGCGCTCGATGATGACCGCGCAGGACCCGGAAACCGGACATACCTTGACCGACGAGGAGATCTGCAACGAGCTCCTGGTATTCATGCTCGCCGGCCACGACACCACCGCCACGACATTGACCTACGCCCTCTGGGCCCTCGGCCACCACCCCGACATGCAGGACAAGGTACGGACCGAGGCCGCCTCCGTCGGCGACCGGGAACTCACCCCCGCAGACCTTCCCGCTTTGACCTACACGGTCCAGGTGCTGCACGAGGCACTCAGGTTGTGCCCGCCGGGCCCGATCAACCCACGCTCGGTCACCTCGGACATCGAAGTCGACGGCTACCGGGTGCAAGCAGGCACCATCTGCATGGTCGGGGTGTACGCGATGCACCGCGATCCGACGTTGTGGGACCGGCCGCTGAAGTTCGACCCGGACCGCTTCGGCCCCGAGCAGTCGAAGGGCCGCGACCGGTGGCAGTTCATCCCGTTCAGCGCCGGAGCACGAACCTGCATCGGCGACCACTTCGCCATGCTGGAAGCCACCCTGGCGATCGCCACCATGGTCAGGCACACCGAGTTCCACTCGCTCGACACGAGCTTCCCGCTCGCCCTGCCGTTCACCATGGTGGCCGACGGGCCGATCCGTGCCCGCGTCCGGTCGGTATAGAAACAGTCATCGCCCTTACCCGGAAAACGGGGGCCGACGACGTTAGGGTCGAGGGCGTGCCTGCACGCCCCCAACCGGTACTGGTCCCGCTGACATCGGCGGCGATCTTCCTCATCGCCACCATCGACGACGGTGCCGAGTCCGCCGTCAACGATGTGCTCTCCGGCCTGTCCGGTTTGGTGCGGGCAGTCGGATTCCGCACGCCGGCAAGCAATTTGAGCTTGGTGACGTCGGTCGGATCCGACGCCTGGGACCGCTTGTTCAGTGGGCCGCGGCCGGCCCAGCTGCACCCGTTCCCGGCGTTGCAGGGCGGCCGCCACCACGCCCCGTCAACGCCGGGCGACCTGCTGTTCCACATCCGGGCCAATGCGATGGACGTCTGTTTCGAGCTGGCCGGGCAGATCCTGCGGTCACTCGACGGCGCGGTGACCGTGGTCGACGAGGTGCACGGCTTCAAGTTCTTCGAGAACCGGGACCTGCTCGGCTTCGTCGACGGCACCGAGAACCCGGACGGCCCAGACGCGGTGTCCGCCGCACAGATCGGTGCCGAAGACCCCGACTTCTCCGGCGGCAGTTACGTACACGTGCAGAAGTACCTGCACGACATGACGGGCTGGAACTCACTTTCTGTCACCGAGCAGGAGCGAGTGATCGGACGCAGCAAGCTCGAGGACATCGAGATGCCCGACGACGTGAAACCGCCGAATTCACACCTGGCGCTGAACGTGATCAACGACGCCGACGGCAACCAGCTGCAGATCGTGCGGGCCAACATGCCGTTCGGCCGGGTCGGCTCCGCCGAATTCGGCACCTACTACATCGCCTACTCGGCCGATCCGGACGTCACCGAACGCATGCTGCACAACATGTTCATCGGCGACCCGCCCGGCAACACCGACCGCATCCTGGATTTCTCGACCCCGGTCACCGGCGTCATGTTCTTCACTCCGACAACGGATTTCCTCGACGCTCCCCCGTCGTTGCCCGCGGCACCGGCCGCAACTCCCGAGCACCACAGTCACCTGTCCATCGGCAGCCTGAAAGGTCAACCGCAATGAACAACCTGTACCGCGAACTGGCACCCGTCACGTCGGCCGCCTGGGACCAGATCGAGGAGGAGGCCGCCCGCACCTTCAAGCGGCATATCGCGGGACGGCGGGTGGTCGACGTGAGCGATCCGGGCGGACCGGTGACGGCCGCGGTCAGCACCGGCCACCTGCTGGCGGTCGCATCGCCCGGCGACGGAGTGGTGGCACACCTGCGCGACGCACGGCCGTTGGTGCGGTTGCGGGTGCCGTTCACGGTGTCGCGCGAGGACGTCGACGACGTCGAGCGCGGTTCGCAGGATTCGAACTGGGATCCGGTGAAGGAGGCCGCCAAGCAGCTGGCCTTCGCCGAGGACCGGGCGATCTTCGAGGGCTACCCGGCGGCGCAGATCGACGGTATCCGCGCGGCCAGTTCCAACCCCGCGCTGGCGCTGCCCGACGACCCGCGCGGCTACCCGGACGTCATCTCGCAGGCATTGTCCGAACTGCGGCTGGCGGGCGTGGACGGCCCGTATTCGGTGCTGCTGTCGGCCGAGGCGTACACCAAGGTCAGTGAGACCACCGAGCACGGTTATCCGCTGCTCGAGCACCTCAACCGTTTGGTCGACGGGGACATCATCTGGGCGCCGGCCATCGACGGTGCGTTCGTATTGTCCACGCGCGGAGGCGATTTCGATCTGCATCTGGGCACCGACGTGACGATCGGCTACCTGTCGCACGATGCCGACAACGTGCAGTTGTATCTGCAGGAGACCTTGACGTTCCTGTGCTACACCGCAGAGGCGTCGGTGGCACTGGGCACCTAAAGGCCTAGTTCTGGATCCACTGGTTCTCGGCCCAGAACCGGTCCACCGCACTGCCGTCGGTGAGTTCGTAGCGATAGTCGGAGTAGATCAGATAGAAGCGGACGAACCGGCGCAGGGCATCGCCGCCCGGGGTGTAGGCGTCGGCGGTGGTGGACAGCTCGGGCCCTTTCCGCTTGACCACGTAGAGCTTTTCGCGTGGCGATGACATGCGACCGGCCAGCGTGTTGGTGATGTCGACGACCTCATCCCAGGTGCACGAGGCCAAACCCCCGCGGCCCAGAATCTCGATACCGGCCTCGGTCAGCCGGACGAAGCCAGTGCCGCGGTGACGCAGCGTCATCCACAGCACCGGCAGCAGAGCCAGCGTGGCCATCGCCGCGACACCGGCGTACCGCGACCAGGTTTGTCCCGGCGGCAGTGCGATGTCGATGCGGCCGGACCAGCCGAAAAGCGCCACAGTCCCCACGCTGACGAAGGCGCCGCCGACGATCAGCAGGTAGGAGATGTCCACCGCCGAGTCCCGCCGGATCGTGGTGCCGATGTGGTCGTATTCCGGGCGCGGCGTGACCACTCCCGACATCGGAAGCGACAGGTAGGCAATCAATCCCACGCAGCACGACACGAAACCCAGCACCACGGCAGTCGTGAGGAAATCCCGGTCGATCACCTTGACGACGCTCCACACCAACGCCGTCAACGCGATGACGCCGAAGAGCACGTACCAGAGCGTCAGCACCACGAACTTGCTCATGGCCCGTTGCTCCGCTCGCCTCTACGTCGACTCCCCGTTGCTCCGCTCGCCTCTACGTCGACTCCCCGTCGCTTCGCTCGCCTCTACGTCGACTCCCCGTCGCTCCGCTCGCCTCTACGTCGACTCCCCGTCGCTCCGCTCGCCTCTAAGCCGTCAGTACTGCATCCAGCGCGGAGAAGAAGATGCCGAGACCGTCGTCAGACGGGCCGGTCAGCGCTTCGGTGGCGTGCTCGGGGTGCGGCATCAAGCCGACCACCCGACCATTGGCCGAGCTGACCCCTGCGATCGAGCGCATCGAGCCGTTCAGGTTGTCCCGGTAGCGGAACACCACCCGGCCTTCGCCCTCGAGCTCGTCGAGCACCTTCTCCGATGCGACGTAACGGCCTTCGCCGGACTTCAGCGGAATCAGGATGTCGGCGCCGGCCTCGTAGCGGCCGCTCCACGCGGTGGACGTCGCCGCCACCTCCAGCCACACGTCGCGGCAGATGAAGTGCAGGCCCTCATTGCGGGTCAGCGCGCCGGGCAGCAGCCCGGCCTCGCACAGCACCTGAAAACCGTTGCAAATGCCCAGAACCGGCATGCCCTTGGCGGCTGCGTCGACCACCGATGCCATGACCGGAGCGAACTTGGCGATGGCGCCGCAGCGCAGGTAGTCCCCGTAGGAGAAGCCGCCGGGGACGATCACGGCGTCCACGCCTTTCAAGTCGGCGTCGGCATGCCAGAGATTGACCGCCTCGCCGCCGACCGCCCGCACCGCGCGGGCAGCATCGACGTCATCGAGCGTCCCGGGGAAGGTGATGACGCCGATTTTTCCCGTCGCTGCGCTCGCCCCGTCGATTTTTCCCGTCGCTGCGCTCGCCCCGCCGATATTGGAGGTCATGCGTTCTCCCTGTGCACCGAGAAGTCTTCGATGACGGTGTTGGCCAGCAGCGTCTCGGCGATGTGCTCCAGGGTCTCATCGGACACGCTGTCATCGACTTCGAGCTCGAAACGCTTGCCCTGCCGGACATCCGAGATGCCGGTCACGCCGAGACGCCCCAGCGCCCCGCCAATCGCCTGGCCCTGCGGGTCCAGGATCTCGGCCTTGGGCATCACGTGCACAACGACGCGGGCCACGCGCGCTC
Organism: Mycobacterium sp. MAA66; assembly: GCF_041261665.1. Taxonomy (NCBI): domain Bacteria; kingdom Bacillati; phylum Actinomycetota; class Actinomycetes; order Mycobacteriales; family Mycobacteriaceae; genus Mycobacterium; species Mycobacterium sp. MAA66. Next base: position 210,171 of record NZ_JBGCCC010000004.1, on the reverse strand, counting down.
CTTTGTTCGGGTCGGATTGCTCGGGGGTTACTCTACCGGCGCGGCTCGGTCGCGCAGATGCCCGCACAATGGAGTCATGGAGCTGACGCACTTCGGACATTCCTGCCTGCTCGCCCGGTTCAGCGACTCCGGCCGCGACACCACGGTCCTGTTCGACCCCGGCACCTTCTCGCACGGCTTCGAAGGCATCACTGGCGTGGACGCCATCTTGATCACCCATCAGCACCCTGACCATGCCGATCCGGCCCGGCTCCCGGCCCTGGTCGAGGCAAACCCGCAGGCCAAGCTGTACGCCGATCCGATGACTGCGGCCCAGCTCGGTGGGCCTTGGCAGCCGGTGCACGTCGGCGACACCCTGTCCATCGGGCACCTGACGGTCCGGGGCGCCGGCGGCAAGCACGCGGTGATCCATCCGGAGATCCCGATCATCGACAACATCTCGTACCTGGTCGGTGATGCCGGGCATCCGGCGCGACTGATGCATCCCGGCGATGCGCTGTACGTACCCGACGAGCCGATCGAGGTGCTGGCCGCGCCCGCCGCCGCGCCGTGGATGAAAATCTCCGAGGCGGTCGATTTCCTGCGCGCGGTGGCCCCGCAGCACGCGGTGCCGATCCACCAAGGCGTGGTCGCCGAAGTGGCGACCGGGATCTACTACGGCCGGCTGACCGAGATGACCGATACCGATTTCCGGGTGCTCGTCCAGGAGAGCGGGACAGAGTTCTGACGGTGCGACGATTCCTCTGGTGGTGGCCCCTGGTCGGCCTGACCGCCATGGTGGTGGTGGGCAGTCTGGTCGGGCCGGGGACGACCCCGGTCGACCAGTGGTTCACGGCCGTGTCGCGGGAATGCCTCGGGCCGCACCCGCGCTGGATGTTGCTGTTCAACCGGGTCTGGGTGTTGGTCCCGCTGCTCGCCATAGCCGTGGGCCTCACGCTGCGCCGCCGGCTGTGGCGTACGGCAGCGGTGATGGCTCTCTGTCCGCTGGTCTCGATCATCGGCGCCCGGATGCTCAAGGGCCTTTTCGACCGGCGCTGGGAAGGCTTCCTGGCTTACCCGAGCGGGCACACCACCGCGGTCATCACCGTGACCTCGATGCTGGTGCTGGCCGTCGGCATCAGATGGTGGACCTGCGCGGCTGCGACCGCGTTCAGCGTGTTCGGTTCAATCGGCATGGCCAGCAACCACTTTCACTACTTCACCGATATCGTCGGTGGAGCGCTGTACGCCACCTCGATGGTGTGCTTCGCGATCCTCGCCGCTGGGCCCGATGTGCTGACTCGAGCGCTGGGCGGAACATCGGCAATACCTGCGCCCGAACCGGCCGGCCATCCGCCCGAGTGATTTCGCGTCAGGCGGCGTCGGTGAGCGCCGGATAGGGCTCCCAGCTATAGACCTGCGGACCACAACCGTGCATCAGGGCCAGGTCGATGGAGTCCAGCACCGCCTGCCGCGGGCCGGGCCGGCCCAACTGTCCGGCAGCGACGGCGACGCGCACGGTTCCCGAGCGCCGTGCGGTGCGTTCGGCGGCCAGGACCAACGTCCGGCACCACCATGGCTCGGTCAGGAACCCCTCACCGATACCCAGAACGCGCGCCCGAACCGTCGTGCCGCGCACCAGATCCGTGATGCCGCTGACGCCGGCGAGCAGACGGAAGCCGTTGCGCGGCAATGCCGTCACCGTGCCCTGCGACACCGTCCAGCCCGGGGCTGCGAACAGCCGGGTACGCAGGCCCAGGTGTTCGAGCACGCGGTCGGCGCCCATCAGTCGCAGATTCGCCTCGTGCGCCTGCAGCGTCGCGAACTCGCCGCGGCGTTTCTTGGTGGCTGCCTCGTCAAAGCCGTGCAGTACCACGGCATCTCCGTCGGCGCGGCGGCTTCGCAGCCAGTCGACGGTGGGGCGGTCGGCGTCGAGTCGGTAGCCGCCCTTGAGCCGCGGCGCCACCAACAGCGATGCCGGCACGTTCCGGGCGTCCAACTCGGCGCACAGGTCCGCGACATCATTCAGCGTGCGGTCCCGGATGCCCGAGATCGAGACGATCAGCTGCCCAGCCACGTCTCGATTATGGCAACGTCAGGTGTCCCGACGGTTTCCACCACGTGGGTGGCAGTTGACGATCTGGTGCGAGTTAACCGGGTAAGACCGCTTCTATAGCGGCGATGACCTCGGGTGAATCCGGCGCGACGGTGGGGCGGAACCGGTTGACCACGGCGGCGCCCGGAGCCAGCAGGAACTTCTCGAAGTTCCACTGGATGTCGCCGGCCGCACCGTCGGCATCCGCCGCCTGGGTGAGTTCGGCATACAGCGGGTGCCGGTCGTCGCCGTTGACGTCGGACTTGGCCAGCAGCGGGAAAGTAACGCCGAAGGTGCTCGAGCAGAACTGCTGAATCTCCTCGGCGCTGCCCGGCTCCTGGCCCATGAACTGGTTGCACGGCACGCCGATGACCGTCAATCCGCGGTCTTTGTAGTCGCGTGCGAGTTGTTCCAATGCCGCGTACTGCGGGGTCAGCCCACACTTGGAGGCGACGTTGACCACCAGCACTGCGCCGTCGGCGTAGTCGGCCAACGAGGTGGGAGTGCCGTCGAGGGTGGTCAGTGGAATATCGGTCAGTGCCATGACCGCCAACGTACTAGGCCTCGCGAATTGGGTGGGCAGGGATATGCGTCAGCCGGCGAACAGGATTCGGGCGATCCGTTCGGCGGTGTCGACCGGATCCGCGTCCGCGCCGACCGCGCCGTTGAGCCGCAGCATGGCGTACCCGTGCACCAACGACCAGGCCGCCAACGCTGCGCCGTCCGGATCCGACCGAGCCTGGGCATCGGTGAGCGTGCCGATGCCGGCGTTCAGCTCGACCGACGCGGCCTCCTGTGCCGCACACAACGCCCGATCGGCAGCATCGAAGAGCGACCCGTCGAACATCACCCGATAGTGGCCGGGGTGTTCGACGGCGAACCGGACATAGGCACGGGCGGCGTCGATGAAATCCGGGCGGGACTCGCGCAGCGCCTCGGCCAGGAGCGCGAAGCCTTCGGCAGCCAAGGCGGTGAACAACCCGCGGCGATCGGTGAAGTGATGCGCCGGCGCCGCATGCGAAACGCCTGCGGCGCGGGCTAATTCGCGTAGCGAGATACCGTCGGCACCGTTTTCGGCAACCAACTCCGCCGCGCTCCGAAGAATGACGGCCTTCAAGTCGCCATGGTGGTAGCCCTGCTTGGTCATGACCCATGGTAACCCAGATCTTGACATCGACTAGTTCTCCGTTACGCTTATCTTGTCACCGACAAGTTCACGGAGGTATCGATTATGGCCGTACTCCTCGTACTCGTGTTGGGCAGCGTGGCCGCACGACTCGCCGGATGGCTCGGGGCGGCCTACCTCGACAGCTGGCCGAGCGCCGTCGCAGCCGGATTGGCCCTGATGTTCATCATGACCGGGTTCGCACATTTCACGCCCGGTATGCGCCGCGACATGATCGCCATCGTTCCACCGCGGCTACCCTCGCCCGGGTTGTTGGTGACCGTCACCGGCGTACTGGAACTGGTCGGCGCGGTCGGACTGCTGTTCCCGCCCACCCGCGTCGCCGCGGCCGGTTGCCTTTTCCTGTTGATGCTGGCCATGTTCCCGGCGAACGTCTACGCAGCCAGGATGCCCGACCCGCCGGCCTCGATGACCTCGAAGTTGGGCGTCCGGACCGCCCTGGAGGTGGCGTTCCTAGCCGCCGCGATATTCGTCGGGGTCTGCGGTGGCTAGCACCCACGCGTACTGGAATGCCGCTTCCTTCCAGCGTTCATAGCGCCCGCTGGTGCCGCCGTGACCGGCCGCCATCTCGGTCTTTAGCAGCACCGGGTGCGCATCGGTCTTGCTATACCGCAGGGCGGCAACCCATTTCGCCGGCTCAACGTAGTACACCCGGGTGTCGTTGAGCGAGGTCATCGCCAAAATCGCCGGGTAGTCCTGCGCAGTGACATTCTCGTACGGCGTGTAGGACTTCATGTACTCGTAGACGTCCTTGTCCGCCAACGGATTACCCCACTCGTCCCACTCGGTGACAGTGAGCGGCAACGAGGGGTCCAGGATGGTGGTCAGCGCGTCGACGAACGGAACCTGCGCCAGGATTCCGGCGAAGAGCCGCGGCGCCATGTTGGCCACCGCGCCCATCAGCAGACCGCCGGCACTGCCGCCGAGCGCCACCAGATTCTCCGGCCGGGTCACCCCCGATGCCACCAGATGCTCTGCGGCACTGATGAAATCGGTGAAGGTGTTCTTCTTCTCCAGCAGCTTGCCGTGTTCGTACCAGCCTCGGCCCATCTCGCCACCGCCGCGCACATGGGCGATGACGAACACCATGCCGCGATCCAACAACGATAGCCGGGCGATCGAGAACCGGGGGTCTTCACACGACTCATAGGCACCGTAGCCGTACAGCAACGCCGGCGCCGGAAGTGTCGCGTCGGCGCGGTGAATGATCGACAGCGGCACCTTCGTCCCGTCGGCGGCCACCGCCCAGTCCCGACGTTCGACGTAGTCCTCCGGCCGGTAGTCACCCAGCACCGGCTGCTCGCGCAACAGGATTCGTTCCCCCGTGGCCAGATCCAGGTCGTAGATCCGCACCGGGACGACGAACGACGTGGCCGCGACCCGCAGCCGCGGCGCTGACCAGTTCGGGTTGCCCGCGGTACCCACCGACATCAACTCGGACTCGAAGGTGACGTCCGTCCGGTGCCCGAAATTGCCAGCAGAATCAAAGGGCCACAGTTGAATTCTCGGCAAGGCTTCGCTGCGGTAGCTGACCACCAGATGATCGTCGAAGGCTTCGACACCGTCGAGCCGGACGTCGGCACGGTGCTCGATCAGGGTCCGCATGTTCGTCGGATCCTCGACAGGAGCCTCGACCAGGGTGAAGTTCTCGGCGCCGTCGTTGTGGACGATCAGGAACCTGTCCTGGCCACCGATCACCGCATGTTCGACGTCGTATTCCACCGAATCTTTGCGTGGCAGAACAGGTGTGAAGCTGGTTTCCGGGTCGGACGCATCGCCGTAGCGAACCTCGGTGGTCACCGCGCTGCCGGCGGCGATGAACACGTACTTGTCGCTGCGGCTGCGCCCGATACCGATCCAGAACCGCTCGTCGGCCTCGTGATGGACCTTCTGCGCGGGCAGTCCGGACGCCAATCGGTGGCGCCACACGGTGTCCGGTCGCCACGCCTCGTCGACCGTGACGTAGTAGATCGTCTTGTTGTCGGCGGCCCAGGTGGCCCCGGCGCCGATCCCCACGATCTCGTCGTCGTACAGCTCGCCGGTACGTAAGTTCTTGAATTTCAGGGTGTATCGCTCGTCGCCGACGGTATCGACCGAATAGGCCAGGATGCTGGCATCCAGGCTCACCGTGGCCGCTCCGAGCGAGAAGAAGTCGTGCCCTTCGGCCTCGACGTTCTCGTCGAGCAGTATCTGCTCACCGGGGATCTCGGTGTGCTCGTCGAACTGCGGCGGGTTCCAGTCGTCGGGGTCAGTGATCGGGCAACGGCAGTGCACACCGTATTGCTTGCCCTCGAAGCTGCGTCCGTAGTACCACCAGTCGCCGCGCCGACTGGGAATCGACAGGTCGGTTTCCTTGGTGCGCGCCTTGATCTCGTCGAAGATCTTCTGCCGCAACGACTCCAACGGCGCCGTGACGGAATCGGTGTAGGCGTTCTCGGCTTCGAGGTGGGCAATCACCTCCGGGTCGGCCTTGTCGCGCATCCACTCATAGGGGTCGGTGAAGACGTCGCCGTGATGTTCCCGCTTCGTGTCGACACGCTTGGCAATCGGCGGGGCGGTCGCAGGCTGTTGATTCACTCGGCCGGCCTCGCTCATGCGCTGATCCAATCGGCGAAGCGGTGGCCCGAGATACGTTCGTAGGCTTCGATGTAACGCGCCCGCGTCGCCGTCACGATGGCCTCCGGCAGAGCCGGCGGCGGGGTGTCCCCATAGCGGTCCCAGCCGGATTCCGGTCCGGTCAGCCAGTTGCGGACGAACTGCTTGTCATAGCTGGGCTGCACCTGCCCCACCGAGTAACTGTCGGCCGGCCAGTACCGCGACGAGTCCGGGGTGAGTACCTCGTCGGCCAGCACCAGCTCACCGTCGGCGTCCAGCCCGAACTCGAACTTGGTGTCCGCCAAGATGATTCCACGAGTCAGTGCGTGTGCCGCCGCAGCCTCGTAGACCTTGAGCGTCTCGTCACGCAGCTGTACGGCGCGCGCCGTGCCCACCAATTCCTCGGTGGCGGCAAAGCTGATGTTCTCGTCGTGCTCGCCGATCTCGGCCTTGGTCGCCGGGGTGAACAGCGGCTCGCTGAACTTGCTGGCCTCGGTCAAGCCGGCCGGCAGCGCAATGCCGCACACTTCGCCGGTGTTTCGGTAATCGATCAGCCCCGAGCCGGTCAGGTAGCCACGTGCCACGCATTCCACCGGAAGCATCTCCAGTTCGCGGACCACCAAAGCCCGGCCCAGTACCTGCTGCGGGATGCGAGGGTCATCGGGCGGGCCGGCCAGGTGGTTACGCGCACCCACCTGTTCGGCCAGGTAGTCGAAGAAGAACACGCTCATGGCCGTCAGCACCCGGCCCTTGTCAGGAATCTGGCTGTCCAGCACGTAGTCGTATGCCGAGATGCGATCGGAGGCGACGAACAGCAGGTGGCCGTCGTCGATCCGGTACAGGTCTCGGACCTTGCCGCTGGTCAGGTGCCGGTAGTCGGACAAAGCTGGACGCATCGGCACAGACTATCTGTTGGGATAGCTGCCATGAGTTCACGCTACGTGCCGTACGCCACCACGCCAGGCCGGCTGCTGGCCCAACTGGTCAGCGACGTCGTCGCCACGGTCTGGACGGCGATCTGGGTGATCGTGGGGTTGGCCGTGCACCGCGCGGTGGCGACCATCTCCGAGGTGGGCCGCCAGGTGCACGACGGCGCGGCCGGGGTGGCTCAAGGGCTCGCTTCGGCCGGCCACAGCGCCGGCAGTATCCCGCTACTGGGCGGCTCGTTGAGCACGCCGCTGCGGGCTGCCGGCAGCGCGGCCTCCGATATCGCCGGAGCCGGTGGCAGCCTCGACAGCACCGCGAGTTGGCTGGCCTGGGTGCTTGGCCTGGCGGTGGCACTGCCGCCGATCCTCGCCGTGGCGATGCCCTGGCTGTTCCTGCGGTTGCGGTTCTTCCGGCGCAAATGGACGACAGTGACGCTGGCTTCCACCGCCGCCGGCGAGCAGCTGCTGGCCTTGCGGGCACTCGCCAATCGACCGATGGCGCAGCTCAGCGAGATTTCCGATGATCCGGTGGCCGCCTGGCAGACCCGTGACGCGATTGCCATCCGGAAGTTGGCCGCCCTGGAACTGCGGTCCGCCGGCATCCGCCTCACCCGCGCGGCTCCGCAGTGACGCTGTTGTATCGCTGAGGCCGAGTTCACTCTTGCCTATCGGCCGAGTGGTTGATTCACTGGTTCTGGTCGGTACCAGGTCCGATGTCGGCGACGCAGCCGTCCAATGGGCATCTGGCAACGAATACAGGTAGTCGGGTTCAGCAGACAGCCCGCGCTTGCATCACAAGTCGATCGTGAGCATCGCACGTAAACAAGGACCGGCACTGTTGCTGGGTCCATCACGCATCTGTATGCCCGATACCTCCCCTAGGGTCTTTGCACTTTCTGGGGAAAGGAAAATTATGGCCGACCATCTCAAACCCCATTTCGCAGATGTCCAAGCGCACTACGACCTGTCGGACGACTTCTTCCGGCTGTTCCTCGACCCGAGTCAGACCTACAGCTGTGCATATTTCGAACACGACGACATGACGCTGCAAGAAGCGCAGCTGGCAAAGATCGACCTGTCGCTCGGCAAGCTGGGCCTCACGCCGGGCATGAAGCTGCTCGATATCGGATGTGGTTGGGGCGCAACGATGAAACGCGCGGTCGAGGCCTATGACGTCGAGGTCGTCGGATTGACGCTGTCCAAGAATCAGGCGGCGCACGTGGCGAAGCTGCTCGGCGAAGTGGATACCGCCCGCTCCCGGCGGGTGCTGCTGGCGGGCTGGGAACAATACGACGAAGCAGTCGACCGGATCGTGTCCATCGGCGCCTTCGAGCACTTCGGCCACGAGCGCTACCCGGCGTTCTTTCAGATGGCCTATGACGCGCTGCCCCCTGACGGCGTCATGATGTTGCACACCATCTGCGGCGTGGACTTGCGTTATGCCAAAGAACTCGGTGTACCGCTGACCTTTGAGGCGGCCAGGTTCATCAAATTCATGATGACCGAGATCTTCCCGGGCGGCCGTCTACCGTCGACCGCGATGGTCGATCAGCACGCGACCGCTGCCGGGTTCAGGGTGGCCCAGGTCCAATCACTGCGGCTGCATTATGCGAAGACCCTCGATCTGTGGGCCGCGGCGCTCGAAGCGCACCGCGACGAGGCGATCGAGCTGCAATCAGTGCAGGTCTACGACCGCTACATGAAGTATCTGACCGGCTGCGCCAAGGCGTTCCGGCTACGCCAGGTCGACGTCAATCAATTCACCCTGGAGAAAGCCTGGACGCGGAAAGGGCCACCTGCAGGTGGCGCAGACCGGTGTGGCGGTTGCTGCGAGTCCACTCCGGCGGCTCGACCACCCGGATCTGCGCGAACCGCACAAGCAGCTCCTCAAACAACACTCGCAGCTCCAGCCGGGCCAGGTTGGCACCCAAGCAGTAGTGCACGCCTTGCCCAAAACCCAAGTGCGGGTTCGGTTTACGAGTCACGTCAAAGGTGCCCGCAGCGGCGAACACCAGCGAATCGCGATTCGCCGAGCCCTCCCAGACCACCACCTTCTGGCCCGCTTCGATGCGGCAGCCACCCAACTCGACGTCGCACGTCGCAGTGCGCCGTTTTGACGGCGACGGCGACGTCCAGCGCACCATCTCCTCGACCGCGGTCGGCAGCAGGGCCGGGTCCGACCGTAAAAGTGCCAGCTGCGAAGGGTTTTCGCACAGTGCCAACAAGCCACCGGCCACCGAGTTGCGGGTGGTCTCGGCGCCGGCGCTGAACAGCAGATTGAAGAACAGATACACCTCGATGTCCGAGACGCCTTCGGCGTTGGCCACCACCGACAGCATGTCGTCGGTGGGCTGCTCCCGCTTGGACGAGATCAGCTCCATGCCGAAGGTGTACATCCGCGAGCTGGCTTCCTCCACGGACAACCGGGTGATGGCGGCGTTGCGGGAACCGCCGAAGTCGAAGCTCGGCTCGATCGCCTCGAACAGCCAATGTCGTTGTGATTCGGGAATTCCCATCAAGATGCAGATCATCTGCATGGGTAGTTCCGCGGCCACGTCGACCAGGAAGTCAAACGGCACATCCGGCGTGATCCCGGACAGCAGCGCGGTTGTCCGCACCCGTAGGTCGTCCTCGACCCGGGCGATCATCCGAGGCGTCAGGCCGGAAGACACCAACCGGCGGATCTCGGCGTGCCGCGGGTCGTCCATCATGTTGAGCACCTGCCCGGCGATGGACAGGTCCTGGATCAGGGTGCCGCCGAATGGCCTCGAGCCACCGCTCACCGACGAGAACGTCACCGGATCACGCAGCACTGCAAGGGTTTCGGCATGGGTCGCGACGGACCAGAAACCTTCGCCGTCGGGCGTGTTCTCGGTGGGTTCGTGCCAGTACACCGGGGCTTCGGCGCGATGTCGCTCGAACAGCGCGTGCGGAAAGCCCGACGCGAAGTTGTCGAGGTCGGTCAGATCAACCCCGGCCAAAGTCACAGGATGGCGCCCGAGGTGTACTTGGCCGCCTCGGGGTAACGCGAGACCAACTCGTCCACCGCCACGATCACGCCGTCGACCTGATCCCCGGCCGCACCGCTGAAGGCCTGCTTGTCGGCCAGTGCCCCGTCCAGCGCGGCGCGGTCCAACGGCAGCCGCGGATCGCCCGCCAACCGGTCCAAAAGGTCTGGATCCTGACCCTTTTCGCGCATCGCCAGTGCCACGGCGACGGCGTGCTCCTTGATCACCTCGTGCGCGGTCTCCCGGCCGACGCCGGCTCGCACCGCGGCCATCAGGATCCGGGTGGTGGCCAGGAACGGCAGGTAGCGGTCCAGCTCACGCTGAATCACCGCTGGGTAGGCGCCGAACTCGTCGAGGACCGTCAGGAACGTCTCGATCTGTCCGTCGATGGCGAAGAACGCGTCGGGCAGTGCCACGCGGCGCACCACCGAACAGAAGACGTCGCCCTCATTCCATTGCGCCCCGGCCAGTTCCGCGGCCATCGAGCCGTAGCCGCGCAGCACCACCTGCAGGCCGTTGACCCGCTCGCAGGAACGGGTGTTCATCTTGTGCGGCATGGCCGACGAGCCCACCTGACCGGGCGCAAAACCCTCGGTCACCAGTTCGTGGCCGGCCATCAGGCGGATGGTGTGCGCGAAAGACGACGGCCCGGCGCCCAACTGCACCAACGCGGACAGCACGTCGTGGTCCAGCGACCGCGGGTACACCTGGCCCACCGAGGTGAAAACCTCGGTGAATCCCAGGAATTCGGCGACCCGGCGCTCCAAGGAGGCCAACCTCGACACCTCACCACCGAACAAGTCCAGCATGTCTTGCGCGGTGCCCATCGGGCCCTTGATGCCGCGTAGCGGGTACCCGTCGATCAACGCACGCAACCGGTTCAGCGCGATCAACGTCTCCTCGGCCGCCGAGGCAAACCGCTTGCCCAACGTGGTGGCCTGCGCCGCAACATTGTGCGAACGACCGGCCATCACCAGGTCGCGGTACAGCGCGGCCCGCTCGGCCAGCCGGGCCGCCACCGCGACACCGTGCGAGAACACCAGCTCGAGGGACTGCCGGATCTGCAGCTGCTCGACATTCTCGGTGAGGTCGCGACTCGTCATGCCCTTGTGCACGTGCTCGTGGCCGGCGAGGGCGTTGAACTCCTCGATGCGGGCCTTGACGTCGTGGCGCGTCACGCGTTCCCGGGCGGCGATCGAGGCCAGATCGACCTGCTCCAGCACGCGTTCGTAATCGGCCAGTACCCCTTCGGGTACCGACACACCCATCTCGGACTGGGCCGTCAGTACCGCCAACCACAGGCGACGTTCGGCGACGATCTTGTTCTCCGGCGACCAGATGGCCACCATCTCGTCGCTGGCGTAACGGTTGGCCAGGACATTGGGAATGCTCACGTCCACACAGTTTACGGTCGACGAAACTCAGCGGTCACCCAACGGCGCGATCACCGAGAGCGTCTTGTCCCCGACGTTGCCGACGTACACCGTGTGCGTCTGCGGGTCGACCGCCACCGCCGTCGGTGCCTGGCCGGCCCTTACGTCACTGACCAGCGATCGCGAGGCCAGGTCCAGGACCGATACCGACCCGCCGTTGTTGGTCACATACGCCAGGTGCCCGGCCGCGTCGATGGCGATATTCGTAGGACCGTCCCCGGCGGGCAGGTTGGCAATCTTCTGGTGTGTGGTCGGATCGACCACCGAGACCGCGCCCCGGCCCGTGCCGTAATCAAGTGTGTAGATCAGGTGGGTGGACGGGTCCACACCTACCGCGCCCGGCTGATCGCCGACATCGGCGACCGGGGTGGCGGTGCCGGTGTTGGGGTCGACTGCGGCGACGAGGTGCTGCACCTGATCTGCGGCGTACAGCGTGTGGTTCGCGGGGTCGACGGTGATCGCCGAAACGCCGGTCAGCTGCCCCGGCGGCGGGGCGGCTGTCGAGGTGACCACCGCCTGTTCCGGGTCGATGACCGAAAGGGTGAAGTCTTTGGCACTGATGCTGTAGGCGACGTCGGCATCGGTGTCGACCGCCAGCAGCGGCCGATTGCCCACCGGGATGGTTGCCGTCACCTGCGCGGTGCCCAGGTCGATCAGCTCAACGCTGCCGCCGTCACCGTTGGTCTCGGCGTAGTTCGCCGAGTACAGCCGGTTCTTCGCCGGGTCGATCTGCAGCAGGACGGGGTGGGTGGCGCTGGTGATGACCCCGACGATCTTTCGGGATTCCGGGTCGACCACCTGTATCGCGTTGTCCTCGGGGGTGGCGACGTAGATCTTGTGGGTCGCAGGGTCCACGGCGATACCGCCGGGCATCGACGGCATCGCCACGGTGGCGACCACCTGGGTGGCCGGGCGGATGGGGGTGGCGGTCTGCGTTGCGGCCTTGTCGTTGCCCGAGCACCCTGCGGCCAGCACGACAACGGTCACGAAACCTATTGGACGCGTTAGTTTTCCAAGTTCCATCAACTATGGATTACCACGTCGTACGGGGCCAGCACGTCGATGACATCGACCAGCGTGGCGCGGGCGGTGGCGCGTGGCCCGTCGCCGTCCCCCACCATCGACGCCACCACCGCCCCGTCGACCGCACAGACCAGCGCGGTGAGCAGCTCGGCCCGGACCGAACGGCCGGAACGCTCCACCACCTCCACGACGGCGGCCGAGCGCTGCCGCAGGATGCGACGCTGCACATCACGAAGCCCAGGCTGACGGGCGCAGGCGATGTACCGCTCATAGCGCGAGATCAGTTGTTCGGAGACCCGGGTGCCGTCACCGACCAGGAGATCGACCAGCAGGTCCGCCGTGGCATCGGCACCGCGCCGACGGCGCGACAGGGCCGAGACCCGGGTCCGCATCTGCTGCGATTCACGTTCGCCGACGTGCTCGACGGCCTTCTCGATGAGGTCGTCCAACGACGAGAAGTAGTAGGTGGTGGAGGCCAGCGGGAGCCCCGCCCTCTGGGCCACCGCACGGTGCCGGACGGCGTCGAATCCACCTTCACACAGCAGATCGGCGGCGGCGCTGACCAACGCGCAACGCCGCCGCTCACCCTTGGGGGTGGCTGCGGTGATCACGGCCCAATGCTGCCAGCAAACGCGCAGCTGCAAGCGGCTTTCACGCAATCAGTAGGCATTCCTCAGCGAGGGCCCATCGATGAGGCGATGGCATGATGGCGCCCATGGCAGAGCTGAGTCGCCGCACCCTCCTGCGGCTGGGAGCCGGCACCGCGGCCGGGGTTGCCGGTGCCTTCGCACTGGGGTCGACGCTGAGTCGTCCGGCGGTGTCGGCCCGTCCGGTGAGCATGACGAGCGTCGGCGCTCCATTGGCTCCGCCGCCGCAGCCGCCCGCGGCCGTTGCGCCGACCTACGTCACCGGATCGTTCGCGTCGGCGGCCCGGGGCGGGGTGTCGACCAATTGGGCCATCGCCCGGCCACCGGGCCAGACCGCGCCGTTGCGTCCGGTGATCGCGCTGCACGGCAAGGGCAGTGACGCCGCGACCGTGATGGCCGGCGGGGTGGTCGACGGGTTGGCTCAGGCTGTGCAGGCCGGTATTCCGCCGTTCGCAGTGGTCGCGGTCGACGGTGGTGGCGACTACTGGCACAAGCGGGCCTCCGGCTCGGATGCCGGTGCCATGGTGCTCGACGAGTTGATCCCGATGCTGGACTCGCAGGGTCTGGACACCTCGCGGGTGGGGTTTTTGGGCTGGTCGATGGGCGGTTACGGTGCCCTGCTGCTGGGTTCCCGGCTGGGTCCGGCGCGCACCGCGGCGATCTGCGCGGTCAGCCCGGCGTTGTGGACGTCCTCGGGTGCGACGGCACCGGGCGCCTTCGATGGCGCGGATGACTTCGCGGCCAACTCGGTGTGGGGGTTGCCCGCGTTGGGCTCGATCCCGGTCCGGATCGACTGCGGCAACAGCGATCCGTTCTATTCGGCGACCAAACAGTTCATCGCCCAGCTGCCGCATCCGCCGGCCGGTGGATTCTCGCCGGGCGGGCACGACGCGAGTTTCTGGAGTTCGCAGTTGCCGGCCGAGATCGCCTGGCTGGCACCGTTGTTGGTGGCCTGAGTTCGCGCCGAGCTACAGGGCGATGCGGCCTTCGGCGGCGGCGAGCCCGATGTCGGTGCGGAAGTGGCTGCCCGGCAAGCGAATTGATTTGATGATTCGGTAGGCCTCGTCGCGCGCGGCGGCCAGATCGGCGCCGGTGCCGACCACCGACAGCACCCGGCCCCCCGAGGAGACGACGGCCCCGTCATCGCGGCGAGTGGTGCCGGCGTGCAGCACCCCGGCGGCCTCCGAACCGGTGATCACATCGCCGACCCGCGGGCGCCCCGGATAGTTCTCGGCGGCCACCACCACGGTGACCGCGGAGCCGTCGCGCCACTGCAGTTCGCCGAGCGTGGCCAACGTGCCGGTGGCGGCCGCATTCAGCAGTGCGCCCAACGGCGTCTCGAGCATGGCCAGCACCGCCTGGGTCTCGGGGTCCCCGAAGCGGCAGTTGAACTCGACGACGGCGGGTCCGCGGGAGGTGATGGCCAACCCGGCGTACAGCAGCCCGGAGAATGAGTCGTCGCGTCGAACCAGTTCGGCAGCAACGGGTTTGACGATCTCGTCAACGATCTGATCGACCACCGAGGTGGGCAACCAGGGCAGCGGAGTGTAGGCGCCCATGCCGCCGGTGTTGGGTCCGCTGTCGTTGTCTCCGACACGCTTGAAGTCCTGCGCAGGCAGCAGCGGCACCACGGTTTCGCCGTCGACGACACAGAACAGCGACACCTCGGGGCCGTCGAGGAAGGACTCCAGCAGCACCGGGTGCCCCGACTCCAACAGGCTGGCGGCGTGTGCGCGGGCAGCCTCCCGGTCGGCGGAGACCACCACACCCTTGCCTGCGGCCAGGCCGTCGTCCTTGACCACCCAGGCCTGCTGGCCGGCGGGCGGACCGAAGCGATCCAGCGCGCCGTCCAGGTGGGCCGGGTTGTCCACGATCTCGCTGCTCGCGGTACGCACGCCGGCAGCGGACATCACGTCCTTGGCGAAGGCCTTCGATCCCTCGATCCGGGCGGCACCGCGGTTCGGGCCGAAACACGCGATACCCGCGGCGCGCAGCGCGTCGGCGACGCCGAGGACCAGCGGGACCTCGGGCCCGATCACCACGAGATCAGCGCCCAGTCGCTTGGCCAGCGCGGTCACCTCATCGGCGGAGGTGATGTCCACATCGTGCTGCTCTGCAACCGCGGAGGTTCCGGCGTTGCCGGGAGCAACGGCCAGGAAGTCGACTTGAGGGTCTCGGCTCAGAGCGAGCAACAGGGCATGTTCACGGGCACCGGAGCCGATCACGAGGACGCGCACAGCCACACCCTAATAGCTGGCCGCGCAGCGCCTAACCCGATGTGGCCATACAGTGTGCGTCACAGTGTATGGTCGCACTCATGACTGCCACCTGCCCGTTCGGTAAAGGGTTCGACTTCACCAGTCCCGACGTCCTGCTGCAGGGCATCCCGGTGACCGAGTTCGCGCAGCTGCGCAAGACCGCGCCGGTCTGGTGGAACGAGCAGGAAGAGTCGATCTTCGACGACGGCGGCTACTGGGTGATCAGTCGCCACGACGACATCAAGACGATCTCCAAGAACAGCGACCAGTGGTCTACCAACGCCAAGGGCGCCGTCATGCGGCTGCCGGACGGCGTCACCTCCGACCAGTTGGACCTGACCAAAGCGCTGCTGATCAACCACGACGCCCCGGAGCACACCCGGCTGCGCAAGATCGTCTCGCGACTGTTCACGCCGCGCGCGGTCAACGTGCTGGAGGAGAAGCTGGCCGTCGCGGCCCGGCAGATCGTGCGGGATGCCGCAGAAAAGGACAGCGGCGATTTCGTCGACGACATCGCGATGAAGCTGCCGCTACTGGCGATCGCCGACCTGATCGGCGTGCCCGAGGAAGACCGGGAAAAGCTCTTCCATTGGACCAACGCCATCATGAACACCGACGACCCGGACTTCGACTCGGATCCGACGATGGCCAATGCCGAACTGATGGGCTACGCGTACAACATGGCCGAACAGCGGCGGAGCTGTCCGGCCGACGACATCGTGACCCGGCTGGTGCAGGCCGACATGGGAGATGGGGCCGGCGAGAGCATCTCGGACGTGGAGTTCGCCTTCTTCGTCATCCTGCTGGCGGTGGCCGGCAACGAGACCACCCGCAATGCGATGACGCACGGCATGAACGCATTCTTCGAGCACCCCGACCAGTGGGAGCTGTACAAGACTTCCCGTCCCGATACGGCGATCGACGAGATCGTCCGCTGGGCCACCCCGGTGCACTGCTTCCAGCGCACCGCGCTGGAGGACGTCGAGCT
Source organism: Mycobacterium sp. MAA66 (assembly GCF_041261665.1). Lineage (NCBI taxonomy): Bacteria > Bacillati > Actinomycetota > Actinomycetes > Mycobacteriales > Mycobacteriaceae > Mycobacterium > Mycobacterium sp. MAA66. Next base: position 194,033 of record NZ_JBGCCC010000004.1, on the reverse strand, counting down.
CGGCGGGGTGACCATCCGCAAGGGCCAACGGGCGGGGCTGTTCTACAGCTCGGCCAACTACGACGAGTCCGTGTTCGAAGATCCGTTCCGCTTCAATATTCTGCGGAACCCGAACCCGCACTTGAGCTTCGGCGGCAATGGCGCGCACTATTGCATCGGAGCGAACCTGGCCCGGATGGAGATCAAGCTGATCTTCAACGAGATCGCCGACCAGATTCCGGACATCGCCAAACTGGCCGAACCGCAACGGCTTCGGTCCGGCTGGATCAACGGCGTCAAACAGCTGGCCGTGTCCTACCGCTAGGATTTGCCGGTGCGCACCCACGGATGGGGCGGCCTCGCGCCGGCCAGCGATGACGAGGCGATCACGCGCGTGATGGCCGCCGCGGACGAAGTCATCGACTCGCGCGGCGCCGACTTCTCCATCGCGGACGTCGCCCGCAAGCTGGGCGTCACCCGGCAGACCGTGTACCGCTACTTCCCCAGCACCGACGCCCTGCTAACCGCCGCCGCCACCCGGGCCGCGTCCGGTTTCCAGGAACGGCTGGCTGCGCAGGTGGCCGGGATAACCTCGCCGGCGGACGCCGCGGTCGAGGCCGTCGCATCGACGTTGGAATGGCTGCCCGAGGACAACCGGGTGGGCTTGCTCCTGTCGCCCGACCGAGCCAATGCGTTCAGTGCCGATGTCACCTCCGATGTCGCGGTCGGATTTGCCCGCACCATGCTGGAGCGCTTCGAAGTCGACTGGGCGGCTTGTGGTTTCACCGATGTCGAGCTGTCCGAGCTGGCCGAGCACCTGCTGCGGACCATCCAGTCGTTCGTGATCGACCCAGGCCGGCCGCCACGTCGGGGCGAGGAGTTGCGTGCGTATCTGCGTCGGTGGGTGGCACCGGCAATCGCCGCGCCGGTGGCGCGCTAATTGGTGCGGAGGACGGCCGACAACCCGCCTTAGACTGAGTACGTTCGACGCACCCGAGGAGGCCATCACCGGTGAACGCTCTCGATGCATTCCTGTCGACGTGGGGCCGGGCCCGCTCGATGTTCGGTGAGGGCACGCCACACGATGGTTCGGTATTCGACAAGAGCGCACAGCTCCGCGAGCTTCAGGGCACCGTGCAGTCGGCCGGGCCCGGTGCGCACTGGGAAGGTGCGGCCTCGGCCGACTACGCCGACACGAATACGCAGCACGCGGCGCGGTTGGGACAGATCGCCGAACTCGACGAGCGTCTGGGCGCCGAGATAACCCGGTCCGCCGAGGTCGTACTCGCCGGGCGTCGTGATCTCGACGCGCTCAAGCAATGGGTCACCGACACCGCCGGCCACGCCACCACCGCCGCGGATCGCACGCTGTGGTCCACCATCAGCAAGGCCAGTTCCGACATGGCCGAGATCGTCGAGCGCTCACACCATGAGCTGGCGAGCGTGGCCCGGCGCATTGCGGCGCTCGGCGACGAATTCGAGTCGCTGCGCAGGCCCTGAGTCGCCGGTACCAGCTAGAGCACCGTCAATGGCAGGGACTTGCGTTCTTCGAACACCCAAGACGCACCGCCGCTGATCTTGCACACCGCCACCTCACCCAATTCCTTTGCCGGGGTGTCTGTTTCGATGAATCGCACGGTCCAGTCGGTGTCGGTACCCGACACCTCGGCCCGCAGTAGCGGATTCACGCCGGCCGCGATCGCCTGCATCGGCAGCTCCGAAGCCGGTGACACCAGCGCGATCCAGGCATCGTCTTCGTGGGCGGGCGAGGCATGCACGTGGGCCGACTCGGACGAAAAGTCCACGGATATATAGGCCGCCGGATTGACCAGGGGGTGCAGTTCGAGCAGCCGCAGCGCGCCCGCCGGGTCCGACGACAGCTTCAGCGCCTGGTGTATCCGCTCGGCCGCGACGCCGGCGATGCCGGTCAGCGCCTTGGTCCGGATCGACCGCTCTTTCTCGGCGTCACCGTTGCAGCGCACCCGTACCGCCAGCGCGAACGACAGCATCAGCAGGTGCATCTGCAGGCATACCTCGTCGGCGATGCGCACCAGGGCCGAGTGCGAGAAGCCGGCGAAATCGAAGTCGCTCATCAGCACGCCGGAGTAATCGGCCTGTCCTTCGTCGGAGGCATCGATCGCGGCCAGCTCGCACTTGTAGGCGTGGCTGGCGCCCACGATGTCGAGCTGCGGGATGAACCCGACCTCGGGGTAGGACTCGTCGATGATGACGGTCCACGCGCAGTGCGGGTTTCGGTCCGCGGGCAGGCGCGGCGGGCGGTGGATCGGACGAACCTGGCAACGCCGGTTGGTGGCCAGCGCGGTGGCGTCGAAGGTCGGGTCCTCGATGTCGTGACACATGCCGCGCACGTAGTCCGGGCCCATCGGCTCGACGTCCAGCAGCGCACCGCAGTGGTCGAGGTGGAACTCGCCGTGCCACCGGTCATGCACCGTGTACCGGAAGTCCATGAACTGCGGAGGCGCGCCGATATCGAGCTGCAGGCCTTTGAAGATCGTGATGATGTCCACGCCTTCGTACTTCAGCGCCTGCTGCATCCGTTTGGTGTAGAGCGGGCTGGCCCCGGCCCACTCCTCGATGGCGATCTGCAGCATCTCCTCGCGACCGAATTCAGCGATGCACCAAGCCATTCCAGACCGATCGATGAGCTGGCCGATCAGTAGTAGCTCGGGCACCAGCGTCGCCAGTTCGGCACGCGACAGCGACGCATACCTACTTGTCATCGATGGTGCCCCCGGAATGCATCTTCACCGCCGCATTGACGTTGGCCTTGCGGTCCTCACCCTGGCCCTGCTCGGCCGCCTTCTTCCGGGCCTTGGCCACCTTGGTCACCACGCCGTCGAGCTTGGAGCCCAGGGGGAAGCCCAGATAGTGGGTCAGGAAGATCGCCACCTCCTTGAGCTCCTCCTCGGTGAACTCCTCGTTGGCCAGTGCCGCGTTGGCCTGAATCTCGGCCAACTCTGAAATACCCAGGGCAGTAACACAAGTCAGCGTCATCAACCGCTTGTCCCGCATGGACAGACCTGGGCGGGTCCAGATGGTGCCGAACAGGTGGTCCGCGGTCAGCGCGAAGTAATCACCGGGCATGTCCGGCATCGCCCAGCCGTACACCTCGTTCATCTTCGCCAAGCCCTTGGCGCGCAACTCGTCCATCAGTGCTCCTTCGTATGCGGCACGCCGAGCCCCTCGGCGATGTTGGCCAACGCGATCTCCGCCAGCGGAAGCTCAACTCCCACCGCTGAACCCAGTCCCAGCGCCAGTCCCAGATCCTTCTCGGCCAGGCCGCGCGTGTGAACGAACATGTTGTACAGGAAGTGGTCGGGGGCCAGCGGTTTGGTGTCGTCGCGAGCCATGATCGCGCCCGGCCCGCCGCTCTGCGCGTCGCTGTGCCGCACCACCCGCCCCAGCTTCTGCAGGTCGATACCCGCTGCCTCGGCGAGTTTCTGCGCCTCGCAGGCGGCCGCGAAACCGATGAAGGTCAGCATGTTGCGGGCCAGCTTCATCCGGGTTCCGGCGCCGGGCTCGCCGGCCCGAACGACCATCGAGGCCCACTGCTTGAAGACCGGCTTGACCTTGTCGTACGCGTCGTCATCGGCACCGACCATGACGGCCAGTTCGCCCTTTTCCGCCGCTCCGGCGCCACCACTCACCGGAGCGTCCACGACATGAATTCCCTTGGGCCGCAGCTGCTCGGCGAGTTCGGCAGCAGTATCCGGCTCGATGGTGGAGTGTATCGCGATCACGGTCCCGGGCCCGGCATGCTCGGCCAATTGCGCAACCACATCACGGACCTGCGCGTCGGTGAGCACGGTCACGCTGATCACGTCGGCCACGGCCACGTCGGCGACGCTGTCCGCGAGGGTGGCACCGAGTTCGGCCAACGGTGTCATGGACTCGACACGCACATCGAAAACCACCAGCCCGCCGGGCCACTGGGCAAGACGTTTCGCCATCGGCGCACCCTGGTTACCGAGGCCGATGTACCCGAGTCTGAGTTGCTCACTCATCTGTGCCCCCTGCTCACTCACGACCGGATGATCTGTCCGCCGTCGACATTGAAGATCTGCCCGGTGATCCAGTTGGCCTCGTCGGACAGCAGGAACAAGCACATGCCCACCAGATCCTCGGGCTGGCCGAGGCGGGCCAGCGGAAGGCCCTTCACGATGTCGGCGACTATCTCCTGCGGCGTGGTGGTGCGGTTGGCCTCGGTGTCGATGGGTCCCGGCGCGATGGCGTTGATCCGGATGTTCTGGCCGCCGAGTTCCCGGGACAGTTGCTGGGTCAGGCCGTTGATACCGGTCTTGGCCAGGCCGTAGTAGTTGGAGTAAAGCCATGCCGCCGTGGAGGATTGGTTGACGATGGAGCCGCCGCCACCTTTGGCCATCTTGCGGTACACCGCACGGGTGCACACCAGCGCGCCGTCGAGGTTCACACTCATGAACTTCTTGTAGTAGTCCCAATCCACGGTCAGCAGGAAGTCCAGCTTCATGCCACCGAAGATCGCGGCATTGTTGACCAGGTAGTTGATGCCACCGAACTCCGCGAGTGCTTGTGCAGCCATGTCTTTGGCCGAGTCGATGTCCGAGACGTCGACTCGCACGGCCAGCGCGGTGCCCCCTTCGGCCTTGATGCCGTCGGCCACCTTCTGCGCACCTTCGAAATTGATGTCGGCGACCACGACCGCCCCACCCTCGCGAGCGAGCGCCTCTGCGTAGGCCTGGCCGATGCCACCACCGGCCCCGGTGACGATGCCGACCTTGTTTTCAAACCGTCCCATGATTTCCTCTCGTCTGATCCTTGTCAGCCAACAGTTCTAGGTCGCCAACGTGGCGATGCACTTGGTTTCCAGGTATTCCTCGAACCCTGCGATGCCCATCTCCCGGCCGTTGCCGGACTGCTTGTAGCCGCCGAACGGGGCGTCGGCGGAGTACCAGACGCCGCCGTTGACGTTGACGGTCCCGACCCGCATCCGCGCCGCCACCCCGGCCGCGCGCGCAGGATCAGCCGAGAACACTGTGCCGGACAGGCCGTACGGTGAATCGTTGGCAATCCGGACCGCGTCGTTGTCGCCGTCGTGGGCGATCACCGTGAGCACCGGTCCGAAGATCTCCTCGCGAGCCACTCGGGACGAATTATCCAATCCGGCAATGACTGTCGGCTCGATGAAGAATCCAGTGTCCCGATCTGCCGGGCGCCCACCGCCACAGGCGAAGGTGCCGCCCTCTTCGATGGCCAGGTCGAGATAGCTCTGCACCCGGTCGCGCTGACGGGCCGAGATGACCGGGCCGCAGACGGTGCGTGGGCTCGAAGGATCGCCGGGCTTGATACCACCCATGGTGGCGGCCGCGATCTGCACGGCTTCGTCATAGCGGGATCGGGGCACCACCAGCCGAGTGGTGATGGCACAACCCTGGCCGGCGTGCATGGCGGCGGTGAAGGCCGACATCGCGCAGGCGCCGGCCAAGTCGGCGTCGTCGAGGACCAGGAACGCAGATTTGCCCCCGAGTTCCAGGAACACCTTCTTGATGGTCACTGCCGCGTCGGTCATCACGGCACGGCCGGTGACGGTCGAGCCGGTGAACGAAACCATGTCCACGCCGGCATCTTTCGACAGCAGCGCACCAACGCCGTGATCGCTGGAGGTGATGATGTTGACGACACCGGCCGGGAAGTCGGTGTGTTCGGTGATCAGTTCCCCCAGCACGGCCGCCATCCACGGGGTGTCCGGCGCGGGCTTGAGGATCAGGGTGTTGCCGGCGGCGAGTGCCGGGCCGATCTTGGCCAGGTTGATCTGGTGCGGAAAGTTCCACGGGGTGATCGCACCGACTACGCCGATGGCCTCCCTCGCGACGGTCCGGTTCGTCGGAATACCCTGCGGCGTCGCGTAACCCAGATCAGTGGTCCACCGGTAGCCCTCGGCGGTGTCGGCTGCAAAGCTCAGATCCTCGACCGGACCATCCAAATGAGCACCGGCCGTCAGCATCCTGGGTGCGCCGACCTCGGCAATGGTCAGCTCCCGCAGATCGTCGGCGTGGTCACGCATGGCCTGCTGCAGCTGACGCAGACAACGCACCCGCAGCTCGACGTTGGTCGACCAGTCGGTCTCGTCGAAGGACCGGCGGGCGGCGCCGATCGCGGCACTCATGTCCGCCATCGAGGCATCAGCCGCGACGCCGAGCACTTCCTCAGTCGCGGGATTGATGGTCGGGAAGGTCCCCGCCGAGCCCGCCACCAGTTTGCCGTCGATCAGAAGACGACTTTCACGATCAGCCAGCAAGGCCATCTGCGCTCTCCCACGTTTCTGGACAAGTGTCCGACTAGGTTCCGTCGAACCATAACTCGACCCCCGGCCGAGTGGCAAGGGTAGAACGAAAGCAACCGGTGAATACTGCCCAAATAGCCGGGTTGAAGTGCAATTTTCAGACGAAATCTTGCGCAGCCGCTCCGCTATCGGCTAACTTGGACATGTGTCCAGCGATGCAGTGGTTGCCATCACAGATGCCAGCGATCCCAGCGAGCCGCCCCGCAACCGCCGTCAGGAAGAAACCTTCCGCAAAGTCCTGACCGCGGGCCGGGAGATGCTCCGCGAGTCCTCCTACGCCGATCTGACGGTGCGGGCCGTCGCCGCCCGGGCTCAGGTCGCGCCGGCCACTGCCTACACCTACTTCTCGTCGAAGAACCATCTGATCGCCGAGGTGTACCTCGACATGGTCAGGCAGGTGCCGTACTTCACCGACGTCAACGAACCGATGGTCGTCCGGGTGGAAAAGGCACTGCGGAGCCTGGCCCTGGTCGTCGCCGACGAACCCGAGGTCGCCGCAGCCTGCACCACCGCACTGCTGTCCGGCAATGACGAAACGGTCCGAAAGGTGCGCGATCGAATCGGTGGCGAAATCCACCGCCGCATCCGCTCAGCCGTCGGGCCGGACGCCGACTCGCGTGTCGTGTCGGCGCTGGAGATGACGTACTTCGGCGCACTCGTGAACGCGGGCAGCGGCGCCTACACCTACCACCAGATCGCCGACCGCCTGTCCTACGTGGTCAGCCTCATCCTGGGAGAGAAATGACAACAAGCTCCAGTCAATCCCCGTCGCTCCGCTCGCCCCACGACCAATCCCCGTCGCTCCGCTCGCCCCACGACCAATCCCCGTCGCTCCGCTCGCCCCACGACCAATCCCCGTCGCTCCGCTCGCCCCAGGACAACCTGGTGCTCGACCCCTACAACTACGACTTCCACGAAGACCCGTACCCCTATTACCGCCGACTCCGGGACGAGGCGCCGCTGTACCGCAACGACCAACTGAACTTCTGGGCGCTGTCGAGGCACCAGGATGTGCTGCAGGGTTTCCGCAACAGCACCGCACTGTCCAACAAGCATGGCGTCTCGCTGGACCCGATCTCCCGCAACAACGAAGCCCATCGGGTGATGTCCTTTCTGGCCCTTGATGATCCGGCGCATCTGCGGCTGCGCACCTTGGTCTCCAAAGGCTTCACGCCGCGGCGCATCCGGGAGCTGGAGGGCCGGGTCACCGAAATCGCCGTTCAACATCTCGATGAAGCATTGCAGAACAACAGCTTTGACTACGTCGACGACTTCGCCGGCAAGCTGCCGATGGATGTGATCAGCGAATTGATGGGCGTCCCAACCGAAGACCGGGTGCGCATCCGGGCACTGGCTGACGGCGTCATGCATCGCGAGGACGGGGTGGCCGACGTCCCGGACGCGGCGATCGCCGCGTCCGGCGAACTCTTGGTGTACTACGCCGACATGGTCAAGCAGCGCCGCAAAGCGCTGACCGACGACCTCACCTCGGCATTGGTGGAGGCCGAGATCGACGGCGACAAGCTCACCGACGACGAGATCATGGCGTTCCTGTTCCTGATGGTGGTCGCAGGCAACGAGACCACCACCAAACTGCTTGCCAACGCGGCATATTGGGGTTTCAAGAATCCCGATCAGCTGACCCCGGTGTTCGACGACCACGAACTGATTCCGCTGTGGGTCGAGGAGACGCTGCGCTACGACACCTCCAGCCAGCTGCTGGCCCGGGCCGTGGTGCAAGACATCACCTTCTACGACACCACCATCCCGGCCGGCGACGTGCTGCTACTGCTGGCCGGCTCCGCCAATCGTGACGAGCGGGCGTTCGAGAACCCCGACGAATACCGCATCGGCCGCGACATCGGTTCCAAGCTGATCAGTTTCGGTAGCGGCGCCCACTTCTGCCTGGGCGCCCACCTGGCCCGGATGGAGGCCCGGGTGGCGCTGGCCGAGTTGTTCAAACGCATCCGCGGCTATGAGGTGGACGAGGCCAATGCCGTCCGCGTCCACTCCAGCAGCGTCCGTGGCTTCGCGCACCTTCCGATCACCGTCGTCGCCCGCTGAACACCCTGAGAGGCAAGCTAAATGGCCCGTTTTGATCCCCTACCCGCCCGTCGGCCCGCCATTGTCGCGGGTGCGTCGTCGGGCATCGGCGCCGCCACCGCACTCGAACTCGCCAAGCATGGGTTCCCGGTCGCCCTGGGCGCGCGCCGGGTGGAGAAGTGCCAGGAACTCGTCGAGCAGATCAACTCCGACGGCGGCGAGGCAATCGCGTTACCGCTGGACGTCACCAACACCGATTCGGTGAGCAAGTTCGTCGCCGATGCCACCGCCAAACTCGGCGATATCGAGGTTCTGGTTGCCGGGGCCGGTGACACCAACTTCGGCAAATTGCACGAGATGTCCACCGACGAGTTCGCGGATCAACTGCAGATCCACCTGGTCGGCGCCAACCGGATGGCCACCGCAGTCGTCGGCGGCATGGTGGAACGCCAGCGCGGTGACCTGATCTTCGTCGGCTCCGACGTGGCGCTACGTCAGCGCCCGCACATGGGCGCCTACGGTGCGGCCAAGGCCGGTCTGGTCGCGATGGTGACCAACTATCAGATGGAACTGGAAGGCACGGGCGTGCGGGCTTCGATCGTGCACCCCGGCCCCACCATGACCTCGATGGGTTGGAGCCTCTCCGCGGAGAAAATCGGCCCGGCCCTTGAGGATTGGGCCAAGTGGGGTCAGGCCCGGCACAGCTATTTCCTGCGGGCCGCCGACCTGGCCAGGGCCATCACGTTCGTCGCGGAGACCCCGCGCGGCGGCTTCATCGCCAACATGGAGCTTCAGCCCGAAGCTCCGCTCGCCAAGACCACGGACCGCCAGAAGCTCGCATTGGGCGAAGAAGGGATGCCAGGAGAATGACCGCCGTGACAGAGGTACAACGGGTTTCGGGTGGTGCCGAGAAACACGGCCACCTGGAGGAGTTCCGCACCGACCCCATCGGTCTGATGCAGCGCATCCGTGACGAGTGCGGTGACGTCGGCTGGTTTCAATTGGCCGGCAAGCAAGTGGTGCTGCTGAGCGGGTCCGAAGCCAACGAGTTCTTCTTCCGCTCCACCGACAGTGAACTGAACCAGGCCGAGGCCTATCCGTTCATGACGCCGATTTTCGGGGAGGGCGTGGTGTTCGACGCCGATCCCGAGCGCCGGGCAGAGATGCTGCACAACACCGCGCTGCGCGGTGAGCAGATGAAGGGCCACGCCGCCACCATCGAACACGAAGTGCGGCGGATGACCGAAAACTGGGGCGAGTCAGGAGAAATCGACCTGCTCGAGTTCTTCTCCGAGTTGACCATCTACACCTCGACGGCCTGCCTGATCGGCCCGAAGTTCCGCAACCAGCTCGATTCGCGGTTCGCGAACTACTACCACCTGCTCGAGCGCGGCACCGACCCGCTCTGCTACGTCGACCCCTACCTCCCGATCGAGAGCTTCCGCATCCGCGACGAGGCCCGGGCCAACCTGGTGGAGTTGGTGCAGGAAGTCATGAACGGGCGAATTGCCAACCCGCCCAAGGACAAGAGCGATCGAGACCTGCTCGACGTGCTGGTCTCGATCAAGGATGAAGCGGGCGATCCGCGCTTCACCGCCAACGAGGTCACCGGTATGTTCATCTCGCTGATGTTCGCCGGGCACCACACCAGTTCCGGCACGTCGTCGTGGACGCTCATCGAGTTGCTGCGCCACCCCGACTTCTATGCCAAGGTCCAGCATGAACTCGACGACCTCTACTCCGACGGCCAGGAAGTCAGTTTCCATGCACTGCGGCAGATTCCGAATCTGGACAACGCCCTCAAGGAGACGCTTCGCCTGCATCCGCCGCTGATCATTCTGATGCGGGTGGCCCAGGACGAGTTCGAGGTCGCAGGGCACCCGATACACCGGGGCCAGATGGTGGCCGCCTCACCGGCGATCTCCAACCGCATCCCCGAGGACTTCCCCGACCCGGATGCGTTCGACCCCGACCGCTACGACAAGCCGCGGCAGGAAGACCTGCTCAACCGGTGGACCTGGATCCCGTTCGGCGCAGGCAAGCACCGTTGCGTGGGTGCGGCCTTCGCCCAGATGCAGATCAAGGCGATCTTCTCGGTGTTGTTGCGCGAGTACGAGTTCGAGATGGCGCAGCCGCCGGAGACCTACCGAAACGACCATTCCAAGATGGTCGTTCAACTGGCTCGGCCGGCCAAGGTGCGGTACCGGAAGCGCGGCTAATCATGGGCAGCTACCGCGTAGAGGTCGACGCCGATCTGTGCCAAGGGCACGCCATGTGCGCGCTGGAGGCGCCGGACTACTTCAACGTACCCAAGCGCGGCACCGTCGAGATCCTCGATCAGACGCCGCCCGACGAGGCCCGCGAGGAGATCGAGCGGGCCGTCGAGATGTGCCCCACCCAAGCCCTGTTCATCCGCGAAATCGACTCTGAGACATCGGATTTTTAGGAAAGGATTGAGACAATGACGTCATTCCCCCGCAAACAGCTCGAAGAGTGGGTCGATCACTGGCTGCAGGTCAACCGCGACGCCGAGGCCGCCGGCGACTGGAAGCCGATGGCCGACTTCTACACCGAGGACTCCACCTACGGCTGGAACATCGGCCCGAAGGAAGATGTCATGTGCATCGGCAAGGCCGAAATCCGGGACATCGCACTGGGTTTGGAGATGGAAGGCCTGGAGGGCTGGAAGTACCCGTACCAGAAGGTGATCATCGACGACAAGCAGGGCGAAGTCGTCGGCTTCTGGAAGCAGGTTGTCACCGATCCCTCGGATCCCACCGCCACCGAGCGTGAAATCTATGGCATCGGCGGGAGCTGGTTCCGCCTGGAGGATGCGGGCGGCACCCCGAAAATCGTCTGGCAACGCGACTTCTTCGACTTCGGCCACGTGCAGAAGCTGTACCTGGACCTGATGACCAACGGGAAATTGTCGGCAGGCATGCAGAAACGCATCGAGCGCAGCCTGGCCGGCGAGAAGCTGCCGGGGTATTACCCGCTGGGCGAGGCTCCGGTACCCATCTGGTGACCTGACCCCCTGGCGTTTCCTTATGTGACCTAGGTAACTTAGATGGTCGAAGGCCTCTACCCGAGCTAAGGATTCAACGATGAAGACAAAGGGCGCCCTGATCTGGGAGTTCAATCAGCCGTGGTCGATCGAGGAGATCGAGATCGGCGACCCCGTCAAGGACGAGGTCAAGATCCAGATGGAAGCGTCGGGTATGTGCCACTCCGACCACCACCTGGTGACCGGTGACATTCCGATGGCAGGCTTCCCTGTCCTCGGCGGTCACGAGGGCGCCGGCATCGTCGTCGAGGTCGGCCCCGGCGTCGACCACATCGCCGTCGGCGATCACGTGGTGTTGTCGTTCATTCCGTCGTGCGGTGAGTGTCCGTCGTGTCAGGCCGGCATGCGCAACCTGTGCGACCTGGGCATGTACCTCCTGACCGGCACAGCGGTCTCCGACGGCACCCACCGCGTCCACGCCGCCGACGGCACACCGGTGCTGCCGATGACACTGCTGGGCACCTTCAGCCCGTACATGGTGGTGCACAAGAGCTCTGTGGTGAAGATCGACCCGTCCATCCCGTTCGAGGTGGCCTGCCTGGTCGGTTGCGGCGTCACCACCGGCTACGGCTCGGCAGTGCGCAGCGGTGACGTGCGCCCCGGCGAGGACGTCTGCATCGTCGGCGTCGGCGGGGTCGGCACCGGCGCGTTGCAGGGCGCGCTCAACGCCGGCGCGCGCAACGTCTTCGTCGTCGACCCGGTGGAGTTCAAACGCGACAATGCACTCAAGTTCGGTGCCACCCATGCCTACCCGGACATCTACAGTGCGATGGCCGGAGTCGCCGAAGTGACCGAAGGCCGGATGGCCAACAAGACCATCGTCACCGTCGGTGAGCTACACGGCGAGGACATCGACAACTACCTGAACATCACCAGCAAGGGCGGCACCTGCGTGGTGACCGCGGTGGCGAACATGGCCAGCCTCGACGTGAAACTGAACCTGTCGATGCTGACCCTGCTGCAGAAGCGCTTGCAGGGCACCATTTTCGGTGGCGGCAACCCGCACCACGACATCCCGTCGCTGCTCGCCATGTACAAGGCGGGCCGACTGAACCTCGACGACATGGTCACCCGGCAGTACAAGCTGGAGCAGATCAACGACGGCTACCAGGACATGCTGGAGGGCCGCAACATCCGCGGCGTCATCCGCTACACCGACGCCGACCGGTAACCATCTCTCCCACGAAACGGCATTCCAGCAGGAAAACGTCGAGTAAATCGTCTGCTGGAATGCCGTTTCGGCGTCCAAAGAAAGCGAAAACCCATGTCCGAGAACCCCGTAGTCGCCGCGTCGCAGTCGTCGTGGCGTTGTGTGCAGAGCCACGACCGTGAGGGCTGGCTGGCTTTGATGGCCGACGACATCGTCGTCGAGGACCCGATCGGCGAAGCCGTCACCAATCCGGACGGCACCGGCGTCAAGGGCAAGGAGGCGATGGCCGCCTTCTACGACAACAACATCGGCCCCAATCAGCTGACGGTCACCGTCGAGGACACGTTCCCGTCGAGCTCTCCCAATGAGATCGCCTACATCCTGGTGCTGTGCACCAAATTCCCGAACGGCTTCACCGCCACGGTGCGCGGCGTATTCACCTACAAGGTCAACGACGCCGGTCTGATCACGAACCTGCGTGGCTACTGGAACCTGGAAGCGATGAAGTTCGAAGAGGCTGCTGATTAACTCTCAGCTCTCCGGCCGCGGGGCCGTCGTGGTCGGCGGCTCCCGCGGCGTGGGGCTCGAGGTGGCGCGACTGCTGGCCGCCCATGGGGCTTCCGTCGTCCTCAACGGCCGTAACGCTGACGCGGTCGAGCAAGCAGCGCAAGACATTCCGGGTGCCATCGGCTTTCCCGGCTCGCCGGCCGACCCGAGCGTCGCCGATGCCTTGATCGACACCTGCGTCCGCGAATTCGGACGCATCGACATCGTGATCAATTGCGCCGGGACCGCCGAGCCGCTGGGATCCTCGATCCTCAATGTGACCAGCGCGCAATTCCGCGATCTGCTCGACACCCACCTGAACACCACATTCGAAACCTGCCGCGCGGCGGCGCCGCGGATGGTGGCCGCAGGTGGCGGATCCATCGTCAACACAAGCTCTTTCGCGTTCCTCGGCGACTACGGCGGCACCGGTTATCCAGCCGGCAAGGGCGCCGTCAACGCCTTGACCCTGGCCATCGCGGCCGAACTGAAAGAACATGGCGTACGGGCCAACGTGGTGTGCCCGGGCGCCAAGACCCGCTTGTCGACCGGACCGGACTACCAAGCGCAGATCACCGAGCTGAACCGGCGCGGCCTGCTCGACGACGTCAGCATGGCCGGTGCGTTGAATGCCGCTCCCCCGGCGTACGTGGCGCCCACCTACGCCTACCTGGCCAGTTCACTGGCCGCGCAGGTGACCGGGCGGATCTTCATTGCCGCTGGTGGATTCGTCGGTGAATTCGCCCGGCAAACACCGGGTTTCATTGCCTACCGGGATCATGACCCGTCGCCGCCGTGGACCGTCGACGAACTAGCCGCCCTGATCAAATAGCCTCAAATAGCCGCCGAGACAGCAACTTTTAGCGTTATCAGGCGGATTTTTCGGCAATAGTTGCCATCTCGGCGCCAGTATTACAGCGATTCGCGGTGCCGATGCGCACCGAACACCCGCCGCAACGCGACGAATCGCACCAGGGTGGCCACCAGATTCGCGATGACCAGTACCGACAGCTCGATGACCCGGTCCCGGGTCAGGCCGAAGTGGTGCAGCACCAACAACGACCCACTGGTGATGGCCAATCCGAAAAAGAAGATCACCAGTCCCTGCACCTGATGTCGCGCCACCCCGCGCCTGCCGTGCACACCGAACGTGAAGGCGCGGTTGGCCGCGGTGTTGGCGACCGCGGTCAGCAGCAGCGCCGTCAGGTTGGCCGCCTGCGCACCCATCAGTGGATGCAGCACCAGGAACAGCAGCGCATAGGCAAAGGTGCTGAGCACACCGACGATCCCAAAACGCACCATCTGGCCGACCATGCCGATCGGCACACCGGGCACCAACGGTTCGCGGCCCAGGCTGGCCTGGAGTTCACGAATCGGCAGGGCACCGGTGGCCAGCGCCCGGCCCACCCGCCAGCAGCCCTTGAGGTCGTCGACCGCGGTCTTGACGATGTCCACCCGCGAATCCGGGTCGTCGATCCAGTCGACCGGCACCTCGTGGATGCGCAGACGGGCACGCTCGGCGATCACCAACAATTCGGTGTCGAAGAACCAGCCGGTGTCGGCGACCAACGGCAGCAGTTGGCGAGCCACTTCGGTCCGCACCGCCTTGAACCCGCACTGGGCGTCGGAGAACTGTGCGCCCAACAACGTCCGCAAGATCAAATTGTATGAGCGCGAGATGAATTCACGCTTCGGGCCGCGCACCACCCGCGACGACGCGGACAGCCGTGAGCCGATCGCGACATCGGAATGCCCGGAGATCAGCGGCGCCACCAACGGCATCAACGCGGCCAGATCCGTGGACAGGTCGACATCCATGTAGGCGACCACCTCAGCCGACGACGCCATCCACGCCGTGTACAGCGCACCGCCACGGCCTTTGCGATCCAGGTGGATGACCTGAACGTTGTCGTATTGCGCCGAAAGCTCATGCGCCACATCGAGCGTGTGGTCGATGCTGGCGTTGTCGACAATCGTGATCCGAGCCGGATACGGCACCTCGGCGGCCAGGAACTGATGCAGGCGGCACACGCACCCGGGCAGCGCACGTTCCTCGTTGTACACCGGGATCACGATGTCGAGCACATACGTGGGCTCCGAGACGGCAGCCCCCTCTGCTACCCCGGCCGTACCGGTGTCGGCAAGGTCGGTCACATCAACCACGGTGTCCGACGTGGCTGCCAGTGCTCTGGCGCCCGACTGGGAACCTGCTGGGTGCGCTGCGCGTGGCATGCTCATGCCCATGCCGTCCGTGTTCACCATGATCATCAATCGCGAGTTGCCGGGCCGTTTCGTCTACGAGGACGACGACGTGGTTGCCTTCCTGACCATCGAGCCTATGACACCCGGCCACACACTCGTGGTCCCCCGCGCCGAGGTCGACAACTGGCAAGACGTCGACCCCGAACTGTTCAACAAGGTGATGGCGGTGTCGCAGCGCCTCGGCCGGGCCGTCTGCCAAGCCTTCGACGCGCCTCGCGCCGGCGTGATCATCGCCGGGCTGGAGGTGCCGCACCTGCACGTGCATGTGTTCCCGGCCCGCAACCTGTCCGACTTCGGCTTCGCGAACGTCGACCGCAATCCGTCACCGGAGTCACTCGACGAAGCTCAGGCCAAGATCCTCGCTGCCCTCGGCTGACCCCGCGTCGACGATGCGCGGCAGGCTGACGGTGAACCGGCAGCCCTTACCCGGGGCCGTGTTGACCTTCACGGTGCCGCCGTGGGCCCGCACCAGCGAGTCGACGATCGACAGGCCCAGACCGGTCCCGCCACTGGCGCGTGCCCGCGAAGAATCGGTGCGATAGAACCGCTCGAAGATCCGGTCGGCGTCCTCCTGGGTCAGACCCGGGCCCTCATCGCAGACCTCCAGAACGGCGTCACTGCCGACGGTGCCGACCCGCACGGTGATCGTCGCGGTGTCCGGGGTGTGCTGCAGCGCATTGGCCATCAGGTTGCCGAGCACCTGACGCAGCCGCGCGTCGTCACCGAGCACCTCGGGAGTCCCGGGACCGTCGAACACCTTCATGGTGACCTTGCGCTGCGGAGCGATCGACTGCCCGTCGTGCACCGCATCGCTGGCCAGCACCAGCAGATCGACATGCACATGCTCCAGCGGCCGCTGCTGATCCATTCGGGCCAACATCAACAGGTCCTCGACCAGGATTCCCATCCGCCGGGCTTCGCTTTCGATGCGCCCCATGAGCATCTCGATGTCGCGGGCAGCGCCCTGGCGGTACAGCTCGGCGAAACCGCGGATCGTGGTCAGTGGCGTTCGCAGCTCATGGCTGGCGTCGGTGATGAACCGACGCATCCGATCCTCGGAGATACGCGCCTTGGCCGCGGACTCCTCCGAAGACGCCACCGCACGCTGGATCTGCGCGAGCATTCCGTTGAGCGCCAACGACAATCGGCCGACCTCGGTCCGTGGATCGCGTTCGGGCACCCGACGGTCGAGTTGGCCCGCGGCGATCGCGGCAGCGGTCTGCTCGACTTCCGCCAGCGGACGCAGACTTCGGTGCACAACGGCATAGCCGGCGATACCCAACACCAACAGCACGGCCGCACCGATACCGACCTGCGACCACGCCAACGCCCGGACCGTCGATGCCACGTCGGACAGATCGATGGCGACAGTGGTCAGTTCGCCGTTCGGTCCGTGCACCGTCACTGCCCGCCACTTGACGTCGGAATCCTTGACCGTGCCGACAGTCACCGGGACCGGGCCGACATCGTTGTTGTCCGGCAGTTTCGGTTGGGTGTGCTTGTCGTTGACGGCCATCCAGACCCGGCCGTCGGGGTCGATTCCACGCACGAAGAAATTCGACGGCGGCCGCGCCGGGTTCGGGCCTTCGTAAGGAGTGGCAGGTATCCGGCGGGGCGCCTGCGCCCAACCGCGGGAGGCGTCCAGCAAGGTCTGATCGACGCGGTTGATCAGGCTGTGCAGCATGATCGAGGTGACGGCGACACCGGAGGCCAGCAACCCGCAGGCCACCAGCGACAGGGTCGCCGCAACCAGGCCGACCCGCATCGGGACGCCACGGCCACGCAGGTGTTCCATCACCCCATTTTGGGCGATATCCAACCAGGAATTCAGATTCTTGTGATCCCGGGCCGTGTCAGGCAAGCGCGCTTCGCGCTATCAGCGGGGCTCGCGCAGGACGTAACCAACCCCGCGCAGGGTGTGTAGCAGCCGCTTGTCGCCGGTGTCGATCTTGCGGCGCAGGTAGGACACGTAAGACTCGACGACGTTCACGTCGCCGCCGAAGTCGTAGCGCCACACGTGGTCGAGGATCTTCGGCTTGGAGAGCACCGTCCCGGCGTTGATGATGAAGTACCGCAACAGGGTGAACTCGGTGGGCGACAACGAAACCGGTTCGCCGGCCTTCCACACTTCGTGGGTGTCCTCGTCGAGTTCGATGTCGGCGAAGGTCAGGCGAGCGCTGCGTGGCTCTTCGATCCCGCGGCCGGACCGACGCAGGATGACGCGCAGGCGGGCCACCACCTCTTCGAGGCTGAACGGCTTGGTCACGTAGTCGTCACCGCCGAGAGTCAGGCCGGCGATCTTGTCCTGCAGGGTGTCGCGCGCGGTCAGGAACAGTGCGGGCGCGTCGATGCCGTCGGCACGCAGCCGACGCAACACTCCGAAGCCGTCCATGCCGGGCATCATCACGTCGAGGATCACGGCGTCGGGTTTGACCTCGCGCGCCTTGTCCAGGGCAGCCGGCCCGTTGGACGCGGTATGTACCTCGAAGCCCTGGAATTTCAGGCTGACCGAGAGCAGCTCGACGATATTGGTCTCGTCGTCGACGACGAGAATCCGAGCTTCGGGGACTGATTCAGGAACTGCAGCCATCGCCATGAACCCATGTTCCCCGAGACCCTTACATCCAACCTCCGAAATTGCTGTGAAGACGCTGGGAGAAATTCCCAGCGGTCTCCCAGCATCAGTGCACCCCAGACCCGGTTTGTCCGGTGGTTTGTTCACCCCGCTCCGGCAACTGTGATCGTCGCCATACACTGGCCCGCATGAATCTCGGCAAAGCTCTGACCGACCTCGCCGCGGCTCCGGTGCGACTCACGCTGGCGGTCGCGGACGCAGGGTTGAGCATCGCCGGGGAAACGGTCAGTGCGGTACAGCGCGGCCTCGCCGGCGGAGCCGGCGAATCACCGTCACCCCAGGGCACGGCCAGGTCGCACGGCAATCCGGTGAGTCGCATATTCGGCTTCGACGACGCACTGGAACGGATCAACCGGCTGGCGAGCTTGATGGACGACGATGCACCGCTGGGCCGGGCACTCGCGCCAAATGGCCCACTGAACCGGCTACTGGAGCCGGGCGGGCTCGTCGACCAGCTCACGGCCGACGGTGGCTTGCTGGACCGGTTGACCTCCGAAGAGGGGCCGGTCACCAGGGCCCTGCAGCGGGACGGCATCGTCGACAAACTCAGCGCCGACGGCGGCCTCTTGGACCGACTGACCGCAGAGAACGGCCCGCTCAACCGGGCGCTGGCACCCGACGGCCTCGCCGACAAATTCAGCGCCGAGGGCGGACTGCTCGACCAGCTCACCGCGGACAACGGCCCCATCACCCGGGCCCTGCAGCCCAACGGAATCGTCGACCAGGTCCTGGGCGAAGCAGGCCTGGTGAACCGGATGACCGCCGAAAACGGTCCGGTCACCAGGGCATTGGCGGCCGGCGGCGTCATCGACCGACTTGGCGCCGAAGGCGGCCTGCTGGACCGCCTCACCGCAGACAACGGCCCGCTCAACCGAGCACTCGCGCCCGACGGCATCGCGGACAAACTCAGCGCCGAAGGCGGCCTGCTGGATCGACTCAGCGCCGACAACGGCCCGATCACCCGTGCTCTGCAACAAGGTGGCCTGGTCGACCAGGTGATCGGCGAAGACGGCCTCATCGACCGGATGACCAGCGAAGACGGCCCCCTGTCACGGGTCGTCGAGCCGGGCGGTCTGGTCGATCGGCTACTGGCCGAGAACGGGCTACTGGACGTGCTGGCCTCCGAGAGCAGCCCCCTGCTCAAGCTCGCCGACGTGGCCGACACGCTCGCCGGGCTGGCACCGACCGTCGACAAGCTGTACGACGCAGTGCTGGTGCTGAACGACGCGGTGAACCCGCTGAGCAACATCGCCGGGCGCATCCCGTTGGGACGTCAGCGCGGCAAGCGCGCGGCCGCGCGGGCGGTGGCCTCCCAGCGCGTAATCGACCAGGACGGCCAAGAGCAGCCGGGATCTGAGAGCTGACCCCGACAGGTTAGGCTTTCACCGGCCTCAAGAGGCCGCGCCTCCCTAGCTCAGTGGTAGAGCACCGCTCTTGTAAAGCGAAGGTCGTCGGTTCAATCCCGACGGGGGGCTCCACTTTCCAGCTCGGTCACCCGGGACCGCAGCGCATCGATCTCGGCCTGCAGTTCGGCCTCCCGCTCGGCGAACTTGGTCTGATAGGCCTCACCCAGTTGGCGCAGGTACTCGCGGTCGAAGCGCGGGATGATGCTGCGCGAGCAGTTCCAGTCGAACGCTTCGACCGCGATCTCGATCTCCCGCTGCGGCCCGTCCTCGACCACCGTGCCCCGGCCGAACAGCTTGAGCCGGGTCCGTCGCGGGTAGTCGACGAAGAACATCGCCAACCGGTTGTCGGCGGCGAGGTTGCCCAGGGTCACGAATTGGTTGTTGCCGGGCAGATCGATGAACCGCAGCCGGCCGGTCTCAGGCAGAAACCGGACGAATCCGGCTGGGCCACTGCGGTATTGCAAGTAGGGCCAACCGGTCGGGGTGACGGTGGACAGGCAGAACTGGTCTGCCCGCCGGATCATCAGCAGTTCGCGGTCATCGAGGCGCTGCGGGCCGTCGTCGGCGCGTTCGGTGTGCCGACCGTAGGCCAGGTAGCTGCCGTTGCGTTGTTGGCGGCTCAGGGAATCAGGGCCGAATGCCAGGTGGTGATAGTGATTGTTCGGCGCGGTCGACACACCAGTCACGGTACGCCCGCCGCCGATCCCCTCCACGGTCAACTAAGGTCGATTTGCACCGTTCAGCGCTGGTCCGACGGCATTGTCGTCGCGTAGAGGAGCACCGTGAGCCAAGCCGGATTCTGGGTGGCGTGGGGCCTGCCGACCCGTGGCCGCGAGACCAACGCCCTCGCCACCCTCCGCTCATCGCGTGATTACCTGCAACAGCTCTCCGACGAGCAACGCATCGAGTGGTTCGACGTGGTGATCCTGCGACCGCAGAGCGTCGAACTGGGCGGCTTCTTCTTGATTCAGGGCTCCCGCGAGCAGATCGACACCCTGCGTCGCACAGCCGATTTCGAGCGGTGGGTCAACACCGTGCAATTGGTCGCCGATCGGGTGGCGATCGTGGACAGCTGGGTCGACGAGGGCATCGACGAGGCGATCACCCTCTACGAAGACGCCCTGCGCCAGGCCGGCCTGACCGACTGAAACTGCAACCGCCCCGAGACCCCAAAACGCTTCCACTGTGAGAACCCTTGCGGTTCGATGGACGAGGGCTGGACAGACACGGAGGCACGGCATGGGCGCAGCGGCCTACATCGGACGGGTCGGCGGGTTGGCCGTCGCGTTGGGCGTCGGCACTGCGATCGCGACCGGGCACGGCACGGCCTGGGCCGACGAATCCGGCGGCCCCGCCGGCCACACGTCGACCCAGTCGGACACCTCCGCCGGCCCGAAGAAGCCGCGACCGAAAAAGACCAAGACACCGCAGGCTCCCGCGTCCAAAGCCGACGACTCGAAGGTCGCCGTCGACGACCGGCCGGCGCGCAATCCAAAGCCGGTGTGGAAAAACAAGAACACCAATCCTGCGACCAGACCCTCGGCCGCCGAACCCGCCACCCCGGATCCCACACCGCCGCCGAAGCCGACGCTCAAGCCCAGCGCCAAACCCGCGGCCAACACCCCCGCGGCCATCAAGCCGGCAGCCGCAGCCCCGCTCATACGTACCCAGGTAGCCGCAGCTGCCACAGCCCTGGCCGGCACCTCGAGCACCCCCGCAGCGGTCAACCCTGTGCAGACGGTGGTGAAAGTCGTTGGCGAGGTGCTCAATTGGGCCTTCAATCCAACTCCCGCCAATCCCGCACACCCCACCCTGGCCTGGGCGATATTGGCGTTCGCGCGACGCGAGATCGACAACGTGGTGGCTGCCCTCAAGCCGCGCCCCAAAGCGGCCACCGCCGGCGTGGCCGTCGACACCACCAGCCTGGCGTTGCCGGCCACGGCGACCGCCACGGCCAACGCTGCCCAGCCCGGCTTCCCCACTCCAGGTCAAAAGCTGGGCGCATCAACAAGTTTCGTCAACTGGATCACCGGAAACTTCCCGCCGAACGACACCTATAACCGGTTCGGGGTCTGGGGCACCGATGTCGGAACCATGTGGGACAACGGAATTGCCGACGACCCCAGCACACCGATCAACGAACACCAGGTGCTGATGGCCTTCGGAGACACCTTCAGCGGCCCGAACATGACCGGCACCTGGCGCAACAACGTCCTGGCCCGCAGCTCGGACACCAACCTCGCCGACGGCATCACCATCGGCGCCGGGCAGTGGTTGAACGGCAACATGTTCGGCGGCATGCCACTGTCCCAACAGAACTACGCCCGCCAGATCATCCTGCCGGAGCGCCTACCCTCAGGCTTGCCCACCGGCGTCACACTGATCCCGACGGCCGGCATCTCGGTACCCACGCCGGGAACCGAATTCGGCGCGACCCAGTATCTGAGCTTCATGTCGGTCAAGCAATGGGGCTCACCCGGCCAATGGTCGACCAACTACTCGGCGATCGCGTATTCCGTTGACAACGGCGAGAATTGGTACGTCGCACCGTCGAGCGTCCGGCAGAACTCGCCGTTCAGTGGGAACAAGAACTTCCAGCAGTCCGCCTTCGTGCGCCCCGGCGACGGTTACGTCTACGCCTACGCCTACGGCACACCCAACGGCCGCGGTGGCTCCGCCTACCTGTCCCGGGTGGCCGAGTCCGCCATCCTCGATGCCTCGAAGTACCAGTACTACAGCAAGGGCAGCGCCGGATTCTTCGGCTTCGGAGCGTACAAAGCCGGCTGGTACAACGACCCGGCCAAGGCCAGCGCAGTGTTCGGCAACAGCGGCGGAGCCTGCGGGGTCACCCAGCCCGGAAACCATGTCAGCGAGCTGTCGGTGCAGTACAACGCAACCTTGGGCAAGTACGTGACCCTCTACGGCGACCAGTTCAACAACATCGTGATGCGGACGTCGGATACCCCGCAGGGCAAGTGGTCGGCAGCCACCGTATTGCTGACCCAGCAGAACGGCGGCATCTACGCGCCCATGATGGACCCGTGGTCGCCATCTACGCTGGGCACCGGAACCGACCTGTACTGGAATCTTTCGCTGTGGAGTCAATACAACGTGATGCTCATGAAGACCGATCTGACCAAGGTCTAGCCATGATCCGCATACCCGCCTTGTTCGCGATGGCTGCCGCCCTGACGGCCATGCCGGTCGCGACGGCCGATCCCGCCACCGATACGTCCTGCACTCCGAACCTTGCCGGTCTCTCGTCGCAGCAGCAGGGCGGCTCCGCACCGGTGCGGTGTGAGAACAACCAATGGGTCCCGGTCCCCCAGCCCGCCGATCCCATCGACCGTTGGGTGAGTTTCGGCCCCGCGCTGACATTGCACGGCCAGGCGATGGCGAACCCGAACATGTTGGCCGGTAGCTGGACAGCCACGCCGATCGGCCCCTTCGCACGGTGCCGCTCGGTGCAGCAGGCGGTGGTGGTGGCCGGCATGTTGAGCCCACCTCAGGTAGACCAGGGGCCACCCAACCTACCGATGACGTTCGACATCGTTCCCAACGCCTTCACGATCCACTTGAGCGGCTATTGCACCTGGGTGCGCAACCCGTGATCTCGACGCGGGATCAGGGGCAGACGGTGACGAAGCCGAGCGGGCCGGTCACGCACGGCGCATTGACGTAGACATTCGGTCCGCCCCAACCGGGACCGCCGCCCCAGCCGGGGCCGCCACCCCAGCCATTGCCGCCCCAACCGCCGCGACCCCAGCCGCCGTGACCGTGGCCACCCCAGTCGCCACCGCCCCAGCCATGATCCTGAGAGAACATCCCCGGGCCGACCCCTGGTGTCGCGGTGGCAACACCAGCGCCGACGCCCAACATCACACCACCGGCAGCCGCGGCGACGGCTGTACTCATCACAATTTTCTTCAGCGTGGTCATGACAAACCTCCACAAGCAAACAATCAGCAATTCATAAGCGAAGCCGACTATATAGACGCTGTATGCCTCAATAATATTCCGTCGCGCAAGGCCTAATTATCAACTGGCACAACATCTTTGCTGTATTTAAATGACCTCGACGTCAATGTCTGTACGAGCGGCAGCCCCAATCACCACATGCCGAGTTCGGCCCGCCTAGAGTGCACGCCATGGCATCCCTCTGGCAGACCGCTGTCACCGCCGTGGGATTGTTCGCCAGCACCAACATCGACGACATCGTCGTGTTGAGCGTTCTCAGCGCGTCGTGCGTCGCCACGGGACGGCCGAGCCGGAGGCAGATCTGGGTTGGCCAGTACCTGGGCATGACGGCGCTGGTGCTGTTCTCAGTTCTTGCCTCGCGGGGCCTGACCCTGATTCGACCGGATTGGGTCAGCCTGCTGGGTCTGATTCCGCTGTCGCTCGGCGTCTATCGACTGGCCACCGCGATGCGGGCACAGCGCTCCGATGAGCCTTCGGCAGCCACCGGGATCGCCGGAGTTGCCGCGCTGACGATAGCCAACGGCGGGGACAACGTCGCGGCATACACGCCGATCTTCGGTACCCAGTCAGGCGCCGAAACATGGCTGACGATAGCGGTTTTCGCGGCCTGCGTGGCGGCCTGGTGCGCACTGGGAGCGGTGTTGGTAACACACCGCAGAGTCGTCCTCGCACTCCATGCCTGGGGCCATTGGATAGTGCCTGTCGTCTATATCGCAATCGGACTATGGGTGTTGCACAAGTGATTTCAGTGCGCGAAGGTGATCGACCGCTCCGAGCACTCGGTGACCGCCCGTCCCTGCGGGAAGGTCCGGGGGTCCGCCCCGGCCACGATGCTGTCGCGGTAGTAGGCATGCGCGGCGTCGGCCGAACATTCCAGGTTCGCATTCAGCACCCGGAATGACGTCAGGTCGACTCCGGGAATCGCCGCCCCCATCCAATATGCGTGCCGGGCATCACGGGCGTAGGAGCCGGCCAGGGTCTGGAACGAAGCCGGATCGGCATCGGCCACCCGGTCGGTGAAGTAGAAGATGGCCTGCCGGTCGCGGGCATAGCCGCCGAACAACACCCGAAACGTCGCCGGGTCGGCGTCGGCGATCAACGCGCCGTTGACCTCTACCGCGTGCGCGTCCTTGGTGAACAGGTAATGGTCATCATTGGAGACCACGGCGAAGTGCGCGGGATCGTCGGACACGACGGCACCGTCAGACCAGTACACCGCGGTGCTGTCCTTCGCCAGTCCGCCTTCGAGCACGACGAAGTGGGCCGGATCGGAGCTGACCGGCCGATCATGGTGATAGACGTGCCCGCGGTCTTTGGCCCAGCCCTCCCGGTCTGCCAGCAACACAAAACTCGCTGGATCAGCGCCGACGATCCGGCGGCCTTCGAAATACACGTTGGCACGGTCGCCGGCGAACCGCCGGTCGTAACTGTGGAACGAGCCGGCATCGGCACCCGGGATCTGGAAAGCAGTGCCGGGGAAGTCGCTGAGGTAATAGACCTTGTCGCCGTCCACCTGATACCCCGCCGGGTCGACGAGGGAACTGGGCCGCCCAGAGCAGGCCGATAGCACCGTTAGCAGCAACAGCGCCGCGGCCAATCTACGCACGCACCCGATCGAACCCCGCAAATGCGCATCTATCAAGCTGGCCGACCGCCGGGTTCTCGGCCAAGGTGCTGTGAGCACTGTGGTCAGCGCCCCGTTTGCTCACGTACCCTGATGACGACCACGTAAGTGACAGGGGTTACGCATGAAGCGCACAAGAATGGTGACCGGATTCACCGCCGCCGTCGCCGCGGCCGCGATGGCCACCGGACTGGCCGCGCCGGCGTTCGCCGACAGCGGCACCGAGAGTGACACCGATCAGACGTTCCTGCAGGCCCTGAGCAGCAAGGGCATTCACATGACCGACCACGACGCCATCACTCTGGCCCATTCCACCTGCGCCGGACTGCAACAGGGCGGCAACATCAACGGCGCCCTGATGCACATCAAGAACAACTCCAAGTTGTCCAACAACGACGCCATGACCTTCGGCGGGTTCGCCATCTACTCCTACTGCCGCGGATTCATGCCGAAGAAGAACTAGGCGCCGACGGCGTGCGCGGCTTCCATGAGCATCCAACCTGCCACCTGAACCGACAGATCCCGTTCCGGGATCTCCGATGAGTGCACCGCACCGTCCACCGACTGCGCGGCCACGCCGCCGGCCTGGGGTATCTCGGCGGTGCGGTCCCAGAATGCCGAGAACAGCGGCAGCCCGTTGACCGACTGCCGGTTGTCCCACGCCGCCTGTGCCGAGGTACGCACCAAGCCCGCGGCCGTCTTTCGGGTCGCGTCGTCGTCATCGGCCTCGCCCGGCAGTGCGGTGGCCACCAGCGTCAGATAGCGGGCCAGAATGGCGCCGAACAACCCGCCATCACCACCACCGGCGCCGACGATCACCCCGCCGGGTGCCATCGCGTCACGTACCGCCGCGACCAACCGGTGCACCCGGATTTGATGCCGAGGATCGCGGGTGCGCACCGCCAGTTCGACTTCGAGGCCGAGCACCACGCCCTGGCAGTAGGTGTACTGCGCCCGCACCAGCGAGCGGTCCTTGATGCCGTCGAACACCAGGTGTGTCTCGGGGTCGATCAGAGTGTCGTCGATCCAGTCCGCCATCTGCTGGGCCCGGCGCAGGCTGCCGTGGCGGGCCAGGAAGATGGCCGCCGGCCCGTTTGCCGGGGCGTTGAAGAACTGGTCCTGTTTGCGCCACGGAATACCGCCGCCGTCCTGAGGCACCCACGCATTCAGGAACTGTCCCGCCAGGGTCGTCATCGCCCCGGGGCGGGCGACGCCGGCCAGCTGGTCCGAACGTTCCAGCGCCAGCGCCAGCCACGCCATGTCGTCGTAGTAGCTGTTGGTCCAGCGCCCTGCGTTGCGCAATCGGTGTCCACGGATCTGCCTGGCTATCCGGGTGCGGCGCTCAGCCGTCGGATCCCGCAGTTGAGCGTCGACGAGACAGTCCAGCAGGTGTGCCTGCCACCAGTAATCCCAGGAACCGAACTGCTGCTCGGCACGCGTCGACGGCCAGCCGACCACCCCCAACTGCGTTCCCGGTAGCGACCATAGGCGGCGGATGTGACGCTGCGACACCGCCGCTTCCGCGCTGGCCGCACGGTTGGCCCAGAGGAGCTCCATGGGAGTCAATACTGCCCTACCAGGCCTGCTCCAGGTCCCCGTGTTGAGTGATCCAGGCGTGCATCGAAATGCCGGCCGCGACCGCCGCGTTGATGCTGCGGGTCGAGCCGAATTGGGCGATGGAGACCGTCATCACCGCACCAGTTTTCGCGTCGTCGGTGATGCCGGGACCTTCCTGCCCGAAGATCAGCAGGCAGTCCCGGGGCAGGATGCTGCGTTCCAGTCGCACCGAACCGGGAACGTTGTCCACCGCGACGGGTGTCAGCCCGGCGTCGGCGGCGAACGCGAGTAGTTCCTCGGTGCTGTCGTGATGCTGCAATCGCTGATACCGGTCGGTCACCATGGCGCCGCGACGGTTCCACCGTCGCCGGCCCACGATGTGCACCGTGTGCACCGCGAAGGCATTGGCGGTGCGGACCACTGCGCCGATGTTGGCGTCGTTGCCGAAGTTCTCGATCGCGATGTGTAGCGGGTGGCGCCGGGTATCGAT
Source organism: Mycobacterium sp. MAA66 (assembly GCF_041261665.1). Taxonomy (NCBI): domain Bacteria; kingdom Bacillati; phylum Actinomycetota; class Actinomycetes; order Mycobacteriales; family Mycobacteriaceae; genus Mycobacterium; species Mycobacterium sp. MAA66. The sequence goes on along the minus strand of NZ_JBGCCC010000004.1, from coordinate 166,959 downwards.
GTCCGCGACGATGGCCTCGCGGGTCCAATACCGGTATGCATCAACCACATTGCGGGTGTCGCCCTCGCGCAAAAGAGCCGGGTCGTAGTGCGGGTCCTCGGGGGGCACGCCCGGCCACGGCCCCACACCGGGCGTCGATCCCCATTCGGTGGGACCGGCTTCGGTCACGCCGAAACCCACAGCGCCGCATGCGTTCCCGCCACCGCGACGGTCGCATACAGCAGGGCCGCATTGATATCGCCCTGAGTGCACAGCGAGGCCCGCACCGAGATCGCGTCCAACGAGGTATCGGGCATCACCAGTAGCGAGGACCCGTACACGTCGCAGGCGCGCGACACACCCGGCGGCGGCACCGTCGGGCTGGCCAGAATCATCAGGGGCCCACCACGTTTGACCGCATCGTCGCGGTACCGCTTGCTCTGACCGGCGATCTCCAGGCCCAACAGCATGTAGCCCTTGCCGGTGAAAGCGCTTGGGTCACCGAGTGCTTGCGGGATCAACTGGCCACCGTCAGCCCGAAAACCGTCGACGCTGGAGGTCCTCACCACCAGACCGGTATCACTCTCCGCGGTCGGCGCCAGACCCACCGGGTATGCAGCGGGATAGGCGACGGTGCTGCCGGCGATGCGGTCGGCCGGCGAATAGAGATACGCCCCGCGCACCTGTGAGTGGTCCCGCATCGGCCCCAAACAGACTGTGCCCGAGACCTTGTCGGGATTCGGTGCGGTGGCCGGGGTGAAGCGCAGGCTCGGCACACCGGCACAGCTGCCTATCGCATTGGCCTCGAGCGGATGCGCCAGCGCCCCGTACAGCCCGAGCCGCAGGGACTCTGGTTTGGCGTGCGGACTGCCCGCTTTGGCCGGCGCGGCGTCGATGTCCACCAACACGTAATCCGCGTCGAACCGCAGGTTCGACAGCGACACGTTCCAACCCAGAATGGCTTGGGATTCACCAATTTTGGCAGTCGGATAGGGCGCCGGCGTATCGGCACCACCGGAGCAGGCGACCAGGACAGCGGCCAGCACCATGGCGACCGCGACACGTGCGGCCCTCATGTGCGACCGCGACCGCGGCCGACGACCTTGGTGGCGGCCCGCACGAGGCCGCGTGGCATCATCCGTCCCGCAGTGGTCAGCGCTTTGTAATGCAGGCCCGGGATGATCACCACCTCGCCCTTGGCCACGGCCGACAAGGTGTCGCGGACCACCTCGGGCACTTCGAGCCAGAACCACGACGGGGTGCCGGACATGTCGATGCCGGCCCGCTCGTGGAATTCGGTGTGCACGAAGCCCGGGCACAGTGCGTGCACGCCGACCCCGGTCCCGCTCAATCCATTGGCCAGGCCCTCGGAGAACGAGACGACCCAGGCCTTGGATGCCGAATACGTCGAGCCGCGTCCCGGCAGCAGCCCGGCCACGCTGGCGACATTGATGACGGTGCCCTTGCCGGCGTCCAGCATGGGCGGCAGCGCGGCGTGGGTCAGTTGCATGACTGCGGTGACGTTGACGTCGAGCTGGGCCCGCAACTGCGAGTAGTGCACGTTCCAGAATTCACCGGAGGTGCCGAACCCGGCGTTGTTGACCAGCACCTGGACGCCCGCGGCCAGCCTGGCAGAGACCCGCTCCCGGTCGGCGGCGACGGACAGGTCGGCGACCAGCACCTCGACGTCGACGCCGGCATCGGCGCGCAGTTCGGCTGCCACCTGCTCGAGGCGCTGCTCGTCACGGGCCACCAGAACCAGGTCATAGCCGTCAGTGGCATAGCGACGCGCGAACCCCGTGCCCAACCCAGCGGTGGGCCCGGTGATCAATGCAACGGGACGCGGCATGCGAGACAGGTTACTTCTCCAGCCCAGCAGGTCCGCCGGGCGAGGTGGACTAGCGCTGGAAGTTCGTCGCCGGCTGGCCGTTACGGGCCTCGGCGAACTGGGTGTAGCGGCCGATGTCGGCGCGTCCCTGCGGCTGGTGGGTGCGGCCGGCAGGCAATTCGGCCGGACGCACCGGCGCCGAGCTGAGTGGGCGGCTGGGCGAGCCACTGCGCCGGGCCAGGGCCGGTCCGCCCTGCTGCACCGGCGGGAGCACCCGCAACAAGTCATTGAACTGCCGGACGGTACGCAGACCCTCGTCCCACTGAGCGCGGGTGCTGGTGATCGGCATCGACACCAGCGTCCAGTTCTGCTCGTTCCACATCACCTCGGCGCAATCGGGTGCGGTGTGCGCGAAGGTGACCATGCGGCGGTCACAGGCCCGCCGGGCGGCATCGAGGTTGGTGGAGTAGACCATGCGCGGACCGATGGCGCCGAGCAGCCAGATATCGCTCTCGCGGGGCTCAGGGATGTCCTTCAGTCGCAGGTCAACGGCGACGTTGGTGCCGATCTTGCGGTGCAGGGCGATGACGGTGGCGACGTCGTCGAGGTCGAAGATGAACACCGCTTCGCCGCGGATCTGGCCGAGCACCACGTTGCGGGCGTGCACGTGCTCACCGACAGTCGACATGATGCCGCGGCTCCACCGCTTCACCAGGTCGGGCGACTCGTGCTCGTAATCGAAGCCGTGTGACTTCGCCCAGGACTTGCGGCGCCTGCCGAGGCCGCGCCGACGGTCGATATCGACGTACAGCAGCACCGCCGCACCCACAAAACAGAGTGCGGAGAGCGTGAACCAGAGCGGGACCATCGGGCCAAGCCTACAAGCTGGAGGCCGAAATGCCCGAACTCGAATTGGTCACAAGGTGATCACTTGGTGTCGACATTCCTCGCGAGCAGACGCATATGCATCCAGATACAGCCGATATTGGGGACATTCGCGTCTGTTCACCCGGCTGTGTCTGCTCAACCGGCCAGAGCGGCCCGCTCGAATTGACGCACGATCCGGGTGCACAGGTCATCCGGACACCGGCGGACATCGTCAACCACCGCAGGCACGGACGCCCACCCACACTCCTGCAGCCTTGCTGCCTTCATCCGGTCGTGCTTGAAGGCGGCGGCATTGGCATGCCAATCCACGCTGTCGTACTCAGCCGCGACCTTGTACTCCGGCCAGGCAAAATCCACGCGCCACACCTGTCCAGATCGGTCGAGGATCTCGTACTGCAGCTCGGGGGCGGGCAGTCCCCCGTCGATGAAGACCAGCCGCATTTCGGACTCCATCGGCGACTCGGCTCTGGCGTCCGCCAACGGCAAGAGTTCTCGTACCTTGACCACGCCTCTGCGGCCGTATTGTTGCCGCAGGGCGGCATCAAGATCTGCCAACGTGCACGCACCACATCGCAACGCGGCATCGAGCGTGGCCAAGGCCCGCGGCCGGGCCAGTGAACGGGCCAATTCGATGGCCGTCCATGCAGGTGCGGTCGTCAGTCGGCCGCCGACCCGCTGCAGTGGAGCGCCGACGCGCTGATGCACCATCAGCCCGAGCTTCGGGCGGACGCGCATGCCTGGATCCAGCACATGGACACAATCGCTGCTCGCGATGCCGAAGCCGTAGAGGTCAGCTGCCGTACTCATACAGGCAACGAGGGACTTCCCGACGCTGAGGTCGAACGCCGCCAGCCGGCGTGCGGTGTCGGGGATACCCAACGAGTAGATGCCGTGACAGACACGAACGATGGCGCCTTTTCTCAGATGGGACGCAATCGCCTTTCGCGACATCACCGTCAGCAACTGCGCGTACGTGGCGACTCCATTGTTGGCCTCGAACAGCTCGTCGATGAACACAGCATCACGGTGCCGATTTGAACTCCGATCAGGAAGTCCGAGTCCGCTATGCCTGTGGATAAGTCCCCCACCAGACACATATGTCCCCGACACGCCGTGCGTGCGGGGACATATGTGTCTGTTCGCGGGGAGGAACGGGGAGGAACTAGCCCAGGGTCAGGCCCTCACCGTCGGCGCTGACGTTGACCGGCACCACGTCACCGTCGTGCACCTGGCCGGCCAGCAGCATCTTGGCCAACTGGTCGCCGATGGCCTGCTGCACCAGCCGGCGCAGCGGACGGGCGCCGTACAGCGGGTCGAAGCCGCGGTCGCCCAGCCACTTCTTGGCCTCCAGCGAGACCTCGAGTGTCAGCCGCCGCTGAGCCAGCCGCTTCTGCAGCTGAGCCAGCTGGATGTCGACGATCTGCACCAGCTCGCTGGGATCGAGCGCGTCGAACATCAGCACGTCGTCGAGCCGGTTGATGAACTCCGGCTTGAACTTGGCCCGCACCGCGGCCATCACGACCTCCTCGCTGCCGCCCGCCCCGAGGTTGGACGTCAGGATGAGGATGGTGTTGCGGAAGTCGACCGTGCGGCCCTGACCGTCGGTCAGCCGACCCTCGTCGAGCACCTGCAGGAGCACGTCGAACACGTCGGGGTGGGCCTTCTCGACTTCGTCGAACAGCACCACGGTGTACGGGCGTCGCCGCACCGACTCGGTCAGCTGACCGCCGGCGTCGTAGCCGACGTAGCCCGGAGGGGCACCGACCAGGCGAGCCACCGAGTGCTTCTCGCCGTACTCGCTCATGTCGATCCGGGTCATGGCGCGCTCGTCGTCGAACAGGAAGTCCGCCAACGCTTTTGCCAGCTCGGTCTTACCGACACCGGTCGGGCCCAGGAACAGGAACGAACCGGTGGGACGGTTCGGGTCGGCCACGCCGGCCCGTGAACGCCGCACGGCGTCAGACACGGCTGCGATGGCCTTCTTCTGCCCGATGACGCGCTTGCCGAGCTCGTCCTCCATGCGCAGCAGCTTGGCGGTCTCGCCTTCCATCAACCGCCCGGCCGGGATGCCGGTCCACGCCGCCACCACATCCGCAATGTCATCGGGTCCGACCTCCTCCTTGAGCATGACGTTCGCCTGGGCCTCCGCCTGGGGCAGCGCCGCGTCGAGCTTCTTCTCCACCTCGGGGATCCGCCCGTACCGCAATTCGGCGGCCTTGGCCAGGTCGCCGTCGCGCTCGGCCCGCTCGGACTCACCGCGCAGGTGGTCCAGCTGTTCCTTGAGATCGCGGACGATGTCGATGGCGTTCTTCTCGTTCTGCCACCGTGTCGTCAGCTCTGCGAGCTTCTCCTTCAGGTCGGCCAGTTCGGCCCGCAATTTCTCCAGCCGGTCCTTGGAGGCGGCGTCCTCTTCCTTGGCCAACGCCATCTCTTCGATCTCGAGGCGCCGAACCAGGCGTTCGACCTCGTCGATCTCCACAGGACGGGAGTCGATCTCCATCCGCAACCGTGAGCCCGCCTCGTCGACCAGGTCGATGGCCTTGTCCGGCAGGAACCGTGAGGTGATGTAGCGGTCGGATAGCGTGGCGGCCGCCACCAGCGCGGAGTCGGTGATCCGTACGCCGTGGTGCACCTCGTAGCGGTCCTTGAGGCCGCGCAGGATGCCGACGGTGTCGTCGACCGACGGCTCGCCGACCAGCACCTGCTGGAAGCGCCGCTCCAACGCGGCGTCCTTCTCGATGTACTTGCGGTACTCCTCGAGCGTGGTGGCGCCGACCATCCGCAGCTCACCGCGGGCCAGCATGGGCTTGATCATGTTGCCGGCGTCCATCGCGCCCTCGCCGGTGGCTCCGGCACCGACGATGGTGTGCAGTTCGTCGATGAACGTGATCACCTGACCGGCCGAGTTCTTGATGTCGTCGAGGACGGCCTTGAGCCGCTCCTCGAACTCACCGCGGTACTTGGCGCCGGCCACCATGGACCCCATGTCCAGGGAGACGACGGTCTTGTCCCGCAGACTCTCCGGCACGTCGCCGGCCACGATGCGCTGGGCCAGGCCCTCGACGATGGCGGTCTTGCCGACACCGGGCTCACCGATCAGCACCGGGTTGTTCTTGGTCCGGCGGCTGAGCACCTGCACCACGCGACGAATCTCGTTGTCGCGCCCGATGACCGGGTCCAGCTTGCCTTCCCGCGCACGGGCGGTCAGGTCGGTGGAGTACTTCTCCAAGGCCTGGTAAGTGCCCTCGGGATCGGGGCTGGTGACGCGGGCACTGCCACGCACCTTCACGAACGCCTCGCGCAGGGTCTGCGGCGAGGCGCCGTGGCCGGTGAGCAGTTTGGCGACGTCACTGTCCCCACTGGCCAGGCCCGCCAACAGGTGTTCGGTGGAGACGTACTCGTCGTCCATCTCGGTGGCCAGGTGCTGGGCAGCGGTCAGGGCCGCGACCGACTCACGGGACAGTTGCGGCGTCGAGTTGGCGCCGCTGGCGCTGGGCAGCTGGTCCACCAGGCGCTGCGCGTCGGCCCGGATGGTCGCGGGGTCGACGCCGACGGCCTCCAACAGGGGTGCGGCAATGCCGTCATTCTGGGTCAGCAGAGCCATCAACAGATGGGCCGGACGGATCTCCGGGTTTCCGGCGGCGGTGGCCGCCTGCAACGCTGAGGTCAGCGCCGCCTGAGTCTTCGTGGTCGGGTTGAACGAGTCCACGACACCTCCCTTTCGTCTAGAGAAAAATGCTTGTCCCTGTTTGCAACGCCGTCAAGGTTGAGTCTGTTCCGCTCAACTCTGAAAATTTTACGCCGCCCGATGAGACCATCCGCGAACTGCCCCCACTCCGCGCCGCGCGGGGGCGGTAATCATCGAAGATCGGTCGTTTCAGGCCCGCCGAGCTACGGTCTGTCCATGTCCGAATCCGGGGATTTCGAATTCGAGCGGAAGTTCTTCGTCCGCGAGTTGCCCGCCGTAGCGGCCTCCGATCCCACCCCCGCCCTGATCGTCCAGGCGTACCTCTTCGCCGCGGACGGGTACGCCGTCCGCGTCCGGGTGCAGGGGCCCGCCCCGGCCGAGTTGGACCTGCCTCCCGCCGCCCTCGTCGAAGCATTGGGCGACGAGTCGTTCGGGACCATGACAGCCAAGGGGGTCGCCGTCGGAGGCACCCGCTACGAGGCCGAACGCAACCTCGACCCGATGGTCGCAGGGCAGATCGTGCGCCGCTGCGAACACGTGGTCGCCAAGGTTCGGTACGCGGTGTGGCTCGGCGAGGATGGCTGGATCATCGACCGGTTCCTCGGCGGCAATGCGCCTCTCATCATGTCCGAGGTGGAGCGCGGCGGACCCGTCGTCGATCTTGCGATCCCGGCGTTCTGCGCCACCGAGGTGTCCGAAGACGACCGATTCCGCAACGAGTACCTGGCCCACCACCCCTACGGCGCCTGGGCCGATGCGTACCTTCGTGAGCTCGACCTTGTCGGCCCCACCTTCGTCGACACCCTGGGCCGGAACCAATTCGAAGGCAGCTGACCGGCAGGCAGGCGACGCCGCCACCGCGCTGCTACGGTCTCCGACGAATCCACCGAGAGGGCGCACGCGATGACTAACTGGGTCTCGGTTCTCACCGAACTGATCCCCCTCGCCCTGGTGATTGCGCTGTCTCCGCTGTCGATCATTCCGGCGGTGCTCATCCTGCAGACACCCCAGGCCCGAGTCACCGGTCTGACCTTCCTGGCCGGGTGGCTGCTGGCCATCGCCGTTGTCACCGGAGTGTTCGTCGAATTGGGCGCCCTGGTGCCCCACGCCGCCCAGCCCTCGACCACCGCGTCCTGGGTACGCATCGTGATCGGCACCCTGCTGATCATCTTCGGCGTCTACCGCTGGACCACCCGCAAGCACGCCACCGAAGAACCGGGATGGATGCGACGGCTGCGAACCGTCACGCCCGCAAGCGGTTTCGTCACTGCGGCGGTACTGGCGGTGGTGAACCCGAAGGTGCTGTTCATGTGCATCGCTGCGGGCCTGACCATCGACACCGACCAGCTGTCTGCGGCGGCAACCTGGACCGCGGTGCTGTGCTTTGCCGTCGTGGCCGGAAGTTCGGTTGCCATTCCGGTGCTGATCTACGCCGCGGCCGGCGAGCGCCTGGACCCGACCATGGCACGACTGGGTGACTGGCTGCATCGCCAGCACGCCGTGTTGGTTGCCGGGATCCTGATCGTGATCGGCGTGCTGGTCCTGCTCAAGGGGCTCACGCACCTCTAGCCACAGCGGGCGGCAGCAGGAAAATCGTCGACGAGAGGGGAGCGGTGATGTCGGCCAGCCTGGTCGCGGCGCTCTCCGAATCTGCGCCTCTGGCTGTGATCTTCGCACTGCAACCGCTGTCCATGGTTTCGGCGCTGGTCGCACTGCGCAGCGCACACCCCCGCTCGACCGGGCTTGCCTTTCTCGCCGGCTGGCTGCTGTCGATCGCGGCGTTGACCGGGCTGTGCGCCGAGGCGTTCGGGCGCATCGGCTGGCCGTATCCGCTCGCCACGGTGTGGATCCGCATCGGAGTGGGAACCGTCCTCATCGCATTCGGCGGCTTCCGGATCCTGCGCCGGGAGCGCCCGCACGCCGAACCTGAGTGGGTGCACCGGCTCAGCACACTGACGCCAACCCCTGGCATGCTCACCGCCGGCGTGCTGCTATTGGTCAATCCAGTGGCGATATTCCTCTGCGTCACAGCAGGTTTGATGATCTCTGTCCACGAGCTGCCGCTGCCGACGCAATGGCAGCTGGTGCTGTGCTTCACCGCGGTCGCCGGCAGTTCGGTGGCCATCTCGGTACTGACTTACCTGGTGGCAGGCAGTCATCCGGCCGCCGTGTTCGCCCGGTTGCGCTGCTGGGTCCAGGCTCATCCGGTGACCGTCTCCGCCGGCCTACCGATCGCCTTCGGCGCACTGCTGCTGTTTCGAGGCGTGACGGGCCGGTAGATGCCACGGCGCGGGGAGCCACCTCGCCGGGCCCACCTACACTCCACAAACGTGGGCCTGGAAGACCGCGACGCACTGACGGTGCTGCGCGCTGCCGTCGACCCGGCCCAGGGCGCCGACGAGGTGATCCGACGCTTTTACACACACTGGTTCTCCATCGACTCCTCCGCCCGCGATCTGTTCCCACCCGACCTGGAAGCCCAACGCGCAGCCTTCGGCCACGTCCTGTTCTGGGTGCTCGGCGAGTTCGTCGCGCAGCGCGCCGACGAACCGGTTGCCCTGCTCGCCCAGCTGGGCCGAGATCATCGCAAATACGGTGTGACACAACAGCATTACGACACCCTGGAGCGAGCACTGCTGGCCACCCTGCGGGACGCGCTGGCTGATCTGTGGGACCAGCCAGTGGCCGAGGCCACCACGCACGCGATCAATCTGATGGTCGGCGTCATGCGTGGCGCGGCGGATGCCGAGCCGGGGTTGCCGTTCCACGACGGCACAGTGCTCGAGGTCAACCGCGCCACTCGTGACGTTTCGGTGGTGCGGCTGCAACTCGACCAGCCCCTGCCGTACCACCCCGGCCAATACGTGACGGTGCAGGTGCCGCAGTGGCCCCGACGCTGGCGGCATCTGAGTCCCGCGATCCCGTCGGACCCCGGCGGCGCCATCGAATTCCACATCCGCTCGGTCAGCGGCGGCATGATCAGCCCGGCGATCGTCACCGAGACCAAACCCGGTGACCGCTGGCGACTGTCCAAGCCACACGGTGGGTTGCAGATCGACCGTAACGGCGGCGACGTCCTGATGGTCGCCGGCAGCACCGGCCTGGCCCCACTGCGAACGCTGATCATGGATCTGACCGAGTTCGGCGAGAACCCCCGCGTGCATCTGTTCTTCGGCGGCCGGTATCCCTGCGATCTGTATGACCTGCCGACGCTGTGGCAGATCGCCGCCACCAACCCGTGGCTGTCGGTGACGCCCGTGTCCGAGTTCTCCACCAACCCGCCATGGGCCGCGGACTATCCCGACCCGACTCCGCCTCGTGGTCTACATGTGCGCCAGACCGGCCGGCTCGACGAAGTCGTCACCCGTTACGGAAACTGGGGCGAGCGGCAGATCCTGATCTGCGGGGGCCCGCAGATGGTGACCGCCACCAAAGCCACCTTGATTTCCAAAGGTGCACCGCCAGAACGTATCCAGTACGACCCATTGGCAAATTGACTACGAGGAGACCCGTGAAGACCGAGCTCGACACCGTGGTAATGACATCGTCGGCGCTGACCGCGACCTTCGTGCCGGGCGCAGGCATGATCGGTACCTCCCTGACCGACGGGGACGACGAGTTCCTCGGCCTGCGCCGCGGCCTGGACGCCTACCTGACGAATGCCAAGACCATGGGGATACCGCTGCTGTACCCGTGGGCGAATCGGCTGAGCGCCAACAACTATGAAGTCGACGGAGCCGTGGTGACGTTGACCGCTGGCACCGGCGGCGTGCGAGCCGACGAGCATGGCGCTCCCATCCATGGCACCCTCGCCGCCCATCCGGGCTGGCTGGTGATCGACCGCACGGCCAATACCCTCACTGCCGCATTGGATTTCAACCGACCAGGGTTGCTGGCATCGTTCCCATTCCCGCACCTGCTCACCCAGCGCATCACCCTCGAGGACCGCACGCTTACCGTCGAGACCACGGTCCGGCCCACCTCGGCCACCGCGGTGCCACTGTGCTTCGGCTACCACCCGTACCTCACCATCCCCGGTGTACGACGGGAAGATTGGACCATCGTCACGCCGCAGATGCGGCACCTGGCCGTCGACGCCCGCGGACTGCCCACCGGGGAGCGGCATCCATGGGGCGGTGGCGCCGCACAACTCGGCACCGTCGCGTTCGATGACGGGTTCGATGAGGTCGAGGACGGTTCGGTGTTCACCGTGTCCGGTGGCGGCCGCAGCGTCTCGGTCAGATTCGAATCGGGCTACTCGGCCGCACAGATCTTCGCACCGGCCGGCGAGCAGGTGATCTGCTTCGAGCCGATGGCCGCGCCCACCGACGCACTTCGCCGCGGCGGCTATCGGGTGGCCTCAGGACATCCTGCGGTGCAACGGTTTTCCATCACCGTTGCCTAAAGCTCCTCCGCGAACAGATTCGAAAACCCCCAGATTCATCAAGAATCGGGGGGTCTCATCGGGGGCATCTCCCCGCCTGCGGGAGCAAGCTCGCGCAGCTATCGCCTGCCGCGGCGGGGCTCCCACAGCACCAGCGCGGTACTGGGCTTGCGCACGCGTTCCAGTTCGGCGGTGACCTCGGAGAGGCGGGACTGCAATGCCTCCACCTGGTTGGTCAGCTCGATGATCCGCTTGATACCGGCCAGGTTGACGCCTTCGTCCTGCGACAACCGCTGCACTTCACGCAACAGGTCGACGTCGTGCTCGGAGTAGCGCCGTCCGCCGCCGGACGTGCGCTCCGGGCTGACCAGACCGAGCCGGTCATAGGTACGCAGCGTCTGGGCGTGCATACCCGCCAGCTCGGCGGCCACCGAGATCAGAAACGTACGGGCTTGGTCGTTCTTGCGTTTCGCGCTCATCTACCACCTCGCCTCCTCGGGTACGCGCTCATCACTGCGACCCCGCCCAGCCCGCCCGTGGATCGAAGCCACCGGCCCGCTCGGCCTTCGCGTATGCCTCGAGTGCCTCGGCCGCTTCGCCTTCCAGGTTCGGCGGCACCGTGATTTTCACGGTCACCAGCAGGTCACCGTGACCGCCGCCGGTCTTGGGCACGCCACGGCCACGCACTCGCAAGATCTTGCCGTCCGAGGTGCCCTTGGGCACCCTGACTCCGACCTTGCCTTCCAGCGTCGGCACAGAAAGTGTTGTGCCCAAAGCCAATTCGTGGAAGCTCACCGGCACGGTTACCGTCAGGTCATCGCCATCACGGCCGAACACCTTGTCCGCGGTGACCCGCACGGTCACGTACAGGTCGCCCGACGGCGCCCCGCGCAAACCGGCTTCACCCTGTCCGGCCAACCGGATACGTTGGCCGTCAACCACACCCGGCGGGATCAGCGCGGTGATGGTCCGAGTCCGGGTGGTCACACCCGTCCCGCGACATTCATCACACGGCTGTTCGATGATCGAACCACTGCCGCGGCATTCGGTGCACGGCTCGGAGAATCCGAACGCGCCCTGATTGCGGTTGATGACGCCGGCGCCGTTGCAGTTCGGGCAGACCTTGGGGCTGGTCCCCGGCCGGGCGCCACTGCCGTGGCAGTTGGTACACGGCGCAGGACTGGTCAGGCGCAGCGGCATCCGCACGCCCTTGGCCGCCTCAAGGAAACTCAGCTCGGCCTCGGTCTCCAGATCGTTCCCACGACGCGGACGGCTGGGGCGCGCCTGCTGCGCGCCCCGGCCGAACAGCCCACCGAACAGATCGCCGATGTTTGCGCCGCCGGTCTGGCCGGCTTGGTCGAACAGGTCACCGAGATTGAATTCGCCGGTGTCACCGCCGAATCCACCGAAACCACCGCCGTTCCCGCCGCCGCCGCCGAACCGCCGGGCGAAGCCGCCGTTGGCGAAAAGCCTTCGGGTTTCGTCGTATTCGGCACGCTTGGCGTCGTCGGTCAGAACTTCCTTGGCTTCGGTGGCCGCCTTGTAGCGTTCCTCCGCCGCGTGGTTGTTCGGGTTGCGGTCAGGGTGGTTGTCGGCGAGGACCTTGCGCGCGGCGCGCTTGATCTCATCCTTGGTGGCGTCAGAGGTGACGCCGAGTTCCTTGTAGAAGTCCTTCTCGACCCATTCACGTTGAGCCATGTCGCGTCACCTCCTCAGCGTCGCTTGATTACTCGTTTGATTCTGGTTTCTGTTCTGTCGTGACGTCGGCATTGGCGGGCGTGTCGGGCGTATCCGTTGCTTCATCCGGGTGAACCCCGGTCGGCGTTGCGTCGACGACCCCGACCAACGCGTGCCGCAGCACCTGCTCGCCGAGCTTGTAGCCCTGCCGCATGATGGTGCCCAACACCGGGTTGGAACCGTCGCCTTCGTGCAGAACGGCCTCGTGCAACGACGGGTCGAAGGCATCACCCTCGGCGCCGAACGCTTCCAGGCCGATCCCGCCGAACGCGGCAGCAAGCTTGTCCGCCACCGACTTCAGCGGGCCAGACTCCAGATCACCGTGGGACCGAGCCCGATCCAGATCGTCGAGTACCGGCAACAACTGATGCGCGACAAGGGCTTTGGCACGCTCAGCGGCCGCCTGCTCCTGACGCACCGCACGCTTGCGGTAGTTGTCGTATTCCGCCTTGAGCCGCTGCAGGTCTGACTTGAGCTCGGCAGCTTCGTCGGTTGCCGGCGCGGCCGGAGCCGCAGCCGGGGCGTCCGGCGCCGACCCCTGCGGGGCCGACGCCGGAGCGTCCTCACGCTTTTCGCCGGTTTCCGGATCGATGCGCCGCTTGTCGGTGATGGTCACCGGCTCGTGCGAATCTCCCTGGCTCACTTGTGCTCCTGATCGTCCTCGACGACCTCTGCGTCCACGACGTTGTCGTCGGCGGCGGCGGCACTCGAAGCACCACCCGCGCCACTGGCGGCCTGCTCGGCCTGGGTGGCCTCGTAGATCGCCTGGCCCAGGGCCTGGCTCTCCACACCGAGCTTCTCCATGGCCGACTTGATCGCGGCGATGTCGGTACCGGCGAGGGCCGACTTGGCCTCGGCGATGGCACCGTCGACCTTGGCCAGCGTCTCCTCGGGAACCTTGGAGCCGCCCTCGGCCTCACGCTGCTCCTTGACGAACTTCTCCGTCTGGTAGACCAGCGACTCGGCCTGGTTGCGGACGTCAGCCTCTTCGCGACGCTTCTTGTCTTCCTCGGCGTGCGCCTCGGCGTCCTTGATCATCCGGTCGATCTCGTCCTGGGACAGGCCGGAGCCTTCCTGGATCTTGATCGTGTTCTCCTTGCCGGTGCCCTTGTCCTTGGCGGTGACGTGCACGATGCCGTTGACATCGATGTCGAAAGTGACCTCGATCTGCGGGACACCACGCGGGGCCGGCGGGATACCGGTCAGCTCGAACGAACCGAGCAGCTTGTTGTGCGAAGCGATTTCGCGCTCACCCTGGAAGACCTGGATCTGCACCGACGGCTGGTTGTCATCGGCGGTGGTGAAGGTCTCCGACCGCTTGGTCGGGATGGTGGTGTTGCGCTCGATCAGCTTGGTCATCACGCCACCCTTGGTCTCGATACCGAGGGACAGCGGGGTGACGTCAAGCAGCAGAACGTCTTTCACCTCACCCTTGAGCACACCGGCCTGCAGCGCGGCACCAACGGCCACGACCTCGTCCGGGTTGACGCCCTTGTTGGGCTCCTTGCCACCGGTGAGCTCCTTGACCAGCTCGGTCACCGCAGGCATACGGGTCGAACCACCCACGAGCACCACGTGGTCGATCTCGGAGACCGAGATGCCGGCGTCGGAGATGACCGACTGGAACGGCTTGCGAGTGCGGTCCAGGAGGTCCTGGGTGATCCGCTGGAACTCGGCGCGGGTCAGCTGCTCGTCGAGGAACAGCGGGTTCTTGTCCGCGTCGACGGTGATGTACGGCAGGTTGATCGAGGTGCTCTGCGAGCTGGAGAGTTCGATCTTGGCCTTCTCGGCGGCCTCACGCAGCCGCTGCATCGCCATCTTGTCCTTGGTCAGGTCGATGCCGCTGGTGGCCTTGAACTTGTCGACCAGCCACTGCACGACCCGCTCGTCCCAGTCGTCACCACCGAGGTGGTTGTCACCCGAGGTGGCCTTGACCTCGACGACGCCCTCACCGATTTCCAGCAGCGAGACGTCGAAGGTGCCACCACCGAGGTCGAAGACCAGGATGGTCTGTTCCTTCTCGCCCTTGTCCAGGCCATAGGCCAGCGCCGCGGCGGTCGGCTCGTTGACGATGCGCAGCACGTTCAGACCGGCGATCTGGCCGGCTTCCTTGGTGGCCTGACGCTGGGCGTCATTGAAGTACGCGGGCACCGTGATCACCGCGTCGGTGATGTCCTCGCCGAGGTAGGCCTCGGCGTCGCGCTTGAGTTTCTGCAGCGTACGGGCGCTGATCTCCTGCGCGGTGTAGTTCTTGCCGTCGATCTCGACGGCCCAGTCGGTGCCCATGTGGCGCTTGACCGAACGGATGGTCCGGTCGACATTGGTCACCGCCTGGTTCTTGGCGGGCTGGCCGACCAGCACCTCGCCGTTGCGCGCGAATGCGACAACCGACGGGGTGGTGCGGGAGCCCTCAGAGTTGGCTACGACGACGGGGTCGCCGCCTTCGAGAACCGCGACGACGGAGTTGGTGGTCCCGAGGTCGATACCGACCGCACGAGCCATAGTGATGCCTCCTGAATAGACATGGTTAAGGTGATCTGAGCGAACTGCGCTCAAGCTTGCTCTCTGCGGCGGCTGCCTGTCAAGCCATACTTGAGTCCAATGCACTCAACTTGTTGTCGAAGGCTTTAACGGAGGTAGTTCCAGATTTGTTCCCGATGCCCACCTGTCGGAACCCGGTTTCCGTGTCCAAGTCCCATTTGCATGTCCACGACGTGTCGACCAGTCGCGCCGGCCACGTTGCCGTCAAGCACCTGACCAGCATCGTCAAGTTGGATAAGTCGAGTGCGCTTGCCTGCACCAACGATCTGCTGGAGTGCCTCGAAGTCGAGGTGAACCACTCGGGCTTCCCACGGCTCTCCATGAAGTTCGTACCCACATCGGATCAACTACGGGTTCACGACACGGACGCCGACGTCGCGGCCTAGATTTGTGCGTGGCATCTTCTGGAGGTGATGACGTCGCAGACCGTCGTGATCCACCGACTGACCTACAAAGGGATCGAGGGGCCAGGTCAGAATCAACACCGCCCCACGCTGCCCGAGACGTTCGACGGTGGCGCCGCTGTCAGGGTTCACGACAAGCTCGCACGATTACGCACTGCCGTCCAGCACTGCCTGATCGATGTCAAAGGCGCCGATGTCTCCATGGTCCTGGTAACCACGTCGCACGGCCTGACGGGCGACGGAGTCATTCTTGCTGGCGGTGAGCTCAAAGTCAGCTTCTTTGACCGCGAGCTTGCGGCTGACAGACAAACGCTGGAAGAACTGTCGGACGCCGAGTACGTCGAACGTTGGCAGGGGTTCTACGACCGTGGCGAAAGGATGCCCTCTAGGACACAGATGATCGTCCAGAAGGAATCGGCGCTCCAGGCAACGCGTTCGGACTACGTGTTCACCGTGGACTCTTTGTCTGTCACAGGAAGGCAGTCCCCTGCTGAGTCCACCACCGGCCGTTCCGCCACGACCTCCACTAATGACCCCAGCCTTGCGTTGCTCAAAGAGCTCGCGTCTCTTCTCGGTGAGATCGCGCAGCTCTTGTACAACTCACCTCCGTCCTTTCTAACCTGAGGCGCACGAGCCCGCCGCCACGACCGAAACGCTGGTTATGCGCATGGAATCGACCGCGGTAACTACCGTGTCGGTGAGCGCAGCATCCCGCAGAGCGGATGTTCGCCGCCTCGCCGCGATCAGCTACCGACAGCCACGCAGCTCGGCACTGAGCAGCCGTTCATGAACGGGTGCGGGTGCACGATCAGGATCGATGGTGCGATCGGTCTCGCCGGCCCGAGCAGCGAACTCGTGCAACTCCATTAGGTCTCCCCTCTGGATTGATATGCTCGCGGCCCGTCGTCCGGTGCTACTGACAGTACGGCCGGCAGCCGACAAGTTGACGGGCCTAGCCTGTTGCGACAGAGGACATTGTTAATGGGCCATCTCGCTGACGACTCTTGGTCGGCACCGCCAGGTGAAAGGGACGGTCAACAGGCCCTCGGTCAGCTCGGCGGTACTGGGCTGATTCGGACGAGTCCGGTGAGGATCATGTCGAGACCGGTCTCAAATCGACAGTCGCGGTCTCCGGTGAGTATTGCGATGAGGTCATCGGCGTCGGCGGGCCGGCGGTGGTCACTATTGGCGACCTGCTGCACTAGCGAATCCCACTCGTTACTCGCTTTGAGCTCCAGGAACGCCTGTTCATCGACCACGAAACCGGTTGTGTAAGAACGCAACAGGGCGGCTAGCTGCCCTGGGCTGTACCCGGGTGCGGTGACCGTTTCTAGCAGTGTCATCAGCGTTGCCGAGAGCTTGAGGGTCGCGCCCAGCGGTGCGAAGGATCCAGCGATAATGCGTCCGCCATCCCGAAAGGCCAGCATCGCCTGGCGCATCCGTTCGCAACACGTCTTAACCTGCGCGACCGATGGTGCGGTGGTGTCGATGTCCGAAAGGTCGATGGTGGCGTAGACGGCGTCGGCCATCGCACGCTGCAGATCCTTACGATCCCGAAAATGCTTGTACAGGGCACCCGGAGTAACTTCCGCCGCGGCCGCGAGGCGGCGCATCGTCAGTGCATCCAAGCCGTTGGCGGCGACGTACTCGTGCGCGAGCGCCACCAACGTGTCCCGGGTTAATCCACGTTTGCCCATCGAAGACCAGCGTAGGGCCGGTGCTGTTGACAGAGCTTGCATGCCACCATAACTTGCGTGGTGAACATTGTTTACCAACGGAGGTGGGATGGCGGACCACGAGGTGGTAGTCGTCGGTGCCGGCCCGACCGGACTGATGTTGGCCGGCGAATTGGCGCTGGCAGGAGTCGATGTTGCCGTCGTCGAGCGGCGCACCGATCGCAACTTGGTTGGTTCGCGTGCCGGTGGCATGACACCGCGGACGATCGAGGTGCTCGACCAGCGAGGCATCGCCGATCGGTTCCTTGCCGAGGGCGCCATCGGGCAGCACGGCCACTACGCAGGGCTGTTCTTCGATGTCACCGACCTGCCGACCCGGCACAATTACGGGCTCGCGCTATTGCAATACCGAGTCGAAATGATCATGGCCGACTGGATCGCCGAACTAGGCGTACCCGTGCGCTACGGACGCGAGGTCACCGGCCTAGCCCAACAGGACTGCGGCGTTACCGCCACAGTGTCAGACGGATCGACGCTGCACGCCCAATACCTGGTGGGCTGCGATGGGGGTCGGAGTGTCATCCGCAGGGCAGCCGGAATCGCCTTCCCCGGATGGGATCCTTCAATCAGTTGCCTCGTCGCCGACGTCGACATGACCGATGAGCCACCCTGGGGACTGCACCGCCACGGTGGTTTCCACTCGTTCCTCAAATTCGCGGGCGAAAATGCCGTACGAGTGATGGTGACCGAACCAACGGCGGGAAACACCGCTCAACCCACGGTGGCCGCCCTCGGCGCAGCTCTCACGACTACCTGCGGAACAGATTACGGATTACGCAGTGCCACATGGGTTTCCCGATTCACCGATGCCACGCGCCAAGCTGCGACCTACCGCGCCGGCCGCGTGTTACTGGCCGGCGATGCCGCACACATTCATTTCCCGATCGGCGGGCAGGGTCTCAACACCGGGATCCAGGACGCGGTCAACCTGGGCTGGAAACTAGGTCAAGTCGTTCGCGGAACCTCCAGCGAGGAACTGCTCGACACCTACCACGCGGAGCGACATCCGGTCGGTGCACGAGTGCTGCACAACACCATGGCCCAAACCGCCCTCAACGGCCCCGGGCCACGTGTCGACGCGTTGCGCGACACCGTGACCGAACTGCTCAGCATGAACGAACCCCGCACCCAGATCGCCGCCATGATGTGCGGTCTGGACATCCACTACGACATCGGCGAGGGACACCCGCTGCTCGGCCGCCGCATGCCAGACATCGACCTCCATATGGCCTCTGGTCCCGCCCGACTGTTCACACTTCTGCATCAGGCCCGAGGCGTTCTGCTGACGTTCGGCGACCAAGAGTCGTACTTCGACATCACGCCTTGGTCGGACCGAGTGACAGCGGTGGGCGTGCAATTCAGCGGAATCTTGAAGCTCCCCGTCATCGGCCAAGTAGCGACTCCAAATGCGGTCTTGGTCCGACCCGATGGCCACGTCGCCTGGGTGGGAGAAGGCGCCAACACCACTGCATTGCCGGATTCGCTCGACAGATGGTTCACATGACGCCCAATCACTCCAAAAGCGCTGGCGAACAAGTTGATTAGTGCCGGTGCTGGTTGCCCCGTCCTCCCACAGGTTCAACACGGAAAGTTCGCCCAACGACTCACCGCAATGCCCCGCTCCCATCCGAAGGCCGTCGGCGACTTATCCGGCGATGCAGGAGCCGGAGATCGTTGGTGGGCTCAGGGTTCGATTGGCTGCACACCGATGAAGTGCGCAAGCTGATCGGCGTTCCGGCGTACGTCGAACTCACGGAGCAACTCGATGTAGCGAGTCTTGCCGATGTCCCAGTCGTACTGGAAGTCGACACGTTCTTGGGCCGCGATGTACACAAGGTCAGCGAGAAGTCTTGTCGTACGACCGTTTCCATCGACAAAGGGATGAATTCTCACGGTTTCGGCATGCACGGTCACACCGAGCACACGAGGCGTGAAGTCGTCGGTGCGCTCCCACCGGTATCGGATGTTGTCCAGAGTGCTGCGCAGTTCGACGGCAATCTGCTCCGGTGCGACCCCGATATTGACTTCATGCTGCCGCAACCGTCCGGCCCAGACCCAGATGTCTCCGTATAGGCTTGAGTGGAGGTCGCGGACGAAATAATCGCTCAGCAGTTCATCCAGAAGCAGCGAGCCCTCGATCGCCGCAGTAATCAACTCCTCGGACACCTGGTCCTGGATGCCTTGTTCAAGGTCGTACACCGCAGCTCTGGTGATGGGCACGTCGAGAATACCGACAATGCTGGGGTTCAGCGCAGTGAGCTCATCATGCGGGAGCGGCGTCTCGCCATAACCCGGAGCCAGCGGCATCAGTGCTTGTGGGACTGCCGTGCAGCAAGGAACTTCGTTACGGACGCTGACCGAACATAGCCGGCGGGGACTTCCCGGTTCTCCAACTTGGCCGACGCTCTGGTCGCCCGGGCAGCGGCCTTCTTGACGACCACCTTCTTGGCGATCGCCCGCTTATTCGTTTGGCGTTCCGCTGTCACAAATGCTCCACACATCGACTGACCACGCCCATCGTACCGACCGCAGTCGGCCACAGCACCAAACGTTTCAGCGCCGGTGCGCTGCGTCCGAGCTGGGGATTACGACAAGATAGCGAGAATCGTTGACTGACACGTTACTGAGAAACCCCAGGTCGCTTGGGAACAGTTCTGACAACTTCAGCGACTTCCTACACCACCGGCGATTCATACTTCCGCCTGCCCGCATACGGTGACGGCCCGTTTTGGGCCAGCCACATCACCGCCCTCGGGACCTGCGCAGCCACGATCAACCAACACAAGCTCACCCCGGGACGTCTCGCCCAAGCAATGCGCGTCGCCGTCGGCGATACCCGCCTACGCGACAACGCCCGCCGACTCGGCACCCTTGTCAGCGCTGAAAATGGTGCCGCACAAGTTATTTCGGCGATAAATACCCTGGTCTAACAATCCACTTAGAGGAGAGTCCCACGGCTGCTGACCCCGAAAGCCCGGCAGCCCGAAGCTCAACAACGAATGTTTGTGCCCTTCCTCATCACAGTTGGCCTGGTCGAGGCAGCATTTTCCATCAACGTCGCATTCAAGGCACTGTTCGTCTTCGCCACACCTCGCACGTAACCAGCCCTTGGCCAATCAGGGCTTTCGAATCCGGACAGACCGCCCGTCAGCCGCCGCGATCCACTCCGGATCGCCGCCAGCAGGGCCAAGCCCGGCTGACGGCGATGTGGGAGCGCCCTGGCGCCATTGGGTTTACAGCGTGACGACCGGCCAGTCGTTTTCGACCCGGGTCAGCACGTTGAAGTAGTTGGTCATGACGTTCAGAGCCAGATTGGCGACGATCTCGCCGATCTCTTCGTCAGTGACCCCGGCATCGCGCGCGGCCTGGATGTCCGCCTCGTCGACGTCACCGGCGTTCTCGGCGATCGTGTTGGACAGTTGCAGCACGGCCGCCACATGCGCGTCGCCGGACTCGCTGCGACGAGCGCGGTCGACCTCGGACGCGTCCAGCTTGGCCACACTGCTCGCCAGGAAGGTATGCGCCGACAAGCAGTACTCGCAGCCGTTGAGCTGGGCCGTCGCGATCGCCAGGCGCTCCCGCACCGCCGGTGCCAGCGAACCGCCGGCCACCGCACCCGACAACGCCAGATAGCTGGTGAGCAGGGCCGGGCTGTTCGCCATCACCTTGGTCATGTTGGGGGTGGCACCCAGCGACTTTTTCACCTGCGCCAACAGTTCGGCTGCCTTGCCAGTGGCGTCCTGAAGTTCTACGGGAGCGAAGTTGCTCATGGCCCTGTCCTTTTCGAGTCTGCCCTCACCGGGTTGATGAGGCGGTGGTCTGCGGTTCGAAGCGGCGACGCTTCTAATGGCTACAACACCGCCTAACCGTGAGAATATTTCCGGCGCAGCTGACCGCCACCTGCGATGCCCGATACCGGCCCCGAACAGCCCGAGGCCGTCTAGATGTCCGGCACGCCGAGACTCGGCGTCAGCCCTGGCTCTGCAGCGCCTGCTGGCCGAACGTGCCGGTCTTGACCGAACCGTCCGGCAACATCAGATCACCGCTGTCGATCCGGGCGCGCAAGTAGGCGAAAGTCTGTGCGGTTTGCGCGAACAGGTGCTCGCCCGCACGCAATGCCGGCCTCAGATTGCCGCCGGCCGTAGCGAATTGGGGCAGTGGTTCGACCACGGTGTGGTAGTCGACATTGAAGAACAACGGAAACGAGTAGCGCTCCTCTTTGACCTTGCGCACCCGGTGACTGGTCGCGACGAATTCACCGTTGGTCCACAACTCCAGCATGTCGCCGATGTTCACCACGAAGGTTCCGGGCACCGGGGGCACATCGATCCATTGACCGTCACCGTTGAGTACCTCCAGTCCCGGCGCGGTCGGCTTGAGCAGCGTGAAACATTCGTAGTCGGTGTGTGCACCGATCCCGAGCGAATCCTGCGCGTCCGGGTTGTACGGGTAGTGCACCAGCCGTAACTGACTGGGAGTCTTGGTGGCATGCCGGGCGAACGTGTCCGGATCCTCGCCCAGTGCCACCGCGAAAGCCCACAGCAGTTGGTGACCGACATCGAGCACCGCGTGGTAATAGTCCGTCACCGCATCAGCGAATCCCGGTAGGTCGGGCCAGGTGTTCGGCCCCAACATCGGGTTGCCCGCCAGGTGATCGGGGTCGTCCACCGGCAGGTCCAACGCGGTGTCGTAGGCCTCCTTCAGGTCCGGCGTGGCCGGCGCGTCACCGTCCTGCACGCCTTCCTCGCCGGTCGGCACGTACCCGCGGTGGCAGCTGGACAGACCGATGTACGACTGCATCTTCTGCTCCAGCGGCAGGGCGAAGAACTCTTGCGTCACGGCGAGCAACCGATCGAACAGCGCTTCGTCCACGCCGGCGCCCGCGACATAGAGAAATCCGACTTCCCTTGCAGCTCTGCCGATTTCCGTGGCCACACGGACACGGTCTTCGAGTCGCTCAGAACGCAGACCACTGATGTCCACCACCGGCACGGCACTGAACGATGTTGCACCACTCACAGTTGCACGCTTCCTTCACTATCCGACACGGTCCACAGCACACCGTCGACTTGAATCTGACTGCCCTGCGCACCCACGCGCAGCCCGTCCCAGGCGGCCGATCCGATGCACCCGATGTACACCTCCGCCGAGCAGGCCCAGCCGAACATTTGTCCGACCACCAGCAGCAGCGCCGAGTCAGCTCCCGACGTCAGAGTCAGGGCCCACCCGGGCTCGGCCGCCGACGTCTCCTGCCGCCAGTGTTCGACGTAGTCACAATGCACCCCGCGTTCAACCAGTGTGGTGTCGTCCCAGTACATCTGGCCGACGTCCGGGAACGGCCCCGGCGGATCCAGATCGATCAACCGGTGCCACTCGAAGACATCGTGGCGTTGTTCCAGATACCCGGCGAACCCACGGGAGTCGACGTAGGTGCGGGCCCCCTGCAGCCAGCGCACCTCTCCGTCAGCGACGTGCGTGCCGTCGGACTCGATCAAAAGCGTTCGGCGCCACAGCCCTACGCACTGTGTCATCAGCACCGTCATTGGGCGTCGTCCGTGATCGGACCGAACCGTTCATGAAAATGCTTCGTCAGATGCGGCCAAACGTGTGGGTCGTGTCCGGGTATCAGCTGATATCCCTTGTCCGCAGCAAGCCTTTTGAGTCTGCGGATCGGCTCGATGGTCTCTTCTGGCTCGACCCCTATGTATCCGCCGATCGCCAGCTCATGCTCGATGTTCTCGGTCAGATCGGCGGCATCGAAGGCGAATACGAAACCGTCGCCGCCCACCGAGCTGTCCAGCTCCACCACGAAGCTCTGGTGCCCGGGCGTGTGCCCGTAGGTCGGCACCGCGGTGATACCCGGTGCCACCTCGGCTTCGCCGTCGGCCAGCTGCCACTCGATCCGCGGATCGTCGAAATCGATCCTGTTGATCGCATTATGTTCCGGCTCAGGATGATTCGACAATCCATACTCCAGCTCACGGCGCTGGGCATGCACCGGCACCCGGCCGGCGAACAACTTCAGCCCACCGGCGTGGTCGTGGTGCAGATGACTGACCGCCACCAGGTGAATCTGGTCGATGTCCACACCGATCTCGGCCAGTGACTCCTCGATGGGCTCCCCCGGGCCGGGCAGCACCGGCACGTACTCCACGGTCGGAAAGAACCTGCGGTACAACGCCGGATCGCGGATCAGCGCGGTGTTGAAGCCGGTGTCCAGCAGTACCCAGCCGCCATCGGTCTGCAACAGCACTCCCGGCACCGGCTCCCGCATCCGCTGCTCGGGCGGGGAGCCGTACACCGAGATCGACTTCGGCAGGTCCTCCCAACCCAAGGTGAGCAGCACGATACGTCGCACTTTTCCGTTGCTGCGCAACAGATTCACCGATATCACCCCACCGACAGGCTGGCGATGCGCAGACTGTTCGGGTTGGTCACCACGTGCGCCTGCTCGACACCCTTGAGCCAGGGCTGAGCCACCATGAAATCGTCGACGTCGGCCAGGTTCAACCAGCAGCCGGTGGCCAGCGCCGCTTCACCGGCCGCCGAGAAGTCGGCGTCCGAACCCGAGACCAATCCCTTGGCCAGCGCATCGGCCACCGGCGGCGCTGAGCAGTTCAGGTAGTTCAGGCCGGCGTTGGCGTCCCAGGTGATGTGACCCCAGGTGTAGGGCGACGGTGCGTCCGGCCATGCGAGCGTGGTCAAGATGTCCGGCGCCGCCTGGCCGTCGCCGCCGATCCAGCCGTAGATCTCGGACGTCGGGTAGCTCTGCACCTTCGCGGTGATGCCGGCGGTGGCGAGCTGCGTCTGAATCAGGTTGCTGATCAACTGATTATCCGGGTTGCTGGAGTCGTAACCGATGGTCAGGTTCTTCTGATCGGCCGGCAGTCCCGCCGCGATCTGGGTGAGGGCGGACGCGTCAAACGCGGTGCTCTGCTTGGCCAGATCGGGTGCGATCACCCGCGGCGGATAGATCTGAGCGGAGACCTTGCCGCGGCCGGGATAGGTCTGCTTGACCAACGTCGCGACGTCGATGGCCTTGAGCACCGCCAGCCGGTTCGCCGGATTCGTCAACATGCCCTTGTGCGGGTTGACGTACAGGTAGTTCGACATCATCGCGGGCAGCGAGTAGTGCGCGTACTTCCCGTCGTTCTGGTACGACTGGACGGCCGACGACGGTAGATCGTGCAGGATGGCGGCGAGCTGTCCGTTGTTGAACTGGAGTTGCTGCGCCGAAACGTCGGTGATCACCGGGATGTCGACGGTCTGGAAGTACGGCTTGGCGCCCCAGTAGCCGTCGAATGCCTTCATCCCGTAGTGCGAGCCCACCTTGGCATCGGTCAGCGTGTAGGGCCCGGTGCCGATGTCATGGGTGGTCAGGTAGTTCTGTGCGTGATCGGTGCCGCTGTTCTGCTGCAACGCGGTCGGACTCATCATCCGCGGCCCGTACGGGGACGCCATGTAGGTCAAGAAAGCCGAGTTCGGCCCCTTCAGCGTGATCGTCACGCCGTAATCACCTTGCGTGGTAACCGAATCGACGTCTTGGACCATGTATGCCGGGCCCTGGTTGACTGCCGTCCGCCGGTCGAATGAGGTCTTGACCGCCGCCGAGGTGAACGGGGTGCCGTCGTGGAACTTGACGCCTTGGCGCAGGGTGAAGGTGAACACCCGGTGGTCCGGCGATTCTGTCCATGCCGTGGCCAACAGCGGCTCTAGTTCGGGCTTGTCGTCGCCACCCTTGTACTGCAGCAAGCCTTCGTAGGTGTTGGTGGTCAACAGCATGCCCTGGGTGGCATAGAAGATATCCGGATCCGGCGGCTGTCCCGGGTCCTGCAGGAAGGACAGGTGCAACACCTTGTCGGTCGGCGCGGCGCTCGGCGCCCCGCCACCCGAACCTGAACTGCTACAGGACGATACGGCCAGCGCCGCAACAGCAGCCAACGCAGCTACGGCCTTGACGGGGGTACGACGGATCATCGGGCGGCTCCTTGCAGTTCAGGGGTGGATACGGAGTGCGCGCCGAAGGCTTCGATGATTTCGGCGGTGGTGCGGACCGCACCGGTTTGCAGATATTCCATGGAGTCCAGCGCGCCGTCGTGGCGGTGGGTCGAGGAGCCGCCGACACAGTCGGACACCACCCGGACGTAGTAATCACGTTGGTGCGCGTCGGCAAACGTGTAGTGCACGCAGACGTCGGTCAGATAGCCGATCAGGATCAGCGTCGAGGCCTGGACTCCACGTAGCACGATGTCGAAATCGGTTCCGATGAAACCGGAATACCGCCGTTTGACGATGTGGAACTCCCGGTCGGAACCGGGCCGAGGACGCAACGACGGCTCCAGTTCCGTACCGAGGTGCCCCTCGACACAGTGCACGCCCTCAGATCCGTCCAACTCCCGGCCGAAGTCCACGCCGCCGGGGCGGTGAACTTCCTGGAAGAAGACCACCGGGATGTCCGCGTCACGTGCCGCTTCGACCAGCGACTCGGCACGGGCGACGCGCTCGGCATGACCCGGCATGACGCCGATGCCGAACTCGTCGGCAGTCATGCCGTTGCCGCGCTGGATGTCGACCACCACCAGTACCGGATTACCCACGATGAGTGGCTGTTTGGGCATCTATCCTCCTGTCACTGCGATACGTGGATCCGCGGCGGCCTGGAGCAGGTCGACCGCGGTGTTGATGACTACGTAGAGGACGCCGAGCATCAGCGTCACACCGGCAATCGCCGGGAAGTCCGCCACCGGAATGCTCTGCGCGACGTACTGGCCGATACCCGGCCAGCCGAACACCTGCTCGATGACCAGCACACCGGAGAACATCAAACCGACCTGCAGGCCGGTCATCGACAGAGCCGAGCCGACCACGTTGCGCAGCACGTGGCGCACCAGGATCTGCCTCTCGGACAATCCCTTTGACCGCGCGGTCCGCGCGTAGTCGCTGTCCACATCGGTCAGCAGACACGACCGCAACACGCGGCCGATCGCGACCGCGGGGCCGATCGCGATGACGATGCCGGGCAGCAACAAATGGTGCATCGCATCAGCCACGACGTCGAACCGGCCGGCGAACAGCCCATCGATGGAGAGCATCCCGGTCGGCCCGGTCGGCGGGTCCGGCAGCGCGGTCCGGCCGTTGGCCGGCACCCAGCCGAGGCGCTGGTAGAAGACGATCAAGCCGACGATTCCGAGTAGGAACATCGGGGCCGAGGCACCGGTGAACAACACCGCGCGCAGCAGTCCGGCACCCGGCCACTTCAGAACCGTCCCGAACGCCAGCAGCCCGGCGAGCAGCAGTGCAACGACGATGCCGAACAGCGCGAGTTCCAGTGTGGCCGGGAAGAAGTCAGCGAGGTCGGCTGCCACCGAGTGTCGGGTGCGATACGACGTGCCGAGGTCGCCGTGCACCGCGCCGGTGAGGTAGTGCCAGAACTGCACCAGCATCGGGTCGTCGAGCCCAAGTGCCTGCTTACGCGCGGCCACCGCGGAGGCGGACGCCTGGGCACCCAACTGCGCCTTGACTGGATCCAACGGTGAAATGTGTTGCAGCACAAACATCACCAGGGCCAGGCCGACCAGGATGGCAACGGTTGCCGCCAGCCGAGATGCGACGAAAGATTTCACGCTGCCTCCTTCATCAGGTTGCGCAGGCTGTCACCGGCGATGTTGCCGACCAGCGCGAGCACCAGCACGCCGATACCCGGCATCACCGGCACCCACCACTGCTGCAGGAAATAGCTCAGGTTGCGACCGGCGTCAGCCCCCAGTTCCGGCGCCGGCGCCGACTGGCCCAGCCCTAGGAACGACAGCGCGGCCAGGGTCAGGATCAACGTTCCGACGTCCAGACTCGCGGCGACCAGCGCATTGGGCACCGCACCCGGCAACAGATGCCGTAACACCAACCGAATCGGCCCTACCCCAGCCAATTTCGCGGCCTCCACGTGCGGACGAGCCACCAGTTTCGCCACCTCGCCGCGGACCAGTCGCGCATAGAACGGCCACCACACGATGGACACGGCGATCAGGGTGTGGACAAAGCCGGGACCGAGGGCAGCCACCACCGCGATCGCCAGCACCGGGGCGGGCAGCGCCAGGAAGCCGTCAGTGATCCGCATCAGCAAGCCGTCGATCCAGCGCGCCGAGTTACTGCAAGCGCCGGCGATCAGTCCGACCAGCCCACCGAAGAGCAATCCGATGGCCACCACCGCCAGCGCGGCGAACCAGCTGGCCCGGACGCCGTAGAGCACTCGGGACAGGATGTCGCGGCCGATGCTGTCCGAGCCGAGCAGGAATCCCGAGCTGCCGGGCGGCTGCAGCGGCATGCCGGCCGGCACCAGCGGATCGTGGGGAGCGAGCAGCGGCACCGCCAGCGCCACGATGGTGACGATGGCGATCGTACTCACGCCCATCCAGTTCAGCAGCGCACCACGGGGTCTCGGCAACGACGACAAACGCAGGCCGAGTCCGCGCACTGTTCCCACGGTGGTTATCGCGATCGCCATCAGCCGGCCTTCCGTTCGATACAGGCAACTTGATGTGGACTGCCGGGCACGCTTTCCAATCGGACATCGAGCAGCGGGTCGGTGCAGGTGTCCGTGGCAATGGGACATCGCGGGCTGAACGCGCATCCCGGCGGAGGTGCCAGCGGACTGGCGGGTTCACCGGGCAGGACCCGGGACTCGCGTCCCAGGTCGGGCAGGGCGTCGACGAGCGCCTGCGTGTAGGGATGGGTCGGCCGGTTGATGACGTCGTCGGCGGGTCCGAGCTCGACGATGCGCCCCAGGTACATCACCGCGATGCGGTCGGCCACCACGCGCGCCACCGACAGATCGTGGGTCACGAACAGCACCGACATGTTCAGGCTGCGGCGCAATTCACCGATCAGGTTCAGCACCGAAGCGGCCAACGACACATCCAGCGCGCTGGTCGGCTCGTCGCACAGCAGCATTTCCGGCGGCACGATGGTGGCCCGGGCCAACGAAACCCGTTGGCGCTGACCGCCAGAGAGCTGGCCGGCACGAGACCGGGCGACATCGGCCGGCAGCCCAACCCGGTCCAGCGCGGCGGCGACGGCCTCGGCCCGCTGAGCGCGCGACATCCCCGTGCCACGGAGCCGTTCGCCGATCAATTCTCCGACCGACAACCACGGCGTCAGCGAAGCGCCGGCGTCCTGGAAGACCATCTGCGGGCGGTTGCCGCCCTTG
The DNA here is from genome assembly GCF_041261665.1 of Mycobacterium sp. MAA66. NCBI lineage: Bacteria > Bacillati > Actinomycetota > Actinomycetes > Mycobacteriales > Mycobacteriaceae > Mycobacterium > Mycobacterium sp. MAA66. Next base: position 138,571 of record NZ_JBGCCC010000004.1, on the reverse strand, counting down.
AGCGTCACCGCGCCGAGCGTCGGCGTATCCAGACCGGCGATGACGCGCAGCAGGGTGGATTTGCCGGAGCCGCTCTCGCCTACCAGCGCCACCGACTCACCGTGCTTGACGGTGAGCGAAACACCGCGCAGGGCATGTAATTTCGCCGCGCCTTCGGCCGCACGCGACAGCAGCCGTTGCTTGACCGGAAACTCTTTCGTGACCTCGCGGACCACGACCGCGGGCTCATCGTCGGTCGCCGATTCGGCGGGAGTCGCGAAAGGTTCCCCGGCACAATTCGATTCCGCCGCGATCTTCAGCATCTGCGAGGGCGCCAGCAGGCACGCGCTGAGCCGACCGGGCGCGACGGTCAACGGTTCCGGCAGGGTCGTGGTGCAGTCCGGTGTCACGTCCGCGCAGCGTGGGGCGAACGCACAACCGGGCAGCGGTGTCACGGGGCTGGGTACGGCGCCGGCCAGGGTGGCCAGTTGCCGGTCGCGTGGGGTGTTGACCGTCAACCGAGAGCGCAGCAACGCTGCCGTGTAGGGATGCGCCGGTGCTCCGAGAACATCTGCGGCAGCGCCGATCTCGGCCAGCCGCCCGGCGTACAGCACTGCGATCCGATCGGAGATCTGCGCCGCGACCCCCAGGTCATGGGTGATGAAGACAATGCTCGAGCCGAGCTCGTCGCGCAGGCTTTTCAGCAGCGTCAGCACCTGGGCCTGCACGGTGACGTCCAGCGCCGTGGTCGGTTCGTCGGCGACGATCAGCTCGGGATCACCGGCGATCGCGATCGCGATCATCACCCGCTGCCGAAGCCCACCGGACAGCTCGTGCGGAAAAGACCGCATCCGCCGCTGTGGTTCCGGAATACCGACCGCAGTCAGCAGCCGCAGTGCTTCTTGTTCACTGCCGGCCACCTCGATCACCTGCTTGCCGATCCGCATGGTCGGATTCAGTGACGTCATCGGATCCTGAAAGACGGCGCCCAGATCCAGCCTGCGGGCCTTGCGCCGGTCCGCCGCGGCCCCCCGGAGCATGTCGGTGCCGCCGACCTGCGCCTCACCTTCGATTCGCGCGCTCTGCGGGAGCAGCCCCAGCATCGAGAAACCCAGAACGCTTTTCCCGGAACCCGATTCACCGACCAGGCCCAGAATCTCACCACGTTGGATATCAAGCGAGACGCCGCGCAGCGCACGCACGTCTTTACCGTTGCGACGGAAAGTCACATGCAGATCGGCGATGGATGCCACTGACTGCGCCGGTGCGGTCGGCGGCAAAGCGTGGCCGGTGAATTCAGCTATGGCGGTCCCCATTTCGGTACTCCTTGAGGTCGGCGGCAGCAATCGGACGTCGATTGGGGCGCTCCGGCGAACCCCTGGCCTATCACTTGACAGTTTTCCTGGCGCGCCCGATCGTCGGGTATCGGCGAAGTAACCAAACGCGGATCTAGGTAACTGATTGATGTCGCGGGTTTCTATCGCGTGACAGAAAGCTTTGAGTTCACCGATAGCCGCCGAATTGAGTCACGATGGCACCATGACCGTCACCCGCGCCGGTCGGCCACGGCTGAGTGTCCAACGCCGGCCCGGACCGACTCCCCGGGATGAAATTCTCGATGCCGCAGGCGAACTCTTCACCACCACGGGCTACAACGGAACGTCGACCCGGACCATTGCCGAGGCGGTGGGCATCCGGCAGGCCTCGCTCTACCACTACTTCAAGACCAAGGACGAGATCCTGTGTGCCCTGCTGAGCCAGACGGTGGCCCCCACACTCGATTTCATCCTGGTCCTGTCCGATGCCAAACCGGCGCTCAGCGCACAATCACAGCTGCATGCGCTCGCCGCATTCGATGGGGCACAGCTGGTGAGCGGCCGTTGGAACCTGGGCGTGCTGTATCTGCAGCCCGAGCTGCGGGTGGCCCGGTTGGAGCCCTTCTGGTCGGCGCGCGAGCGGCTACGACGGCACTATCTTCAGCTGAGCCGCCAGATCGCTCCGGCCCAGGACTGCGATGACGCGTCCGCCGAGCTTCCGTTCCGTCTCGTCGAATCGTTGGTGAACATGCGGGCCGAGCAGCACACCGACGACCACTCCACCCTGCCGCTGCAGGTCGCGGATGCGTGCTTGCGGGTGCTCGGCGTGCCGGAAAGCGAAATCCGCCAGGTCCACAACAGGTCGCGAGACATCCTGACCTCCGAAGCCTGACCGGACTTGGGCTGACCATTCCGTCAATTCCGCTTCGGTGCCCGGCACCGGGGACGACAATCGCACCGGGCGGGGCACGCAAGGGAGGTTCGACATGAACAAGATCGCCACAGCACTACTGATCTTCATGGCATCGGCGGCTGCGCCGATGGTCATCGCCCCGGCGGCCCAGGCTGACGTGTGCGGCGATGTGGGCGGCCGGCACGTCAGCGTCGGTGGCTGCAGCGACATCGGCCGCGACGTCGCCGTCGGCGCAGCGGTGGCCGGCGCCACCGCAGCGCCCGAGGACGCAGCCGCGCAGGCGGCGGCCGGCCGGCCACCGTGCTACACACCGGCCGGAGTTCCCTACTACACCCCGGGCGACCTGCCCTGTAACTGAGGTATCCGTCCTTGGCGCTGCGCCGTATGGTGAAATCTGAACGCAGCCAAGGAGGCACCTGTGAAGAAAACCCTGCAGCGCGCCGCCGTCATCGCGGCCGCGACACTGGCGCCCATGGCGTTCACCGCAGCGGTACTACCGGCGACCAGTCATGCCGACTGTTCGGGCGGCTCGTGGTGGGATCCGGTGGCCAATCGTTGCCAGGCACCGGTGGTGCAGAACTGCCCGGGTGGCTGGTGGGACCCGAACATCAACACCTGCCGGCCGCCGGTCGCGAGCACGCCGTTGGACTGCACCAACGGTTCCTGGTGGGACCCGATCAACAACATCTGCCGACCACCATTGCTGCCCCCGCAGTAGCGGATCACACGAGGTAATACAGCTCGGCGTCACTGCGGCCAGGAGTCGATATCGACTGCGCGTAACGCACCGCTCGCAGCGTCGCCGAGTACTCCTTGTCCTCCTCCGGGAATACGTGCGAAGTCGGGAACCAATGGCGCAGACCGACATTGCCCAGTAGGTCCAGAACATCGGGGCGCACGCCGGCCAGCAGTACGGTGACGTGCAGGTCGGTCAAATCATGCAGGAAGTGCTCGATGCGCTCGATGCAGACCGCATCCGGATTGCGTGCGCGCTTGAGTCGCAACACCACAAACTTGGTGCCGTCGGCCTTGACTCGAGCGGTGATGTCATCCAGATGGCGCTCGAGTTCCGGTGCCGCACCGAAGAACAACTCACCTTCCACGTCGTAGATCAGGATCGTCGGATCGGCTGGATCGCCGGGCGTTCGTTCGCGCACCACTCGATCGGAGGTGACGACCAACTCGGCGGTCTTCAGTTTGGCCGCACGCGGCACGAACAACAAGATCGACAATGCCACACCGAGCAACACCGCCTTGTCCAGATCGATTGCCACACCGGTGATGGCGGTGACGATCACCAGTCCTGCGTCGTATCTGGATGCCCTGACGGTGTAGATCAGTCGCCAGATGTCCACCAGTCGCACGGCGGTGACCAAGAGCAGCCCCGCCAGCGCGGGCTTCGGAATGTAACTCAGCAGCGGCGCGAACAACAACAACGCGGCGGCCACCGTCGTCGCTGCCACGATGCCGGAAAACCTGGTGGCAGCACCGGATTGATGATTGATCGCCGACCGGGACAGTGAACCCGATCCGGGCAAGCTCTGGAAGAAGCCACCGGTCAGGTTTGCCAGGCCCTCGGCCAGGATCTGCCGGTTGTAATCGATCTTCTGCTGAGTCTGGTGCGCAATGGCTTTCGCGATGGACAGTGCCTCGATCAGGCCGATGAACGCGACCGCCAGCGCACCTTGGGACAGGTGCGCAAGCGAATCCCAGTGCACCACAGGGATGTGTGGCGTGGGCAGGCTCGCGGGGATCTTTCCGGCGATCGCCACCGCCGTCTTACCGCCGGCACCCGGCGTCGACCAGCCGGCCAGATAGGCGATGGCCGCGGTGATCACCAGCACAGTCAGCATGTCGATCTGCGGCCAGCCAAAGCGCTGCACCAGCTTTCGCAACACGACCGCCCCCACCACAGCGGTGACACTGAGGATCACAGCCCGAAAGTTGATGGCGTCCCCGTGGAACAGGGTCAGCCAGGTACGGTGCAGCACCTGCATGTTGCCGTTGCCGCGGTCCTTGACGCCCAGCGCATTTCCCAACTGGCCCAACGCAAGCAGGAAGGCTGCGGCAGCCATGAAGCCGATGATCACCGACTCAGAGATGTACCGCGTCAAGTCGCCGAGCTTGAACACCGAGATCAAGATCTGGATGACGCCGACCAGCACACCCAACAGGAACAGCGCCTCGAACAGATCGGTGCGATTCTCGGGGTCGATGAAGGCCAGTGAGCTGAACACCAGCAACGAAATTGCACTGGTGGGCCCGTTGATCAGATGCGAGGACGACCCGAATATCGAGGCCACCGCGGTCACCACGATGGCTGAGTAGACACCGTATTTCGGATCCACCCCGGCGATCAGGGCGTAGGCCATGCCCTGCGGCAGTGAGATGGCGGCGACGGTCAGGCCGGCGATCAGATCGCGGCGAGCCAGCACGCGGTCATAGTTGAGTTTGCGTTTCAGGCTCACGATCCCACCACCGTCCGCTGTGCCGGAATACGAATGGAGTCGATAATTCCGTTGTCGCCGAAGAACTTCTCACTGGCCTCGTCCCAGTCCTTGGCAATGGCGGTTACCGGGAACAGCGTGATATCCGGCAGTTGCGCCCGGTACTTGGCCGCGATCTGCGGATTGATCGAGCGGTAGCCGTGCTGGGCGATCACTTCCTGCGCAGGGTCGGTGAACAGATAGTTCAGGTACGCCTTGGCGTAGGCCTCGGTCTTGGTGCCGGCCACATTGGCATCCACCCAGGCGACCGCGGGCTCGGCCTTGATGCTCACCGGCGGATAGACGATCTGCAATTCGCCCGGATCCGCCGCCACTTCACGGAGGGCTTCGTTTTCCCACGTCAGGTGGACGTCGCCGATCTTCTGAACGGTGAAACTGGTGGCTGCGCCGCGAGCGCCCTGGTCGGCGACGGCGACGTGGTCGAACAGCGCCTTGATGTAGTCGTGGGCCTGCGCGTCGGAGCCGCCCCGGGTGGTCACCGAGCCCCACCCCGCCAGCACGCTGAGCTTGCCGTTGCCCGAGGTGTGCGGGTCCGGTGTCACCACCGAGACGTCCCCCTTGACCAGGTCAGGCCAATCGGCGATGTGCTTGGGATTGCCCTTACGCACCACGAACACGATGGTCGAGGTGTACGGCACCGAGTTGTTGGGCAGTCTGTGCTGCCAGTCGCCGGCGATCAGTCCGCGTTTACGCAACGCGTCGACGTCACTGATCAGGGCCAGCGACACCACGTCGGCCTTCTGCGTGCCGTTGATGACGCTGCGGGTCTGCCAACCCGATCCACCGTGTGACTGTTTGAGATCTACCGTGACGCCGGAGTGTTCCCGGTACTGCTTGACGAAGGCCGGGTCGAGCGCCGCGTACAGCTCACGGGTCGGGTCGTAGGACACGTTGAGCAGTTCGTTCGGTGAGCCGCCGTGAATGTTCTTGGCCCCGATCAGAAGACCGGCGAGGACAATGGCTACGACCCCGAGCACATTCAACGGGGATATTCGGATTCGATTCATGGCAACCTTGTTCGTCTGGGGTTGTTTCACGGTAGGGACGCAGGCGCACGGACGCACCGGTCCCGATCAGCCAGATCAGATATGCCCATCGGCGCCGGTCGCGGGCGTGCCCTCCCCGTACTCACCAGCGCCTCTGCGTAGCCTGTTACCCGATGAACCACAAAGGGCTGACCATCGTCATCACCGCCGCGGCAGCGGTCGCGCTGCTGGCCGGTTGTGACAGCACCACCGGCGGTAACCCCAAATCCGGCGTCCCGAGCACCGGTCCGTCGTCGACGACGACGTCCCCGTCGGCAGCACCCACGACGACCTCTCCGGCACCGCCGACCATCAACCCCACGCCGAAAGCCATTGTCGCGCCGCCCGATGTGCAGACACTCGCGCCGCAAAACGGCTACGTCTTCATCGCCACCAAATCGGGGAAGACGCGCTGCCAGGTGAGCACCACCCAGGTCGGTTGCGAATCCGAATTTGCCAACGCACCGCAGATCGACGGCGAATCCGCCAGTGGCGTCCGGGTGGACTCGGACGGTAAATTACGTTGGGTGCTGGGCAATCTCGGTGCCATTCCCACCGTAACCATCGACTACGGGACCTACTCGGCCGTGGGCTGGATCATCTCCGCCACCGCGGACGGCACCAGGTTCACCAACCGGGCCAGTACCCACGGCATGGTCATCTCCACCTCCGGCGTGCAGGCCTTCTAGATGACCGCCTCGCAAGCTGAACGCGCCGCACTGGTCGAGACCATGCGCGCAGCCGGACCGGATGCGCCGACGCTGTGCACCGGCTGGACCACCCGCGACCTGGCCGCGCACCTGGTGGTCCGGGAACGTCGGCTCGATGCCGCGCCCGGCATCATGATTCCGCAGTTGGCCGGCTACACCGATCGGGTGCAGCGCCGTACCGCAGAGTCGACCGACTGGGACGAGCTGCTGGATCAGATCGCGGCCGGCCCACCTGTGTGGTCACCGTTCCGCGCCCTGGATTCAGTGGCCAACACCGACGAGATGTTCATCCATCATGAGGACGTCCGCAGGGCCCAAAGTGGCTGGGAACCAAGGCTACTCGAAACCAATTTGGTCGCGGGTCTGCGTCGTGCGCTGAGCCTGATGGCCCGGCTGACCTTGGGCCAGGCGCCGGCCCGGGTGCGCCTGCAGACTCCGGACGGTACTGAGGTCACGGCCTTCGGCACCGGCCCGGAATTGGTGGTGACCGGGGAAATCGGCGAGCTCACGCTGTTCGTCGCGGGACGTGACCAGGCTCGACTCACCTTCTCTGACACCCAGGTGATCCAGACCGTACGCGCTGCCCGCCGCGGACTCTAGAAAACCAACTAGGCTCGCGGACATGGACTTCCGAGTATTCGTCGAACCGCAGCAGGGCGCCACCTACGCCGATCAGCTCGCCGTCGCGCAGGCCGCCGAAAGACTTGGCTACTCCGCGTTTTTCAGGTCCGACCACTACCTGGCGATGAGCGGTGACGGGCTGCCCGGGCCGACCGACTCCTGGGTCACGCTGGCCGGCATCGCCCGCGAAACGTCCACCATCCGGCTGGGCACCATGGTCACCTCGGCGACCTTCCGACACCCTGGACCTTTGGCGATCGCGGTGGCCCAGGTCGACGAGATGAGTGGCGGCCGGGTGGAACTCGGCCTCGGTGCGGGTTGGTTCGAAGCCGAACATCAGGCCTACGCCATCCCGTTTCCGCCGCTGAGCGAACGGTTCGACCGCCTCGACGAGCAGTTGCAGATCCTCACCGGGTTCTGGGATACCCCGGTCGGGCAGACGTTCGATTTCGCCGGCACGCACTACACCGTCAAGGACTCCCCCGCGCTGCCCAAGCCGGTGCAGTCCCACCCGCCGATCATCATCGGCGGCGGCGGCCCGAAGCGGACCCCGGCGCTGGCCGCCCGGTTCGCCTCCGAGTTCAACATCCCGTTCGTCGACGTGGACACCCTGAGCGCCCAATTCGGCCGGGTCGCCGACGCCGTCGCGGCAGCCGGACGTACCCCCGAATCCTTGCTCTACTCAGCGGCTTTCGTACTCTGCGCCGGGCGCAACGATGCCGAACTGAACCGTCGGGCGGCCGCCATCGGGCGCGATCTCGACGAGATGCGCAGCAACTCACCTACCGTCGGGACCCCGGCCGAGATCGTCGGCCGACTCGGGCCGTTCATCGCGGCCGGCGTGCAACGGATCTACCTGCAGGTGCTGGACATGTCCGATCTGGAACATCTGGAGTTGTTCGGCACCGAGGTGGCACCACAACTAGCCTGAACCGGTGAACGGGAGCCACCGCGACGATGACGAACAATCACGCCCGTGGCACGAGCACACCCCGCAGGTGTTGGGCGCCAGTGTCGCGGCGCTGATCGTCATCGGCCTGCTGTACTTCGCGGCGTCGTGCGTGTCCCGCCACTACGACCAGCCACCGCCGGCCCCCTCGCAGTACATCCAGCCCAACCAGACCACCGCCCTGGGCACGACCACCATGACGACAACCAACACCATCACCTCGACGGTGCCGCCGCAGACCTCCGAGATCGACGTCTCGACCCCAGATACCAGCGCGACGACCACGACGTCGACGTCGATCACCCAATCCAGGCAGAGCCACTACGGCCCGAACGCCCCCGCGCCGCAGCCGCGCTCCAGCCCGCACATCACGGTGTACCCGCGGCCGCTACCGCCTAATGGGTGAACAGCTCGATCATGATGACCTGCAACTCACCGACGCAGCCACCGAGGATCGCGCCGATCGCGATCATCAGCGGTTCGTCGTCCTTGAACACCGGCCGCAGGATCGACTCGTATTCCTCGGGCGTCAGCAGACTCATCTTTTCGGCGATGGTGCGCTCGAGGTCGATCTTGCTCATGGTGTAGTCCTGCGCCTCCAGCAGCGTGTCCGGCAGGCGTTCGATCACCAGGTCGACGATCCGGTCTTTGAGCGCGCGGTACTTGGCGGTGCCGACGGCGAACTTGACCACGGTGCCGGCGATCCCGGTCTCCTGATCGATCGCCGCCTCGACTTCTTTGGCAACCAAGGCGAACAGCTTGTCGGCACCCGGGCCCTTGAGAATGCCGTCGAACAGGATGTCCGGTGCGAACAGATCGTCGGCCAGGATCTTGGCATAGTCCGCAGTGATCTTGTCCCGCTGCGCGTGCAGTAGCCCCTGGAATTTGATGAAACCCAGGAACTTGGTCGGCTTGACCGGCCGGAACAACATGTTCAGCGCGATGTAGTCGCTGATCAGACCGACGCCGAAACCGAACGCCGGCATGATCCACGGCAGCTTGAAGATCGCCCAGACGAACATCTGCAGGGTGCCGATGACCAGGCCGAAGTAGATGCCGCTGCGCCGGACGAACGCCATGGCGTCGTCGCTCAGCCCACGCATCAGTTTGTTCAGCTTGTCTTTGTTGCGTACCAGGGTGGTGACCGAGAGAAATTGCAGATCGACGAAGCGCCCCAGGTCCGACTGCATCTCGGAGAGCATCTTCTCGGTGATCCGCGGGGCCTGCGCGTGGATTCGGCTCAGCACCGCGTTACGTCCCGCCTCGGGCAGCGAGTCCCACAGTCCCGGGCGAATCTGCTCGGCAACATCGCGAGAAATGTCATCGATGGCCTGCGACAGCGGTTCGCGCAGCACCTCGGTGGCTTCGCGGGCGTCGATCCGGGCCAGCAGTTCCTCGGGCTTGAGCAGGTTCGCGGTGAGCAGCTCAATGGTCTTCGACCCGACCTTGCCGGCTCGGCGCGGGATGATGCCCTGCCACCCGATCGGCCCGATGCCCCTGAATTCCAGTGGCCGGTAAAGCATCTCCATCGCAACGATCTTGGTGCTCCAGCCGACGAAGGCGGCGACCAACGGCATCGAGAAATAGATGATCCAGTGCGCACGGAAGTCGGTGAGGATCTCCGTCAAAGGCATCGCGACAACGTGTGAGCTCACTGCTGGTCGCCCTCTGCGATCGCCGCGGCCCACAGCGACCGACCGAGGTCGGACAACATCAGCGTGAGTTTGTCGACCTTGGCCGGCAGCGGTCCCTTGGTCGCCGCCTTGATCGCATCCAGCACGATCGTCTCTGCCATCAGCACCTCGTATTCAGTTTTCATCGTGGGATCTTCCGGGCCCGTCTCGACCAGACCCAAGCTCAACAGGTGGCCGACGTACTGCGGCGTCATCCGAGGCAGTGCGACATTCGCGGTCCGGCCGACCAGCGACGCGTTCTCCAGCACCGCCTTGCGGGTCCGGTCGTAGACATTGACCAACGGCGACGACGAACCATCCGACAACGCCCCGACGATCCGGGCTTCATCGGCGACCAGTTGATCCAGCAGGTGGTGGTAGAGCTCGGTCTGACTGCCGACGGTGTTCTGGTCCAGTGCGCGGCTGAGCAGCTGGCTCATCTTGGCGTTCAACGTGTCCGTTTCCGGTTCTGCGGCCGGCCGCGGCGGACCCGGATCGGCGTCGTCCTCGATGACTTCGGGTTCGATTTCATCGAGGCCCTTGCGCAGCGCGCTCACCACTTGTTGCTCGGTCCAGCTGTAGATGTCCAGGCCGAGGCGGGCAGCGTCGACCGCTTTGCCTACCAGTCCAAACGGGTCAAACGATTGAGCCACTCGCAAACGGTAGCCGTGACCGGCCCCCGATGCGCAAACATCATGGATATCCCCGTCGTCCCTGCGCCGAAAAGTCTGCGACCAGTGCCTCGGCACTACGCACTGCCGCCCGGCAGGCCCGCGCGGTGAACGGGTCGTTGAGCGGGTGCTCGGCGCGGCGCCGCCAGCGTTGCACCGCCGCGAACGCCGCCCGTGGACCGTCGTACGGCGCGTCGGGCTGCAGGCCGAGCCGGCTGGCCGCATCGGTGCCCGAACCTCCGATGATCCGGCGCAGCGACGCCATCTCATCTTCGTTGAATTTGGTTGGGCGGGAACGCAGTTGGCTGAGTAGTCGGAGCTCTTCGAAGGCGTGGGTGTCGGCAAGCAGGGGATCGATGTCGGCCAGGATGTACGGCGTCGCATAGATCGGATTGGCTTCCACGAAGCGGCGCAGCGACCGTAGGGCGGTGTGCGCCTTGAGCATGTCGGCGCGCTGCGCGAACTGCTGATCGATGACATCGCGCAGCGCGACCAGCCCACTGCGTTCCAGCAGCTCGTCGGCCAGCCCCACCGAATCGGTGACGCCGGCCCGCAGCACCGCGATGGAGATCCGGATACCGAACATGCCGAACCGCTCCAGCAACCCGGCGCGGGTAGCGGCGTCCACCGGCAGCGCGGCATCCTCCCGGACGAAGCGGTCCACCGACAGCATGGCCCTGGTCAAGGCGGCGGCACCGTCGCCATCCAGCGCGGCCAGCTTCTGCAGTGCGGTGAACTCGCTCTGCCGCAACGTACGGGCAGTCAGGGCCAGCAGCCCCGACACCGGCACCACCGCCTGGCAGACGCCGGTCCGGTCCAATTCTGTGGTGAACCGGGTGGCCACCTCGCGGGCCGAGAGCATCGCGTCGATCCGTCCCGCACCGATCTCGTCCGCGCGCGACGCGACGCCGATCACCCCGAGCGCCCCGGACTCGCCGCCGACGAGCTCGCCAATCTGCTTGAGCAGCGCAATGTCTGGCGCGTTCAGGGTACGGAGCAGGAACACCACCGCATCGACCCGCGGCACGCCGTCCCGCGGGACCAGCAGTTGCAGCGTGCGGTCGGACACATCACTGGACAGCGACGAGGTGCCCGGGGTGTCGATGATGGTGCAGCGTTCCAATTCGGCTGCCGGCCACTGCACGTCGAGGTCGACGATGTCACCCACCTGGGCCGCGCCCTGCGGGCCGGAGAACCGGGACAGTTCGAAGGTGAGGCCGTCATCGCGGGTGATCGGGACGTCGGAGCGGTGCCCGTCGCGGTGGTTCGCCGTCACCCTGGGCGTCATGCCGTGCCGGAACCAGGTCACCAGGCGGGTCGCCTCGGTGGCGTCGGTAGGCGCGATCTCCTCTCCCACAAGCGCATTCACCAGGGTCGACTTGCCGGCCTTGAGGGTACCGGCCAGCGCGATCCGGATCGGCTGGTCAAGCTGGTGGGCTATCCAGTCCAACTCGGCCAGTTGTTGCGGACGGTTCCGGTAGCCGGGATCGGACCGGTAAGCCGCGATGACGCCGCCCAGAATGGCACGGACCCGTGCGCCGGTGCTCATTGGCCGCCGGGTGGGGTCGACGCCGAAATCGCCAGTGCCGGAGTCAGTTTGACCGCGTTTTCGACGACCTGGCGCAGGATGTTCAGCTGTCGCTCCAGTTCCCGGACCCGGGTATCGCGTTCGCCCGCCTCGATCTGGGCGGCGGCCAGGGTCGCCTGCAGCGACTCGTTGAGCGATCGGGTGGTCTGGTTGGCAATGCCTCGGTAGTGGTCCCGCAGCTGGCGCTGAATGTTGCGCAGCCGGTCGCGCGACTCCTTGCCCACCGCGAACGACACATCGTCGACGAACCGGCGCACGTTCATCTTCGCCTCGCTGCGGACCCGGAGCATGCGGTTCTCCATGTCCTCCTTGTAGGTCTTGCGGCCCAGCAGGAGTCCGGCGCCCAGCGACAGCGGGTTGAACATCCCGAGCCCGGCGAACGAGGTCAGCATGCCGAACATCACCACGCCACCGTAGGAACCGCGCATGCCGGTGACCACCTTGTGGCCGGCCTTGATCGGCTTGGCCTCCAGCCGGGCCAGCGAATTGAATTCACCCAGCCCCGAACCCATTTCGCGGGCGCTGACCTCAGGCAGTTCGACAGCGTCCAGTCCGGCTTCGACGAAGTTGCGGGCCACCTCGGCGGCCAGCGCCTCGGCGCGCTGGTAGGCCCAGACGAAGTTGTCGCCCACGGCGGTGGCCACCACGTTCTCCAGCTCGGCCCCGATTTCGGCCCAGTGCTGAGTGGGGTCGCAACCGTCGATCACCCGCTCGGTGTGCGCGGTGATGTTCCGGAACCGGTTGCGCAGATCGTGGTCGACATCGGCGGTCAGGTCGGCGATGCCGTCGTTGAGCACCTGCTGCCACAACGCGGTCTGCGCCAGCGCCTCCTGGGCCTCGTCCTTGCGGCGTTCCAGATCGGCCTTCATCCGCTCGATCTGGTCCGGGTCGTTGATCGCGGCGAGTTCGGCCGTCACGGCCAGGGTGAGATGTTCTGCCGCCGCATGGATTTCGGTGACCACCTGGTCCTTGATCCGGTCGTTCTCCCGGCTCAGCACCTTGTCGCTGAGGAACTTGAGGATCGCCGGGAAGTTGGATTCGTCGTTGAGTTCCTTGTCCCCCAGGGCCAGCGCGTGGCTGCGCAACGCCGAGGACACCGGGGTGATCGGCACCGGCAGGCCGGCGCGCTGCAGGTGTGCCAGGTTCGCCGAGACGATCTCGCGCCAATGTGGATAGAGGTCGGTCTTGGTGGCGACAATCGTTGCCACCGGGCAGATTTCGACGGCCTGCCGGATGAACGTCAGCTCCGGCGCAATGAACTCCTGACTGGTATCGCTGACCATCAGCACCGCGTCCGCGTCGGGCAACAGACCGAGGGTGGCCGACAGGTGCGGCTGACCCAACCCGCCCACGCCGGGGGTATCGACGAAGGTGAGTCCGCCTTTGAGCAGCGGGCTCGGCGCATCGACCTCGACACGCAGCACCCGACGGCCACCGGCCTGCGGTGCGCGACGAAGGTCGGTGGACAGTTGGTTGGGCGCGATCTCGACCACGCTCGGTTCCAGCTCACCGTCGGGCGGCGCCAGGATCAGTCGGGCGGCGGTGTCGCCGTAGCGCACCGTGGTGGTCAGCACTGTGCTTTCGTCGTCGCCGACCCGGGCCACCGGCATGTTCAGCAGTGAATTGAGCAACTGGCTCTTGCCCTGCTTGAGCTGGCCGGCGATGACCACCCGGATCTGCGGGTCGCTGATCCGCTCTTTGGCGGCCTGCAGGCGGTTCGCCAGGTCATCGCGATCATTGAGCCCCGCGATGCGACTGGTGTGGTCGATCAACTCGACGATCACGGCAACCGGGCGCGGATTGGCCGGCTGCGGCTCGCTGGGTTGCGTCACGCTCTACTCCTCGACTGCATTCTCGCGATAACGGTATGCGCAATCGGCCGGCGGGCGCCGTATCTGGCCCCGCCGGCCGAATTGCCGTGATCGATCAGTGCATGGTGTGCGGATCGATGGTGGTGTGGCTGACATCGGTGGTGCTGTGCAGGTCGGTCGGCGCGTAGGTGTTCAGCCCGGCCTGGTGCACCGACTGATCGGTGACGGTGCTGTGCACCGAGGTGTCCGCATGCACGTCGGTGTTCGCGGTATTGCCACTGTTCAGACTGGTGTGGGTGGTGTTGCCGCTACCGATGCTGGTGTTGGCCGTATTACCGCTGTTCAGGCTGGTGTTGACCGACGAGGTATTCGACACCGAGTGCGACGAGTCGTCGATGACGCTGCTGTTGCCGCTGCCCAGGTCGTGGCCGACCGTGGTCTGGTTGCCGCCGACGTGGTTGGACGTGGACGTGGTGTTGCCGTCGTTGATGACGATGTTCCCGCCGTTTCCTCCGCTACCCGCGTTGGCATGCCCGCCACCGATGAGGCCGCCGCCGGCGCCGGCGCTACCGCCATTGCCGCCGCCGGTGTTCACGTCGCTGATCACCGGGCCGCTGTTGCCGGCGATGATGTGGCCGCCGGCGGTCTGCGAGTTGTCGGTCGCGGCATTGCCCGTGCCGACGATCACCGGCGAGTGGCTGCCGGTGTGGATGTCGCCGTTGGTCACGGTGTTTCCGTCACCCATGACCGCGCCCTTGCCGCTGGCGATCGCACCGCTGTTGCTCCCCGCGATGTTGACGCCGCCGTCGCCCTGCTGGACGTGGCTGCCACCCAAGGTGATGTCACCGAAACCCAGGTTGAAGGCGCCCTGCTGGGCGTTCGCGCCGGCGTTCTGGTCGGGGCTGAGCACCGGGACGTTGTTACCGCTGGCCACCGGGACGTTGTTGTTGCTGGCGAAGTCGGTGTTGGGAGCGAAGGTCGGCTGCGAGACGAAGCCGGTCTGCGGGGAGAACGGCGAAGACATGCTGTAGTAATCCGACACCGCGTTCTGCAGGCCGACGACCGGATCGCCGCCACCCAGCACCACGCCGGCCGGGGCGGCGCTGGCGGCCACCGACGCCAGCTGGGCAGCGGTGACGTTGGTCAGGCCCGCATCGCGCATGGTCCCCTCGGGGTCCTGGACGAATGCGCTGGCGACCTGCGGGAAGCGGAAGAGGTCGATGATGAATTCGATCAAGCTGGTCATGGGAGTCCCTTTCCTATTGTCCTATTGGAGGTTTCGGGTCGCCGTTCGTCCGGCGAACTGACAACTACGTTAGGGGCGGCCACGACCCCCGCAAACGGGGCGACCACCCCTACCCCCAACGAAGCTTAGTGGGGTGCCACAACTCCCCCAATTAGGGGATTAGGGGACGGTTAGGGTGTTTGCTGAGCGGTCGGTGCAAAACAGTGACGCCGGTGGCCATGAGGGCCACCGGCGTCAGTCTGTTGGTGCCTGACCACCTCGGGTCAGCTGAAGAAGTCGATCCCCGGATGATGTTCCGCCCCAGCCGTCGGGTCGGTATCCACGGTGTGATGCCAGTCCAGTGCGGCGGCCGGGTCCTGCACGTGCGCGCTGTCGACCAGCGGCACGTCCGAATGCAGACCCGGGTCGTCGCTCGTCGCCAGCACCGGCAGGCCGGCTGGGACCGGCGTCCCCGCAGCACCACCCGCGTCGTACGCTCCGGGGTCGGAAATCACCTGGTGAATGCTGGTATCGAGCAGCTGCAGGTGACCTGCCGGCGAGGTCGTGGCCGGCACCTGGGCGCCGAAATCGTCGAACGCATCGAATGCGGCGGTCGCCGCACCGCTGGCCCAGACATTCGCACCGGGATCGGCCCCAAAGGCCGGCACCCCACCTGCGGCAGATGACAGCGACCCCATGGACTCCGTGACGACCGGGATCAGGTGTGCGACGTCCGCGGTGGTGACGCCGGTGAGGTTGGCGTCGGCGATGGCACCGGCGGGGTCGGCGGCGTAGTGGGCCGCCACGTCCGGATCACGCACGACCGACATGACGAAATCGAGTAGTGGATTTGCCACGGCACCTGCTCCTTCCGGTCGATTCGAGATGAGCCGGCCTGACAACTGCTGAATCCACCGACGCACCGGGCTAACTGATTTGATGCTAATGCCGATATCTCCCCAGGAGATCGGTGCCAACCCCAAGACAAAACACCTGCGGTTAGGGGCAATGCCGTTAGGGATTCGGCAATCGTTAGGGGATTGTGTCCCGGCCCCGCGCCGGCACCGAATAGGGTGACCTGAGTCCAGCACAGCGCCAAAGGAGTGGACCACATGAGCGACGGGCTCGGTTTGTCGATCGGCCAGACCAATCTGGTGGCCGCACCGGCCGGACGACCGCCGGTCAGCCGTCGGGCGATCCTGACCCTGTTCCCGGATCGGCCCGCTGAAGTCGGCATCCCCGCCCAGCCTTCGGGCCTGGTACTGACCGGGTTCGTGGAGCGCGTCGGCGACCCCATTCCTCTGGTGGCCCCGGACGGTTCGGCGCATCGCGGCGAAGCGGTGCTCGCCGAGGCCCTGGAGGCGATGGCCCGTACCGCCGGCGGCGGCAGTCCGGTGGTCATCGCGGCGCCGGCGCATTGGGGTATCTCCACGATCGGCGCGCTGGCGGCGGCGCTGCGCGGCAAAGCGGCGCTGGCAGCGGCGCCGGTGGTCTCCGATGCAGCTGCCGCGCTGGCCGGATTGAAGGCCGAGGCCGGCCTGCCCGCCCAGGGTGTGGTGGCGTTGTGCGACTTCGGCGGTAGCGGGACCAGCGTCACCATCGCCGACGCCGCCAGCCTGGCCCCGATCGGCGAGACCGTCCGTTACCCGGAGTTCTCCGGTGACCTGGTCGATCAGGCGCTGCTGAACCACGTCGTCGCCGGGATCAGTGAATCGGGTGACGCCGACCCGGCGGGCACCGCAGCAGTGGGATCGCTGTCTCAGTTGCGCGATGAATGCCGACAGGCCAAGGAACGGCTGTCGGCCGAGACCGCGACTTCGGTCAATGCCAACCTGCCGGGATACAGCTCCGCCCTGCGGATCACCCGGCCGGAGCTGGAACGGCTACTCGAACCTGCGTTGGCCGGCCTGCTCGGCGTGGTCCAGGAAAGCTTGCAGCGCAACCAGATTCCGGCCAACATGTTGACCGCGGTGGCGACCGTCGGTGGCGGTGCCTCGATACCGATTGTCACCCAACGACTTTCCGAGTACTTCCGAGTGCCGGTGGTGACGTCACGGCAGCCCGCGCTGACCGCAGCCACCGGCGCCCCGCTGGTGGACCAGACCACCATGGCGGCCGATGCCCCGACCGGTATGGCACCCACCATGGGCTGGGTGGCCAGCGCGCCGCCCATTCCGCCGGCTCCCGACCCGAACCCGGCATCCTCGACCTTCCGGTCTCTGGCCTGGTCCGACGACCAGGACGGCGGCGACGTCACGCCGTACACCGGCGGTGAATACCCGTCCGACTATCCGACCGGCTACGCCGACGAGGCCGGTCTGGGGACCACCGCACGCCCGGCGATGGAGTTCGCCCACGAAGAGGAGGACAACCTCCCCGACGTTGCTCCACTGGCCTGGTACAAACGCCCACCGCTGTTGTTCGGCGCGGCTGCGGCGGCGTTCCTGATCGCCGGCGGCAGCCTGGCCGCTGTCAACCTGACCAGCAAAGACAGCCCGTCGGGCCCGGCTACCGTGAACGTCACCACCACCATCACCGGTTCGGACGGCTCCATCACCACCACCATGGTGCCGGCCACCACATCGGTTGTGACGCAGACCGATTCGAACGGTCAGGTGAGCACCTCGACGGTCACCAACCCGATCACCACGACGCCGAGCTCAACCGACACCCCGACCACGACGTCCACCACCGATTCGTCGACCACGACCACCAGCAGCAGCACGACCACCACCACGACGACAACGACCACCACCACGACCACCCCGACAACAACGACCACCACAACGACCCAGCCGCCCACCACCACGACCACCCCGCCGCCCACCACGACCCAACCGCCGACCACCACCCAGCCGCCCACCACCACCCAGCCACCGCCGACCACCACCCAGGCACCTCCGACCACCACGGCGGCGCCCACCACGCAGCGCCAGCCGACCCAGACGGCGCATTCGACGGCGGCGGCAGAACCCACCGCGCACGCGGCGACGCCGACCAGCCCGTGACCACCGATCCGCTCGCCGCCCTGGCCGGGGCGGCTGCCGCCAAGACACTGGTGCTGGGCGGTATCGGAAGCGGAAAGACCACGGCGCTCGAAGTCGTGCGAAACACCTTGCGGGCGAATGGAACAACGATCCTGGCCCGGGCGCCGCGCCAGGGTGACGCGCCCGGCGCAGCGATCGTGATCGACGATGCGCACTTGTTGGCGCCCGCCGAGCTGGAGGCGCTGATCGAACTGGCGGGTCAGCCCGACAGCACCGTGGCGCTCAGCGCCGAACCGCTGGTGCATGACCCGGCGTTCAACGCGCTGACCACGACCTTGAGTCGCCAGCACCCACCGATCCAGTTGACGCCGATGCCCCCCCGGGAGATCACCGACGCACTGACCAAGGCGGGCGTCCCCGGTCCGCATCTGGCGGGGCTGATCGCAGCCACCGGGGGCATTCCACTGCTGGTGTATTCGGCTCTCGCCGCACTGAGTTCAGACGGCGACCCGACCCGGGCCGCGCACGTCGCGCTGACCGAGCGGTTGCGCCGGTTGGACGAGCATCTGTTGGACACGCTGCTGTTGTGTTCCCTGAGTTCCGAACTCGGGCCGGACGACATCGCCGCGGCGCTGGACGTGACCGGTGAGGCCGCGGGGTTGTTGATGGACCGGGCATGGGCCAGCGGCCTGCTGTCCGCGGCACTGGACCCAGCATTCACCGAGTCGCTGCACGGCTGCCTCACCCAGCTGGTCGGCACCGCCCGGCACCGTGACGTCGAAGCCCGACTATTGCGTTCGCAACTCGAATTATCGGTATTATCAACAGAATTGGCGGTCAAACTCGCCGAGCACGGCACGGTCGACGACACCCTGGCGACCGAGCTGATGCGCCGCGCCGAGCCGGACCATCCGCACCGGGCGGCACGCCTGTACCGCGCCGCCGCGCGCGCCGGAGCTACCGTGCCCGACGCTCACCTGGCCGACGCCCTGGCCATCACCGGTGACTGCGGCACCGCCGGAACCCTGGCCGACCAGCTACTGAATGCGCCGGACCCGGACGTCCGGGCGCAGGCGGTTCGCATTGCGGCCAGTGTGGCCCTGCACGACGGTGCCGCCCCGCATGCCGCCGACCTGTTCCGCTGGCTGGGCCCCTACCCCGATCCGTTCGTCGCGGCGGCCGGTGCGCTGGTCGGCGTCGCCAACGCCGATGCCGCATTGGCCCGGGACTGCCTGCAGACCGAAAGCGGGGCGCCGCCAACGTCATCCGCGCGCGCGGCCCGCGGCATGGCGGAAGGCCTGCTGCTGACGCTCGACCAGCCCTTCGCGACGGCGATGGCCCGGCTCACGCAGGCTGTCGGCGCCACGAACGGCGCCACCACGGTCGCCCCCGACAGCCCGGCCGCCCTGCTGACCCTGGTCGCGCTGCACGGCGGCGACGCGGTGCGGGCCCGCAGTGTGATCGGCCGCGCGGTGCGCACCGGGGCGGGCAACGGCCACAGCGGCTTCTCCGAGCTGCGCCACCGGTTACTGCTCGGCTGGATCCGGATGCTCGACGGACAGCTGGACTCCGCGGTGCCCACCCTCGACAGCGACCAGCTGCACCGCCGCGATGCGCTGTGGTTCACCGCGCTGCAGACCGCAGTGGCACGGCGCAGCGGAGACACCGGCGCCCTGCAGAGACACTGGTACGCGGCCATGGAGGTAGTCGCCGAGTACTCCCTGGACCTGTTCGCCCTGCTGCCGTTGGGTGAGCTGTGGGTGGCCGCCGCCCGGTTGCAGCAGGTTGAGCAGCTGCGGCAGCCGTTGACCGAGGCGTTCGGGCTGCTTCGGGCGGCCGGAAACCCGCCGCTGTGGTCGGTTCCACTGCATTGGGCGGGCGTGCACGCCGGCATCCTGGCCAATTCACCGGAGGCGGTGGCCCCGCACGGGCAGGCACTGGCCGCGGCCAGCCGCGCCGAGGGCGCGCACGGCGCCTATGCCACGGCACTGGCCGCCGCGGGCCGCGCCTGGCTGCGGGTGCTCGCCGACGGGGTCGACGCCGCCGAAGTCACCGCCGCGGCGCGCGGACTGGCCCGCTTCGGGTTGACCTGGGACGCCACCCGCCTGGCCAGCCAGGCGGCGCTGCACTCGCCGGAGGGACGGGTCTCGGGCGCCATGTTGCAATTGGCCCGCGACCTCAAACAGGACGCTGCCCTGGAGGCGGCGGGCGACCCGGTCGTCTCCAGCAATGCGGTCACGGCGCCGGATGTGCCGAACACCACAGCGGCCGCCGCTGCCGGTGACAGCCGCTCGATGCCGACCTGGACCCGGCTGTCCGACCGGGAACGCGAGGTGGCCGAACTGGTGCTGCAGGGCATGCCGTACCGCGATATCGGGGCGCAACTGCTGATCTCAGCGAAGACCGTCGAACACCATGTGGCACGGATTCGCCGCAGGCTGGGCGCCGAATCGCGGTCGGAGATGCTCTCCATGCTGCGGGCGCTGATCGGCCATGCCGGCTGAACGATCAAAGTTAGGGCAGCCTACGTAGCGGTAATAAGCCGCGATCTGCAACTATGAGCTGCATTCGGCATAAGTTACTGACGAGTAGCTAAGCTCAGTTGCGCGTCGATAACTGCACATTGGGAGGCAATCGGTGGAACTGGAACACCTCGAAGACGTGCTCAGTACGAGCAGGATGGTCATCGGGCTGTTGGCAACGGTCATCGTCCTGGGGTTCGCCGCCAAGCGGGTGCTGTGGTTGACCAAGTTGATCAACTCGGGCCAGAAGGTCGGCGACGAGCGCGGCCGCAAAGACCATCTGCTCGAGCGCTTCCTGAACCAGAACAAGGAAGTCTTCGCCCAGTCGAAGCTGCTGAAGTGGTCCATCCCCGGTATCGCCCACTTCTTCACCATGTGGGGCTTCTTCGTCCTGGCCTCGGTGTACCTGGAGGCCTACGGCGTCCTCATCTACCCCAAGTTCGCCATTCCGCTCGTCGGGCACTGGCCGGCGCTGGGCTTCCTGCAGGACTTCTTCGCGCTGGCGGTGCTGTTCGGCATCATCGTCTTCGCCATCATCCGAGTGGTCCGCGATCCCAAGAAGCTCGGTCGCGAGTCGCGCTTCTACGGCTCCCACACCGGCGGCGCCTGGGAGATCCTCTTCATGATCTTCCTGGTCATCCTGACCTACGCGATCTTCCGCGGTGCCGCGGTCAACGTGCTCGGCGATGACTTCCCATACCAGAGCGGCGCATTCTTCTCCGACGGCATGGCCACCCTGCTGCACCCACTCGGTGAGACCGCCAACGCGTGGATCGAGACCATCGCGCTGCTGGCCCACGTCGGCGTCATGCTGGTCTTCCTGTTGATCGTGCTGCACTCCAAGCACCTGCATATCGGCCTGGCCCCGATCAACGTCACCTTCAAGCGCCTGCCCAACGGCCTCGGCCCGCTGCTGCCCATGGAGTACCAGGGCGAGTTGATCGACTTCGACGATCCCGCCGAGGACGCGGTATTCGGCCGCGGCAAGATCGAGGACTTCACCTGGAAGGGTTACCTCGACTTCACCACCTGCACCGAGTGCGGCCGCTGCCAGTCCCAGTGCCCGGCCTGGAACACCGGAAAACCGTTGTCTCCCAAGCTCGTCATCATGAACCTGCGTGACCACTTGATGGCCAAGGCGCCGTACCTGATCGAGGGCAAGCCGATGCCCGAGGAGGGCTCGGTCGACTTCGCCGCGCTGGGTGACAGTCTGCACGGGCACGGTGTGCCAGAGGACGGCTTCGCACGCATCGAGGGCCACGGCCCGGAGCAGGCGCTGCGCCCGCTGGTCGGCACCGCTGAGCAGGGCGGCGTGATCGACCCCGACGTGCTGTGGTCCTGCACCAACTGCGGCGCCTGCGTCGAGCAGTGCCCCGTCGACATCGAGCACATCGACCACATCGTGGACATGCGCCGCTACCAGGTCATGGTCGAGTCGGAGTTCCCGGGCGAGCTCGGCGTGCTGTTCAAGAACCTGGAACTCAAGGGCAACCCGTGGGGCCAGAACGCCAAGGACCGCACCAACTGGATCGACGAGATGGACTTCGACATCCCGGTCTACGGCCAGGATGTCGAGAGCTTCGACGGCTTCGAGTACCTGTTCTGGGTCGGTTGTGCCGGCGCCTACGAGGACCGCGCCAAGAAGACCACCAAGGCCGTCGCCGAGCTCCTCGCCACCGCGGGCGTGAAGTTCCTGGTGCTGGGCACCGGTGAGACCTGTACCGGTGACTCGGCCCGCCGCGCCGGCAACGAGTTCCTGTTCCAGCAGTTGGCCGCACAGAACGTCGAGACCATCAACGAGCTGTTCGAAGGCGTCGAGGCTGTCGATCGCAAGGTCGTGGTCACCTGCCCGCACTGCTACAACACCATCAACCGCGAGTACCCGCAGCTGGGCAGCAACTACACCGTGGTGCACCACACCCAGCTGCTCAACCGCCTGGTCCGGGACAAGAAGCTGGTGCCCGTCAGCTCGGTGAGCCAAGAGGTCACCTACCACGACCCCTGCTTCCTGGGCCGGCACAACAAGGAGTACGAGGCACCGCGCGAGCTGGTCGCCGCGTCGGGCGCGAAGCTGACGGAGATGCCGCGGCACGCCGACCGCGGTCTGTGCTGTGGCGCCGGTGGCGCCCGCATGTGGATGGAAGAGCACATCGGCAAGCGCGTCAACACCGAGCGCACCGAAGAGGCGATCGACACCGGCGCCTCGGCCATTGCGACCGGCTGCCCGTTCTGCCGCGTCATGATGAGCGACGGCGTCGACGACGTGGCCGCGACCCGCAACATCGAAAAGGCCGAGGTCCTCGACGTCGCCCAGCTGCTGCTGAGCTCGCTGGACACCTCCAACGTGACGCTGCCCGCCAAGGGCACCGCCGCTGCCGCGTCGGCCGCGCTGGCCGAGAAGCGCGCTGCCGCTGCTCCGAAGCCGGCGCCGGTCGCCGAGGCTGCTCCTGCTCCCGCAGCGCAGGCTCCGGCAGCTCCCGCCGCACCTGCAGCGCCCGCCACGCCGGCGGCCACCGCTGCTCCGGTGAAGGGCTTGGGCTTGGCCGGTGGCGCCAAGCGCCCGGGTGCCAAGAAGGCCGCTCCGGCAGCTCCCGCGGCGCAGGCAGCCCCGGCTGCCGAGGCTGCTGCTCCGGCCGCTCCCGCTGCCCCTGCTGCTCCCGCTGCCCCGGTCAAGGGACTGGGTCTGGCCACCGGCGCCAAGCGCCCGGGTGCCAAGAAGGCGGCACCTGCCGCTCCGGCAGCTACGGCCACTCCGGCACCTGCAGCCGAGGCCGCCCCCGCAGCCGAGGCTCCCGCCGCACCTGCAGCTCCTGCAGCACCGGTCGTCGGGCTGGGCATGGCCGCGGGCGCTCGTCGACCCGGTGCCAAGAAAGCCGCTCCCGCAGCACAGCCGCCCGCTGAGGCGCCGGCTCCCGCTGTTGAGGCCGAGGCCGACGCCCCTGCGGCACCGGCAGCTCCGGCGCCGGAGGCTCCTGCCGAGCCCGCGGCACCGGTCGTCGGCCTGGCCATGAAGCCGGGAGCAAAGCGACCTGGTAAGCGCTAAGCAACACCGCTCAATGGCCAGTTGTGACACGCTTCTCAGCAGATTGCGTGTTGTGACTGGCCATTTGGCATTTCCCGTCGCTTCGCTCGCCCCGAGGAGACGTTTCAAAAACAAGTGGACGGCGATGGGAGCATGGAAAACGTGAGCACGCACCCGGTATCCAGCGAACGCACGTGGCAGGGCCAGCACCGGCCACCACGGACCTTCGCCCAGTCCACCAAGCTGCAGGACGTTCTGTACGAGATCCGTGGCCCGGTACACGAGCAGGCTTCCCGGCTGGAGGCCGAAGGACACCGGATCCTCAAACTCAACATCGGCAACCCCGCGCCGTTCGGCTTCGAGGCGCCGGACGTCATCATGCGCGACATGATCGCGGCCCTGCCGTACGCCCAGGGCTACTCGGACTCCAAGGGCATCGTCTCGGCCCGTCGCGCGGTGGTAACCCGCTACGAGCTGGTCGAGGGCTTCCCCCGATTCGACGTCGACGACGTGTTCCTCGGCAACGGGGTCTCCGAGCTGATCACCATGACGCTGCAGGCACTGCTCGACAACGGCGACCAGGTGTTGATCCCGGCACCCGACTACCCGCTGTGGACCGCCTCGACGGCGCTGGCCGGCGGCACCCCCGTGCACTACCTGTGCGACGAGACGCAGGGCTGGAACCCGGATATCGCCGACCTGGAGTCCAAGATCACCGACCGCACCAAGGCGATCGTGGTGATCAACCCGAACAACCCGACCGGCGCGGTCTACAGCCGGGAAACCCTGGAGTCGATCGCGAATCTGGCCCGCAAGCATCAGCTACTGCTGCTGGCCGACGAGATCTACGACAAGATCCTCTACGACGACGCCAAGCACATTCCGATGGCTTCGGTGGCGCCCGACATGCTGTGCCTGACTTTCAACGGGCTGTCCAAGGCCTACCGCGTCGCGGGTTATCGGTCCGGCTGGTTGGCCATCACCGGCCCCAAGGAGCACGCGTCCAGTTTCCTGGAGGGCATCAGCCTGCTCTCGAACATGCGACTGTGCCCGAATGTGCCTGCGCAGCATGCGATTCAGGTGGCGCTTGGCGGGCATCAGAGCATCGAGGACCTGATCCTGCCGGGCGGCCGACTACTCGAGCAGCGCGACGTCGCCTGGAACAAGCTCAACGAAATTCCCGGAGTGTCCTGCGTCAAGCCCGCCGGTGCGCTGTATGCGTTCCCCCGCCTGGATCCCGAGGTACACGAGATCCGGGACGACGAGCAGCTGGTCCTCGATCTGCTGCTGCAGGAGAAGATCCTGCTCACCCAGGGCACCGGATTCAATTGGCCCACACCGGATCACCTGCGCATCGTCACACTGCCATGGGCACGGGATCTATCCAAGGCCATCGAGCGCCTGGGCAACTTCCTGGCGAGCTACCGCCAGTAGGTCAACCGCGTTGCAGGCCCGCGATGAAGGTGTGCAGCAGCGCGGCCAGGGTGGGCTCGAGGTCTCCGGCGAACACCGGTCCCGTACTGGAATCCCTTGCAGCCCAACCCCATACCGAACCGGCGAAGGCGTGGATCGCCGCGGTGAGCAGCACCAGATGCTGCCGGTCCAACGGCAACCGCGGCGCCAGCGTCTGCCCCAGGCGGTCTTCGATGTCGCGGGCCTGGGACCGCACCACGGCGGCCGCGTCGGCGCTCAGCCGGTTCATCAACACCGGCGTGGCACTGATCAGGTCACACAGCACCGGCCGCTGCGCGAGCGTGTAAGACAAAGCCCTTGCCGGACTGCGCCGTTCATCGCCCAGCCGGGCGCCTAGGTCGTCGAGCCAGCCGAGGTGTTCCTGATACATCACCAGCAGCAGCAGCGCTTCGCGCGAGCCCGCGTATCGCAGCACTCCCGACTTGGCGAGCCCAGCGGCGGTGGCGATCTGGCCGAGCGTCAGGTCACCGGCGCGAGCGTCATCGAGCAGAATGCGGGTCACCCGGGTCAGCTGGGCCATCCGGTCGTCGCGTTGTTGCGGAGTGCGTGCGCGTACGAACGGTAGTGCATCCGGCCCATCGTCGGCTTCCACCACTTAATAGAACATTGTTCTGATAGTTTCGGCAACATGACACACCGTTACGAAATCGCGGTGGTCCGGCATGCCCGGGCCACCCCGCAGACCCTGTTCGACGTGCTGGCGGACGGATCACGCTGGTCCGAGTGGGCCAGACCGCTGATCTCCTATTCGGTGTGGGAAACCCGCGGACCAGGCGACGACGGCGGTGTCGGGGCCATCCGCGCGGTCGGCGCACGGCAGTTCCCCACCCGAGAAATGACGACCATCCACGAACCCGGGTACCGCCATGGGTACACCATCCTGGCGGACAAGCCGGTACAGAACTACCAGGCGGAGGTCACCTTGACCGAGGACGGCGACCGGACCCGGATCGACTGGCACGGTTCGTTCGATACTCGCCGGCGAGCGATCGGCCTGGCTTACCGCGCGGTGGTCGGATACGTCCTGAGGACACTCGCCGACAAGCTGGTGGCTGAGGCCGAGCGCAGGGATGCTGCCAGCCACACCACCTAACCTCTTCTAGGTGGCGCACTCACATTCCCACTCGCACAGCACCGGGCCGGCTCCACTGGGACCGCTCGCAGCCCGCGTCGTGATCGGCGCACTGGCGCTCGTCGGCCTGCTGACCGTGGTCGGCGCCCTGTTGCTGTGGCCCAGCGACAAACAGGTGGACATCCCGCTGCCGTACCAGAACGCGGCCGGCGGCGCGGTGTCCACGGAGTCCGGTCACGTGCTGTCCACCGGGCTCGCCCCGTGCGGCAGCCCGTCTGCGGGCGCGGTGCTGACCTCGTCGCCGGCCGCAGCACCCATCGGCGGCGGCACCTGCGTGCAGTCGATGATCGCGATCGACTCAGGACCCAATTCGGGCGCCCAGACCATGCTCGAATTCAGCCAGGGCCCCGGCCAGCCGCACCTGGCCGCCGGCGACCATATCCGGGTGAGCCGGCAGGTGGACGGCGCCGGCAGCACCACCTACGCGTTCTTCGATTTCGAACGCGCGCTGCCGTTGTGGATTCTGGCTGCGGTGTTCTCCGTCGTGGTGGTGGCCGTGGCCCGGTGGCGCGGGCTGCGGGCCTTGGTGGGCATCGGCGTCGCGTTCGCGGTGCTGACCATCTTCCTGCTTCCGGCACTTCGCGACGGTGCACCGGCAATCCCGGTGGCACTCGTCGCATCCTCGGCCATCTTGTTCGCGGTCATCTACCTCGCCCACGGCGTCAGCCTCCGTACCAGCGCCGCCCTCCTCGGCACGCTGAGCGCACTACTGCTGGCCGCATTCTTATCTTGGGGCACAATCGAATTCCTGCATCTCACCGGGCTGTCCGAGGAGCAGAACAACGACGTCGCCGCGTATATGGGCTCGGTCTCCATCAGCGGACTGTTGTTGGCCGGGTTCATCATCGGCTCACTCGGTGTGCTCAACGACGTCACCGTGACCCAGGCTGCCACCGCATTCGAGCTTGCCGAACACGGCGCATCGCGGCGGGCAATCTTCTTGGGGTCCATGCGGGTCGGGCGCGATCACATCGCCAGCACCGTCTACACCCTGGTGCTGGCGTACGCCGGCAGCGCGCTACCCCTGCTGCTGCTGTTCAGTGTCGCCAACCGATCACTCGGTGACGTCCTCACCAGTGAGAACGTGGCGATCGAAATCGCCCGGTCGGCCGTCGGCGGCATCGCGCTGGCGTTGTCGGTACCCCTGACCACCGCGATCGCGGCTGTGCTGGCCAGCCCGTCGGTTATCGATCCTCCAGCAGCCCAAGCAGATACAACCCGTACCCGGAGTTGAGCAGTTCCCTGGCACGGGTCGCCAGCTGATCGTCGTCGATGAAGCCGACGCGCCAGGCGACCTCCTCGGGCACACCCACCTTCAGACCCTGCCGCCGTTCGATGGTTCGGACGAAATCGCTGGCGTCCAGCAGCGAGTCGAACGTTCCGGTGTCGAGCCAGGCGGTGCCCCGCTCGAGCACCTCGACCTTCAGGTGCCCGGCCTCCAGATAGCGCTGGTTGATCTCGGTGATCTCGTATTCGCCCCGTGCCGACGGCTTCAGTGACCGCGCCACCTCGATGACGTCGTTGTCGTAGAAATACAAGCCCGGAACAGCGAAGTGCGACTTGGGTTTCACGGGCTTCTCCTCCAACGACAGCGCGGTGCCGTCGGGGCCGAACTCGATCACGCCGTACGCCGACGGGTCGGCCACCTGGTAGGCGAAAATCACTCCGCCGCTGACATTTTGGTAGCGGACCAGGCTGGTGCCCAGCCCAGGGCCGTAAAAAATGTTGTCACCCAACACCAAAGCCACCGAATCCGAGCCGATGTGCTCGGCACCGATCACGAACGCCTGCGCCAGACCGTTGGGCTCGGCTTGCACGGCGTAGCTGATGTTGATGCCGAAATTCGTTCCGTCGCCGAGTAATCGATGAAAGCCCGGCGCATCATGCTCGGTGGTGATGATCTGGATGTCGCGGATCCCCGCCATGATCAGGGTCGACAGCGGGTAGTAGATCATCGGCTTGTCGTACACCGGCAGCAGCTGCTTGCTGGCGCCCATGGTGATCGGATACAGCCGAGTGCCCGAACCGCCGGCCAGAATGATCCCCCGCATGGTGCTCAGGCGTCGAGATCGGATTCGGTGAGCCCGGTCGCGGCCAAAGCGGATTCGATATCGGCGTGCCGGAATGCCGAGGTCACGTGGTCATGCACCACGCGAAATGCCGATGCACCGTCGATGCCGCCGCCGGTCTGCTCCACCACGACCACGCCTTCGCGCACATACATCCGCCCGACAGCCACCTCGCCGGTCAAACCAGAAGCCCACTGCCGCAACGCGTCCCGCCCCTGCGCCGCGCCTTGTGCATTACCGATCTCGATGTCATCGCTGGACAACCGCTCCAGGGTGTCGAGATCCTGCTCGTTGAGGGCGTCATGCCAGGCCAGGACGGTAGCGATCTCCGATGTCGTCATGGTCTGAAGTTACTACGCCTCAGAACGCCACACGGTCCAGCCAGGTCTGCCATACCGTCGAGTCGCCGATCAGCTCCAGGCCCGCGTCCGCCGCGGACTGCCGACGGTTGGTGGCCAGCAGCAGTCCGGTGGCCGGCCCGCGCACCGCCACGTCCCCCTTGCTGTGGCGGTGCGACCAGCCCAGTCCCTCTTCGTCATTGGTGATCATCCACTCCCCCGTCGGCCCCAGTCCGTCATCGGTGGCGTGCAGATGCAGCGACGTACCCGGCATGACCGGCGGCGCACTGCGGTCGGCCACCAACGTGGCGCGTTCCAAGGTCTCGCTGACGCCGTCGGCGGCCAGGTGCGCATCGAGCTCGAACGGAAGCCCCAGCGCCAGCGCGGCGTCGGCGCGGTGCACCGTCTGTTCATGTACCCGACGGCGGATCCACCAACCGGCGGGCCTGGGGCCGAGGAATGTCCACACGCGGGCATCCGAGCCCACCTGATCGACCGCGTCGATGATCGCCTGCGCGCTGGCGTTGAGCCAGTCGATCGCGCCGTCGCGGTCCTCGGGCGGCTTGCCGTCCCGTGTCTCTCGGGGGTCGAAGCGTTCGTTCCGCCGCTCGGCGATGATCTGCGCACACCAGCGATTGCCACGGCCCACATGCCGGAATAGTTGCTTGAGAGTCCAACCGGGACAAGCCGGTACCTCCACGGTGTCGTCCGCGCCACGGATGAGTTCGCCGAAGGCCGCAGTTTCGCTGATCAGAGCCGTGCGGAAGTCCACATCATGAAGGTACCGCCGCACGCGCGCGTCCGAGCGCGATCGGCAGTGTTGCCCAGCCCCGCAGCACCCGGGTATCGCGACGGCTCTCGCCGCCGGCCAGCCGCGCATCGGGATACCGCTCGAAGAAAGTCCGCAGACCGACTTCGCCTTCCGCGCGCGCCAGCGCCGCACCCAGACAGAAGTGCCGGCCACCGGAGAACGACAGATGCTTGCCGGCGTTGTCCCGGGTGACGTCGAAGCGGTGTGGGTCACCGAATACGGCCGGGTCCCGGTTGGCGCCGGCCAGGTAGAGGATCACCGGCTCACCGGCCTTCACCAGATACCCGTCCAGGTTGACGTCGACCTTCGCGATCCGCGCGGACAGCTGCACCGGCGATTCCAGCCGCAAGATCTCTTCGACCGCGCCCGGCCACAGCTCGGGGCGATCGAGCAGCAGCTGCAGCTGATCGGGGTGTTCCAACAGGATTCGGATCCCGTTGCCCAGCAGGTTGACGGTGGTCTCGAACCCGGCAGCGAGCACCAGGCCGGCGGTGGCTCGCAGTTCCTCGTCGTTGAGTCGGGTGCCGCCCTCGCTGGTGGCGATCAGCTGGCTCATCAGGTCGTCGCCGGGGTTGGCCCGGAGCGCGCGGATGTGGTCGGACAGCCAGTGGTTGAAGCCGTCGAGTCCGGCTTCCACGGTCAGGTATTGCTGCCAGGTCAAGCCGATGTCCAGGCTGGGCGCGGCCAATTCACCGAATTCCAGGATGTGTGCGCGCTCGTCGTCCGGCACCCCGAGGATGTCTCCGATAACCGTGACCGGCAACTGTGAGCAGTACCGCTGCACGATGTCGACGGATCCCGTTGACATCGAGGCCAATCCGTCGATCAGTTCGGCCGCTGCCAGCTGGACCCGCTCACGAAGCGCCGCCACCGCGCGGGTGGTGAACACCGACGACACCGTCTTGCGGTAGCGGGTGTGTTCGGGCGGCTCGACCGACAGCAACGACGGAGGCAGCAGCGGATGCAACCGGCCCTTGACGGTGGTCTTGGCCTCCAACCAGCCGAGCGGGCCGGGCAGGGTGCCGCCGATCTGGGTGACGGTGAAATCGTCGGAGCGCAGAACATGGTGCGCCAGTGCGTGATCGGCGGTCAGCCACGCGGCCCGGCCGCGGTACATCCGGCCGTGACTGCGCAGTTCGTCGGCGAACTTGCCAGGGTCGGCCCGGACCGCGCGGTCGGCAATCAGCCGGGCCTGCATTTCACCGTGTTTGGCCCCGTAGCCGGCGAGCTGCCGGATCACGGCGTGCAGGGCGAACCAGTTGAGGCGTTGCCGGGCTCTGGACAGGCCGAAATTCTGACGAGCTATGGGCGTCATGCACCCGAGCTTAGGCAGCCGAACCCGGTCGGACTACCTACTCAAGTCGGAAATCAGGCGGCCAGATTCCGGCCCAGGGCGTGCATCTGCCAGCCGGCGCCGCGCCAACGCTCGACGTCGAGGCAATTGCGCCCGTCGACAACCACTTTCGCCCGCACCGTGGCGGCCAAAGCGGCCGGGTCGAGGTCCAGGAATTCCTGCCACTCGGTCAGCACCAGCACGGCGTCGGCACGGTCGCAGGCATCGATCACCGAGGTCGAGTAGTTCAGCGTCGGGAAGACCCGCTGCGAATTCTCCATGGCCTTCGGGTCATAGACGTTGACCGTCGCACCATTGAGTTGCAGCATGCCCGCCACGTTGAGCGCAGGTGAGTCACGCACGTCGTCGGATTCGGGTTTGAAGGCTGCACCCAGCACTGCGATGTTGGCGCCCAGCAGTGAGCCGCCGCAGGCCTTGGTGGCCAGCTCCACCATCTTGATCCGACGGCGCATGTTGATGCTGTCGACTTCACGCAGGAACGTCAGTGCCGGGTTGGCACCCAGTTCACCGGCTCGCGCCATGAAGGCACGGATGTCCTTGGGCAGACAGCCGCCACCAAAACCCAAGCCGGCGTTGAGGAATCGACGGCCGATCCGGGTGTCGTAGCCCAACGCATCGGCCAGCAAGGTGACGTCGGCGTCGACCGCCTCGCACACCTCGGAGATGGCGTTGATGAACGAGATCTTGGTGGCCAGGAAGGCATTCGCCGACACCTTGACCAGTTCCGCGGTCTGCAGATCGGTGAGCAGGAACGGCACGCCCTCGTCCAGCAGTGGCGCGTAGAGCTCACGCACCGCGGCCTCGGCGCGCACCGAATCCCGTTGTACACCAAGGACAATGCGGTCCGGGTGCAGGGTGTCGTGCACGGCGAAGCCCTCGCGCAGGAATTCTGGGTTCCAAGCCACCTCGACGTCGATGCCCTCAGCGGCCAAGGCCCGGGCCCGCACTCCGAGCTCCGCCGCGGTACCGACCGGGACGGTGGACTTTCCGACGATTACCGCCGAGCGGTGCAGCCGCGGCACCAGGGTGTCGATGACGGAGTGGACATGGCGCAGGTCAGCGCCGTATTCGCCCTTTTTCTGCGGCGTGCCGACGCCGAGGAAGTGCACGTCGGCGAAATCGGCGGCCTCGTCGTAGTCGGTGGTGAAGTGCAGGCGCCCGGCTTCGATGTTCTCGCGCAGGATCTTTCGCAGTCCGGGCTCGTAGAACGGGATGTCACCGGCAGCCAGTTTCGCGATCTTGCCGGGGTCGATGTCGACGCCGACCACTTCGTGTCCCAGCTCCGCCATGCCGGCGGCGTGGGTCGCACCCAGATAGCCGGTACCAAAAACGGTGCATCTCATACTGCCTTGTTAGGCCGCGCCGATGAGCAGGTTGCTACGCGACACTGATCGCCAGACCAACGGGAGGTGACAAATCCCCGCGATCCGGCCGATCAACTACGGCTGCAGATGAAAAAGACGCAGGTGGTGTGGTGTTTCGGCGGCTGGTACTGAGGTGGCGCATATGGGTCACCCGGGTATTGGCTGGGGTACTGACCCGGGTACTGCTGACCTGGATACTGCGATCCGGGGTATTGGTTCGTGTACGGGCCACCCGGCCCACCCGGCCCGTAGGCACCGGGGTATCCACCTGGTCCGTAGCCATTCGGGTTCTGGTTGCCGGGACCGCGGGCCCACGGCGGCAGCAGCGGCTGCGGTGACGGGACCGCAGCCGGTGGCGGCGGTGCGATGACCGGGGCCTCCGGAGCCGGCATCGACACCGGCACGGGGACGGGCGCAGGGGCCGGAGCCGCGGGCTCAGGTGCCCTGACCTCCGGCGGCGCTTCGTGGACGACCGGCGGTGCCGCCTCGACGTGCCGCGGTGCCGGGGCCTCCTGCGGAGCAGGTGCCTGCATGGTCTCGGCCACCACCGGGGCCGGCGCAGGCGGAGCTGCGGGCGGCGGGGCAACCGGCGGAGCTGCGACGGGCGCGCTCGGCGCAACCGCCGCCTGCGGCGGTGTCGGCCGCGAATCGACGGTGGGTTTGATGCTGACGGCCAACGAAATGGCCAGGGCCACCACGCCGACGACAAAAATCGAGGTCAGTGCACTGCCGACCAGCAGGAACGGTTTACGTCCGCCCTCGGCGACCACCGGCACGTCGCCGAGTTCGTCGAATCCGAACTCGTCGGCAATCAGCATGGGAGGCAGCTCCGCGCCGCCGGGCACCGGCGCCATGGAGTACGCCAGGCCCGCAGTGGATGCGTCGAACACCGGTGCATTGGCCGAGGCCAACGCGGCGCCTCGGGCCAACGCCAGTTCGGCGTCACCGGGCGCGTTCACGGGAATGTCCACCAGCGCCGTCAGGTGCTCACGAACGGCGGCGACGTCGACACCCGAGCCGACCACGAACATGCCCTGCGGAGGCGTGTCCTGAGCTGTGACCGTCGAGGCCATCTCGGTGAGCACGTCCAGCGCGTCGACACTGTGCAGGCTGCGGCTGAGAACCTTGGAGATCGACCCGTCGCTGCCCTGGACGACCGACAGCGTCGCGGTGTCCTTGTCGAGGAACAGCAGCGCGGTGCTGTCATATCCGACGGCCTTACCTGCTGCTTGCGCGAGAGCGCCGGCGGCGTGCAGCTCGGACACCATCAGGACGTCCTTGATGCCTGCAGCGCCCAATGCGTCCCGCAACTGGGCTGCGTCGTGGTGATCGCTCCAGGCCACGCCCACCGATTTCAGGTGGTGGCCACCTTCCTCGGCACTCTCCTGAGTGCCCAGGACTGCGCTCACCACTTGCTCGACGGAAGTTACCGACCCCTCCGCCGACGACGTCTCGAACGTGTCATGGTCGACGATCGCACCGTCGGCCTTGTCCCCCTCAACCAGCGCCATTCGCACTGTCGTAGGAGTCAAAGACACACCTAAAACGATGTCCACTGACCCTCCAAAAGTGTTCGCCTCGCGACCGTTGGCGCCGCCCCCAAAGGCATGCCGCACAGGTCCACAACTAGAAACTTCATCGTGGCGACCGGCAATGGCGTTACCGATGAGATGAAGTTCTGGCCGCGGCGGTACGGATTCCCGTCGACGCCGGTGGCCAAAACCCTACTCGGATTACCTGTGCGAGGCATGTGCCTTGTTAAGGAGACTCAGTCCTCCGGCTTGGACCGGGCCATCAAATCGGTGAGTGAGTTCGAAGGCCGGCGGTGGCCGAGATGACCGTGCACACCCTCTGCATATGCCGTTTCGGCGTGCTGGGTGAAGTCGACGCCTGCGGTCTCGTCGTCGGCGCTGACCCGGAAGCCCATCACCTTGTCGATGATTTTGCCCAGCACGAAGCTGGCGGCGAACGCGTAGAGCGCGACGACGGCCACGCCGAGCAGCTGCTTGCCCAGCTGGGTCAGTCCGCCGCCGTAGAGCAGACCGCGAGCGCCGCCGGTCATGATGTCGGTGGCCAGCAGGCCGATCAGCAGCACGCCGACCACCCCGCCGACGAAGTGCACGCCCACCACGTCGAGTGAGTCGTCGTAGTTGAACTTGAACTTCAGCCCCACAGCGAAGGAACAAACCACGCCGGCCGCCAGACCCACGACGAGCGCACCGAGGGTGTTGACGTAGCCACAGGACGGGGTGATAGCGACCAGCCCGGCAACCACGCCTGAGGCGGCGCCGAAGGTGGTGGGCTTGCCGTCGCGGATCTGCTCGACGGTGAGCCAGCCGAGCATGCCCAGGCAGCCGGCGACCAAGGTGTTCAGGAAAATCGCCGACGCCATGCCGTCAGCGGTCAGCGCCGAGCCCGCGTTGAAGCCGAACCAGCCGAACCACAGCAGACCCACACCGAGCAGAACGAACGGCAGGTTGTGCGGACGCATCGCATCCTGTTTGAAGCCGATGCGCGGGCCCAGCACAATCGCCAACGCCAAAGCCGAAGCACCGGAGGCGATCTCGACGACCAGGCCGCCGGCGAAGTCCAGCGCGCCGAACTTGGCCAGCCAGCCATCCGGTGCCCATACCCAGTGCGCGATGACGCTGTAGACGACGATCGTCCAGACCGGCACGAAGACCATCCAGGCCGAGAACTTGGCTCGATCGGCAATGGCGCCGCTGATCAGAGCGGCGGTGATGATCGCGAAGGCCAGCTCGAACGTGGCGAACAGCAACTCAGGGACGGTGCCGTGGTTGGTGCGCGGGCCAATGCCGAGCATGCCGAAGTGTTCGAGGTCGCCGATGAAGCCACCGCCGCCCGAGAACGACAGGGTGTACCCCAGCACCAGCCAGGCCACCGTGACCAGCGGGATCGAGATGAAGCTCATCATGATCATGTTGAGCACGCCGGTGGTGCGGACCATGCCGCCGTAGAAGATGGCCAGGCCCGGGGTCATCAACAAGACCAGGGCGGTGCTGGCGAGCAGCCAGGCGGTTGCGGCGGGATCGATGCCTTGCACGTGGGACTCCTTCGACAATCTTGACGAGAATGTCGGCGGCGCGTTTCAGCCGCGCGGCGAGAGTGTTTCCGGCATGTTTCGTGTTTCTGCGGGGTTACTGGAACCTCACCGGTTTGGGTTCCTGCGTCGGCGTGTCTGGCGTCGGCGTGTTGGCGGCTTCCCCGACACCTCCGGTCCGGAGCCGTCAGCTTTGGTTGACATCGTCAACAAAAGCTGACACCGCACAGTGCGGGGCTGGTGACAGACACTCTTCGATGAGTAGATCGTGCGTTTGTGGGTATGCAGAGTCGATGTTGAATCGCACAACCGCAGTTGCCGCGCTCCTCGCGGCACCGATCGCTGCCCTGGCCGGCTGCAACTCCAACCAGGCCGCCACGACCACATCGCCGACCGCCAGCTCGACCGGAGCTGGTGCCCAGGCCACGAAGGTCGTGCTGAAGTCCGCTGACGGCAAGCCCGTCGCCAACGCCACCATCGATTTCGCCGACGGCTACGCCACGGTGACCGTCGAGACCATCGCCGGCGGTATCCTGTCCCCGGGCAGCCACGGCATGCACATCCATTCAGTAGGAAAGTGCGAGGCCAATTCCGTCGCCCCGACCGGTGGCCCGCCCAGCAACTTCGCCTCCGCCGGCGGCCACCTGCAGGTCGCCGGGCACACCGGCCATCCGGCCAGCGGCGATCTGACACCCCTGAATGTGCGCGCGGACGGCTCCGGGAAAGTCGTCGCCACCACCGACGCGTTCATCGCGCAGGATCTGAAGGGGCCGCAGGGAAGCGCGCTGATCATCCATCAGGGATCGGACAATTTCGCCAACATCCCGCCGCGGTACAGCCACAATGGCGTGCCGGGACCGGACGCGGAGACGATGGCGACGGGCGATGCCGGCGCCCGAGTGGCCTGCGCAGTCCTGTCGCCCGCCTCGCACTGACTTTGCACTGGCGCCGACCGCCTCTCGAACAAGTTCTGCCTCAGCGCAAAGTCAATGCCGGTTCAGTGCTTGCGGAAGTTGAGGTAGGACCGCGACGGCGTCGGCCCGCGCTGGCCCTGGTATTTCGAGCCGACCTTGTCGCTGCCGTAGGGGTGCTCGGCCGGACTGGTCAGCCGCAGCAGGCACAGCTGGCCGATCTTCATGCCGGGCCACAACGTGATCGGCAGGTTCGCGACGTTCGACAGCTCGAGGGTGATGTGCCCGGAAAAGCCCGGGTCGATGAAGCCCGCGGTGGAGTGCGTCAGCAGTCCGAGGCGACCCAGCGATGACTTGCCCTCCAGCCGTCCCGCCAAATCGTCTGGGAGCGTGCAGGTTTCGAGCGTGGAGCCGAGGACGAACTCGCCTGGGTGCAGGACGAACGGCTCGCCTTCGGCGGGCTCGACCAAGCTGGTCAGCTCGTCCTGCTGCTGCGCCGGGTCGATGTGCGTGTAGCGGGTGTTGTTGAAGACCCGGAACAGGCTGTCCAGTCGGACGTCGACGCTGGAGGGCTGGACCATGGCGTCGTCGAACGGGTCGATGCCGAGGCGCCCAGCAGCGATTTCGGCCCGGAGATCACGGTCAGAGAGGAGCACGTGGGGAGCCTATCGGGCGCCGGTGTTAGCCTGGTGCACCACCGCCGATGTAGTTCAATGGCAGAACATCAGCTTCCCAAGCTGAATACGCGGGTTCGATTCCCGTCATCGGCTCCACGAAGGCCCAGGTAAAGGGCTGCTTCTGCGAGCAAGCTCCGCCAACGGCACGATTCCGTACCCCCGACATACCCCGGAGTGTTAACCAGGGGGTGTCCAAACGGCTCGCGGCACGTCACGGATACCCTTGCCATCCATGACGTCTAGCGCACTCGACGCGATCCGAGTACCGGATCGGTTCGAAGCTCTATCGGGTGAGGAACAGTCGACCCTCCGAAGCGTGATCATCCCAGTCGAGGCGTCGTTGGCGGCGGTCGATGATCGTTTCGCCGAGATCTTTTCGGCGGACCGAGGAGGACTGCTGGTCCTTAAGGGTGTCTCTGGCGCAGGCAAATCCACCTTCGCCAAGACTGTGCCGATCTTCCGCGAAGGCGTCGTGGTCGATGCAATTCCGAGCAACGCCGACGTACCAACTGCGATCGCTGCTCTGCCCACAATCGACAACAACCGCATCCTCGTCATTGAAGGCCGGGAAGCACTGGGGCAGGTAGCTCGCGAAGCGATCGAGGCCATCCTCCACGCCATCAATGGATTCGTACGGTCAACAGCGGGGGCTAAGACGCTCGTGGTGTGGCCCATAAATACTGATGAGCTGGTAGCAATCGTCCTTGAGATCGCTTCCAAGATTGGGGCGGAATCGCTGCTGGGGATCGACCAGGCGGCGCTAATGTTCACCGGCCCCGCAACTGACGATTACGTCGTAATTGCAGAAAAGACTATCAGCGCCCTGAATGCCGGTGCGAGTCTCCACACGCTCGGCATTACCGAAGACCGAGCAGGCCGGATCGCGTTGGAAAGCTCGACAATCGGCAACTTTATGGGGCGTATTCGTACCGAACTCCACAAGAACGTACAAGAAGTCAAGAAACTGCTCCCCAAAGAGTCATTTCATGTCTGGATCGTCGTAATCGCCCCGAATTCAGACACCGCGGTAAATGCCATTACTCGCGGTAGATTTTCAGCCGCAGATATAGACCGGATGATGACCTCTACGGGCGCCAATATTGTCGCCGACTTACAGAAATTCCCTGAACGACTTGGCCTACTCGGCACCATTCTCGACGCTCGTGTCGTGCACCTCGACGTGTGGACTGCCCTTGCTGCAGCGCGTCAGTTCGCCTCGCCTAAACTCCGCGAGCTGATGAAGACCCACGGCATGTCAACCAACAGCGACCCCCAAGCCGTGGAACGGATGACGAACAGCACGTTAGGAAGACTGCTCGCCGACAATCCGTTAACTACAGGTCGTCGCGGACAAAAGGCAGGCGATAACACCCTCAAAGCCTTTAACGGTCTCACCGAGATAGCCACGTCGGCGGACATCGAAGTGAATCGGACGATCGCCGAAGCTCTAAAGAGCGCCGGTATAATCGAGTCATACGTGCTCGAAGCGCCATTTGGTAACGAACAGTCTTCCTACCGCAGCGATATCCTTGCGACACGCAGCAACGGGATGATGGTGCGAATTGAATTGATGTGGCGAAAGTCAGCGAGCCCGGCCGATGTGTCAAATTATGTTCTCCGTAAGCTAGAGATATACGGAAAGTCTGCCGGTCTGCTGAATTAACCCCACAGCGGCACAACGTTATCCGCGTGGCGCGGTGCGTCGACAGCATCCAACGCGGCCATAGCGGCTGAATGATCGTCGGTGTCGAACAGGTGCGTGTAAATGTGCTCGGTGGTCGTCGTATTCGCGTGGCCCATGAACTTTGCGACCTCCCGCACCCCGACCCCACCAGCCGCACACAGCGACGCGTATGTGTGGCGGAGCGCGTGAAACCGCAGGTCGGCCGGTAGGGCTGCAGCCCGCTCGCCCGTGGCCGCACTAGCCGAATTAGCCCGCAGTACCGCCGGGCGGTACACAGCCTTGTAGAACGTGGGATGCCTGAGCGGCGTCGTCCAATCCAGCACTAGCCGCGTCTCGGCCTCCTGCACCGTTAACGCCGCCAAGGCGGATGCCTGCCGCTCAGCGACGTACTTGGCCGCCCTAGTGTCAGGTTCACCGGTCGAGGTCTTGGCACGGACGCCAGTCGGCCGAAACGCGGCCAAGCTCATACCCGGGAAAAGCGGCGCGGTGGGCTCGTTCGCGCGGGGATGCTTTGTCAGGTAGTCCCGCAGAATGTCCGTAGTCGCCACCCGTAGCGGCACCTTGCGGTTGCTGCCCTTGGTCTTGGTCGGGAGGTACCGCATTTCTGCCCCCAGCGCACGTACCGACCTG
The DNA here is from genome assembly GCF_041261665.1 of Mycobacterium sp. MAA66. Lineage (NCBI taxonomy): Bacteria > Bacillati > Actinomycetota > Actinomycetes > Mycobacteriales > Mycobacteriaceae > Mycobacterium > Mycobacterium sp. MAA66. Next base: position 99,548 of record NZ_JBGCCC010000004.1, on the reverse strand, counting down.
GAGACCCGGATAGTGCCGCCCTTGGCCGGAGCGTTCGGGTTTAACGACTTTGGCGGAATTGTCACATCGCCAACCTGTAGGCCGCCGAGCTCCGCCGAGCGCAGCCCCGACCACGCCGCCACATGCACCAGGACGCTGTACGGCCAGGGCGTCGCTGCTACCAGCGCGGAAACTTGAGCGGCACTGAGGAATTGAGCCGGGCCATCCACGACGCCGGGCTTGTTGCCGTTGGCACTCTGCTCGCCGGGAATCTTCACGTACTCAGCCGGGTTGGCGGGGAGCTTACGGTCAATGACGGCCTGCCGCAGCACCATCCGCACCGTGAAGTAGGCGTGCCGCACGGTGGATGGCTTCTTCTGCGCAACGATCAGCCGATTCACCCACTCCTGGACGTACTCGCGGGTGATCTTGTTGAGCGGATAGCCGCCGAACACTGCATCTATGCCAAGCGTTTTGCCGTCACCGCGCCGGGACGCAGCTGGGGCCAACGCAGCCTGGTGCCCGCGCCACGTCGTCTCCTTCAGGTCAGCACGTCGTGACTCCAGCCACGCGTGCGCTGCGTCGCGAAACAGAATCCCGCCCGAAGCCGGATCAAACTCGGTACCAGTGACTCGCGCGTTGGCTTTCCGTGTGGCGTAAGCTTCCGCTGCCTTCTTAGTCTGGAATCCGCTTCTGGTGCGGTCCTGTCCGTTGGGCTCCCTCCACTTAACCGCGTAGATCGTGGTGCCATTCTTGCACTGCCGCTTCTGAATACGCGCCATCAGCTTGCCTACTACTAAACAGAAGTCGCCGACATGTAGATACGTCGGACAGTGGACGCCTGCCACGTCGGCCGACCAAGCGGACTCAGGATGCCCTCAGCCGTCAAGGCTTGCGCGATCCGCTCGTATGTCTGCCCAGTGTTTCTTTCCATGACGATTCGACACGCAACACCGGGCTGGGCCACCCTTGGCCGACCAAGGCGCTCCCCGCGATTTCGCTTGGCCGCGAGCGCAGCCTTTGTGCGTTCGCTGATTTGGGCGCGCTCGTACTCAGCAAAACTGGACATCACTTGAGCGATGAGGCGTCCGCTTGCCGTTAGATCGACGCCAAGGTCGAGTACAAACAAGGACCAGCCTTGGGTGTTCGCTCGCTCCACGATGTCGGCAGCATTGATGATCGAGCGCGCAAGCCGGTCCATCTTCGAGACGACGAGCCCGTCGCCTTGTCCAGATGCCAAGAGCTGGAGCACATCTCGTAATTTCTCGTTGATGCACTTGCCACTAGCACCTTCGTCGGCATAGTACTCAACTTCCCACCCGCGGCGGTTGGCTTCTAGGTCAATCACAGCCCGCTGGGCGTCGAGTCCATTCCTTCGTTCAACTTGCTCCTCAGTGCTGACGCGGGAGTAGGCAAACACCAGCTGCCGATCAACTCGGTTCATATTCTGGCCATCACGGCGGTCTCTGTTAGTCATAATCATCACTCCTGCTGCAGTTTTCGACAGGCGTAAACGAACGTTCCGCCTCACGCCCGACGCTACGCCAGCAAATTAGATACCACTACTCATTACCGTTCGACCGATCCGCCAACCGCCGAAGCTCCGGCGTCACGACGCCGTCAGCCAATGACGGATAGGGGTCCGCCCCCTCGCGTCGGTCGACCGGCGCATCGTCGCCTCGATCGCGACTAGACGGAAGCGCGAGCGGACCTACCACGCGTTCCGACTCGGCTACCCGCTCGGCGGCGATGAGAGTACGGCGTCGGGGCGTCGTTTCATCTTGAGCCGTCCGCGCGATGCCGTCGAACGCGATATCGGTCATCAGACGTTCCCATGGTGCAAGTTCGATGTCGCTAGACGGCGCAGATGCATGTTTCGCCGAGATGCCTGCGCGATCTAGCGCGTCGCGAATTGCGTTCAGCCGCACCGATTCCGATTCGGCGGTTGTGGCAATTCCAAGTAATTCACTAACAAGTCGATCACTTGCCTCTTCCAAGCGTCTGCGAGCCCGCATTTTGGTAGCTGGCACATTACCCCCGTGATGAGTACATACCGTTCCGCCCCGAATAGCCCAACGCCTGCAACGACTTCCGTCCTTCTTATGCGCTACGCATCGGCGTGCGGGGTTGCCGCGGTTCCATTCGATGGGTTCTGCATTCGATAGGTCAGACACGATCTAATCTCCAATTCTGATTCGACGTGCGGAGCAGAAAGCTGGTAGGCCGCCGCGTCGTGAACGGACGACGAAATATTTTGCGTCCGAACGGTATCCGCGTATCCGGCTAGTCACCGCGAACGCTTCGCCGAGGGGCTCTCGTCCTACCTCGCTTCCTCCGAATACTCAATAGGTAAGTCGGATACCCGGATACTGAGGCCCCTACGTCGGGGAAAGCCGCGTTTGTATACGGATACGTCCCCGATGCCGTTTCGGATACCGCGACAATCGGTCTATTTGGGGGCTCCCCTCAGCCGAATCCCGCTGTACGCAGGTCTCTGCTGGCCGCGCGACCCACGTTTACTGTGAGGATTGAAGGTGACCTTCGGCGCGACGTCCGGAACAGCGGTCATCAGCTTTCTCGTCAGCGTCGCCTTGGTAATGAGCTCGTATCCGTTATCGTAGGACCAGCATCTATGCGCGCTGTACAGCTCGTCCTTCGTGACGTAGTAGTCGTGGTGGTTTCCAAACTCGCAGCGCTCCAACAAGAACTGTTTGATTGGGCTACCGCCTTCGCCTAACACGTCCATGCAGTTGGCTGCGGACTTTGGTGTGATGAAGGTGCCCCGCTCGCGCAGGCGGTCCAAACCGTCGAGCGCCCAGATGAGAATCGACGGCAACTCATCGATCAGCTCCTGCTTCAGGCGAGGATCGGGCTTGGGGTTGCTCCCTTTACCATCGAAAGAAACGCCCATGTAGAGCGGCACCAATCGGCTTTGCACCGCACCTGAATCATCTGGCAATACCGGGATTTCATTGCTCATGAACATCAACCGTGTCGGCAGCTTCAGGGACACCTGTTCCTTGTTCTTGCGGTTGACCGAGACGGTATCACCGCCGGTGATCCTCAAGATCGCCTCGACAAGCTGCTTACCGAAGCTAAGACGCGCATCCGTAAATGTTGCAAGAGATTTCCCCAGCAACGGCTGATATGCGAAGTCGTTCCGGAAGTGGTCGCCGGAAAGCCCGGCGCAGTTATCCGGCCCGATCAATCGCTCCAAGACATGGGTGATTGTTCCCTTACCTGATCGCGGACGCCCGATAACCATCAACATCTTTTCCAGGTCTCGCCGACCCGAAATGATGTACCCGAACCACTCCTGCAGCGTGTCAATGGACTCTCGATCGCCTGGAAAAACCTCATCGAGGAATCGCAGCCATCGATTCGGCCGACTCGACGAGTCGTTGTAATCAAACGGCAAAGCCATCACGTTGAAATAGTCGGTCGTGTGGCTCAGCAGTACCCGGTCAGCTGTACGTAAAAGACCATTACGACAAGCGATTACAGGATCCTCACGTCCATCCAACCAGCACGGCGGATCCACGCCCTCTTGAACCTTCACCAGTCCGCGCGCCGCATCGATGACACCATTGAGCTTGGGAGTATTCGGCTTCCATCTCAGCACTCGACTTTCGCTGCCCAAATACTGTGCATCACAGAGCATCTCGTACAAGTTGTCCCTGATCCCTTCAACAGAGATCTGGTGGAAGTACACTCCGGTCCAGTACAACCACAACCCATTCCAATACCTCAACGGTTGGGCCTTGGAAGCAGCCATATCTACGACACGCTGCGCAACATGCCGAGGATTGTCTGGCGCCGGCCACAAGTCGGCGCATTCCGCCCCCTGGCCAGCACCACCTGCAGGCCGAAAGGGTACAACGGCCGCATCACCGGGCAATGCGGTCACCGCCATCCGCCCCACTCACTCGCTGGAAGCCTTGCGCCCCAACCATTCAGATCGATTGGGCTCCAGGCCCGCAGCTCACTGTCGTGCATGTCGAGGGCTTCGGCGACGGCATGCTCGACCGAGCGGGCGAAGTCGTAATCGTCTAGCTGGCCGCCGCGCTCTGCATAAGTGACCTCTGCAGCTTCGCGGATCGCGGCTAATGCATCCGCCCACGAATAGCAGCCCGCCCGTGCTTTTCGCGCTGCTATCCACAACGCCCTGTGCACAGCTGGACGAGTCTGACCTGCACCCGTGGCACGGCGTACTGCACGTACTGTCGGTTCCAATGATTCAGGCTCGCGGTTTTGTGTGTACTCGTGGGCGAACGCCATCACGTCGTCAGCGCTAGCCGGCGCACCCCGACGGCGGGGTTCTCGGTACAGACCAGCTAACCAGGATTCCGGCAATGGCGGGATCGCGCGACGGGGCGGCAGAACCGGCTTCAACCTTTGTTCGCCGGTGTCCTCGTGATGCAGACGGTACCGCTTGCCGGTGTGGTGGACGCTTCCTGGTGCGGCCAAATAGCGATGGTGGCGTTGGATTAATTCGACACCATCACCGAGCACCCCCGGCCCCTCCCAACCGTCCGGGACAGCGAACAACCGGATACCACTGCCTTGCGAGTACGACCGAGCAGTCGTCAGATACGTCGCGGGTAAGGGACCGAGGCGTGCAACATGTTCCGCGATAGTAGCCAGCCCACACTTTGACCCATACTGGTCGATATCGATACCGATCACCCCCTTGGGCACACGTGCTCCAAGGTTGAGAACCCCGCGCTCACCCATCAACAAACGATTGATGATTTTTGCTGGCATATCGGCGATTTCGTCTTCCGTCGCGTCTCGCCCGTTGCGACCACTAAGCCCTGCCATCCAAGGCACCTTCCCTGGCAGATCATTGGGGCGATGCGGATCGATCCTGCCGATCGGCTGGATACCCCAGCCGCGTTGACGCGCACTCTGCCCAAGACGGACGAAGTGCTCAACCCTCATTCCCTCGTATAGGGCCCACGTCTGACCCTCGTCGTCATAACAAATACCCGCGCAATATCCGTGATCGGCAGGTTCAAATCCGCTGTCTACCAACGCAGTCAGAACTAGCATCGGATCTCCAGAAATGGACGCTTCTTCCACGCGAGACAGACAGCTGACACCAGCGCAATGCGCTGACACTCGGAGCCCTCTACTCACTTCACCCTCCTGCCGCGACTCGGAGGGGCGACGTAGACACCCGGCTGGCGCCGCGCCGTAATCCACTGGAGCCCATCATTTTTCGTGAAGTAGTTCCTATTCCCGATGCGGGTGGGAACTATCTCGCGTCGCAGCACGGCCCACTTCACGCACCTTCTCGTGACACCTACCAAATCTTCGTCATAGAAGAGGTACTCCCAGAGTTCCTGTTCAGTCAGGTTCGGCTTGTCCATGTCGTTCAGGCCATCGGCCATCGTCGTCCTCCAAACAAAAAGACTGGCGTGCATCGAAAACACGCCCTCAGCGGTCAATGAGGGTTGTGCCTTCGACGCACGCCAGTCTCAGTGGTTTAGCGCGTCGCGTCGGTCCGTAGAGCTTCGGCCTAGCCGATCGCCTATGTGGCCTTTCGCAAAAGCTATGAAGTTCTCGGTACCGATAAGCATACTCCGTGGGCGCCGTTTTCGACCGCCTTAAGACCGCGCTAGCTCTACGGTCATACCAAGCCGGGCTCTCGTAAGCATCTTGTAACACAACAAGTTCGAACTGGACCGTCACCGGCCGGACCGGGCTACCGCTGTCTCAATGGTTTGTCTAGCCCGTTTCCGGGCAATGCATGGCGCGGGTTGGCCGTCAGACGGCGGGGGACGCCCCATACACCCGATGGATGTACTCCCAGTTTTCCATGCCCGGGCTGCATGAATCACCGTTGCCCGTGTAACCACCAGGCAAGCACGGACCATCGCCCGGTGACTCCTGCGCCTCGCCATCCCGCTGCCGTTGGTCCTCCATGAGCCTGTGTTGGAGTACCGGCTTGACGTCCGGGCAGACATTGTCTGTCACCGCCGTCATGATGCCGACCGCCAGCTGGGTCGAAAAGCGCGCCATCAGATAATTGATTGCCTGGTCTGCGCCAGCGTCCGTCGGGTTGTTCCGCATGATGGTGCAGACACCTTCTCCGTACTGCTCATCGTCGATGGCACGGTTGGCGGCATTCGTTGGACTGTTTGGATCACTCGGATCGGCGTGTGCAGACGCCGCACTCATAGCCGCGCCAGCGGCCGCAATGAGAACGAAGGTCGTTATAGCCCTGCAAAATTCAGCGAGCCATCGTGGGTTCTGCTGGCAACAAACAGTCATTGGTCAACGCCGTCCCGCTAGAAGCAGTTCGGGCCTGGCGACCAGCGACATGGGCCAGGCACCGGCGTGGCGATCGGCGGGTTCAACACCGCGATATTGCAGGATAGGTCGATCCAGGCAGGGCAGCCGGGCATCACGCATTGGTTCAGCTGACCGTTCGTCATCTGCTGAGGTGTGCAGTAAGTGCCGTACGGGTCACCAACAGCGGTCGCCGGTTCTACCAACGACCCGACCACACAGACGATCGCTGCGGTCAAAATGAGTCTCACCCAGGTACCGCCCTTCATGCCGCAACGCGGTCCAACCCATTCCAGCAGTGTTCACTACAGCAAACGCCGCAAAGCCTGCCACGCGCGGCATCCGCTCCTGTCGCCCACTCATAACTGCAAATTACTCGCGTAAGAATACCCGCTCGCCCCTTCACGCACGCCCGAATCGCCACGCTCAGCAAATTTTTCGATCAAATGAAGTGTCGATCAGAACGAACCCACACAACTAGGATCGGGCCGTGCGCCGGCTCGCCCGAACTGGAAACGTTCTACTTCTGATGTCGTTGCTGGCGGCGTGCGGGATCAAGCTCCCATCACAAATCAACCTACCCACCGCACTGACCAGCGAGGACCCACAAACACTCGAAGCCGCGAAGGCGACCGCGGCAGGAATTTTTTGATCGTAGGGCAGCTGGCGACTACGCCGGGGCATGGCTGATGTACGACAAGCAAGTTCAGCACGGCATTAGCCAGCCTGACTACGTGACCCTGAGTCAAACTTGCGATAGCGGCCTCGACAAGCTCCCCGTGACGGCCACGGGTGTCCGGATGGAGAGCGACAGCCACGCTCTGGTTCGTATCAAACCTCTCGGGTTCTCAGTCCAACGGGAAGTTGTCTACCAAGACGGCAAATGGCTAATGGTGCCCGCCGGCAAATTCGCGGCAGAACTCGGCAAGCCTGTTAGCGACGCTATCGCCGATGAAAAGGCCGCCGGAATATGCGGATCATCCAACCCGGATCGGGCCCCAACGCCAAACCCGGGTCTGCCAGCAAACTCGCCGACCACAACTGCTCCCGGCCCAAGCGACACTCAGCAATGTTTCCAGGGCAACTGCGCGGTACACCTTAACCCCAACTACAACCCCAATGACCCAAATAACAACGACCCCTACCTGCCGGACAACAAACATGCTCCAACCCCTGCCTCCAGCTATGAACCGCGGCAGATTCCGCCCGCGGCCGATCAAGCCACACCAGTAGTGATTGCCTGCCAGGAACCGAAAGTTAAGCCACTAAGCATCATGTTGACGTGCGACAACACCTGGAATGTCGACAAGATCGTCTGGACCAGCTGGGGCGCTGGCGCTGACTCGGTGGGTACCGGCATCGAGTTTCAAGACGACTGCGTTCCAAACTGCGCACAGGGCTCGGCGACCTATTCGCCGGTTACGATTACGCTCACCGGTGCGAGCCCTCCTGACTTCCATTACACCAGCGCAGTAATCACCAACCAGAACACGGGCAAGTCCAAGACCGCGTCGCTCTAACTACTTCGGTCGGATGGTTGTCGAATCGATTGCGCCCCAATCACTACCGACGCAGCAGGCAAGTCGCACTCGGACGACTGAACCCCATCGAACGCAGCGAGCTGCGTGGGATTGCAGGGTCTTCTTGTCGAAGAGGAATGCTGGCTAGCTTTGCCCTTCTTGTTGGCGTTTAGCACGTACTGGGCTCTGTTTCTCTTGCTTCCCCGAGCTTTTGGCGACGGGAGCACGACCAGCTGAAGGTTTGGTGCCGTCTGCTGCGGCTTTCGTACTTTGACTCTCGGCGACGGAGGTGTCAGAGAATTCGGGTTGCTCGCGCAGGCTCCATCCAGCAGGGACGGCGTGGGTGTCGTAGTAGTGCTGGAACAGTTCGATGGCGTCGGCGGCAGTGAGCACTTCGCTCGGTTGGACTAAGTAAGTGTTGTCGCCGTTCTGAATTGGCTCGGTCTCAGCTGATTCGCCCGCACCTGCTGATCGACCAATGGTGTAAAGCCGGTACGCGCCTTTGTTGTCGGCTTGTTTGATTTCGACGGTGAGCCGGTCAGGAGCGACGCCAGTGGTCTGGATCCACTCGGTGGGGTGGACGGTCTCGTCGTATTCGGCGTCGGCCGGTAACGGGAAGATCGAGTAGTACGTGTACTTGCCGTGGCCGAGGCGGTTTATTCCGGCGGCGATTTGCCCAGGCACTTCCTCAGTGAACTCGGTCATCCATCCCGACGAGCGATTCGACTTCCGCACGTGAGTCGGCCTGTCGAGTCTCATTCGGCGGGAACCGTTTCAACGTGGACCTTGGTGATCTTCACGGTCTCGACTGCTCCTTGTTCGTTGGTGATGGTGACATATGCCGGATTCGATGGTGACACGAGGCCGTCAAACTCGCGTTGCCCCGGCGAGAGCGATGCTGTGCCTGACTTCACCTCGATCGCCTCATAGGTCCCGTCGGGTAGCCGTCCTAGGCCATCGTAAAACCGGCCACCGCTGGCACCTCCATCAACGGTGGCTTTCCGCTGTTCATTGGTCACCCAGCGCCCGGGATTGTCGTCTTTGTAGTTTTCAACGCCTTCGGCTTCACGGCCTTTGGCGTAGTTGCCGCCGCCGCGGCCGGTGATGTGCCCGTACGGATCTCGGCCGTCGCCGCGGTCGATCCCTTCGCCGGGGCGGCCGATATGAGCGTGCATGACGGTGACCGGGTTCAGCGCGGCCTCATGGGACAAGTCGATTGCTCCCGCGCCGGCCATCGTGCCGCCACTAGCAATCATCGCCGCACCCGCAACGTTCACCGGAACACCGACCAATGCACCAACCCCAGTGGCGTCGAGTATGACCCCGGGAACTTCCACCCCGGCTCCGCCAGCGATCAACGCTGCCCCGCCGATCATCCCCAGCGTGTCGAGCGGGTTATGGATCGCAGCGTTGCCGAAACTCGCTGCGGAGTTGACCACGTCAGCGAGCACGTTGTACGCGGCGTCGCCGAACTGTTCAATCTCCATCTTGGCGTACTCGGCCATGGCCGAAGCGATTGCTTCTGCGGCCTCGACAAGGGGTTTGAGCAGCGCGGCCAGTGCGTCGACCTCGGCTTTGAAGTTGTTGACCACGACGCGGATATCTTCGGCGATCTTCTTGATTTCGTCGTTGTCATCGCCAGTCAAGAGATCCCAGACTTCACGAACCCCGGTGAGCGGGTTCACAATTCGCGACAGCAGGTCAAGGATCGCCGTGTGCGCAGCGTCGATCTGCCCGGCATAGGAGTTGAGGTTGGATGCGACCTGAACGCACTGGCCGAACAGCGCCGTCGCGTTGGTGTTGCCGGTGACGACTGCTTGCGCGACGTGCGCACCTTCTGGAATCTGTTGTGCGGTAACCACACCCAGCGCGCTCAGTAATTCAGCCTCGGACCCCAGGAACGCCGAACCGGCCGCCGCCCAGGCTCCGGCCGCTGCACGTAACTTGCTGGGGCTGCCGTCGGGCCACACCATGCCGAGAAAGGGTTCGACCAGCCACCAGCCGGGCGGTGCCCCCTCATTGCTGCCCTGTGCCGAGGGTGGAAGCTGCGCAGTCGCCGGCGCAGTCGGTGCGGCGGCAGGCAGCGGAGCGCCGCCAGTCCCGTGGGTGTTTGATGCGACCTCGGCACGCGAATAGCTGGTAGCGCTGGCGCGAATCCCATCGCCAATGCGCGCCAACCCATTTCGAAGATCAACCATCGATTCGAGCATCGCCTTGGCCGACTTGTCGTATGCCTGACCATGAACAACGCCTGCCGGGTCATCGCCGGACATGCCACTGCAGCCAGCGAGGGCAGAATGCAACGCGTCGATGGCTTTACCCAGCGTTTCTGCTTGCGCGTCCACGGACTGCCCGGCGCCATCTAGCGCCTGTGGGTCAACAATGATCGGTGCCAATAGACAACCAGCTATCGCAACGTCGGCACAGTCACCGCGACCACATCGCCTGATTGCTCTTGGCCGCACCGGTGTAATTACCGTGTGCCTTGAGCGCGGCCTCCCGCAGCTTCACCAGCGCCTGGCGCATTTCCTGGGCGCCGTCAGTCCAGCGGCGGTGAGCGTCTGCCTGGGTCGTTGCTGCTGCACCTTCCCACGTGGCATGAAGCCCGGCAACCTCGGCACCTGCCGCGGTGATCATCGCCTCGATCTTGGTTTCGAGTTGGGCCATCTTGTCCACGATGCCCATCAACTGGTCGGTGTCGACGCCGAACTCGTCAGACATAACAGGCCCGCTACCTGTCGATGTTCATCTGGGCACTGAGAGATGCCACGGAGCTTTGGTCTTGGTCTTCATATTGGCCGGCGGCTGAGCCGAGCAGGGTGGCCATCTCGGCTAGCCCAGTGTGGACGTCTTTGGCGCCCTCATGCCATTTCCAAAATGATTCGGCGAACGCACCACTGGACAACCCCGTCCAGCCTGACCTGACGAACCCCGACACCTCGTTGTCGATGGACTGCAGCTGGACGGCAAGTTCGTCGGCCAGAGAGCCAATCGAACTCGACACGCGCCACAACTCGCCTGGTGAAACCCCCAGAATCCCGCCCCCGGTCATGCCTCCAAGCGTACGCAGCGCCCACCCAGGCTCCCTGCACGACTTTTCGCACCGAGACTCGCAACGCCCCATGGCTTGATCCGGCGTGTCTCGTTCGACTCCGCTATTCAACACCTGGGTGGAAATACGATGCTCCTGTGACTGCCCTACGCACGTACCTCGAAGGCATGCGCAAAATTCATCTGACCGGCGAGGCAGTTCCTGAAACCTCCTATTACGGCCAACTCGAGGCGTTGCTCAATGACGTCGGCGACACGATCGGCCCGGCAGTGACGTGTGTACTGACTACGAGGAACCGTGGGGCAGGAGTGCCCGACGGCGGTCTCTTCATCGCTCGACAAGCAGTCGCGGAGGCTGGCGAGTCGGTCCTTCTCGCGCGCTCACCCGAACGAGGCGTGATGGAAGTCAAGGGGTTGGCGGAGGACGTAACTCAGGTCGCAAACACAGCTCAGGTCAAGCGTTACCTAGCCAAATACGGCAAGGTGCTGGTCTGTACGTATCGAGATTTCCTTATCCTGCAACTCGATTCGGACGGCCAAACCCATGAAGGTGAGCGGTTCAGGCTCGCCCCCAACGAAGCAGCGTTTTGGGCCCTCGACCCGAGGGCCGCCGACCAGGCGATGGGTGGCCCGTTCGCCGACTATCTGAAACGAGCGCTGTCGCGCGATGCACCACTTGGCAATCCAGCAGACCTCGCGTGGTTTCTCGCAGCGTATGCGCGCACCGCACTCAAGCGCGTCGAGGACGTGGGTGAAATGGATACCCTCAAAGCATTGCGGTCGGCTTTAGAGGAAGCTCTCGGCCTACGCTTCGAAGGCGAAGACGGTGAGCACTTCTTTCGCTCTGCTCTGGTGCAAACACTGTTCTACGGTGTCTTCGCGGCGTGGGTCTACTGGTCTGAGCACCAACCTGCGGGTTCGGACAATCGCTTCAACTGGCGGCAGGCCCAATGGACTCTGCCGGTTCCGATGGTCCGTGTGCTCTTTCAACAACTCGCTACGCCCGCGAACCTCCCAGTCGGGTTGGACGAAGTCCTTGACTGGACAGACGACGTCCTCGCACGTGTTGATCGCGCACTGTTCTTTACGCGTTTCGAAGCCGCAGAGGCAGTCCAGTACTTTTACGAACCATTTCTCGAAGCCTACGATCCTGACCTGCGCCGCGAGCTTGGCGTCTGGTATACGCCTCCCGAGGTTGTGCGCTACATGGTCGAACGAGTGGACGAAGCGCTGCGGACACAGTTGGGCCTGCCGCTTGGTTTTGCCGACCCGCAAGTGCACGTACTCGACCCCTGTACAGGCACCGGGTCTTACCTCACCGCCGTTCTCGACAGAATCGTTACCACGCTAAAGCAGCAAGGCGACGATGGACTCGTTGCGGCTGAGGCCAAGCAGGCCGCACTCGGCCGCCTGCACGGCTTTGAGTTGCTGCCTGCGCCGTTCGTTGTTGCGCACCTCCGGATTGGCATCGCGCTTCAAAGGCTCGGCGCACCGCTGAATTCGAAGACGGGTGAGCGGGCAAGCGTGTATCTCACGAATGCCTTAACCGGTTGGGTTGACGGGGACCAGCACCCGCCGCTCCCGTTCCCAGAGTTCGTTGCCGAGCGGGACGCGGCGGAGGCCGTAAAGCGAGAGCGACCCATCCTCGTTGTGCTCGGAAATCCCCCCTACAACGGCTTCGCCGGGGTGTCTCCGGCGGAGGAAGGAGGCCTCGTCGAGCCGTACAAGGCCGGGCTTGCTTCGGACTGGGACATCACAAAGAACAAGCTCGATGATCTTTACATCCGGTTCTTCCGAATCGCAGAACGCCGCATCGCCGAACAGACTGGCACAGGGATCATCTGCTTCGTCAGCAACTCGTCATGGCTAGGCGACCCCTCAGCGGTTGTGATGCGAAGGCGACTACTGACCGAGTTCGACACCGTCACAGTCGATCACCTCAACGGGGACAGCCGCGAGACGGGAAAAAAGACACCTGACGGCGACCCCGACCCCTCAATCTTCTCCACACCTCTCAATCCGGCTGGCATCAGGCGTGGAGTGGCCATCAGCATGCTGGTCCGCACTGCGGACCACGTCGATTCGTCGGTGGACGTTCAGTACCGCGACTTCTGGGGCAAAGACAAGCGCGAGCAGTTGGCCTCAGTTCCTGCGAACCCGGACACTGGCCCAGAGTACGAATCGCTTGTACCAGAACAGGACAATTGGTTTCGGCTGTTGCGTTGGAGCCCAAGACCGGGCTATGCAAGGTGGCCGGCTGTTAACGAACTGTGTGCCGTGGCCCCGATGCTTGGGCTTAACGAAAACCGCAAATTCGCGTTGATCGACAGCGACCGCGACGCTCTGGACGCGCGCATCAGGACGTATTTGGACCCCGATGTTCCGATCTCGGATGTAGACCCTCGCCTGAGCAGGTCCTATGCACGCTTCGATCCAGTGCGGGAACGGGAACGTCTGCTAAGAGAGCGCCCGTTTGATGATCGGCGGATACAGCGCTTTCAGTTCAGGCCGCTCGATGTGCGGTACGCCTACGTCGAGACCCACGCGAAGCTCTGGAACGAATCGCGGACTCTGTTAGTCACTTCTTCGGCTGAAGAATCCGGCTTCATACTCGTCCGCCGTCGCGCGCCGCGATCGCTCGATGGCGCCGCGCTGCATTTTTCTGACTGCCTGATTGATCAGAAGGTACTGTTCACGGACGCGTACGCGATTCCGTTATGGCTTGCAGCCAAGGCGAATTCGCCCGCTGCGGAGGACCCCGTACTGTTCGATCTCGTGGCTGAAGTAGACGCGTCCGCCACGTGGAGGCCGAACCTTTCCAGTCGGGCTGCCGCCTACCTTCGACGTCTCGGCATCGAAGATGCAGCCTCAAATAAGGAGAGCGCCACTCTCTTGTGGATGCACTCGGTTGCTATCGGAACTTCTCCCCTCTACGTAGAACAAAACGGCGAAGCCGTGCGTTCGAACTGGCCACGCTTACCCCTGCCGAAATCGGAGTCATTGCTACGCGAATCTGCTTCGCTAGGAGGTCGTGTTGCCGCCTTGCTCAATCCTGACCAGCCGCTCATCGGTGTCGACGCACCGCCTCTTGAGCCCTCTATGTCTCGCGTCGCTGTTATCGAGCGCGTTGACGCGAAATCCATCAACCCTGACAACGGCGACCTAGCCGTCACCGCTGGTTGGGGAATCGTTCAGTCGACTGGGGTCATGCCCGGCGCTGGCAGGTACAACGCACGTGATCGAAGGGCCGAGGAGAAGAGCGGTCTCAGAGATGAGGACCGCGATGCACTTGGCGAACAGGTGCTGGATATCTACCTGAACGAGGACGTCTGCTGGCGCGGGGTGCCAACGGCGGTCTGGGACTACAAGATTGGTGGATTCCAGGTCCTCCGCAAGTGGCTCAGCTATCGCGACAAGCGGGTGCTGGGGCGTGACCTCACTATGGTCGAGGCACGTACATTTTCGTCAATCACGCGGCGCCTCACCGCGATCGTGCTCCTGGGACCGCAGTTGGACGCGAACTATGTAGAGGCGACCGAGCCGGCGTTGATGGAGTTGTTCACGGATTCCGAACCTGCGTAGTTGACACAGCGCGCCAACCATCGTCGCCAGGTATGCTTCGTTTTCTACGGCGCTCGGCGCCCCAAATTCAAAGCCATACGAACGCAACAGATCTGCACCGCCATGTCGGGGATAGCGTCACAATACTGGCCATGGCCGCCACCAATCTCGCGGATGTTCGTCTACCCGACAACGCCGTGGCTGAAATCCATGCAGCGAGTCCAGTCCAATGGATAGACGAGCATGCCGTTGTAGTCGGCCATCGCTGGTGGACAGCGACGCTCACCAAATACGGCCTCCAGGACACTATCCTCGGCGACACTATCTCCCGCGCGGACATCTTTGCCCTTGCCGACCCCGCCGTTGATGACCCCGCCGCAGCACTTACGTTGCTATGGAACGCACTCGCTTGGGGCAGCGGAACCAAGCGACGGAACAACAAAGCTCGGATCGGTTCCGTAGCACACGATTCCCCGGCTGCCGGGGTGCTGCTCCAGCAAGCCGCTCAGATCAGCCGTAGCGACCCGCTTCGGGCCTATGACTTGCTCTATCCCAGCAACAAGACCGCCCTCCCCCACCTCGGCCCCGCTTTCTTCACGAAATATCTGTACTTCGCGGGGGCCGGACACCCAGACCACCGCTGCTGCATCCTCGACGAGAACGTCGCGCTGGCACTGCGCGATGCGTGCGGGTGGAGTACTTTGCCCACCTCGGCATGGCCGGCCACCTCTTACGAGCGTTATGTGCAACTTCTGGACCGTTGGATCGCTGACTACCAACTACCGCGCCGCGACATGATCGAACGCTGGCTGTTCGAGCATGGCAAAACCCTGCCACGCCGGAGACACGTAAGTTCTGAAGTGAATTAGCGACAGTTGCCGGGCCGCGCATCGCGCGGGTCACCGGATCATCTATCAATTAATTAGATTAACTAATCTATCACGGGTGGCTTGCAAAAATTGTCCGTCAAGTACACCTGCGTCACCGGCCGGATAGGGGTTAGGGTCGCCGCGATTTGCGCAGCGCGGTACCCCCGCCGTACCCCGAACATAGCCGAACCGCAGCCGTACCGGCACAGAATCGCAGCCACACCGTACGCGCGCAAACCTGCTGCTAGATGGCTTCATTGCTCGAATCAGCGAAGCGCTGAACAGGACCTTCCGAACAGGTGTTCATAACGCGAAATAGCTTCCCAAGCTGAATACGCGGGTTCGATTCCCGTCATCGGCTCCATGTTTACCAGCGGCAATGCCGTTTGAATATGTTCGGACCAGGCCGCCAGCGTCACCAAGGGGTACCGATCACCCGCTCACCGGTGCTGGACCGCCGGCACCCTGGCCTCTCGCCACTGCAGCGCCTCCAATGCCAGCGCCACGTGCACCGTGGCCCCTTCCAGCGGTCGCGGCAGCAACGCTTGGGCTTGAACAAGTCTGCGCATCAAGGTATTTCGATGGGTGAACAGGCGCGCAGCCGCTTGCGAGGCGTTGCACTGCTCGTGGATGTACGCGAGTACGGTCAGCTGAAGTTCTGGGTCGGCGTATTCAAAATCGCCGAGCGTGTGTCTGATGAATCGGTTCGCCTGTTCGGGGTCGGCGGTGAGCAGTGCGACGATCTGGACGTCGGCGAAGCTCGCGATCTGCTGGGTTGATCCAGGCTTCGTCATCACCCGCTGGGTTTCGATCGCATCCAGATGGCTACGCCGGAACCCTTCGATTCCCGCTGCTGTCGAACCGATAGCTATCCGCACACCGGTCAGTTGACCGAGCGCAGTGATGACTGCGGAGAAGTCTGGATTGTTGGCGCCTGGTAGCCAGAGCCAACGGGTGTCGGCACTGGCCAGCACCGACAGTGCGCGACCGCCGCGGACGGTGTGTATCAACAGTTCGGCCGCTTGGTCCAGATCGGCGAGGTTGGCGGTCGATTCACTGCCCCAGATGATGGCCGCGGTGTGTCCCTGATCCAGCTGGTACCCGAGTCTTTGCTCGGCGTGGTCGCGATCCAGTGGTGCGCCATCGAGGATGAGCATGACCGTTGCCCGACGTTCCGGGTGAGCTCCGCTGGTGAGATTGTCACGCTCAATCCGCATTTGGCGGTGCACCGCTGAAGCCGTCTCACCCAAGAACAATGTGATCGATCTTTCAGACACGTCGAACAGCTCCCGCATGTCCTCGGGGTCAGATGTCAACTGGTACACGGCCTTCAACCAGAAACGTAATGAGAGGCTCTGCGCCAACCGGTAGGTTTCCACGACTGCCGCTTCGCTGATGCCGCGTCGAACGAGATATCGCGCAATCGCCAGCGTCTCTGCATCGGTGTTCGCCGGAACTGGCTCACCGGGATGACTGATATTCGCCGCCGCCCAGTGCAGCTGGTTCGAGCGATTGCTACGAGTGATCGCTTCCGCGGCGATCGGATCGTCGGCCAGCGAATTGCCGGACACACTCGCCATCAGGCTTGAGGTCAGCGACAGCCTGCTCACCTCGTCGTAAAAGGTTTGACCAGTGTGGACCACGATCTTGGCGGCCCGGCGCATCAGCTCCCGCACACGCTCAGAGGGAGGGTCCCAACTACTGGTGGGCAGGAAATAGTCCGATGAGTGCACGATGCATCATTTTAGCCGATGAAAGTGTGCAGCATGCCTATTGACGTGCATGAAAATTGGCAACAAGCTGGGAACGCTCACCGGCCGTTCCATGCAACGCGTTCCCATCCGAGCAGAGCAAGAAACGTCAGCATTCATCAAAGGAGGACCGCGTGTCTCATGTCGGATTCATCGGGCAACAGTTCAGCGCAACTAGTCAGGGCTGCCCATCCGCTGAGCGCCGCTTGAATCGAGCACAAGCACGGCGACTTCGAAAAGCGGGCAGCATCGCGACGGCTGCAATGACCGGCGCCATGACGATGGCGTTGACAGTCGCACAATCTACGCCCGATGAAGCAGTCGTATCACGCGCTGTTTTACTTGCTTCAAATAGCTACCAGTTGACTACCGATCAAATTATCGCCACGGAACAGCAAATCGCTGCCAGCAATAGTGGTTACCCATTTATCACCAATTCCGATCTCGCGTCATTACCCGCCTATACACGGGCCCTGGCGTCGAGTGGGCTCTCCACCGCATTTAGTCAATTGGCCTTGACCAATTCTTACGATCCAAACATGGCGTACCAGGCGATGCCCTGGAATGCCCCCTCGACCGAGCCACTACAATTTCTCAACGATCCCAATGCGGATAATAAATATCTTGTTGCGTCCATCGACTCCCGGGCCTACACGATCACCATCCACCCTGCACCCGGAACCAAAGATGTGACCTTCGTACCGATGTCAGGGACCGGCTTGAATGGGAATTTTCTTTCAACCGGGTTCAGTTACGATTTATCACAATTCACACCCAATGCCGACGGCTCATACACGATCACCATGAGCCCCACCCAACAGGCGGGCAACTGGGTAAATAGCACGGGTGCCCAAACGTTGCTCCTGCGCGATACCGTCAACAACTGGGGCTTACCGCACGACAACATCACCATCCAGCAACAGGGCACGCCGTCAACGTTCACCCTTCCCGTGCTGTCGAAGGGCCAGATCTCATCGATCCTGAACGACATCGCCACGAACCTGTCTGGCTTGAATTCCAGTGTCACCAATTACGGAATCCAAAAGATGTTCGCCTCGATCCCAGACAATACGTTCAAACCAATCGGTCCGACGACCTCCGCCGTCGGAGGGCCGATATTGCCAGGCCAATTATCGAGCCTCGGGCGTTATAACCTCCAGCCAGATCAAGCGCTCATCATCAAGGTGCCCGATGTAGCGGCCGGATACACCGGTGCTCAACTCTCGAATGTCTGGCAACAAGACCTCCCGTACGCGACCGCTACCGGCAGCCTCAACAACAGTGACGTATTCAAGTCAAGTGACGGCTACACCTACTACGTGGTCAGCGCACAAAATCCAGGTGTCGCGAACTGGCTCAACACCTCCGGCACCACGGACGGATCGATCTCCCTCCGGTTCCAGGACCTCACGGGGTCCGTGTCTGACACTCAGGTGACAACGCAAATCGTGCCTGTCGCCGATGTCCGCCAGAACCTGCCCGCAGATACCCCCACAGTCACCCCCGCGCAGTACGCGGCCAACCTCAAAGAACGCCTCTTCGAATACAACTACGTTCACGACCAGAACAACGTTCCAACCGGTTGGGTGACGGCGAATCTGGAGAACGATCAAATAAAGGCCGCGATCGGCACCAGCACCTACAACCAGATATTCGGCAGCCAAACCAATGTGCCCTCGGTCCTGAGCCGCGCACTGAACCCTGCGCTCACGCCTGACTATCTGTCGCTCGCCAAAACCTTTTTTGCCGACCCCAGCCGCGGCCTGTCAGCCATTGTCAGCAACTTGCCCCTTGCCGCCCAAGACATCATGGCACCGACAGTCTTGGCCGTCTTGCGCCTGGGCATGCTGATCGGCAACACCACTGCCGCAGTACTCCACAACGTCACAACAGGCCAACTGGTCGGGGCATTGCGGGCAGTGGGCGCCGGCATTCAAGGGCTCGGAACGCTCGTCAACCAAACATTCGTCGACCCGGCCACGAGCATCACCGCAGGCTTCCTCAACGCACGTGACGACTTGGCGGTGTCGGTAGCGCACTCGAAGAGCTACTCCCCGCTCTCCTTCGGCACTGTTCGGACGGCGGTGGGGCAGATCGGTCAAGTCAACAAATCAGCAGCGAACATGCTGATCGGTGGACTGGCGGGCCTACTGCAGTTGCTCAGCCCGGCCAACATCGCAAATGCTGGGGCAACTCCCGCACCTGCCACCAAGCCGCCGGTCACCACGGCCGCCTCTGCAGTCGCGCCAGTCGCGAAGATGACCACGACCGCGGCGCCGGCGACGACTGCAGCGGCCACGGCCGTCGCAACGTCGGTGACCGCGGCCGGAACAAAGCCGACTGCCGCGAAGACAGCAGCAGCGCCGGTAGCGGCAATTCCAACCCGGCCGGTGACCGCGGCAGCAGATACCTCGTCGACCAGGTCTACGAAACAGTCCGCGGCAACGCCGGCCCCCCGGCCAGCCGATACCTCCACAGCCGCGCGCGGAACAACGCAACCGGCTGCGTCCACGGCGTCAGTTACCACTGGCACACAACATTCCGCGGAGACCAAGAGTTCAACGTCCACTGATGGCAGCCCGTCAACGAATGCCGCGAGCTCCACTTCGACAACCCGGCAACATTCCACCGCGGCCAAGAAGCACTGAACCGTGATCCACGGGACTGTCGCAGTAATGGCGTGAACGGACTGATCGGCCCCGGTGTGCTGGGGCCGATCAGTCCGCCTGGCGAATGGAAATATCCTCAGCCAGAAGTGATGTGAAGGCTCTTACCGTTCTCGAATTCACCCTTTAGCAGGGCCTGCTGGCGCCGTCTCGGCAGACCAACCCCTACGGCCGCATCTCGTAAGCACCGTCGTAGGACGCCACCTGTGCCCAGACCCGATCGAACCGAGCCGCGTCGCCAACCGGCTTGCGTATCGCGGACAACGCCCACTCCTGTTGGGCCACCGTCGAGCTCGGCTTACCGTGCAGCGCAACCGCATACGACGAGAAGTCACGGATCTGAAAGTCGAAGATCTGGTCGACCAGATCACGGTCGAGGCCGGTCAGTTCCGCCTGCTCGAGGATCAGCTGCCCGTAGACGACCAGCGTGAACAAGTGCCCGACAACCAGGACGAAGTCGAGGTCGCTTTGCTGGTCGGCGTCGGGTGCCGCGGTGGCCAGCAGGTGCCTGAACGCCAGCACCTGTTCGTAGAACCGGGCCACATTCGGCACCTCGAGGTTCCGCTCGTACACCGGCGCCCAATCCGCGAACTGCACCTTGGACGCACCCCGCGCCGGCCCCTGCGCCCAGAAGAACACGTCATCGGCCGCGTCATCGCGGGTACCGATCTGCGGGTAACTTCCCGGGTTGAACATGTAATTCGGCATGAACTTCAGGATCTGCGCGACGTTCACATGCACCGTGCCCTCCAACCGGGGCAGGGCTCCGATCAGGCGGTTCACCTCGCTGAAGTAGGTATTCTTCTCAAATCCTTTGGCGGCCAACACATCCCACAACAGGGTGACGACCCGCTCGCCCTCGGAGGTGACCTTCGACTTTGTCACGGGGTTGAACAGCAGGTAGCGACGGTCCTGGAGGCTGGCACTGCGGAAGTAGTCGATCGCGCGATCGCTGAACAGCTTCATCGCGATCAGCCGGGCATAGACGTCGACGAATGAGGCGCGCACATGCGGGAAGTCGGTGACCGGATTGCCGTAGAGGATCCGGTTGTTCGCGTGCGTGATCGCCTCGTAGAAAGCGTGCTCGCACATGCCGATCGAGCCGCTGCACAAGTTGAACTTGCCGACATTGACCGTATTCAGCGCCGCCGAGAACGCCTCCGGACCGGCGCACAGGATGTCCTCCTCGTGCACCGGGTAGTCGTGCAGCCGGAATGTGCTCACGAACATCTGGCCGTGCACGACATTGTCGATCAGCTCGTAATTCTGATGGCCACTGTCCGCGACGAACCAGACGTAGCCGTCAGGTCCGTCGACGTCGGTGCGGCGCGAGAACACCGACACCATGCCCGCCACGTTGCCGTTGCCGATGTAGTACTTCTCCCCCGACGCGCGGAATGCAACCCCTTCGTCGTCATTGTCAGCGGGCGTCAGCAGCATGTCGGTGTTGTAGATGTCGGCACCATGCTCGCGCTCGGACAATGCGAACGCCATCACGCCACCCGCGTCGAGCTGTGCGGCGGCCCGCTCCTTGGCCTTGATGTTGTCGCTCTGCCAGATCGGACCGAGGCCAAGGATGGTGACCTGCTCGGCGTACCAGTACGCCAGCCCGTAAAACCCGAGGATCTCGCTCAATGCGGCGTTGCGCGAGGTGTCCCAGCGCTTGTTCGGATCACCGTCGGCGAACTCCGACGGGGTCAGGAACGTGGCGAAAACGCGCTCCCGCTTGATGAAATCGAGAAAGTCGGTGACCCAGGTGGCCTCCAGGTCGTCCTGCAGCAATCGCGCCTTGCCACGGTCCTCAAACCATGCGATCAGTGCGCGCAACTGACGTCGCGTCTCCGGATCGAGTTGTTGAGGGTCGTAGTCGTTCGGGTTGAGCAACAGTCCGTGGGACTTCGGCATGGGCACCTTCTTCGGTCCGGATTTGGCACCGAATCTAGCGCGCCGACAACTACGGGGCCGCAAATTTCGACTGGTCAGCGCGGAGATACGTCCGAAACTCGCTCGACCAACGTCACCCGGTCGTGCAAGCTTGCGCTTATGGGCAAGCAGTTCCCGGAGATCACTGACAGGTTCCGCACCTTCATTGCCGCGCAAAGCATGTACTTCGTGGCAACAGCGGCGCGCGACGGCAGGGTGAACCTCTCGCCGAAGGGCTTGGACAGTCTCCGGGTCCTCGGGCCGAATCGGGTGGCCTGGCTGAACCTGACCGGCAGCGGCAACGAGACCTCGGCGCACCTGCTCGACAACCCCCGCATGACGCTGATGTTCTGCTCGTTCAACCGCGAGCCACTCATCCTGCGGCTCTATGGCACAGCCCGAGAAGTCCAGCCCAAAGACGCTGACTGGGCAGAGCTCTACGGCAAGTTCCCGCCGCACATCAGCGCCCGCCAGATCTATGACCTGACGGTGGACCTCGTCCAGACCTCGTGTGGCTTCGGCGTGCCCCTGATGTCGGTCGAGTCGGAGCGTGTCCTGCTCGACACCTGGGCGGAGAAGAAGGGCGCCGAGGGCGTCGCCGATTACTGGCAGGAGAAGAACCTGTCGAGTATCGACGGGGCGCCGACCAAGCTCGCGTTGGATTGACCAGCGACACTTGAGGTTTCGGTTACGAAACCATGACATCGACCGACAGCCGTTCGCCCAGCGCGTAGACGGTCGGCCGGTCCTGATTCTGCGCAGCCCAATTACACGGCGGCAGCGCGCCTAGCCTGGCTCCATGGGAGAACTCGACCGTTCGATGCGCGAGCGCATGCTCGCAGGTGACCTTTACCTCGCCGACGACCCAGACCTGAGCCGCGACTCGAAACGGGCACAACGGCTGACCCACCTGATCAACGCGCTGGACCCTACCGAACTCGACCGAAGAAACCTTCTGCTCAGGGAACTGCTCGGCGCGTTCGGGGAGGGCAGCGAAATCCGGCCACCACTGCAGTGCGACTACGGATACCAAACCGCCATCGGCGCACGCACTTTCGCGAACTGGGGTCTCATCCTTCTCGATGTGGCGAGGATCAGCATCGGTGATGACGTGCAGATCGGGCCCAACGTGCAGCTGCTCACGGCCACCCATCCATTGGACCCCGGCCCTCGCAGAGACAAGTGGGAAGCAGCCGAACCGATCGTGATCGGCGACAACGTGTGGCTCGGCGGTGGTGTGATCGTGTGCCCCGGCGTCACCATCGGGGCGGATACCGTCGTCGGAGCCGGCTCGGTGGTCACCCGAGACCTGCCATCTCGAGTCGTGGCGGTCGGATCGCCGGCGCGGGTGATCCGAGAGCTGTAGGCCACTACTCGACCCGCGCGGCTGGAGTCATCGACCGGCGCACTCGAACGCCCCGAGCAGACTGTGCTTTCGGCCGTTAGGTTGCTTGGTGTTACCGACCCGCATAGCTGACCGAGCGAGGTTCTATGACGTCCACGTCGACCTCACTGCGCATTGCACTGCTCCTGACGCTGTCCAACGGATTCCTCGACCCGTACACCTACATCTGCCGCGGTGGAGCGTTCTCGACCACCCAGACAGCCAACGTCGTCTTCTTCGCCGCCGGGCTGGCGGCCGGACATTGGCCCGCGGCGATTGCGAAGTTGTGGCCGATCCTAGCGTTCATGGTCGGGGTAGCGCTGGCCACGCACATCAGGTCCGGGCGGCTGTACCTGATGAAGAAACATCCACTGCGCTGGGTGATGGCAGTGCAAGCCCTGGTGCTGACGGTGGTCGGGTTCGTACCGGCATCGGTGTCCCCCACCGCCGTGGCCGTCGCCGTGTCGTTCGTGGCCGCAATGCAGATGGCTCTGTTCCGCAGCATCGGCGATCTGACTTTCGTCGCGATCGCGACGACGGGCAACCTGATGCGGTTCGTCGAGCAGGGCTACGCCGGCATCGTCAAACGCGACGCGGAGGGCCGCCGGGGATTTCGCGTCTACGCCCTGATGATCCTGGCTTTCGCCGCGGGCGCAGTGCTCGGCGCAACCACCACCCAGGTGATCGGCACCCGGGCTGCGTGGCTGCCCGCAGTATTCGTCGGCGCCACGCTGTTGCTGTTGTTGTTCGAGGCACCTCAGTCACTCCCAGATGAATCAGCCTGATCGTCAAGTTATTGAGAACCCTCATTGACAATTGCACGGTGATGCTTAACAGTGCTAATCATCACGGCACGGAAGGCAACCGATGAGCACCGCTCCGCAGGCACCCGACCAGCTCAATGAGCTCGGCTACTACGCCGTGACCCGGCACCCCGCGGATGTCCGGGTCGTTCTCCCGGAAGCCCGCGCTGCCGACGAGCTGGGTCTGGGTTCCTGCCACATCGGGGAACGCTTCACCGTGAAGGACGCGGCGGTGCTCAGCGGCGCCGTGGCGGGCGCCAGCTCCAGCCTGGGCATCGCGCCGTCGACCAATTACCACACCCGCCACCCCACTGTCACCGCGACGATCGGGTCCACCATGCACGCACTTACCGAAGGCCGTTTCGCGATGGCGTTCGGACGCGGGATGGCGGCGTACTGGCAGGCGATCGGTCTGCCGGTGGTGACCGAGGCCCGGCTGCGTGACTTCTTCGGCATCCTGCGCCGGCTCTGGGCCGGCGAGATGATCCTCGACCACGACGGCCCGGCCGGGAAATGGCCCCTGTTGCGCCACGTCAGCGGCCTGGAGGACGGACCCCCGATCGGCCTGGTGGCGGTCGGACCCAAGACCATGGAACTCGCCGGTGAAATCTGCGATTTCGTTGTGCTGCATACCTTTTTCTCCGACGAGGCCACAGAGAAGTCAGTCGCGGCCGTGCGCCGGGGCGCGGAGAGAGCAGGCCGCGATCCCGACGGCGTCCGAATCTGGGCGTGCCTGGCGACGGTCCCCGACGCATTGTCACCGGAGGATCAGATCCGTCGCGGGGTCGGCCGGCTGGCGACCTATCTGCAGGCGTACCCGGATGTCCTGGTCTCGGCCAACGGCTGGGATCGTGCGACGTGGGACCGCATCCGGCAATCCGAACTGTTCACCGATGCGGCCACCGCCGGGCCTATCGACGCGAGCGCCTCGTACCAGACGCTGCAACGCATCGCCGAACTGATCCCCAGCGAATGGCTGGACTCGGTCGCCAAGGGATCACCTCAGGACTGCGCGAAAACCATTGCCCGCCAATATGACTTGGGCGTGCACTCGGTGATCATGCACGGCGCCGGCCCGCACGAACTCGCGCCTGTGGTGCAGGCCTACCGGGACAACCGGCCGACACTACGCAGGGCGGTCGCGGCGAATCCCGGACGGTTCGCCTGAGCGCCGACGAATCCCCGCAGGCCGCCCGCGCGCGAGAACAGTGGCAGGCCATCGTCACCCAATCGGGCGCGGGCACCAAACTGAACAAGCGCGGCCTCGAAACCCGGGCCCGCCTGCTCGAGGTCGCCATCGACTGCCTGGCCGACAGTGGTGGCGCGCCGGTGTCGGCGAATCGCATCGCCAAGGACGCGGGCGTCACGTGGGGCACGGTGCAACATCAGTTCGGTGACCTCGACGGGCTCTGGGTTGCCGTGATCACCGAAATTCATTCACGCAGTTGGTCATCCAGCCCCCAAGCTCCACGCAGTGGCACGCTGCGGGACCGGGTGCAAACGGCCATCGACTCCGTCTGGCGCTACCTGGACACCACCGAGGGGCGAGCGCTCACCGCACTGCGCACCTCACTACCGGCGCGCCGCGCAGACATCGCGGCCGAATATCCACGCACCGCCGCGGCTTTCGCGGCGCGTGAACTCGACTGGATTCAAGGTTTCGACTATCTGATGGACGGGCTCGACGTCGACCCGGACCAACTGCACCGGGTGCGGTGTCTGCTGCCCGCCGCCATCAGGGGCCTCAGCAACGAGCGGCAGATCGGCTTCACTTCCGATCTCGACATCGCCCGCGCGGCGTTGACCGACGCGGTGGTGGCGCTGCTGTCCCAAACCACTCAGCGCAGATAAACCTCACCGCCGGTCGGATACCCGCCGCCGGTCGTCGTCAGATGCACATGGTCGAAATGCCCGCAATTGCCGCTCTGTGAGCCGGTTGGCGTGTAGTACACACCTCTCCAGATCGCATCCTGCAGCCCGAACCGGGCCGCGTTCTTCAACGCGTACGCCACCACCCGATTGCCGAGCGCGATCCCCGCCGCACTGCCCGGGTTCGGGACCATCACGTCCAGCGCCAGTCCCTCGGGGTGCCAGCGCAACACATCCGGGCGGACGCCGCCCATCTCGTGGATCTCCGGGAACGCAGCACTGACGGCGCGCTCGGCCAGGATCGTGCGGACCTGCAATCCCCGCTCGGGAGCGACCCCGATCGGCAGGAACTGAGGAACCGCCGCCGCGGGCACAATCCGGTACCGAGACGCCGGCATCGCGGGCAGGGCCAACACTTCGACGCCGGCCATCGGCGTACAGCAGCTCACCACCGAAGACACCGGCGGCTTGACCACGCTGCCACCGGCCGTGACGAACACCCCTGCGCCGGCGACGGTCAACACCGCTGACCACAGCCGTCTACTGCGAGCAACCACGATTCGACCCACGACCGGCACCTTATGAGGGTTCGGCCACGCACACGGCAAACGCCAGAGTGCTCAGAGAGATTCCTCAGAGTCCTGCGAGATTCGCAGGACTACCAGACTCGCACCCAGTCGACCAGCATCTCTGCCGGGTAGACGCCGCCCTTGGGGTCACCACCGCCGGAACCGGCGACCGCCAGGTTCAGCACCGGGAACACCCGGTAGTCGGGCAGGTTGAACGGCCACCCGTCCAGCGAGTTGGCTTCGACCTGGAAGTAGGGCTGCGCGCCCTCGACGTAGTCCTGCCAGAAGTAGATACCGGCGTCGTTCCAGGTGACGCGCCAGTTGTGCCAGTCGCTGTTGATCGGGTACGGGTTGGTGGCGAACGACGTGCCATCCGACCGGGCGTGCACGGTGGTGCCAGACGGCCAGTCGTGGTTGCCGTACCACTCGGCGAGGTCGATCTCACCGCCGACGACGGGGTGGTCGTTGGACAGCCACCACGCGGGCCAGCACCCCAGGGTCAGGCAGTTGAACTTGATCCGCGCTTCCCAGGTGGTGTTGATGCCGCCCCAGAAGGTCCCGAAGACCTTGCCGCTGGTGTACTTGCCGCCCGGGTCGCGGGTGGCGCGGATGACCAGGTTCGAGTTGCCGTCCAGGAATACGTGCTGACGGTCGTCGCGGTACTCGCCCATGTTCTCCGGACGGTCCCAGAACACCGGGTTCTTGATCCGCTCGCGGTGCGTCGCGATGTTCCACTTGGACGCGTCAGGCCGCGAACCGGCCGGACCGTCGAACTCGTCCCGGAAGATGTAGTTGGGTCCCGAAGCAGTAGTCGGCGGCGCCGCAGGCGGGTTCAACCCACCACGGTCGGCACGCGCGTCGGCGAGGGCTTCGGGCGTCGGCAGCGCGGCACCCAACATGCCCAGCCCCGACATCAGCATCAAGTTGCGACGATCCATTTCCGGCACAGTGGACCATCAAAGCCGTTGTACGGGAGCCGCCGCAACTCGCGACATGGTCACCCGAGCGCATTGTGTACTGACAAACCGCTGGTCAACCGCTGAAAAGCGAGCGAACACGCAGCTACCAAACGAAAACAGGTGACCGGCGTCACCGGCCACCTGTCTGGTTCGGAAAGTTGTGGGAGTCAGCGGCCCGCGCCCGCCGCGTTCTCCCCAGCAGCCTCGGACGCCGCCGCCGCCGAGGACGCCGCCGCCGCCGACATCGACGCCGACACCTGCGACCCCACCGGGCTGCCTACAGAGTTGCCCGCTATCCCGGGCCCGGCGACGCCGGCTTCACAGTTCAGCGAGAGCAGAACTTCGTTGGTCGACGAGCCGCTGGAGTCCTGCGGCGGCTGGACGGTGCGCAGCACCTGGTTCACCACAAGGCAATTAGGCCGCTGCAGGAGGTCGCCGACGGTGGTGGACACAACGGTCTTGTAGCCCGCGTTGCTCAGGCTCGTCGTCGCGTCGCTGTACTTCTGCCCGACGACATTCGGCGGGATGCCGGCCCATGCCACACCACTGCCGACCAGCGCGGCGGCACCTAACGCCACCGCACTACCGATACCCAACGCAATCTTCATGCCCGTCATCCTGCCTTAGTCGCCTATGACCCGCCGACCGTTACCCCGGTCGCGGCGGACACCATCGATCCACCCATGTTGGCGCATCCGCGGGGCATCCGCCGGACAATCGGGCCAGATCTCTGCGCTATTGCTGCGGCAGGTACGGCTGATAGGGGCTGTACTGCTGATTCGGGGCGTATGGCGAGTAGCCCGGCGACTGCTGGTATCCGGGGTACTGCTGATACCCGGGGCTGTACGGGTTGGCCGGCGCGGCCGGCTGCGCCGGCTGGTCCGGGCCCTTGGGCACCTGAATCGGAACGGGCACCGGCACGAAGGGCAGCCTGATGTACGCCGTCGTCATGGTCGGCGTAGCCGACGTCTCGGTCGGGGGTGGCGGCGGAGGCGGCGCCTCGGTCGTCGTGGGTGGCGGCGGAGGCGCGGTGGTCGTGGGCGGCGCAGTGGTCGTCGGTGCGTGGGTCGTGACGGTGTGCTGGATGGGCGGAGGCGCGTGGGTGACCGTCACCGTGGGTTCGTGCGTCGGCGGCGGCGGCGGGGGTGGCGGAGGCGGCGGGGGTGGCGGCACCTCACTGGTGACCGTCACAGTGCTGGGCGGCGGCGGAGCGACGCTGGTGACCGGAGGCGGCGCCGAGGTCGTGGTGGGTGCGGGCGCGGGCGCGTTCTTGTTGTCACCGGTCAGCACGACGGTCACGCCGCCGACCGCCAGCAACGCGGCGACGGCGAGCCCGAACACGACCAACGGGAATCGTTGCCAGGCCTTCGACGGCTCAGCCACCACGGGTGCGGCCGGCGGCACGTACTTCGAGATAGCGCGGGTCGCGGTGGCGTCGTACGAATCCTCGCCGTTGTACGGCAGCACATCGTCGGTGGCGTCGTCGTCCTGAGACCAAGCCAAGGCCCGGAATCCAGAACTGGGTGCTCCCGCGGCCGGTGCCGTAGTGGCTTCGGTCGCCGGCCCGGCATCGAGCGAGGGCAGCCCGGCGATACCGTCCAACACCGCGGCCGGCGCCATCCCGGTCTGGGCGTCGGCGCCGGCACCGTAGACGGCGAACAACGTCGCGCCCACCGCCGCATCGGCGGCCGACGCCGCAGTCGCCACCACCGGAATGCCGGCGGCGCGCGAGCCGGTCCGCTCGACGACACCGGCGGCAAGCCCCGGAATCTGCGCGGCACCGCCCACCGCGGCGACCGCGCTGACATCGGACCAGGCAAAGTTGTTGCGCTGCAAAAGATCGTCAAGTTCGCTGAAGACCGCGTCGAGCGGCTCGGTCAGCAAAGGCTCGAGCTCGGCGCGGGTGATCCGCACCGTCGAATAGTGCCCGGGTAGGTCCACGGGTACATCGGCCGTTTCCGCGGTGGACAACTGCTCCTTGGCGGTGCGGCAGGCGGCCCGCAAGGCATCCACCGAACTCATCGCCGCGGTGCCGGCAGGTTGTTCTTCCGTTGCCGCCGCGTCACCGGTGTGGGCGGCTCCGTCGAGCACGCGTTCGGCGAGTGCCTCGTCGATCTGGTCTCCGGAGCACTCCGTCAGCCGGCTGGTGGCGACCGGTTCGAACGCCGACGCCGCATCGGCCAGCGTGATGTTGGTGCCCGCACCGCCGAAGTCCAGCAGTGCCACAACGCCCTTGCCGGGCAGGCCCGGATCGGCATGCAGCGCGGTCAGCGCGGCCACCGCATCGGACACCAACCGGGCCGGCACCCCGTTGGGCGCCAAACTCGGATTGCCGCGCATCGCCGCCCGCATGGCCCGCAACCGGGCAGAGTTCCAGTGCGCCGGGACGGCGATGGCCAGTTGCCCGGAGGGCGCCTCTCCACCGATCGACTCGATCAGGGCATCGAGGGCTTCCACCACCAGTTGATCCGCGTGATACGAGGTGCCGTCGGAGGCGACCAATGGCACCGGATCACCGATCCGGTCCACAAAACCGGTCACCGTGACACCGCAGTCGTCGGTCGGCACGCCGAGACATGGCGCGCGGTCGCCGAACAGATTCAACACCGCTCGCCGCACTATGGGTGGGCTGCCAACTCGGGCCGCGACCAGGTTGGTCGTCCCGATCGACAACCCCAGCGGGTCGCTCATATCGGTAACACCATAGCCGCCAAACGGTATTGAACCTCGTTCTCCCAGCTAACTTTTGGACTTCCGTGACGCA
Organism: Mycobacterium sp. MAA66; assembly: GCF_041261665.1. Classification (NCBI taxonomy): domain Bacteria; kingdom Bacillati; phylum Actinomycetota; class Actinomycetes; order Mycobacteriales; family Mycobacteriaceae; genus Mycobacterium; species Mycobacterium sp. MAA66. The sequence continues at coordinate 69,586 of NZ_JBGCCC010000004.1, read as the reverse complement.
TTCGTGGCCAATTCGCCATGCCACTGTCGCCGGGTGTGCTGCAATGTCCGCCATGGGTGACATCGACGAGATCAAGCAAGTGAAATACCGGTACCTGCGCGCACTGGATACCAAGAACTGGGACGACTTCGCAGCCACCCTCACCGAAGACGTGGTCGGCGACTACGGCACGTCGATGGGCGGCGATCAACTCAAGTTCTCCGACCGGGATGCCCTGGTGCAGTACATGCGGACCTCGCTGGGCCCCCAGATCATCACCGAACACCGCGTCGACCATCCCGAGATCGACGTCGACGGCGATGAGGCCACGGCCACCTGGTACCTCCAAGATCGAGTCATCGGAGCCGATTTCAACTTCATGCTCATCGGCGCCGCGTTCTATCGCGACCGCTACCGCCGCACCCCGGACGGCTGGCGGATCAGCGCCACCGGCTACGACCGGACCTACGACGCCACGATGTCGCTGGAAAACTTGAACTTCAAGCTGAAACCCGGTGCAGCCCTGAACATCTGATCACTTCGACACAGCGATCAACGCCCCCGGCTGCAGCCACTTCATCACCTTCACCAGGGTATCGTCGTCGATGGCAACGCAGCCGGCGGTGGGGCCGCCATCGCCGACGTGCAGGAAGAACGCACCGCCGTCACCAGGCACCCGCTGCGGGTTGACGCCCATCACCACCGCGTGCTTGTACGGCGTGACGTCCAGGTTCTCGGTCCCGCTGGCCGGATCGGTGTCGAACTTGCACGCGGCGCGCTTGCACACCTGCATGGTGTTGTAGGTCGGGCTGTTGACGTCCCCGTCCCACCAGTGATCGGGGGTGACCTGGACGTACTGCAGTGCGGTGCCCGGGTTCGGCGCGGTACCGAACGCAAAGGGCAACGTGAAAACGCCCATGGGCGTGGCATTGTTGCCGTCGTGGCTCTTGGGCACCATGCCGTTGGCGCCGATGCTGGCCGAGATACCGGCGGCGACGGGCTCCCAGCCCGCGGCACTACGCTGGTAAACGTCCATCTTGGCGTGCGAACCACCAACGCCCACAACGGAAATCACCTGGGTCGCGTTGCCGACCGAACTGGCAAACCACGGGTTGACGACGGCGTGTCCGACGGGCGCCTGTGCCACGGCGGCCACCGTCAGCCACGCAGCATTCAGCAAAACCGCCAGTCGACGCATCCGTCCATGGTCGACAGCACCCGGTGTCAGGTCAAGCCGGCAGCGATCAAGGTTTAGCCACAATCGTGTTGTCGCTGGTGCGGCGACCCGTCAGGATCGGCAACGTCGCCAGGAACCACGCCGTGCCCATCAGCCAGCCGGCCAGCACGTCACTGGGGTAGTGCACGTTCAGCACCACCCTGCTGACCCCGATCAGCAGCACCACCACCGCTCCGATGCCGGCGGCGATCCACACCCACCGGCGCCGGGCAGGTGCCAGCGCCAGCGCGGCGGCGGCCAACCCCAGCACGCCGGCCAGGGTGCCCAGCGCATGACCGGACGGAAACGACCACGATGGTTCGTGCGCCAGTGCGGTGACCGGACGCGGCCGCTGGGCGATGCCTTTGAGGATGTCGGTGACCGTCCCGGTCAGCACCACACCCACCAACAAGAACAAGGCCTCGCGGCGTCGGCGTCGCACCAGGGCGCCGAGCGCCACCACGGCGGCGGCAATCTGAAAGGTCCACGGGCCGAACACCGTGCTGAACACTCGCCAGCCGTGCACCCAGTGGTGACGGGGGACGCCGTAACGGCGCGCAGTGGCCAACAGTGAGGTGTCGACGCCGTGCAGCCAACTCCACTGCGACGCCCAACCGATCCACAGCAACCCGTAGCCGATCAACGTCAGCGTCAGCACCAGCCACCTGTTGCGCATCGCCACCCGAACCTCTCCACCCGCACGTCAAAGTGTCCTCAGAAGGAACACGGCCGTCACGACCATGAAACATTCCGCCCATAGCTTCGCTAACTATGACCCAGGAGCTCGGCCAGGAGCAGCCGCCGGTAGTCGACAGTGACGCCGATCAGGATCAGCTGACCGCCACCAGGGAAACCCTGGAGGACTACACGCTGCGGTTCGCCCCACGTAGCTACCGCAAGTGGTCGACGCGGGTGGTCGGTATCTCGGCGCTCGGCGGCATCGCCTACCTGGCCGACTTCGCGATCGGCGCGAACATCGGTATCTCGTACGGCACCACCAATGCGCTGGCCGGGATCGCGATCTTCGCCGTGGTCATCTTCCTGACCGGATTCCCAGTGGCCTACTACTCGGCCCGGTACAACATCGATCTGGACCTGGTGACCCGCGGCAGCGGCTTCGGCTACTACGGCTCGGTGGTCACCAACGTCATCTTCGCGACCTTCACCTTCATCTTCTTCGCACTCGAGGGCTCGATCATGGCCCAGGGCCTCAAACTGGGCCTGGGTATACCGCTGTGGCTGGGATACGCGGCCTCGACGCTGATCATCTTCCCGCTGGTCATCTACGGCATGAAGGTGCTCGCCACGCTGCAGGTGTGGACGACGCCGCTGTGGCTGCTCCTGATGGTCGCCCCCTTCGGCTACCTGCTGATCAGCCATCCGGAGTCGGTGCACCAGTTCTTCGCCTACCAGGGTGAAAAGGGCGTCCACGGCTTCGACCTGGGCTCGACGCTGATGGCGGCGGGCGTGTGCCTGTCACTGATCGCCCAGATCGCCGAACAGAACGACTACCTGCGGTTCATGCCGCCGAAGACGCCGGAGAACAAGCGGTCGTGGTGGACCTGGCTGATCCTGGCCGGCCCGGGCTGGGTGTTCTTCGGTGCCATCAAGCAGATCGTCGGCCTGTTCCTGGCCGTCTACCTGATCGCGAACGTCGCGGGCAGCGTGGGCATCGCCAACCAGCCGGTGCACCAGTTCCTGGAGATCTACGACAACTTCCTGCCGCGCTGGCTGGCGATGACCCTGGCGGTGGCTCTGGTGGTGATCAGCCAGGTCAAGATCAACGTCACCAACGCGTACTCGGGGTCGCTGGCCTGGACCAACTCCTACACCCGGGTAACCAAGCACTACCCGGGCCGGGTGGTGTTCCTGGGGGTCAACCTGGTGATCGCCCTGATCCTGATGGAAGCCAACATGTTTGACTTCCTCAACACCATCCTGGGCTTCTACGCCAACTGCGGTATGGCCTGGGTCGTGGTGGTCGCCAGCGACATCGTCTTCAACAAGTTCCTGCTGAAGCTCTCACCGATGCAGCCCGAGTTCCGCCGCGGCATGCTCTACAACTTCAACCCGGTGGGCTTCGGCTCGATGCTCATTGCCGCCGGGCTCTCCGTGGTGGCGTTCTTCGGCGGGCTGGGTGAGGGACTGCGGCCATACTCGCCGCTGGTCGCGATCGTGCTGGGCCTGGTGCTGCCGCCGGCGCTGGCCATCGCGACCAAGGGCAAGTACTACCTGCGTCGCACCGACGACGGTATCGACCTGCCGATGTACGACGAGTACGGCAACCCGTCCGATGCACACCTGCTGTGCGGGCACTGCCACCACGAGTACGAGCGGCCGGACATGCTGGCCGACGCCGCCGTCGAGGGCGGGTACATCTGTTCACTGTGCCTGTCGACGGACAAGACCGGCGCGCACGTCCTACCCGAGTAACCCATCGAGGGAGAATCCACTACGGCTCTCATCCAGTGGATTCACCCTCGCGGCCTTTACTCTGAAGGCATGCCCGTACTGCTGCGCAAGATGCTCGGCATCGGAACACTGCCGAGTTCCGTCCGTGCAGAACTGGCCGACGAACAGCTCATCCACCTTGCCGAGTTCGTCCCGGTGACGTTCCGGTTCGCCGGGCACATACCGGGCAAGGTGGCCAAGAGCACCCTCCGCAGTCACGTCGGTGCTCTGGCGTTCACCGATCAACGGGTGCTCGGCGTGCTCTCGTCCGGCCCGAAAAAGGGCAACAAGACCATCGACCGCCTGTGGTCCGCCCCGGCGGGCTCCATGGTGACCGGCACCATCGACGAGGACGGGATGCTGCTGGACTGTCCCGACATCAGCGTCATCAGCAAGCAGTTCTCCGGATCAATGTCGTTGCGTTACAAGGTCTCCCTGCCGGACGAGGTGCTGGCGCAGCTGCCCACCCGGAAAATGACGTTCGACGTCCCCCAGAAGTACGTCTACATCGCGTGCGATATCCAGCGGCCGCAAGCATGACCGGTGCTGCCGGCGCGCCCGTTCGTTACGACGAGGAGCTGCGGGAAAGCATCCGGATGCATCTGGCCGGCCACCGGCGTCGAGTGGTCGATGATCCCTCCAAACGGCGCGCCGCGGTTGCCGTGGTTCTGGTGGACTCGCAGATCGGTGAGGATCGGGTGGACCCGGCCCCGGTCGACGACTGGATTGCCGGGCGCGAGATGCCCGACGAAGGCCTGGACGGTCGCATGGTCGGCGTCGCCGGCGGTGCGTCGTTCCTGTTGTGCCGCAGGGCATCCCGGTTGAGTTCGCATTCCGCGCAGTGGGCCCTGCCGGGTGGTCGCCTGGATCCGGGCGAGACGGTGGTACAGGCGGCGCTGCGCGAATTGGACGAGGAGGTCGGCATCGCCTTGCCCGACTCGTCGGTGCTGGGCCTGCTGGATGACTACTCGACCCGTTCCGGTTACGTCATCACCCCGGTCGTGGTGTGGGGCGGCGGCCGGCTGGACCCACGTCCCTCTCCTGACGAGGTGGTCGCGGTGTATCGGGTCGGGCTGCACAATCTGCAGCGTCCGGACTCACCACGGTTCGTGTCGATTCCCGAAAGCCCGCGCCCGGTGGTGCAGATACCACTGGGCAACGACCGGATCTTCGCCCCGACCGGCGCCATCCTGCTGCAACTGCGCTGGCTGGGGTTGGAGGGCCGTGGCGATCCCGTGGACCAGCTGGAACAGCCAGTATTCGCTTGGCAGTGACGGTAGCAATCGGTATGCGGAAAACCGGTGCACCGTGCGGTGATTCACGATGGGATGGATCGTTTCGTCGTCACGACCCCAGGAGGTAGCCACACCGATGGGTGACAATGTGTTGTTCGTGCACTGGCACGACCTGGGCCGGTATCTCGGGGTGTACGGTCACCCCGATGTCGCCAGCCCGCGGTTGGATCAGTTGGCCGCCGAAGGCATCTTGTTCACCCGCGCGCATGCCACAGCTCCACTGTGCTCGCCGTCGCGCGGCTCGCTGTTCACCGGTCGCTACCCGCAGAGCAACGGCCTGATCGGGCTGGCGCACCACGGCTGGGAATATCGCGCCGGCGTGCAGACCCTGCCTCAGCTGCTGTCCGAATCGGGCTGGCGCACAGCCTTGTTCGGCATGCAGCACGAGACGTCATTTCCGTCCCGGCTGGGTTTCGACGAGTTCGACGTGTCCAACTCGTACTGCGAATACGTCGTCGAGCAGGCCACCCGATGGCTCGCTGATCCGCCCCAGCAGCCGTTCCTGCTCACCGCCGGCTTCTTCGAAACCCACCGGCCGTACCCCCGGAACCGCTACGAACCGGCATCGGGCGACGTCGTGTCGGTGCCGGACTACCTGCCCGACACCGACGCCGTGCGCGAGGACCTGGCCGAGTTCTACGGCTCCATCGCGGTGGCCGACGCGGCGGTAGGGCAATTGCTGGATACCCTGGCGGCCACCGGGCTGGACCGCACCACCTGGGTGGTGTTCCTCACCGACCACGGTCCTGCGCTGCCGCGCGCCAAGTCGACCTTGTACGACGCCGGCACCGGGATCGCGATGATCGTGCGTCCACCTTTGGACTCAGACATTGCCCCACGGGTCTATGACGACCTGTTCAGCGGGGTGGATCTGCTGCCCACTCTGTTGGATCTACTTGGTGTACCGATTCCCGTTGCGGTGGAAGGCCTCTCCCACGCTGGGGCCTTGCGCGGCGAGGCCAGTGAGGTGCGCGGCGAGCTCTACACCGCCAAGACCTATCACGACTCGTTCGACCCGATCCGGGCGGTGCGCACCAAGAAGTTCAGCTATATCGAAAATTACGCGGATCGGCCGCTGCTGGACCTGCCGTGGGACATCGCGGACAGTCCACCGGGTCAGGCCGTCGAACCGCTCACCCGCGCCGGCCGCCCGGCCCGCGAACTATATGACCTGTCCGCCGACCCGACCGAACGCAACAACCTGCTGCTGCAGAACGAACACCTGGATGTGGCTACAGAGTTGGCGTTGAAACTGGACACCTGGCGCCAGCAGACCTGTGACGTCATCCCGTCGGACTTCGCGGGCACCGCGATCGCCGACCGGTTCACCGCAACATATCTGAGCATCCACGGCCGGCCCGCAACCAGCCGATCGGCGGTCGCGTCCGACCGTGGAATCACCGCCGAATCGAGCACGCAACCTTAATACTCACGGTGCGAAAAATGCCCTTCTGCAAGGCATTTGAGCACCAGCTAGGCTCTCGGCCATGACAGCCAAAACGGCTTATCTGGTCCTGGCATCCCAACGCAGCGGCAGCACCTTGCTGGTCGAGTCGCTGCGCGCCACCGGGGTGGCCGGCGAGCCCCAGGAGTTCTTCCAGTACCTGCCGCACACCAGCATGTCGCCGCAGCCGCGTGAGTGGTTCGCCGACACCGAGGACGAATCGATCCTGCGGCTGCTCGATCCGCTGATCGACGGCAGGCCGGAACTGGCGCCCGCGACCATCTGGCGCGACTACATCCAGACCGCCGGCCGTACGCCCAACGGGATATGGGGCGGCAAGCTCATGTGGAACCAGACCGCACAGTTGCTGCGCCGGGCCAAGGATCTGCCGGACCGTTCCGGCGACGGGCTGTTGGCCGCCATCCGTGACGTCACCGGCACCGACCCGGTTCTGGTGCATGTGTACCGGCCCGACGTGGTCTCTCAGGCCGTGTCGTTCTGGCGCGCGGTGCAGACCCGGGTGTGGCGCGGCCGTCCCGATCCGGTGCGCGATGCCCGGGCCGAGTACCACGCCGGCGCCATCGCCCACGTGGTGCGGATGCTGCAGACGCAGGAGGAGGGCTGGCGGCAGTGGTTCGCCGAGGAGAACGTCGACGTGGTCGACGTGCCGTATCCGGTGCTGTGGCGCAACCTCACGGAGGTGGTCGGCGACGTGCTGGAAGCACTCGGCCAGGACCGCCGCTTGGCGCCGGCACCGGTGCTGGAGCGGCAGGCCGACCAGCGTTCGGATGAATGGGTCGAGCGCTACCGCGCCGACGCCGAGCAGGAGGGATTACCGGTATGACGGTGCATGACGTTCACGTCGACGAGTTGCGCCTGCTGGAAGCCGAGGCGGTGCACATCATCCGCGAAGTGGTTGCCGAATTGGAGCGCCCGGTACTGCTGTTCTCCGCCGGCAAGGACTCGATCGTGCTACTCCGGCTGGCGGAGAAGGCTTTTCGTCCTTCGCCTCTGCCGTTCCCGGTGCTGCACGTCGACACCGGGCACAACTTTCCCGAAGTGATCGAGTTTCGCGACCGCCGTACCACCGGGCAGGGCCACAAGCTGATCGTCGCCTCGGTGCAGGAGACGATCGACAGTGGCCGGGTGGCCGACCCTGGACCGGGCGCCTCCCGCAACCGACAGCAGACCCGCACCCTGCTCGATGCGTTGGAAGCCGGCGGGTTCGACGCGGCGTTCGGCGGCGCCCGCCGGGACGAGGAGCGCGCCCGGGCCAAGGAGCGCATCCTGAGTTTCCGCGACGAGTTCGGGCAGTGGGATCCGCGGGCCCAGCGACCGGAACCGTGGACGCTCTACAACGGCCGGATCCGCAAGGGCGAACAGGTCCGCGTGTTTCCGCTGAGCAACTGGACCGAGATCGACATCTGGCGTTATGTCCAGCTGGAAGGCCTTGAGCTGCCGCCGATCTACTTCGCGCACGAACGCGAGGTGTTCGAGCGAGACGGCATCCTGCTGGCGGTCTCCGAGCACACCCAACCGGTCGATACCGAGTCCGCAGCCGTCGAATGGGTGCGTTACCGCACTGTCGGCGACCTGACCATCACGGGCGCGGTGCGGTCGAAAGCGATTGACATCGACCGGGTCATCACCGAGATCTCGGCGGCGACCGTCTCCGAACGCGGTGAGACCCGGGCCGACGACCGGACGTCGGCGGCGGCCATGGAGGACCGGAAACGTGAGGGGTACTTCTGATGCCGGGGCGAGCGAAGCGACGGGAATTGATGTCGGGGCGAGCGAAGCGACGGGAATTGATGTCAGGGCGAGCAGGGCAAGCGGAGCGCAGCGGAGCAACGGGAGAAATACAGTGACGAGGCAGTTACTGCGGATCGCCACCGCCGGTTCGGTCGACGACGGTAAGAGCACGCTGATCGGGCGGCTTTTGCACGATACCGACAGCCTGCCGCTGGACCACCTGGACGCGGTCACCGATGAAGATGGTGTCGCCGACCTGGCGGCCCTGTCCGACGGGTTGCGCGCCGAACGCGAACAGGGCATCACCATCGACGTGGCGTACCGGTTCTTCTCGACGGAGAAGCGCAGCTACATCCTGGCCGATACCCCGGGACATGAGCGGTACACCCGCAACATGTTCACCGGCGCATCCAACGCACACGTCGCGATCCTGCTGGTGGACGCCCGGGCCGGAGTGCTGCGCCAGACCCGTCGGCATGCCCGGATCGCAAAACTGTTGGGTATCAAGCACTTTGTGGCCACAGTCAACAAGATCGACCTGGTGGACTTCGACCATGGTCGCTTTGACGAGGTGCACGCCGAACTCGGTCAGGTTGCCGCCCGGCTGGGAGGCGTGGATCTGACGGTGATCCCGCTTGCCGCCAAACTGGGCGACAACGTGGTGCACCGATCCTCGAACACCCCGTGGTACGACGGCCCGACACTGCTGGAATACCTGGAGGGCATCGAGCTCAGCGCACCGCACGCCGATCCCACCAAGCTGCGGTTACCGATCCAGTGGGTGTCACGGCCGACCTCGCAGCAACGCCGGCGCTACACCGGTCGGTTGTCTGCCGGCACGTTGCAGGTGGGTGACACCGTGGTGAGCCTGCCGGCCGGCACGCGATCGACCGTCACCGTCCTGGACACCCTTGATGCGGACCGCACTACAGCCGTTGCACCGCTGTCGGTTTCGGTCGAGCTCGCCGACGACATCGACGTGGGCCGCGGAGATGTTCTGGTCAGCGCAACCGAGGGCGCGCTATTGCCGACGCTGGCCCGCGAACTCGACGCCACAGTGTGCTGGTTCGCCTCGACCCCGCTTCGTGCGGGCGATCGCCTGGCCCTCAAGCAGGGCACCCGCACCGTCCGAGCCACTGTCCAGGCGCTGCACACGCGCTTGGACCCCGAAAACCTCGACGACATCGACGGCCCGGTTGAGTTGGCGCTCAACGACATCGGTGCGATAACCCTGCGCACCAGCTCGACCGTGGTGGCCGACCCCTATCGCGACAACCGGGACAGTGGCGCGTTCATCCTGATCGACGAGGTATCGAACGACACCGTCGGGGCGGGCACCATCACCGAGGCCCGCGAAATCAAACCCGGCACTCACTCGCGCAGCGATATCCGCTGGCATCCTTCGTCATTGGACCGTGCGTACCGGTGGGCCCGGACCGGTCAGCGCGGGGCCACCATCTGGTTCACCGGCCTGCCCGCATCCGGCAAGTCGACGTTGGCCGTCGCGGTCGAGCGGGCGCTGGTGGAATCCGGTCAAGTGGCATACCTGCTGGACGGCGACAACATCCGACACGGGCTGTCCGACGACCTCGGCTTCTCGGCCGGCGATCGGGCCGAGAACATCCGGCGCGTCGGTCATCTGACCCGTCTGCTGGCCGACGCCGGGGTGGTGGCATTGGCCTCACTCGTCTCGCCACTCAACTCCGACCGGCAGACTGCCCGGGAGTTGAGCGCCGCGGCCAAGCTGCCGTTCATCGAGGTGTACGTCGCGACGCCGCGCACCGAATGCGAACGTCGCGACCCCAAAGGTCTGTACGCCCGGGCCAAGGCCGGCGAGTTGCGGGGCCTGACCGGGGTTGACGCGCCCTACGAGCCGCCGGAGTCACCTGACCTGCAGCTCGACACCACCGGCGCCGACATCGACGCCTTGGTCGGCCAGGTCCTCGCTACCCTCCACCGCTTGCGCTGACCTGCGGTTTCGGCGTGCCCACGGGTGCTGGACACCTCTGCGCACGCCGAAATCGCGTGACCTTGTCCCCCGATCGGGGGACAACACAGTTCAACCCTCTCGAGACCCACCTGGTGGACATACATTCCGCTTCCAGTGCGGCACTGTTGAGTCATCGCCGGAACACCCCGGCTCAGAACTCAAAAGCCAACTGCACCAGGAGAATTCGAGATGAACACCGTCGCCCGCTGGACCGCCCACGCCGCCATCTTCGTCGCCATGACCGTCGCCCCCGCGGCCATCGCCATCGGACTGGCCACCTCGGCCCACGCCGCGCCCGCCGCCGGCCCCAACTCCGGCACCTCGATCTCAGCGCCCAGCCAGCACAACAACCCGAACCACAGCAACGCCCCGAAGCCTGGTTCGCGGGAGCACCATCACCACCAGCACAACCACCGCTCCGCGTGATGCGTGCGCGCACCCCCGGTCAGGGCCACGGAGCACGCCAGAGTCACACCTGAGCCACCACGAAAACCCGACGGAACGGGAAGAACGTCGTTCCGTCGGGTCGTGGTGGATACGCCTGGGCCAGCAGCGGAATGATCTGCTCCCGATACCTCTGCCAGTCCTCGTCGGACAGTTTGCCGCGAACGTCGGTCAGCGCGGTCCCGGTGATCCAATCCAGCACCGGCGTCTCCCCGGTCAACTGGTGGATATACGTGGTCTCCCAGGCATCGACGGTGCAGCCGGCCCCGGTCAGCAGCGCGGCGTACTCGGCGGGAGTCTCGACCACCTTGCCCTCGCGAAAACGAATATCGGCCAGCGCTTCACTGAACTCCGGTCGGCGAGCCACCTCGCGCACCGCCTGATGCGACGGGGCGTCGAAGTTGCCGGGCACCTGGAACGCCACCCACGCCCCTTTGGGCAATTCGGTCACCCACCGCTGCAGCAACTCGACGTGATTCGGAACCCATTGCAGCACCGCATTACTCACCAGGACATCGGTGTCGGGCTCGGGAGTCCAGTCCCCCGCGTCGACCACCCTGGCATCGATGCCGCGGGCCCGGGCCGCCTCGACCATCTCCGGCGAGCCGTCCACCGCTTCGAGCACGGCGCCAGGCCAGCGCTGCGACAACGTCGCGGTCAGGTTTCCGGGCCCACAGCCCAGGTCGACCACGCGTCGCGGCGCCTCGGCACCGACTCGGGCCAACAGGTCATAGAACGGCCGACCGCGATGGTCGGCGAACGCCAGATACACCTCGGGATTCCACACACTGCCATCCTGCCGCCTCGTGGGGGTGAGCGAAGCGACGGGGGAGTAAAGCAGCCTGTGGTCTGCCTGCCATTCTCATAGGTGATGGACGACTCAGTACACGAAATCTGGCGGTCGCTGGGCCTGCCCGGCCTGATCGATGTGCACACCCACTTCATGCCCAAAAGCGTCATGGACAAGGTCTGGAAGTACTTCGACGATGTCGGACCGCTTACCGGCCGGCCATGGCCGATCACCTACCGCACCGAGGAGCAGCAGCGCCTGGCCACCCTGCGCGGATTCGGGGTGCGGGCGTTCACCTCGCTGGTGTACGCCCACAAGCCCGGCATGGCAGCCTGGCTCAACCAATGGGCAGCCCAATTCGCCGCCGAGACCCCCGACTGTCTGTCCACCGCGACGTTCTTCCCCGAAACGGGTGCCGCCGGTTACGTGGCGGACGCCATCGCCGGCGGAGCCCGGGTATTCAAGGCCCATGTCCAGGTCGGCGACTATCACCCGGCCGACCCGCTGCTGGACGAAGTCTGGGGCACCATCGCGGAGGCCGGTACGCCGGTGATCATCCACTGCGGTTCCGGCCCGGCTCCCGGTCGGCACACCGGCCCCGAACCAGTTCGCACGGTGCTACGCCGTCACCCCAAGCTGCGGCTGATCATCGCGCACATGGGGATGCCTGAATATTCGGACTTCCTGGATATCTGCGAGCAATACGACGGCGTGCGGTTGGACACCACGATGGCATTCACTGCCTTCGTCGAAGAGAACATGCCGTTCCCGCCGACCGAACGGCGGCGGCTGCTCTCCGTGGCCGACCGGATCCTGTTCGGCAGCGACTTCCCCAACATCCCGTATCCATACGCCGACGCCATCGAAGTTCTCGCCAAAATCGACGGAGTGGACGACGACTGGTTACGACGCGTGCTGTACGGCAATGCGGCGGAGCTATTCGGGTTGATGTCATGAAACAGCGCGTCGCCGTTGGGATTTTGCTTATCGTCACGGCGGCGCTGTACCTCTGGGATCTGTCGGCCAGCGGATACGGCAACACCTATTACGCGGCGGCCGCTCAGGCCGGGGCACAGAGTTGGTCGGCCTGGTTCTTCGGGTCGCTCGATCCGCAGAACTTCATCACCGTCGACAAGCCACCGGCCTCGTTGTGGGTGACCGGACTGTCGGTGCGGCTGTTCGGGCTGAGCAGTTGGTCGGTGTTGGTGCCGCAGGCGCTGATGGGCGTCGCCGCTGTGGCGGTGCTCTATGCGACGGTGCGACGGGCCATCACTGACCCTCAGATCGGTTGTGCCGCAGGGCTTCTCGCCGGCGCGGTGCTGGCCGTCACCCCGGCCGCCGCGCTGATGTTCCGGTTCAACAATCCCGATGCGTTGCTGGTATTGCTGTTGACGGTGGCCGCGTACTGCATGACGCGGGCGGTGGCGGGCACTTCCTGGCGCTGGCTGACGGTCACCGGCGCGGTGGTGGGCCTGGCATTTCTGACCAAGATGCTGCAGGCCTTTCTCGTGCTGCCCGGTTTCGCGCTGGCCTATCTGCTGCTCGCACAGGTCAATTGGCAGCGGCGGATCCTGCACCTGGCATCCGGTGCCGCGGCGGTGGTGGCCGGCGCCGGATGGTGGGTGCTGATCGTATCGCTGATTCCGCCGGATTCCCGGCCGTACATCGGGAGCTCGCGCACCAATTCGGTGCTGGATCTGGCGTTCGGTTACAACGGCATCGGCAGGATCGTGGGCCAGCCCTCGGCCGTCAGTGCGACGTTTCGGTCGCCCACCTCCAGCAGCGGGCCTGGGCGACTGTTCAGCTACGAGATGGGCAATGAAATCTCCTGGCTACTGCCGGCCGCCCTGCTCGCCCTCGCCTACGGCGCCTACCTCACCGCCCGCGCCCGGTTGAGCCGCAATGAGCAAGCGGCCCTGCTGATCTGGGGCAGTTGGTTGGTGGTGACCGTGGCGGTGCTGAGCTACATGACCGGCACGGTCCATCCGTACTACACCGTGGCGCTGGCTCCGGCGATTGCGGCATTGTGCGGATTGGCAGGCCTCTGGTCCTGGCGGGACCGCAGCCGCCTCGACGGACGGCTGGCCCTGGTTGCCCTGCCGACGCTGGCCGGCTGCTGGTCGGCAACGATGGTGAACCGCAATCATTTCGGTCCGTCTTGGCTGCCGTGGCTGGCAGTCGCCCTGACCGCGGCGCTCGCGGTTTCGGCACTCCGCATCCCGATGCTGCTCACCGCGGCGCTGGCGCTGTCCGGGTCTGCCGCTTTCACCGTCGCCACTGTGGCCACTCCACACCACGGCGCCAGTCCGTCGGCGGTGGTGCCGGCCCGAGTCCTCGACGCCGGCTGGCTCGGCACCACCGGCACTGAGCCACAACTGGCACATCTGCTGGCCGATACCCACACCCAATGGTCGGCTGCAGCCAACGGCGCCCAGGCCGCAGCGGCCCTGGAGCTCTCGTCGGGCACGGCGGTGCTGGCCGTCGGCGGCTGGAGCGGGGATCCCGCGCCGACGCTGGAGCAGTTCATCGACTACGTCTACAGCGGCCGGATCAGCTATTACGTCGAGGCTGGTAAGGGCGGCAGCCAAACCCACGGCAAGGTCTTGCGGTCACCGAGTCACACTGCCGCACACACCCGCGAGATCGCCGACTGGGTGGCCGCGCACTACCAACCGGTGACCATCGGAGACTCCCTGGTGTATCGGCTGACGGGGCACGCCGCAGCGCGTTAGCATCGCGCCGTGCCCAGTTCGCCGCAGAGCGATGCCATTGATCCACCCTTCGTGGTTCCCGACGTGGCCGGGGCCGATGCCACGACGCGCGGGCTGCCCCGGCGGGCCGACCTGACCTGGCAGCAGCGACTGATCGTGGATTCGTCGGCGGTGGCCGATCTCGGCCTGCGTACCGTAATGGCCTCTGTGGTGGGCGCGGCGATGGTGCCGCGAATAACGGGGGCCATGCTGCGCCCGGCCGGCGTCCGCGGTGAGCACGATGCCATGCGGTTCTACGCCGAATTGGCCGCCGCCAAAGACGCACAGCTGAGCTTCCCGAGGCCGCTCGAGCTCCCCCGCGTGGCATCTCGGGCAGCCGGTCCGGTGGCCGAATTGGTGGCCCACGGCCGGGTGGACAACATCGCGTTCCGCAGCAGTTTCGAGGCGATCAATCCCGCAGAACGGGAACGCCGGCGCGGATACACCCGAAACAACGTGGTACACGCCCAGCACTGGCGACACGACGACGGCCCGCACCCGACCTTGTGCCTGATCCATGGATTCATGGGGTCGGCGTACCTGTTCAACGGCTTGTTCTTCGCACTGCCCTGGTTCTACCGCGCCGGGTACGACATCTTGTTGTACACCTTGCCTTTTCACGGCCGCCGGGCCGAGAAGAATTCTCCCTACAGTGGTTACGGATTTTTCATGGACGGATTCGGCGGCTTCGCCGAATCCATGGCCCAGGCCGTCCATGATTTCCGTTCGGTGCTGGACTATCTGGAGTTCACCGGCGTAGACCGGATCGCCCTGACCGGAATGTCGTTGGGCGGCTACACTTCCGCGCTGATCGCCGAGGTGGACGACCGTATCCAGGCGGTTATCCCGAACGTTCCGGTGGTGACTCCCGAGACGACGATGGACCAATGGTTCCCGGCCAACCTGCTGGTTCGGCTGGGTGATCTGCTGACCCGCACCGACAAGGACATCGCGGCCGCGGCCTACCGGTACCACTCACCGCTGAACTACCCGCCGCTGATACCCAAGGACCGGCGGCTGATCATCGCCGGCCTGGGTGATCGGTTGGCTCCGCCGCAGCAGGCCGAACTGCTGTGGGAACACTGGGATCGGTGCGAATTCCATTGGTTCCCCGGCAATCACGTCCTGCATGTCAGCCAGCCCGACTACCTGCGCCGGATGACGAGATTCCTCGGCGAGTTCATGTTCAGCTGACGCCGGCGGCGCGCTCCTGCTGCGGGGCCGCGGCAAGAGGCCACGACAACCGGGCCAGCAGTTCAGCTGACAGCTCGGTGACCGGAGTCCCGAGTCGCTGCACCGACAGCGGGTCCATCGCCGCCAGCACCGGGCGTTGCCGTCCCCGCAGTGACACCAGGCCCGCTGCCGCCACGTCCGGCGCCGCCTCGGTCCGCACCGCGCAGGCCGCGGCGACAACGGAATGCCTGGTGTCGCTGGAGAATTCCAATACTGTCCAGATCTCCGACGCCGACGGCTGCGCCGCCAGACCGTCGGACAGCCCGGAAGCGGTCGGCAGGCCGTAGGCGGTGAGGTAGCCGTCCCCGTCCTGGATCGCGCGCCAAGTCTCGCGCGCGCCCGCCTGCAGTGGCGCGTCCGGCTGATCCACTACCGCAACCTGGAATCCCGATTCGCGGAGCTGGTCACCGAGCCGACGAGCCACAATCTGCGCAGTCTCGCGCAGCGGCAGTGCGGCCGAACGGGCCTGCAGCGCAGCCAGGTTCGCCGTGGCATCAATGGTCAGACCAACCCAGGTGGTTCGGCTCTGCCCCTGTGTACGGGTGACGACGCGTACCGAATCGCACCGGATGCCATAACGATCCAGATACCCGGCGACGATCGGTAGTGGCAGCTCCACGGCGTCGTCGGTCGGATCGACCCGCACGGCCACGCTGACCCGGTCATCAGCAGGAACGGCAGCCGGCTCGGCATTGCGGCGGCGCCACATCGCGAATCGGCTGCCGATCATGGTGGTCAAGAAATGCCCGCGCCACCAAGCGAAGACGATCAGGACCACTGCGACCGCCAGGCCCAGCACCCACCGATGCTGGGTTGAATGCCACGGGTAGGTCATGGCCGCCGGCACGATGAACAGCAGGGCCAAGGTGATTCGGGCAGTCATCGGATTTCGTCCTTACGTCGGTGCGCAATCAACGCAGTGATGATCAGCACGACCAGCACCAACCCGCCGGCACCGGCGAATGCGACTGTGCGGCCTGTGTTGTCTTTCGGTGCGGCTGCCGGCGGCGGCGTCACCGCCGTCGGGCGCGGCGGCGCGGTGACCTCAGCGGGCAGCTCCCAGGTGAGTGCGGCGACTGGATCGACGATGCCGAATCCGACCAGATTGGATGGCAAGCGGGCCGCTCCGTGCGCCGTCGCGGTCAACCGGTGGATCACCTGCGTCGCAGTCAATTCAGGAAAACGACTACGTACCAAGGCCGCAACACCGGACACGTAGGCAGCCGCATAGCTGCTGCTGCGCAATGCAAAGAGATCGCCGCGGTCATTGGGTAGGGCGTTCGCCAGCGCTCCGCTGGGGCTGTTGCCCACCGACACGATGTTCTCGCCGGGAGCGGCGATACCGACCCACGGGCCCGGCATGGTGAAGTCCGACGGTTGTCCGGTCTGGTCCAGTGAGCCGACTGACAACACGTACGGCTGCCACCACGACGGAATCGACACGGACCGAACGCCCGCCCAATTGCGTGGGTCCGACGGAAGCCCAGGGTTGTCCACCGGGTTGGCCTGGCATACCGGACCGCCGGCGAGACCGGCTCGGTCATTCCCGGCAGCTGCGACGATCACCGCGTTCTTTTCCACCGCAGCATATTTCAGCGCTGCTCCGAGTTCGGTCTGATCGACAGGTTTGTCGGCCGGCACACACGCCACCGCAGTGATGGCGATGACCTGAGCGCCGAGGTCCGCGGCCCGCACCACAGCGCGCGCCAGGCTGGCGACCTCGATGGCGGCGCGCGCTGCCATCGGATCATCGCCGCTTCCGCGGGGTGAATATCGTTCGGAAGTCTGCCGGATACCGATGATCTGGGCGGCCGGCGCCACGCCGGTGAACCCGTCTTGACCCGGCCGCCCGGCGATGAGACCGGCCACCAAGGTGCCGTGGCCGTCGCAATCGGTAAGTCCGTCACCGGATTCCACGAAATCACCACCCGGCTTCGCGGGCAGTCGCGGGCTGGGCTGCACGCCGGTGTCGATCACCGCGACGCTCTGGCCCTCACCGCGGCTGTAGGCCCACGCCCCCGGCAAGTTGAGCAGCGACTGACTAGGACTCACCACGGCGGGATCAGTGCCCGGCATGGCCCCGGCCGTCACGCACGGGCCGCGCTGGCCCATCGGCGCGACCGGCCCCGCCGACCCGGAAGGCGGAGCGGCGGATGAGTCAACCTGGGGTGGGGCGACGGCGGCCGCACCCGGGCAGACTGTGACAGCTGTCGCCAAAGCGGTTGTCAGGACCGCCATTGCGGACCGCAGCGGTTGATTCACCACGGTCACCGATTGATGACCCAAGCGAACAGCCCCACCAGGTAAGCCATCACCGGGATCAGCGACGCGTCCAGTGCGGTCGCCAGGAAGCCGACCAGTCGACGCATCGGCAGCGAGTAGGTCTGCGGCGAGGCCAGCTGCGGATAGAGCGCGACCACAGCACCGACCGTCACCAATACTGCCAGCGCAATCAGCGCCCACCAGGCGCCGTGGTAGCGGCCGGTGCCGGCGAACAATACGACGAGCGCGCCGGTCACGAGGAACGGCTCACCCAGCAGCCAGGCCTTGCACAGTGCCGCATCCCAGACCCGAGCCCGCAGCGCCGACCCCAGCCCCGCAGCGGCAATCAGGTACCAGGCCCACGGCGAAACATGTTGTCCGGAAACCAGAATCAACGACGCAGCAATGGTGACCAACACGGCACCAGCGACGAATCCCGTCTGATGCGCCTCACTGACCCGCACCCGACGCGGCAGGTCGGCCAGCACCCGGATCGGCAGCGCCGACGGTGTCGGATCACCCGGCGCAGGAATGTTGGGCACCGGGAAACGCGCCCACAACGTCGAGAGCTGGGCCGCCTGCACAGTGACCACGAGAGCGAAAACCAGCAACACGCTACCGATGACGGTGGCACTCACCTGCCACAGCGCGGCGACCGCACCGACCAGCAGACCGCCGGCGCCCACGACGGTTGCCGTGGTGAAGGCGGCGATGGCCCGCTCGGCGAGGACGACGCTGATGATCGACCAGGCGGTCACCCCGGCCGCTCCGAGGAGCAGTCGGGTCGCCCATGAATCACCCGGAACTGCCAATGCGAGCGCGACTCCGACCGGCGCCAGCGCGGTAAGGCTCAACGCGGTCGACAGACCGGGCTCGGTCGGACGGCGCAGCAGTGCTCCGACGACGGTCAGCACAGCCACTGCGCACACCGTCAACAATCCCGCCGACTGACCGGTGTGCACCCGAACCAGGGCGGACAGCACGGTCGCCAGCAGCACCAACGCCACCACTGACCATGCCGCGTACCGACGAATATGTGCGATGCCCCAAGGCTTTTCCCGTGACGCCGAGAAAATCACCGCGGCGTCGGCGATGTCCTCGACGATGCGCGGCGCCGGCGGACCAGCCGGCAACGGCTGCAGTGCCAGCAGGTCACCGTCCACCACACCGACGGTGTCCAATGTGGCGTCCAGGCTGTATGGCGCGCCGCCGACCGGAGCCAGTGACAGCAGCTGGGTGGAGGCGGCCGAGCCCTCATTGTCCGGCGCGACGATCCGGCGCAACGCCGGCACGATCTCGCGCAACGGCAAACCGGCCGGCAGCGCCAGGTCCGTGAGACGGCCACCGTTGTCGGCATCGCCGGCTGCCAGCACCGCAACCCGCACAATCGGCATCACGGTGCTACCGGATATGTTCTGGGACATCGTTTTTCCGTTCCATATTGAATGTGTCGAAATCTCTGGTCAGGTTCGAATCCGGGAACCATGAGCCGTCGGGCAGTGCCGCGGTGAGCCGCTGCAACGCCGCCGATATAGCCAGATCCGTTCCCGGACCGAAAGTGGAAATCCACGTCCCGTCAGACGCTTTGGCCGGCCGAACCAAAATCCGCCCAGCAGTGGTGTCAACCACGCTCACGCCGACATCGGTGCACACCCGGTGTCCGTCGCGGTGGTCACCGGCGACGATTTCGACATACCTGCGTTGCGGGGCGAACGCGGCCCGGATCACCTGGTGCGCCGATCGCGCAATCCCCAAGTAGTCCATGACATCGTCCAGCGCCTCACCGCTGCGCAGGCGCTCGTCGGCACGGGCACCGATATGCGCGGGCAGAGCGAACTCTGCGAATTGCGCCGGGGCACGCCCCGACAACCCGGCCGTCACCACCGACACCAGCGCCTCGGGATAGCCGAGGGACAGCTCCGTGCAGGTCATCAGGTGTTCGCTACGCAATGCGATGACCGTGGAGCCGTCGCTGCCGCGAGCCAGTAGCCCACGCAACAGTGCACCGCCGTCGGCCACCCAGCGCAGCTCGAGCCAGCGACGCGGTCGGCACACCGTGCGGATCCATTGGGCAACAGCAGGATTCACTGCACCGTCGGCCGCCAGTACACCCAGCTGGGTGAGGCCGGCGGTCTGCTCGGCGTCGAAGTCTCGCTTGTCGGCCGGATCGCTGTAAGGCTGGGTGATGGCCAGCACCCACGGAAAGTTCCCGGCGCCGAGCCTATCTGCCAGGAACCAGGCCTGCTCCGTGGTCAGTTCAACCGCGTTCGGGCTGAGCCCACTGGTGGGGCCCAGCCCGCTGCGGCCATCGGTGGGGCTCAACCCCACTTGGCCCCCTCTGCTTGATCCCGCGCACTCATCGACATCGTGTTCGCCTCGTGGGTGGTGGCCATCGCACGATAAGCGCGGACCAACTCCTCCATCGCGGTGTTCCACTGCGCCTGCCAGGCCTGGTAGCTGCTCCCGGTGTCGCCCTGCCAGGCGCCGGCCAGCGCTGCCTGCTCACTGGCGATGTCCGCGCCGACGGCATGCAATGCACCTGCGTAGGAGGACATTTCACCGGCGTGGGCCAGCATCGCCGGGTAGTTGTACATGATCTGTGACATCGTTGATCTCCTCGATTCGGTTCGTGACGGCTAGAACGCGGTGTAGCTGCTGGCTGCGGCGGCGTCTTGCGCGACGTACGTGCCCGCGGCATCACCCAGGTTGACCTGAGCGATGTCGAGCAGTGCGTTGACCTTCGCCGCGACCTCCATGAAGCGGACGTGCGCAGCCTGGAACGCTGCTGCTGCCTCGCCCTGGTAGTAGCCCTGCGCGGACTGGGCCGCCTGCTCGGCCTGGGCGATGGTGCTGCGCATCAGCGCGGCCTTGGCCGAGAACGCTGCCTCGGAGGCGACCAGCTGTGGGATGTGTGCGTCAAGCATGCTCATGGTTGTTCCCCTCGGATGTGGTGTTGTTCGGATTGCCGTTGGTCTTCAGTGCTTTTCATCGCATCGCTGATCAGTGTTCGTCTCCCCTTTCACCGGACCAGCTGCCCGGGAGCATGGGCTCGCTAGGGCCACTGCCGAACTCGTCACCTGCCAACTGGGCCAGTCCGGTCGCCCGGGCCCCAGGTTGACTCAGCGTGCCGGTGAATCCCATGGCGCCTGCGCCGCGGGCCGACGCAGCCACCTCGGGAGCGCGGTCAGGCTCGGGGCCTGGATCCAAATCGGTTTCCAGGTCCATGTATTCGTCGCGGAAGCCACGCTCCTTGGCCGTGGCCCCGCGGCGCCGCCGGGCTCGCCGGCGCTCCGCCGCCGATGCCGCCGCCGATGCCGCGACTGCGGTCGCAATGCCGGCGGCCGGAGCCTTGGCGCCGGCGCCTTCCCACAGCGTCGGCGTGAAACCACCACCGGGGTAATCGCCGCTCACCGCGTACATGGCCAGCGGTGCCGGCGCCGGTGCCGGCGCGCCCGCCGCGGGGGCACTGCCTGCGGCCACCGAACCGGCGGGGGCCGCGGGTGCAGACGGCACAGTCGGCGCGACACTGACGACCGGCATCGGATGGTACTCAGCCCGTAGCGGAACCGGTGGGGCGAAAGGTGCGGGTTGAGAAGCGTCGGGCACCGCGTCCGGTTGCACGAACTGGAGCAAGCCGAGCGCAGACAGTCCCACGGCCATCAACGCCGGTCCCCACAACGGTGCGGTCAGCAACAGGCCCCAACTGCCCCAACCGACCGGCTGGAAGAACGCCTGGTAGCCCACCGCGAACAACAGCGGTCCCCAAGTCACCAGCGCCTGAGAAGGATTGGTCATGAAGTCGAACAGCATCTGCCGAAGCTGCCCGATCGGGTCCTGCAGGAACTTCAAGATCAGGTCCCCACCGGGAAGCGATCTGATGTATTCGGCAAGGTAATTGGCGATTGCGTTCGAACTGTCCAGTCCCGACGAAGCGTTGACCGCCGACGCCTGCGCACCTACCTGAGTCGCAGCAGCGCTCACCGCACCGGTCTCGCCGACCCCAGGGGCCAGCAGCATCGGCGCCGGGGTCGTGGTCGGTGCCGCAGCCACCGTGGCGGTCGATACCGCCTGATACGTGCCCATCACCGTCGCCGCCTGGATCCACATCCGGACATAGTCGGCCTCGTTGAGCGCAATCGGAATGGTGTTGATACCAAAGAAATTCGTGGCAACCAGCGCACCGTTCACCACGTGATTGAGTGCGAGTTCCGGAAGAGACGGCATGACGGCCAACGCAGTGCTGTAGGCGGCCGCGGCGGCCGCGTGCTGTACCGCCGAGGCGGCACTGTTGGCACTGGCCTGGGCCAGCCACGCCAGATAGGGGGTGTGGGCGACGACGTATTGCTCGGCGCTCGGCCCTTCCCACGATCCGGCCTGGACCTGCCCCAGCAGAGCAGTGAGTTCCGCTGCAGCGGTGGCATATTCGGAGCTCAGCGCCTGCCAGGCCCCCGCGGCGGCAAGCAGTGACCCGGGGCCAGGACCGCTGGAGAGCAGCGTCGAGTGGACCTCGGGTGGCATCGCCATCCAGATGGGGGCAGTCATGTCAGCTCAACATGCTCAGGTACGAGCCGGCGGCCATGGCATCCCCTGCGGCATAACTGGTTCCGGACTCGGCGACGCCGACGCCGGATCGGCCCAATTCTTCCACTCCCTGAGCGGCGGCGGCCTGGTGCTCGCCGCCGTGAGCACTGAGCTCAGCTGCGGTCTGCAGCGATACCGGGTCGGCAGCCGGCGGTATCACCGCGGTGACCAGTGGCGCGGCCGCGGCGTGGGCAGCGGCCAGACGGGCGGTCAGAGCTTCGACGGCAGCACCCGCCGCCGTGAGCCCTTCGGGAACTACGCGCAGTGTCATCAGTGGGATTCCCTTCCGTATTCGTTAGCAGATCGACTGGAAGCAGGCTCTGGCACAAACGGATTGATCAGCTGGACGTACGTGGCCTCGTCACCTGATCCCAGTACCACTGCCCGACCGGCGGGCAAGCGGCTGAACCGGTGGCCCCGGATCTTGCCGCTGTCCTGCGGATTACCGGACAGCATCACGGTCGTCGCCTGCAGTTCGTTGAGCCGGCGGAGCAAGGGCGCCGTCATGACCGCATGCGCCGAACCGCTGGCCCGCGCGGTGACGATCACCCTCAACCCCAGCTCGGCTGCCTGGGAGAGCAAGCCGAGCAGCGGGGACCACGGCCGCTGACCGACAAACGGTCCGCTGAGGGCCGGCGCGTCCGGAATCTGGTCGACGTCATCGATGATCAGGTAGTGGAGGTGGTTGCCCGAGCCGTTCCGGTACGACCAGCTGCTCAACTCCCGTGTCGTCAGATCTGTTGGCGGCCTGCGCTTTTCCAACAGTGCTGACAGGCCCATCATCGCCGGTGTCACCCGGTCGATGTTGGGGGTGTACTCGTTGTCGGCAAACAGCGGTTCGTCGACAAGGTGCAGTCGCCGGTCGATCACGGTGAAGGCCACCGAGTCGGCGGTGGAGTTGTCGCGGATGGTGCGGATCAGGTGCCGCAGCAGGGTGGTCTTACCGGATTTGGCATCGCCGAGAACCATCAACAGCGGGTTGGCCGCGAAGTCGACCGACACCGCAGCGAGGTCTTCCTCGCGCTGACCGATCACCACGGTCTCCGGTGCGAAGAACAACTGCGCCAGCGAATCTGGCCTGAGTTCGGTCGGCAGCAACCGCACCGGCGGAGCGGCCAGGCCGCGGTAATGGGCGTTGATCTCGGGGATCGCGGCCAGATTCGGTTCGGCGAACAGGAAGTGCTCGGCCGCCATGGTCAGGCCACGGCCGGGTTGATCAGCCGGAACGCCGTCAGCCGGCCGGGTCAGGGCGCCGGTCACCCGCACATTGCTGTCGCGGGAATCGGCGAGCTTGAGTTCCAATCGAAGGCCCAGACCGTCACGCATGGCGAGCGGCACCTCGAGCCAGTTGGGCGTGGTGATCACCACGTGGATGCCGTACGCCATGCCCGTGTTAACCAGTTCGGTTACCTTGGCCAGCAACGGGTTACGGGTGTTGAACGTGTCGGTGTTGTCGCGGCTGAACGCGTACAGATTGTCGATCACCAGGAACACTTCGCCGTACTCGTCGCCGCCGCGTTCACCGCTGTCGGCGGCCTGGGCCTGCCGGTCGCGCAGCAACTGTTCCAGTTCACCGAACGTACGCCGGATGCGTTCCGGCTCCAGCGGGGAGGCGACGCTGCCGACATGCGCCAGCGGCTTGAGTGTCCGCAGCCCGCCGCCGCCGTAGTCCAGGCAGTAGAACGTCACCTCACGCGGGGAGTGAGTGGCCGCGGCGGACAGGATGAACGTCTGCAGCGCAGTCGATTTGCCCGACTTCGGCCCACCATGGATCAGCAGGTTCGCCGCCGCCGAGGTGGCATCGAAGATCAGCGGGTCGCGGCGCATCTGGAACGGCCGGTCGATCTCGCCGAGCGGCCAACGACCCTGACCGGCCGGCAGCGCGGTGCGGGCCACGAGTTGCGGCAGGGCGATCGATTCGTCGAGCGGCGGCAGCCACAACCGCGGTGCCTGCGGTCCATAGTGCGCGAGTTGTTCACCGATGGTCGCCACCAACTTGCGGGGCGCGCGCACTTCCCGGCCGGCGTCCTCGGCGATCACCACCGTGTCCGGCGCCGGCGTCACATGACCGGCAGTGAACAGCTGTGGTTGCGGGATCGCATGTACTACAACAGATTTCTGGGCACGCGGCGGGTCGTAGATGCCGTCGACATAGGTGCTGCGGAACTTGACCGGCACCGCGCCCGGGGTAGGCACCAGGAAGCCCTCGCCCTTGTGGTCGGGACCGGCTTCGATGTGATATGCGTCTTCGACACCGATCACCTGGCGGCTGATCGCCGGGCTGGCCACCTTCAGGCCGATGCGGTACGACGTGTTCTTGTCGATGTCCTTGATCCGGCCCACGTCCAACGTCTGCGACGCGAACAGGATGTGGATCCGGAACGAACGTCCCTTGCGGGCAACGTAATCGAACAGCTCGGCGTATTCGGGATGGTCCGACAGCATCAGCGAGAATTCGTCGGCGACCACCAGCAGCGTCGGGATCGGGGGCAGGTCATGCCCGGCCGCGATCGCGGCCTCGTATTCGAGCACGGAGTTGAACGCACTGCCCTGCACCCGGCGGCCGGCCTCCATCAGCAACTGTTCCCGGCGGGCCACCTCACCACGCAGTGTGTCAGCGAATCGATCAGCCAGCGAACGCTTTTCGGCCATGTTGGAAATGACTGCGACGACCTGCGGGAAGTCCCGGAAGATATCGGCACCGGCCTCGCCCTTGAAGTCGGCGTAGATCACGATCAGCCGGTCCGCCGAATGGGTGGTCAGCAGCGACAGCAGAATCGACATCAGGGTCTGCGACTTACCCGAGCCGGTCATACCTATCATCAGGCCGTGCGGGCCCATGCCGCCCTCGGCTTCGTCCTTGAGGTCGAACAACAACGGCTCACCGGTGGCGGTGACGCCGATCGGCACGCGCAGCTCCTCGGCGCGGCCGCGCGGCGCCCAGAGGCTCGCGACGTCCAACTCCGCGGCGTCCGGAATGCCCAGCAGTGTGCCGAATGTCGCGAGCCCGGTGCCGCTGCTGCGAGCCCGGTTCGGGTTGGAGTCCCAGCGCGCCAGTCCACGTGCCAGATGCGCGGCGGCGGTGGGCGCGAAGGAATCCGCGGCGGTGACATACGCCTGCCAACCGCTGCCGGTCCACCGCTCGATGTGACCGTCGGCGATCTGCAGAACTGGGCGCTCCGGGTCGGCGTACTGATCGTGGTGCGGCGCCTCGCTGACCCGATGGATCACGGTCACACCGGCCAGTCCGCCGCGCGGCACCAGCGCCTCCAGGTCGGCGGTGGGGTCATCGACGACGATCAGCAGATGCCGGGCGAAAGCGCTGTCGGCGCTACCGAACGCTTCCCGGTCCTCGAGTTCGGCAGCGAGCAGCCCGCTCAGCACACTTGTGTTGGGCGCCAGGTACCGTGCCGGCCCGACGCCGTCGACCTCTCCGGGAATGTCGTTGTGTGGCAGCCATTTCAGCCACGACCAGTCGTCGGACTCCAACGCATCAGCGGCAGAGGCGGCCAGCGCCACGCCCAGTACCGCAGGGTCATGCCAGGTGACGGCCTGGGCGATCCAGGCGCGCAGCGCCCCGCGCACCTCTTCGGCGTCGCCATGCACAGTGATCGTCGAGACCTTGGTCAGGTCGATTCCAGCCGGAGCCGCGCGAACTGTGCGCTGGACATCGAGCAGGCTACGTAATGCGCTGTGCGACACCGGTTCCAGATCGATCTCGTCTGCGGTGTCCTTGACCTGCAGCACGGTGTTCAGCCGGGCGTCGTGCAGCCCCGCCCGCACCACCAAGAAGTCGGCATCGTGCGGATCACGTTCCCACTGGCGGCGCGTGCCCGCCACCGCGGCCAGCGCGTCCGGAGCCGGATGCGACCATTCCAGGCCTTCGAGCTGCTGGGCGGCCTGGGCACGCACGTTGTCCCGGACCACCGAGAGGTACCGCAGGTAGTCGGCGCGCTCGGCGTCAACCTCCTCGGTGCGGGTCTTGTTGTCGGTACCGCGGTAGAGCGCCGTGGCCGCCAGCAGCAGAACGAACGGGAAGAACAGGGTCTGCGCCGAGATGATCCGCATGCCGGTGGCCACCAGAGCCACGATCATGCCCACGATGAGGATGACGATCAGGAACGGCAGCACTCGCCGCAGCAACGACGGCGGCACCAGACGTGGCAGCTCCGGCGGCGACTCGATGGTGATTGCACCCTTGCGGGCGGCCGGCCCGGGCAGCCGGCGTCGGGCCTCAAAAATCAACCTGCTCACGGGTTCTCCCTCAAAACAGCAGCGGGCGCCTGGGCTTCGGCGGTCGTCAGGGTGTCGTGGGCTACCAACGCATCGCTGCGCGACAGCGTCGGGCCTGGTGCGAACTGGCTGAGCATCGACCACGGGATCGGCAGCGGCGCCGAGGTAATTGCCAGCGCCGCAAGGGTTTTCTTGTCACCGGTCAGGGCGTCACCCTCGGTGGCGACGCCGTACCGCACCCCGGTGTCACTGATCCAGTAGGTGGACAGCGTGGCCGGGGTCTCGCCGGCGCCGGGCGCGCCGGGCTGACCGGTGGCCTGCACGAAGTAGCCGGTCCCCGGTGCCAGCGCCACTCGGTTGGCGGTGGCGCCGAGTCCGGCGCCGACCAGTCCGACCGGCCGCTCGCCGTCGGGCAGCGGCAACGCCGCACCTGTCAGCAACGTCAGCGAACTGGCGGTTGCACCAGCTGGTTTGGCCCAACGGGCGCACGTCAACGGCGATTTCACGGGGTCGACGGTGACCACCGGGTCGTTCGGATACGCGGCGGTGTCGATGCCTGTGGCGGCCGGCACCCGGGCCACCTGATCAGCACTCAGCCGAGGCGGTTGATCGAGACCGTAGGAGTCGGTATTGCGCAGAACAGTGGCGAGCACCTGCGAAATCGGTTGCAGGCCATCGTCGAGCACAGCGTAGTAGCGCACCGCGTTGTCGGTGTTGTTGGTCTCGAACGCGGCGACCACGGCGCCGACCGGCGCGGTCACCGGCAAGGGATAAGACGTGGGCTGTCCGGCATTCGGGATCAGCGGAGCCACCAGCGGAGCCGACTCGGGAACGGCGTTGAACAGGCCCGGGTCGATGAACCGCGGCTGTGGCAGCGCAGTTCCGCTGGCACCCAGGCCAAGTGCCGAGGTGACCGCACGGTTGCCGAGATCAACAGCGCTGCGCCGACCGTTCCAGAGCAGCCAGGTGCCGGCAGCGACGCCGTCAGACGGATTGGCGGCACGGTTACGTACCAGCACGGCGTCGCGGGATCCCAGCGCGGTCACCCGGGAACCGCCTTGGGCCAGCGGCCCGGCGATCACGGTCGTGCCCTGGTCCGGGCCCGAGACGGCATCACACACGGTCCAATCCGCGTCCTGAGAGGTGTTGGGCACCATACGTTCCGGTGCCCCCGGGATACCCAGCAGATTGCCGCGCGGGAACTTGTCGAGTTCGGCACTCTTCACGGTGGTCGGGTTATCCGGTCGCCCGGCGATCAGCCTGGCCGACGTCAGGTTCAACACCGGATGCAGTTGATCGCCCAGGCGGACGTACAACGCCGCGGTGTCGCGGTCGGCCAGGATCGCGTTGTTACCGGCCACACCGGCAGGACGGATCATCGAGAACACGAAACATCCGGCCAATCCGGTGGCCAGGAGCAGTGCGCCGACCAGTACCGAGCGGCTCTGGGTCCGCAGCGGATCGACCAACATCCGGGTGTCATGCAGCGCCACCCCGGATGCGATGCGCCGCATCAGGAATCGCCAGCCGGACACCTGGTGCCGGGTCACGAATCCGCCCCGATATGCGACCTTGTCCGGGTTGTCGTTCTCCGGGGTGCGCGAACTGAACACCCGCCGTTGCGCACTCACTGCGTCACCACCAGTCCAAGTCCACGCAGCAACGGTGCAGCGGAGTTGCTGACATCGAGTGCGGTGATCGTCATCAACTCGTCATCGGTGAACTCGTCGGAATCCGAGTGATCAAGCCGATATTCGCGTTCCTCCTCGGAACGTTCGACCAGGTTTCGCACGAAACGGCCGTTACCCGCGATGTCAAGGCTGCGCCGGGCCACGCCCGCGGCGTCCGGGGTGGTGGCCGCCGCGAGCTGTCCGAACAGTCGCTCCATCTCGGCCTGCGCTGCGGGTTCGAAGATGCTGTCGCGCTTCTCGGCCATGCGCATGGCGATCTCGGTGAGCTCGGTGGCCGAGTAGGACGGAAAGTCGATGCTGCGGGTGAATCGTGACCGCAGGCCCTCATTGGTGTCCAGGAACATGTCCAGGTCTTTGCGGTACCCGGCGATGATCACCACCAGGCGGTCGCGGTCGTTCTCCATCCGGGCCAGCAAGGTGTCGATCGCCACCAGACCGAAGTCGTTCTTGGCGCCGGTGGAGACCAGCGCGTAGGCCTCGTCCAGGAACAGCACGCCGTCGAGCGCACTGTCGATCAGGGCGTTGGTCTTGGCTTCGGTCTCACCGATGTGTTGACCGATCAGGTCGGCGCGGTGCACCTCGCGCACGGTCTCTTTCTTCAGCAGCCCCAGGCCGCAGTAGATCTTGGCGACCACGCGCGCGATGGTGGTCTTGCCGGTACCGGGAGGGCCTGCGAAGACCAGGTGATTGGTCCGCTGGGCGACGGTCAATCCGCGTTCCTGACGGCGAATGGACATCGCCACCGAGCTTTTCAGCCGCGCAACCTGATACTTGACCTCGTCCAGGCCGATGAACTCGGCCAGCTCGGCCTCCGCTTCCACCAGCAGATGTGCCTTGCGCGCCTTGGCTTCCGGGTCGATGAAGTCCGATTCGGTGGGCTCGCTTTCCGGGTCCCACAGGTCGTGCCGGGCCTCGATCCGGGCCGCCGTGGTGGGTTCGATGCCGTAACTGGCATCGGACAGCGCGTGTTCGACCTGACTGTTGTCGGGATGCGCGGCGTACAACTCGGCGAGCACGTCGGCGGCCTCCAGGTCCTCGCCCTGGGCCCGCAGCGACAGCGCCTTGACGAAGGTGCCGTCCACCGTGGCGACCTCGACCGGTCCACCCGGCTCTTCGAGGTGGGACAGCGCCGGAGCGAACATCCCGAGATGGGCCAGCGCAGTGCCCAGCGCAACCCGGGCGGCGTGTGCATAGGCCGGGTCCAGCGCGGGGTCATTGACCACCGGAGTCAGCTGCCGCACGACATCCGACCAGCGCCGGGCGCGGTGGTACATCGCCACCCGCACCCATCGCGCCGGCAACCAGTTGGGTCGACGCTCGATCAGCTCGCTGACCAGACGATCCGCCTGCGCATAGGACTCGGACATGGAAAGTGTTGCGGCATAAGCCAATGCGAAGCCATCCCGGTCCGACGCGCGGAAGTTCAGATACAGCCCGCTGTCGTAGCTGAAGCCCAGATCCCCTGGGGCCAGATCGACTGCGCGTTGCAACGCCCCCAGGGCGTCGACGGTGTGCCAGACCGCCTCGACCACATCGGGCGCAGCGCTCGTGGCAGCGGCCAACCCGATCCAGGCGTCGCAGTGTTCGCCGGCGATCCGGGTCAGCGCGGCGAATCCGTCGCGGGCAGCCGCAAGGTCAGCGGGCCGACGACGGTCGTGGACGGTCAATCCCAGCGCCAGACAGCTTGCGGAAAACCGGGTGAGCACATCACGATCCACCCGAACGCCGACCGCTAGGGGATCGACGGCGCTCGCATTGCTGAGACTCATCAGTTCCCTTCCGATGTGGACGACTCAGTGCTCGTCCCTGATTGATCTGTCCGGCCCCCGCCATCACGCCAACTGCTCGGCAACATCGACGTCATCACGACGTCGGGCACCCCGCTCGGCGCGGTCATCCCAGCTGGCCCAATACTTTTCGCGGTTCATGCGCAGCCCGCGTCGAGGTGGTCCCAGCGCTAGCTGCGATCCTCGGCCGTTCCGACTCGGGCGTCGCGGGCCGGATCGGCCCGGTCACATCGTGGACTTCGGAGACAGCGGCACGCAGAGTTAGTCGGCGCCTACGGCCGTTCGGTTCCCGCGCGCCCACAACTCGGCCTGCGGCCTCCGAAGAGCGCAGGTTGAGGCTGCGCGGACTCGACGATCTCGTGTCGTGGGTGCCCCGGCGAGACTTACGCCAGGTGGTCCCGCACAGAGCAGTCGGGCTGCCGCAAACAGCGCGCGCGGCAACCGCGTCGTGGCGGACCACCGTAAAAGCCACCCATGCGCCACTACCCATGCCCGTGTTCACGGGAGCGTCTGGACCCCCGCCATCTCCTTAAGTATGCCTAAGCTAACTAGTGCAAGTTAGCATTGCATAACTTAACTGTCGAGACGCACGTCGGGTGAAATTCAGGTGACGGCAGTCACTCCTTGACGGCAGTGACCAGGCTGTTCGATGCGATCATGCTGGCGGCATCCGGATTGGTCGGCACCGGACGCCCAACCAGCCGCAAATAGTCGGCCAGCCGCGTGGGAGTTGCCCGCCAGCCGCGGGCACCGAACCATTCGTCGGCCGGAGCGATCTGCTCGTTGTAGATAAGATTGAAGAACCCGGTGGCCATGCCGTTGTCCCCGACTCCGGCTCGCTTGGCGGCAAACACGTCGGCGGGTATCGGGGCACCCTCCTCGACGGCGACCCAACTTCCGGGTGCAGCCAGCGCATCGATTCCCAGAAACAGCTGCTCCTGCGCGGCGGCCGGCAGATAGATCAGCAACCCCTCCGCGATCCAGGCCGACGGTCGGGCGGGATCAAACCCCGCGTCGACGAGTGCTCGTTGCCAGTCCTCCCGCAGGTCGACGGCGATTTCACGGCGGTCGGCCTTACGGCGGGCCCCGTTGTCCGCCAACACCTCTCGCTTGAATTCCAATACCTGCGGCTGGTCCAACTCGTAGATGGTGG
The DNA here is from genome assembly GCF_041261665.1 of Mycobacterium sp. MAA66. Lineage (NCBI taxonomy): Bacteria > Bacillati > Actinomycetota > Actinomycetes > Mycobacteriales > Mycobacteriaceae > Mycobacterium > Mycobacterium sp. MAA66. The sequence goes on along the minus strand of NZ_JBGCCC010000004.1, from coordinate 38,535 downwards.
TACCAGACGGCCAGTCCAGGCGGTAGGCCCGGGAGTCCAGACCCGCTGCCAACACCACGATCTGACGCACTCCCGCACCGGCCGCCGCCGCGAAGTATTCGTCGAAGTACTTGGTCCGAGCACCCTGAAAATTGATGAACGGTTCGCCGAATTCCGCGGTGGCCAACGGATGCTCGGGCGCCGTGCCGTCCAGCACGTCGGCCCATGCACCGCCGACTGCCCGGGCGAACACCTCGCCATAGGGATCCAGCGCGAGCGGGTCGGGCTTGGCCGCCTCCAGCGCACGTGCCGTCGCGACCATCACGGCCGTCGCTCCAACGCTTGTGGTGATGTCCCAGCTGTCATTGTCAGTCCGCACGCCCGCGAGGGTACGCCGCGGGACAGTGGGCACGCTGCCGGCGCGCAAACCGTCAGATCAGCGGCCGCCCGGTGCGGATCCGCCAGTCCAGATCCTTGAGCAACACATTGAAAGGAAACTGCCGGACCGGCGAGGGCAGCAGATTGTTCATCGCCCGCAACACCCCGAACAGCTGGTCAAATCGACGCTGGTGCTTGATGTCCCACTGCAACCGCATCTCCTCGCGAAAGCGCCGGGGCAGGAATCCGGTGGTGATGAACAGTGCGAACGACTCCATCGGTCGCTGCAGGAACCCGGGCAAGGTGAGCCCCCGCAGCCGGGCCGCGGCGATCGGATACAGGTATTCACGCGTCTTGTCGTCGATGCGGATCTGGTCCAGCATCTGCTGCCAATACCGGTCGAACGCCTCCCGGTCGGCCGGCCACATGTCGGCCGAGACCTGCAGCGTGGTACCCAGCGTGACGCCCTCGCGGTAGTGCCGATCAGCGGTCTCGTCGTCCATCTCCCCGACGAACAACCGGTAGACGTCGACCGCGCCCTTGTAGAGACAGGCGGCCACCCACATCTGCAGGTTCTTGTCCATGCCGTGATACTCGACCGGGCTGTCCTCGGTCGAGAACACCTGTGCGTGCGCCTTGTTCACCGCGCGGCGGTAGGCCAGCTTCTGCTCGTCGGTGCCCTTGGTGGCCACGGCCAGGTAGGTGAAAGTGGTGCGGGCCCGCTTGATCGGATGCCGGTCGACTCGACCGCTTTCCACCCGACTCTCCATGACGCCGTACGCGACCGGCCGCAGGGCCAGCTGCATCACCACATTCGCCGGGCCGGCCAGTAGGGCCACCCCCATCAGTCCATCGTCGATACCTGCGCGCCGCCCCACGAAAGACCGTCGTGGAGTAGCCGGAATCGAGGCGCTGATAGGGCGATCGACAACTCCGACGTGCTCGCTGACCACCATTGGTCACTCCTCGCAAAAGTGAGAACGAATGTTTCCTGATATTGCACCGGCTCGGTACGGGTGTCAAGATAGAGCCGTGGCACAGGTGCGGCCGTACCGCGGAATCGATGCGTCGGAGCGCCTCGCCACGCGCCGGGCCCGGTTCATCGAAGCCGGCCTGGATCTGTTGAGCACCCCACCGGGTGATCCCACGGTCCGCGCCATCTGCGCGCAATCCGGGGTATCGGTACGCTACTTCTACGAAAGCTTCACCGACAAGGACGATTTCGCCGCGGCGGTCTTCGATCGCGTGATCGCCGATATCGCCGCCACGACTCAGGCTGCAGTCACCGCAGCACCATTGCCCGAACAGGGCCGGGCCGGTATGGCCAACATCGTCCACACCATCGCCGGGGATCCACGCATCGGTCAACTGTTGTTCGGCGCCCAGTTGTCCAACGAGGTCGTGGCGCGCAAACGCATCGAATCGACCGCCTTCTTCGCCGCGCTGCTGGGCCAGCACGTAGGAGAGGCACTGCAGCTACCGGAAGGCCACCGCCGCCTCGCCGGCACCCATTTCACCGTGGGCGGGGTAGCCCAGACCATCAGTGCTTGGCTGGCTCACGAAATCACCTGCACTCCTGACGAATTGGTCGATCACCTGGCATTCCTGCTGGCCACGCTCACCGGGCTGAGCGTCCGACGCCAGTGATACCGTCGGCCCCACAGCTGCATCGGCCCCGGCCGCCACTGAGCGACTACGTCGACTACATCGGCTATTGGGCACGCACTGGTGGACCGCCTCACTGCAGCAGGGCACTACCGCGCGGGGCCGCAACCGTCGTCATCGATATCGGTGGCCGGGACCACGTCGACTTCTTCGCCGCCGACGGCAGCACCCCGGTGGACGTGGCCACGGCGTTCGTCGCCGGCCCCGGCGATACCTCTTACGTCACCAGAATCGACCCCGGCCAAGCCGTGATGACAATTCACTTTCGGCCCGCGGGCGCCTCTCCCCTGCTCGGAATTCCGTTGGGCGACTTGATGAATGCCTGCGTGGATCTGACCGAGGTCTGGGGCCGCAGCAGTCGCGTACTGCGCGAACAGTTGACCGCCACGCCGTCCCCAGACCAGCGCATCGCCATACTCCACGACTATCTGCTCACTCAACTGAAACCCAGCTCAGGGGTACTTGCACCGGTGCTGGCCACCGCCGAGCGCGTGCCGGCAATCCGGGTGTCCGACGCCCTCACGTTGACCGGACTATCGCCGAAACGGCTGATCAGCGCCTTCCGCGACGAGGTCGGTATGACCCCCAAGGCCTATCTGCGGGTTCGGCGGCTACAGGCGGCGCTGCGCCTGCTCGACGCTGGAACCGCCGACGGCACCGGGATCGCCGCCGAGCTCGGTTACTTCGATCAGGCACACTTCATCCGCGAATTCCGGTCGTTCACATCCATGACCCCGACTCAGTACCTGAAGAACCGGGACTGGTTGCCCGGCCACGTCGGACTCACCGGGTGAAGCAGCCGGCAACGGCAAAAATATCCAAGCACCACCGACACCCGTGCCACCATGATGGCAGCATGGGCAAACCTGGGCAGCCGGTGGCGAACACCGGACTTCTGGTCGCGGCAATCCGAGCCAGGGAATCCGGCCGACCCGACCGGCTCTTCGACGATCCGTACGCAACTCGACTGGCGAGCCAGGCCGGCCACCAGTTGCTCAGCGACGCGATCGCTACGGCCGGAGAGCAGAGCACTCTGCAGATCGTCGTGCGTACCAGGTTCTGGGACGAGGCCCTGCTGCGAGCGGTGCCCTCGATCCAGCAGGTGGTCATTCTCGCCGCCGGCATGGACGCTCGCGCGTACCGGCTGCCGTGGCCGACCGGGACCACTGTCTACGAATTGGACCAGGCCCCGGTGCTCGCCGCCAAGGCCGAGGCCCTGCGCGACGAGCATCCCACCTGTGAACGGGTGACCATAGGAGTGGACCTCACCGACGATTGGCGTTCGACTCTGCAAGCCAACGGTTTTGCTGCCGAGACACCATCGATCTGGCTGATCGAGGGGCTGCTGCAATACCTGGACGAGGATGCGGTCGGCACCCTCTTCCAGAGGATCGACTCGCTGTCCGCGCCCAACTCCATATTGCTGTACGACATCGTCGGGAAGACCTTGCTGCAGGCACGGTTGTTGGCCGCAGTGCGCCGGTCCATGGCGCAAATCGGTGCGCCTTGGTTGTTCGGCACCGACCGACCCGAAGAGCTGGCCGAACAACACGGTTGGTCGGCCACGGTCACCGACGTGGCTGTTCCCGGCAACGCGTGGAACAGATGGTTCACCCCAGCGGTCCCGATGAACGTGCCGGATGTGCCGCGCGGCTACTTCGTGGAGGCCATCAAGTAGCCGAACGCAAGCACCCCGCGGGGCGTGGCCGCTGGCGCCGACGTCATTGCGGCTGTTCCAGAACCGCCGGTCCGGTCTGGCCAACGGCCGAATCGGAACCTAACATCAGGTTTTGGCGTGATCAAAGACGGCTGGCCAGACGTCCACGAACCTGAGGGGCACTGATGACCGTCGGACGCAAAAGCGTTTCCGCTGTGCCGGTTTCGACTGTCTGCCACCTGGGTGCGGGGACCGCGCCGAAATGAGCAGGCAGCACGCCAATTCCGGCACCGCGGGCGTGGTCCGGGAGTTCATCGGGGTCGATTCTCCAACCGCGCGGCGAGCCGGCTCCGGTGGCCATCCCTGCCAGGGCATCTACTACCGCGGCGTGGGCCGCAAGCCCAAGATCGCGATCATCGCCGCGCACTATCAGGTCGACTTCTCCGAGCACTACATGGCCGATTACCTGGCCACCCGCGGCATCGGTTTTCTCGGCTGGAACACCCGGTTCCGTGGCCACGAGACGAGCTTCCTGCTGGACCACGCCCTGGTCGACATCGGCGTCGGCGTGCGCTGGCTGCGCGATGTCGCACACGTGGAAACCGTTGTATTACTGGGCAATTCCGGCGGTGGTTCGTTGATGGCCGCGTATCAGGCACAGGCACTCGATCCGCACGTCACCCCGCTGCAGGGGATGCGTCCGGCTGCCGGGCTGGGCGACCTGCCACCGGCCGACGGCTACGTGTCCAGCGCCGCCCATCCCGGACGCCCCGATGTCCTGACCGCGTGGATGGACGCGTCGGTCAGCCACGAAGCCGACGCCGTTGCCACCGATCCGGAGCTCGATCCGTTCAACCCGGCCAATGGACCGCCATTCAGTGCGGATTTCGTCGCCCGCTACCGCACGGCCCAGGTGGCCCGCAACCACGCGATCACCGACTGGGTGGAAAGCGAACTCAAATACGTTCGCGCGGCGGGATATTCGGACCGTCCTTTCACTGTGCTGCGCACCTGGGCGGATCTGCGAATGATCGACCCCACCCTGGAGCCCACCAAGCGGCCACCCAATCTGTGCTACATAGGTGTGCCTGCCAGGGCCAATCGCTCGGCGCACGGCATCGCCGCCGCATGCACGCTGCGCAACTGGCTGTCCATGTGGAGCCTGCGCCATGCCCAGACGCGCGCCGAACCACAGCTGGCGTACATCGACAGTCCGGCCCTGATCATCAACGCCGAACAGGACACGGGGGTGTACCCGTCTGACGCGCAACGGATCTACGACGCCTTGGCCACCAGCGACAAGACCTTGTGCGCCATGGACTCCGACCACTACTTCACCACGCCCGGCGCCCGCGGCGAGCAGGCCGACATCATCACCAAATGGGTCAACAAACGATGGCGCTGAGGGTGCTGGCGCATTTCGAGGCGGGGCCCACAGTGGTCGAATTCCTCTCCGCGCACACTGATTTGGTCGATGCCCGGTTCTGCGCAGAGGACGACGACGACACGTTCTACCGCGAACTACCCGACGCCGACGTGCTCTGGCACGTGCTCCGTCCGATCAGCGCGTCCGATCTGGAACGCGGCACCCGGCTTCGGTTGGTCCACAAGCTCGGCGCCGGGGTCAACACCATCGACGTACCGGCCGCCACCGGGCTGGGTATCGCGGTGGCGAACATGCCCGGCGCCAACGCGCCATCGGTGGCCGAGGGCACGGTGATGCTGATGTTGGCAGCGCTGCGTCGACTGCCGGCACTGGACCGCGCCACTCGAGCCGGCACCGGCTGGCCGACCGATCCCACCCTGGGCGAGACGGTGCGCGACATCGGCGGCTGCACCGTCGGATTGATCGGATACGGCAACATCGCCCAGTTGGTGGAGCAGATGGTCCTGGCCATGGGGGCGCGGGTGCTACACACCAGCACCCGCGACGACGGCAGCGCGCACTGGCGTCGGCTGCCCGAACTGCTGGCCGACAGCGACATCGTGTCGCTGCACCTTCCCCTCACCGCCGCCACGCACCATCTGCTCGACGCTGACACGCTGGCACAGCTGAAAACCGGTGCCGTCCTGGTGAACACGTCACGCGGAGCCGTCGTAGACGAGGCGGCGCTGGTCGCCGCGTTGCGTAACGGGCAGCTGTCCGCAGCCGGCCTCGACGTGTTCGCCACCGAGCCGGTCGCGCCGGACAATCCGCTGCTGACACTGGACAACGTCGTGGTCAGCCCGCACGTCACCTGGTACACCGTCGACACCATGAGGCGCTATCTGACGGTCGCCGTGGACAACTGCCAACGCCTTGCGGACGGGCGCGCGTTGGGTAACGTAGTCAACGAAGTAAACCTCGCGGAATGACCCCGATGACGCTTCGGTACGCTCCGAATCGACGTCATCACCACGCGTGATTTCGGCGCAAAATCAGGAGGCAACGGTGCCCATCGCGATCACGTCCGAGCACAACGATCTGGCCGACTCGGTCCGGTCCCTGGTGGCGCGGGTGGCGCCGTCGGAGGTTCTGCACGAAGCTCTTGAGACCCCGATCCCGAATCCACCGCCGTACTGGTCGACGGCCGCCGACCAGGGACTGCAGGGGCTGCATCTTTCGGAAACGGTTGGTGGCCAAGGCTTCGGCATTCTGGAGCTGGCGATAGCCCTGGCCGAGTTCGGCTACGGCGCAGTACCGGGCCCGTTCACTCCATCAGCCATCGCCAGCGCGCTGATCGCGAACCACGATGCGTCTTCGCCACTGCTGCCGGACCTGGCATCGGGTGCGACCATCGCTGCATACGCGCTGGAGTCCGGGTTGAGCACCAACGGTCAGGGCGACGACATCGTCATCACGGGTGAGGCACGCGCGGTCGCCGCCGCGGCCCAGGCGTCCCTGCTGGTACTGCCGCTCGACGGCGGCGCCCGCTGGGTGGCACTCGACGCCGATCAACTGGACATCGAACCGGTGCCCAGCGTGGACCCGCTACGCCCCCTCGCCCATGTCCGCGCCAATGCCGTTGCGCTGCCCCCAGACCGGATACTGACCGGCCTGAGCAATACCCGCGCCCGGGCCTTGATCACCACACTGCTGTCGGCCGAGTGCGTGGGCGTAGCGCGCTGGGCTACCGACACGGCCGCCGACTATGCCAAGATCCGCGAACAGTTCGGCCGGCCGATCGGCCAGTTCCAAGCCGTGAAGCACAAGTGCGCCAACATGATCGCCGAGACCGAGCGGGCCACCGGCGCAGTATGGGACGCAGCGCGGGCACTCGATGATGGCGATGCGTCCTACGAGTTCGCCGCGGCCGTCGCCGCCACCCTCGCACCAGCCGCCGCCCAGCACTGCACGCAGGACTGCATCCAGGTGCACGGCGGCATCGGCTTCACCTGGGAACACGACACCAACATCTACTACCGACGGGCCATCGCGCTGGTCGCGGGCTTTGGCCGCGCCGCCGATTACCCGTTACAGGTACTCGACGTGGCCACCACCGCGGGCATGCGGTCGATCGACATCGATCTGGACCCCGATACCGAGAAACTCCGCGCTGAGATCCGGGAGGAAGTCGCTGCGCTGAAAGCGATTCCGAGTGGAGCCGAACGCAACACGGCGATCGCCGAGGCCGGCTGGGTGCAGCCACATCTGCCGACTCCCTGGGGCCGGGCCGCGGCGCCGATCGAGCAGATCATCATTGCCCAAGAGTTCAGCACCGGAAAGGTCCGCCGCCCGCAGATGGGCATCGCGGCCTGGATCATTCCCTCCATCGTGGCGTTCGGCAGCGACAAGCAGCAGCAGGATTTCCTGCCGCCGACGTTCCGCGGCGAGATGATCTGGTGCCAGCTGTTCTCCGAGCCGGGTGCCGGCAGCGACCTGGCCAGCCTGACCACCAAGGCCGTCAAGGTCGACGGTGGCTGGCGCATCACCGGTCAGAAGATCTGGACCACCGGCGCCCAGTACTCCGCTTGGGGAGCACTACTGGCCCGGACCGATGCGAATGTCCCGAAACACCAAGGCATCACCTATTTCCTGCTCGACATGAAGAGCCCGGGCGTCGAGGTCAAGCCACTGCGCGAGCTCACCGGCAATGCCATGTTCAACACCGTCTTCATCGACGACGTGTTCGTGCCCGACGACATGGTGCTCGGCGAGGTGAACCGCGGCTGGGAGGTCAGCCGCAACACCTTGACCAACGAGCGGGTGTCGATCGGCAGCAGCGAGCCTCCGTTCCTGGCCAGCCTGGACCAGTTCGTATCGTTCCTGGCCGAAGGCAGCTTCGACGAACTCCAACGGCACGAGGCCGGCCGGCTGATCGCCGAGGGCCACGCCGCCAAGCTGCTCAACCTGCGCTCGACATTGCTGACCTTGGCCGGCGGCGACCCGATGCCCGCTGCGGCGATCTCCAAACTACTGTCGATGAAGACCGGCCAGGGTTACGCCGAGTTCGGCGTGGCCTCATTCGGTTCGGAAGCGGCGATCACTGCGCCACAAGAACTTTCGGGCAAGTGGGCCGAGTACCTGCTGGCCGGCCGAGCCACCACGATCTATGGCGGTACCTCTGAGGTACAGCTCAACATCATCGCCGAACGCCTGCTGGGCCTGCCCCGCGATCCGTAGCGCCCCTCGCTGGGATGATTCCGTCGCCGGCCGGTGTTACGGTCGGAAGTGGCGGTGGCAATGAGCGGACTACGCGGACGGCATCCACTGCGCCAACTCTTGACGGGCGCAGTGGCGATGGGCTTGGTATTGGCACCGACGCCCGCAAGTATTCAGACGGCGCACGCGGACGGCGGCTGCACCAACGGGGTCGCGCCATGGAACCCGTACGTCGGCAACTGTGCCCTCGGTCCGCGCCCACCCAAGATTCGAGGGTCGGCACCGGATGCCTCGGCGATCATCGCGTGCCGCCACAAGCCCGGCTGTCTGGCAACCTACGTCAACGGCCCGTAGCCGGCTGAGCCCAACGGCGCGCACAACCCGGAGCATCAGGCGCCGATCCGCCCTACGGTGAAGCCATGACACCTCGAGCGCTCAACCTCGGTGAAGCGCTGATCGATGTCATCATCCGGGACGAGCACACCTCTGAGCATGTCGGTGGCAGCCTGTTGAACGTCGCCGTGGGCATGGCTGCCTTGGGCTGCGAGAGCAGCATCTATTCGCACTGGGGCAAGGACTCTCACGGCGACCGGCTACGGCAGTGGGCCGTTTCCGCGGGAGTCGAGATCGTCGACGGCACTGACTCCGCCGAGCGCACTTCAGTGGCGTACGCCCGAATCGATCATGCGGGTCGCGCCGCCTATGACTTCGAGCTGACCTGGGCGGTGCCGCACCTTCCGGACCTGGCCCGGTTCGGCCATCTGCACACCGGCAGCATCGCTGCCACCCTCGAACCAGGCGGTGCCGCCGTAGTCGACGCCGCCGCCCGGATGCGGACGCAAGGCACGGTGTCCTACGACCCGAATATCCGTCCGGCCCTGATGCACTCGCCGGCAGCGGTGGCCGAGCGAGTCGAGGAATTGGTATCGCTCGCGGACGTGGTGAAGGCCAGCGACCAGGATCTGGAGTGGCTGTACCCCGGTGAGCCCATCGAGGACGTCACGCAGCGCTGGATCACGGCGGGGCCGGCGCTGGTGGTGATCACGCGCGGCCCGGCCGGCGCGTACGCACTGCTCTCCGGTAACGGCGATCCACTGTATGTGGATGCCCTGCCGGTCACGGTCGCAGACACCGTCGGCGCCGGCGACTCGTTCATGGCCGGGCTGCTGTCGGGCCTGCTCGACGCCGGGCTGCTGGGTCCTTCCCAAGCTCGCCAACGACTTTCATCGGCGGACTGGCCCGATGTGCGGTCTGCGCTGCATCGTGCGGCGGCGACCAGCGCGCTGACCGTCAGCCGGTCCGGCGCCTACGCGCCCACCATGGCCGAAGTGACCGCCCCGCTGCCGTGACCCCGCGACGGATTTCCGAGCCGTTGGCGGTCTAGATCAGGACAGCACCGCCACCAGCAAGGAGCACCCGATGATCGCCACACCTGATACCGACAAGACCGCTCTCGTCAGCGGAGCCGGCCGCGGCTTCGGCCGGGCCATCGCCACCGCACTGGTCGGTGCGGGCTGGCGGGTCGTCGGCGTAGCTCGAACCGGGGCAGACCTCGAATCAGTGCAGGCCGACGTAGGTGCGGGCTTCATTCCGGTGACCGGCGACGCGACCGAGGAGGCACTCGGCAGCCGATTGATCGCGCAGTACCGTCCGCAACTTCTGGTGCTCAACGCCGGTGCTACCCCGCACACCGCGCCGCTGGCCGATCAGACCTGGGAAACCTTCAGTGAAAACTGGAACACCGACACCCGCCATGTGTTCGGCTGGACCAAGGCGGCGCTGCGCGCACCGCTCGGATCAGGAAGCACGGTCATTGCGATGTCCAGTGGTGCAGCCCTTCGCGGATCGCCCTTGAGCGGCGGTTACGCCGGCGCCAACGCCATGATCAAGTTCATCTCGGCGTACGCGGCCGAGGAATCCGGACGGATCGGCCTGGACATCCGATTCCTCACGCTCTTCCCGATGCTCAGTCCCACCGGAGTCGGCGCGGCGGGCGTCGCCGCCTACGCCGCGCAGCAGGGCGTCGACCCGGAGACGTTCATCGCCCGCCTGCAGCCGGTGCTGACACCGGACATCGTCGCCAAGACGGTGGTCGATCTGGCGACTGATCCCGAGGCCGCCGCCGCTTACGTGCTCACCGGAGATGGAGCGGAGCCGCTCGGATGAGCGCACTCAGTAATGCCGAATTCGTGGACCTGACAGCGCAATACCGTCCAGAGCTGCTGGCCCACTGCTACCGGATACTCGGCTCGATCCACGATGCCGAGGACCAGGTGCAGGAGACCTATCTGCGGGCCTGGCGCGGGTTCGGTCGGTTTGAAGGCCGCTCGACGGTGCGCCGCTGGATGTACACCATCGCCACCCGGACCTGCCTGAGCGCGGTGGAAAACCGCGGACGCCGGCCGCTGCCGTCCGGACTGGGGCCACCAGCCGAGGATCACCGGGTGCCACTCGGCGACCGGACTCCTGAGCGCGACTGGCTACAGCCCATTCCGGATTCGCTTGTCAATCAACAGGATCCGGCAACCATCGTGACCGGCCAGGCCGGGTTGAGACTGGCGTTGATCGCCGCCCTACAGCATCTGCCCGCGCGTCAACGGGCCGTGCTCACGCTCCGGGACATCCTGGTCTTTCCGGCCGCCGAGGTCGCCGCGATGCTCGACACCACGGTGGACGCGGTCGATGCCCTGTTGCGCCGGGCCCGCCGCACCCTGGATGCCGCGGGCGTGATCCCGGACGCGGTCGACGAACCCGAGGACGAGCACACGCGGGAGCTCTTGCGACGGTATGTCGACGCCTTCACCCGCGCCGATCCGCAGGCCCTGGTCGACTTGGTGCGAGCTGACGTGGAGTTCGAAATGCCGCCGACACCAACGTGGTTCAGTGGATCCGCGGCGGTCGTCGGTTTCCTGGGCAACCGGGTGCTGCGGCGTGCCGGGCACTGGCACGCAACACCGACCCGGGCCAACGGGCAGCCCGCGCTGGTCTTCTACGCCCGCGCCGACGACGGTGCCCTGCACGGCTACGGGGTTCAGGTACTGACGCTGCGCGAGGGACGGATCTCCCGCATCACCGCGTTCAACGATCCTTCGCTGGTGCCGCTGTTCGGCCCGCTCACCGTCCAGCGGTGAGTCACCGCTACTCGGTGCCGAAGTCCATTTCGCGCAATTCGCGCTTGAGGATCTTGCCCGTGGGGTTGCGCGGCAACTCGTCCAGGAAGATCACCTCGCGGGGAACCTTGTAGCGCGCCAGGTGATCTCGCACGTAGGTCTTGATGTCGTCCTCGGAGACGGAGGCGCCCTCGGTCTTCACCACGAAGGCCCGCAGCCGCGCACCGAAGTCCTTGTCCTCGACGCCGAGCGCGGTGGCCTCGATGACCTCGGGGTGCCCGCTGATCAGATCCTCGACTTCGGCCGGGAACACGTTCTCGCCGCCGGAGACGATCATCTCGTCGTCGCGGCCGCTGACGAACAGCAGCCCGTTCTCATCGAAATAGCCGACATCTCCGGACGAGAGCATGCCGTCGATGATCTGCTTGCCACCGCCACCGGTGTAACCCTCGAACGGGAAGGTGGTGCCCACGAAGATCCGGCCGACGCTGCCCTGTGGCAGCTCCTTGCCGTTGTCGTCGAAGATCTTCACCCGCACACCCTTGACCACCGGGCCGACCGTCGCCGGATCGATCGAAAGATCCTGGGGCCGTGCGATCGTGGCGAACGAGATCTCGGTAGAGCCGTACAGGTTGTAGATCACCGGGCCCAGGTCCCGCAGCGCCCGGGTCGCCAGTTCGGCGCCGAGCTGTGAACCCGAGACGAACACGATGCGCAGGCTCGACAGATTCGGCTTCGGGGAGGTCTTGTCCAACTCGTCGAGGACGCGCGAGAGCATGACCGGCACCACGACCATCGCGGTGACCCGATATCGCTCGATATCGGACAGCACGGTGGCCGGCTTGAACCGGCGACGCAACACCAACGTGGTGCCCAGCATCATCGCGATGGTGGAGTGCAGGTATCCCAGCGCGTGGAACATCGGCGCCGGCAAGCTGGTCACCTCACCGGACTTGAACGGCACCGACGACAGCACGCCGCCGATCGGCGCCAGCGACGGCGGAGCACTTCGGTTGGCGCCCTTGGGAGTTCCCGTCGTACCGCTGGTGAGGATGATGATGGACGCGGACTTGGTGACCTTCGGGGGCGGCGCGCTACTGGTCCGGTTGATGACATCGGCCAGGGTCTCATCGGTACTGCCCGACGGTTCGGACTTGTCCGGGTTGTGCCCCAGCGCGCGTAACTTGCCTTGCGGCGGTTCGGCCATCGCGACGGCGTCGGTGTACTCGTCGTCGTAGATGACCAGCCTGGCGCCCTCGCGTTCGCCGACCTCTTTGATCTGCGGCCCGGAGAACTCGGTGTTGAGCAAGATGATTCGCGCCCCGACCCGCGCCGCGCCGTACACCGCGATCAGGAACCAGCGGTGGTTGCGGGCCAGGATGGCCACCCCGTCGCCGCCGCTGATCCCCATGCCGCGTAGTGCGTTTGCGGTGGCACTGACCGCGTCATCAAATTCCTGGAAGGTCATGTCGCCTTCATCGTCGATGACGGCAGTGCGGTGTGGGGTCCGGCGCGCGTTGAGCGCCGGGATCATGCCGATCTCACCCCACCGGACGATATCGGCAAGCATTGCCGCAATATTCTGCGGCGATTCGATCTTGAGAGCGCCGGCCTCGAACATCTTCCTGGCGTAATGCAGTTCGGCAGCGCCGCGGTCGATGTACTTTCCAACGGACTTCTCCAGCGACTCCTGGACGGTGGCCGCTACCTGCGATGGAAGGTCACTGAGCTTGGGCATGCCCCAACAATATGTGACGCCCGTCGCACCGCCACCAGAACGTCGCGTGCAATTACCATCACTTCATGGGTGACGCGCTGTCCCTGGACGTCGGTGGGCGTGAGGTCACGGTCAGCAACCCCGGCAAACTCATCTTCCCGGACGTCGGACTGACCAAGGCCGACCTCGTCAACTACTACCTGTCGGTGGCCGACGGAGCGTTGCGTGGCGTCGCCGACCGCCCGATGATCCTGAAGCGGTTCGTGAAAGGCATCGCGCAGGAGGCGATCTTTCAGAAGCGGGCACCTGAGAAGCGCCCCGACTGGATCGCCGTCGCCGAGCTGAAATACGCGTCGGGCACCTCGGCGAAGGAAGCCGTCATCGCCGAACCCGCCGGCTTGGTGTGGGCGGTGAACCTGGGCTGCATCGACCTGAACCCGCATCCGGTGCGCTCGGGTGACCTGGACCATCCTGACGAACTGCGCGTCGACCTCGATCCGATGCCGGGCGTCGAGTGGTCGCAGATCCTCGATGTCGCGCAGGTGGCACGCGAGGTGCTGGCCGATCACGGTCTGACCGCGTGGCCGAAAACCTCTGGCTCGCGCGGCTTTCATATCTATGCGCGCATCACCCCGAGTTGGGACTACAAGCAGGTCCGGCTTGCCGCGCAGACGGTGGCCCGCGAGGTGGAACGGCGAGCTCCGGAGCTGGCGACCAGTCGCTGGTGGAAAGAGGAACGCCAGGGCGTGTTCGTCGACTTCAACCAGAACGCCAAGGACCGCACGGTGGCCTCGGCCTATTCCGTGCGCTCCCGGCCCGATGCCCGGGTGTCGACGCCGCTGCACTGGGACGAGGTGCCGGGGTGTCGGCCCGAGGAATTCACCGTGTTGACCGTGCCCGATCGGTACGCCCGCATCGGTGATCCGTGGCAGGGCATGGACCACGCCGCGGGCGGACTGGAGGCGTTGCTGGAACTGGCAGCCGAACTCGGACCGGCGGAGAAGGCTCCGAAAGGCGCGACACGCGACGGGCGCCGGGCGTCACAGATGCCGTTGCTTGAGATTGCCCGTACCAAGACCCGCGACGAAGCGATGGCCGCGCTCGAGGTGTGGCGGGTTCGCCATCCGGATGCCGCCGCAGCGCTGGAACCCATTGACGTGTTGGTCGACGGAATGCGTGGACCGAGTTCCATCTGGTACCGGATCCGGATCAACCTGCAGCATGTGCCCGAAAACCTGCGTCCGTCACAGGAACCGTTGATCGCCGACTACTCGCCATGGGTGGATTATTCGGGCCATCAGTGGCGACATTGACCAAGTTTGCTCGTGCCCGCGATTTGACTTCTTAGCGATGATTTAGGACTTACTCCCCGGTACCTTAACTTGGCCGCATACCTTCAAGCTCAAGCCGAAGAAACGACACAGTGGTCACGCGTTCGGCAACACCGAAGGGAGGCACCTCATGGCAGTGATTACCAGCGAGTCAGCATCGAAAGCCGCTTTCCGCTATGGCAATCCGGTGGTCGCTTGCGGCGACGCCGAGGTGCGCGCCCAGTGCCGCCAACTGGCGACGGTACTCACCGTCTCCGGAGTCATCGACGAATTCAACGTGGACCTGGTTGCGGCGCAGGCACGACGCTGCATCCTCCCGGAGAAGCCGTTCATCCTGGATCTGAGCGGGATCGTCTCGTTCGCCTTGTCCAGCATCGAACTGCTCGACAAGGTCAACGACAGTTGCTTCGCAGCAGGTATCGAGTGGTCCTTGGTCGCAGCCCAGCCGGTTACCCATGTACTGCTGGCCTGCGGCGACGAGGCCGCCTTCCCGACCGCAACCTCCGTCGCCGAGGCGCTGCACCACTTCTCGGACAGCATGTACGAGCGCCGGCGGTTGCTGCCGTTCCTCACCAAGAAGTCCGCATAAGTAAGGAACTGAATATGTTGATCGATATCCGCTGGCTGAGTGCCCTGCTCCACCGTCGCAAGGCACATCTGGTCACGCCAGCCTTCTGACAACCATCCAAACCTTCCGCGCGACGCCGGCACCGAACTTGGTGCCGGCGTCGTGTTTTTTGCTGACGCGCGGCTAACCGAAGTCGACACGCACTATCGCGCTGTCCGGCCAGACATTCCGATCCCGCGCTCGCCGCAACTTCTCCCGCAACGGCAGACTCCGGTGCACGTTGTTGACCCCGGGAATCTTGATCAGCGGCACGATATTCCACTGCCATCCATACCGGCGGTGTAGCGCCCGGTTGGCGGCCACCGCGTCATCCCCGGCCAGGATCACCGCGCGCCCCGTGAATGCCTTTGCGCCGCTTCGGATTTGACCGCGGTAGTCACATGCGATCAGTTCGACCTCCGGCCGCGCCGCAAGCCGCTTGGTCTTGGGTCCACGTTTGGTCCGGAACACCACGGCACCTGCGTGGACGTCGAACCAGATCGGGGTATCGACCGGCGTACCGTCACGCCGGTAGGTGCGCAACTGGGCGTACCGGACGCTGCGTAGTTCATCGAGGTCGACGTGGTTGGTCTGCATGCGCCAAGTCAACGGCCTAGAGTTGGCTCCAAGTCAAGCCTGACGAAAAGGGACTGTCATCGCCACCCTGACGATTGGCGACGTGGCGCGCCGCGCTGACGTCGCCGCAACGACGCTGCGCTACTACGAGCAGATCGGCCTGATACCCGTACCCGCCCGCGTCGGTGGCCAGCGCAGGTACGACGACTCGGTCGTCGGCCGCCTGGAAGTGATCCGGGTGTGCAAGTCGGCGGGTTTCACTCTGGACGAGATACAGCTCTTGTTCGCGGACGACGTGCCCGGGCGTCCCGCCAGCCGCGCCCTGGCCGAAACCAAGCTGTCTGCCATCGACGCGCGGATCGCCGAACTGCGGCGCGCGCGAGAGATCGTCGAATGGGGCATGCAGTGCGGCTGCCCGTCAATCGACACCTGCACCTGCGGAATTCACCCGGCCAAGCCCTAACCGCACCAGCTGATTGAGATCTGCGACATATTTTTGACACTAATAGTTAGTGCACTAATTATTAGTGTACTGTCAAGCCATGACCACCGCGCAGCTCGACCCCGACCCCCTTGCCCTGGAACAGCAGGTCTGCTTCGCCTTGGCGGTCACCAATCGCGCAGTGCTCGCGGTCTACCGCCCACTGCTCGAGCCACTGGGCCTGACCCACCCGCAATACCTGGTGATGCTGGCCTTGTGGGACCACGCAAAGTCAGACTGCGCAGGCTGCCCGATGTCGGTCAAGGAGATCGCCACCGCACTGCAACTGGATTCCGCCACCCTGTCCCCCATGCTCAAGCGCCTGGAGGCCATGGGCTTTCTCACCCGCGCCCGCAGCGCCAGTGACGAACGGGCGATGGCGGTGACGCTCACCGATTCTGGAGTCGCCCTTCGCAGGCAGGCCCTGGACATCCCACCGGCCGTCGTGGCCCGACTCGGAGTGCAGATGCCCGAACTCGAACTACTCCGCGACGTACTGAACCGGGTCAACGCAGCGGCACTGGCCGCCGGCGTCCTGCCCACCAGCCCGACCGCATAACCCGTCGCTCCGCTCGCCCCAACCACATAACCCGTCGCTCCGCTCGCCCCAACCACATAACCCGTCGCTCCGCTCGCCCCAACCACATAACCGACCAAGGAGTCCGCCATGAACGCCAAACCCGCGCCCCGTCGCTCCGCTCGCCCCAACCCCACACCCCGTCGCTCCGCTCGCCCCAACCCCACACCCCGTCGCTCCGCTCGCCCCAACCCTGCGCAATGGCTCTGGTACATCTACGGCGGCACCCTGCCGCAGCGGTACCGCGAATGGGTGTTGCACGACCTGACCTGCCGGACCCGGTGGCTGCGCCAGGTGGTCCGCACCAGCGCGACCATGGTTCCGTTCGCCATCTTGGGCGTGGCCGTCTTCGGACCGACCTGGATCACCTGGACCGCCCTCCTCGGCGGCCTGGCCATTGCACTCATCTACGGCCTGTCCTATGTGGACCAGTCAGCCGAGCACCGGCTGACCAAGCACGGCTATCCATTCGGCACGCTGCAGCAAACGCTGGCCGACGCGCACGCCAACGCCGAGCGACGCGACAAGTACCTGGCGACCTACCGCAGCGCACCCAGCGCCTGAGCTCGGCACCACCGATCCTGTTCGTTGGCTTGTAGTGTGCTGTGGGTGTCGCGCCGGATACCTTCGCTCGGCCTAGACTCACGCGGTGACGACGCCGCCACCCCCGGTACCCGAATCTGTCGGCTACGCACTCAAACGCCTGTTTCTCGGCAAGCCGTTGGTCAACGAGCAACTGCACAACGAGAAGCTGTCGAACCCGGTTGCTCTCGGCGTGCTGTCTCCCGACGCCATCTCGTCCAGCGCGTATGGCACCGAGGAAATCCTGATCGGCCTGCTGCCCTACGCAGGTCTGGCGGCTTTCACCCTGCTGTTGCCGATCACCGGCGTCATCCTGCTGATCCTGATCCTGGTCGCCGCCTCGTACCGCCAGGTGGTGATGGCCTACACCCGGGCCGGCGGTTCCTACGTCGTGGCTCGGGAGAACTTCGGGCCCAGGATCGCCCAGATCGCCGCCGCGGCACTCCTGATCGACTACGTGGTCACCGTCGCGGTGCAGGCCGCGGCCGGGACGGTCGCCGTCGCCTCCGCGATACCGACGCTCGGTCCGTACAGCCTGGAGATCACCGTCGGCGTGGTGCTGCTGATCGCCTACGCCAACCTGCGTGGTCTGCGGGAAGCCGGCCGGCCATTCGCGATACCCACCTACTTCTTCATCATCATGCTGACGATCATGATCGTGGTCGGCATCATCCGCGAAATCTTCGGTGATCTACCGGTTTACGACGTCACAAAGATGTCCGGCCTGGTACCGATCGAACACGCCAACGGCCTGATCATGGGCGCCAGCGTGCTGGCCATTCTGCGCGCCTTCGCCAACGGTGGTTCCTCGCTGACAGGTGTCGAGGCCATCTCCAACACCGTCAGTGTGTTCCGTAAACCGCAAGGCCCCAACGCCCGACTCGTCCTCACCGTGATGGCCAGCATCCTGGGCTTCCTGGTGGCCGGGGTGTCCTACCTGGCATACGAAACCCACGCCGCGCCATACGATGCCGGCTATCCGTCGGTGCTCTCGGAGATCGCCCGCGCAGTATTCGGTGACGGGTGGACGGGTCATGTTCTGTACAACCTGGTGCAGATATCCACTGCGCTGATCCTGTACACGGGCGCGAACACCAGCTTCAACGGCTTCCCGACGCTGGCCAGTTTCGTTGCCGAGGACCGATTCCTGCCGCGCCAGCTGACCAAGCGCGGCCATCGCCTGGTGTTCTCCAACGGCATCATCGTGCTGACCGTGCTGTCGGTGGCGCTGCTGGTCTTCACCGGTGGTTCGGTCAACGCCCTGGTGCCGTTCTACGCCATCGGCGTGTTCACCGGGTTCGCGATGGCCGGTTACGGCATGTCCAAACACCAACTGACGCACCGGGAACCGGGCTGGCGTGGGCGTCTTGCAGTCAACCTCTCCGCGGCCATCTTGTCCACCATCGTGGTCGGCATCTTCGCGGTCGCCAAGTTCACCGAGGGCGCCTGGCTGGTGGTCATCGTGTTCCCGCTGCTGGTCGGCCTGTTGATGCGACTGAACCGCGAATACCGCGCCGAGGCAGCCATCTTGGAGCACTTCCGGAACAACAGACCGGATTCGGTGAAGTTCTCCCGGCACCGGGTGCTGGTGATGGTCAACGGGGTGGACCTGGCCGTCTTGGAAGCCCTGCGCTACGGCCGCGGGTTGCGGGCCGACACCATGACGGCGGTGCACTTCATGGTCGACCCGCAGCACGCCAAGCAGCTGCAGAAGAAGTGGGAGTACTACGAAATGGAGACCCCGCTGCGGGTCGTCGACTGCCCGGACCGCCGATTCGACCGTGCGGCACAGGAACTCGTCACCACCACGCTGGCGGAGTACCCCCATACCAACGTCACTGTGCTGCTACCCCGCCGCAGCTATGCCCCGCTGCTCGGACGGCTGCTGCATGACCGCACCGCCGACAAGATCTCGCGGGCCGTCAGCCGCATTCCCGACGCGGCGGCCACCATCGTCCCTTACGACGTGCAGTCCCGGATCCGGGAAGCGTTCCCCGACATGTTCGAGGAGCGCATCACCCGCAGTGTCGAGCGGATGCGCAGCCGGATCACCGCGGGCGACGAGCAGCTGATCGAGGAATACGAACATCCCGAACCGACGCAGGCATCGGTCCCGGTCGACGGCCTGATCGTCGGGCACCGGTCGATCGTGGAAGGCCGCGTCAACGAGGTGGACGAGGAAGTCAAGGGCGGCAAGGCCACTTTGGTGGCCGTCGTCGGTGACGAAAGTGGAACGCTGCGTGTGGTTTTCACCTCAGGCCAAGGACACGACATCAGCCCGGGCCAGTTGATCCGGATCACCGGCAAGGCCAAGCAGAGCGGAAACCGGCCGATCTACATGGCCGATCCGAGCTACCAAATCCTCACGACGCCGAACGGCGATACCGGCGAGCAGCGCTGACGGCCGCTGGGCGGCAAGCCGATTCGGCTAGTGGCCGGTGGACTTGCCACCCACCTCGGCCGGCAGCGGAGGCGGTAGCGGCGTCGTCGGAGCCGCCGTCGGAGCTCCGGTCACGGGGGTAACCGGTGCGCCGGCAGTCTGACCCGTTGTCGGTGTCGACGCCGTGGTTCCAGTCGACGCGATCGTGCTCGATCCGCGGTAGTAGACCACCGGCTCCGAGCGGATCAGGCCTGAGGCGTCAGTGATGTCGAGCGATTTCGGCGTCAGGGTGTAGGTGATGCCGTCACTCGTCGCGACGAACGCACCGCTGCTGTTTTGCGCGGCGGCCGCGACCAGCTTGGCGCCGTCCCGCAAACGCACGCCGCGGTACTGATACTGACCGGCCGGCGTCTTGCAGATCGCCGCCTTTGATTGATCGGTGCTGCCGTAGGCCACCGCGACGTCGGGAGCGCTGCATCGGGCTGACGAGTCGACAAACCCCTGACTGTCGGTCGCGGGATTGGACGCCGACGGGGTGGCCGGCGCCGTCGAGGTCGGGTTAGCTGGCGCCGTCGGGGTGGCCGGCGCCGTCGTCGGGCTCGCAGCTGCGACCGGCTGAACGACCACCGCCCACGCCAAGACAGCAACCGCCGCGACCCGGCGAGCATCTGACAGGGGAGCTGACATCACGCCTCACTGGACCACAATCGGCCCGATTCGGCGAGCACCCACACCGCACAACCTGCAAATCTTCGACATATCCGCAGATGACCCCCAGCTGCGACCTGCCGTTCCCGCCCGCGACGCACCAGGTGAATTTTTGGATAAATTCAGTTGGATTTCTTTTCGATATTGGGCAAACGGTGCACGTTCTTGCTGGTCAGCAGGCTCCCAGCACATTACTACCAGCGCACACAGTTCTTACGTTTCAGCTATTTTCAGACCGCAATCAGGTCAGACCGCAAATGACGGTCCTGCTTCGAGAAACTCGGGGAACACACAATGCAAAAAGCTCTGCCTGCTCTTCAGTCGTCGCTCGTAGCCGGAATGTCTGCGGTGGTCATCGCTACTGCATCCGGCACCGTCACTCCTTACATGTCACCGACCCACCTGCCGGCCGTGTACGCACCGGCAGCCGTGTCGACGTACGCCGAGAAGTACTACCTCACCGCGTCGCCGACCGACATCCTTACAGTGCCGTTTCAGCTCATCTACACCCTCTTCAACGACGTCGCCGCCGCTCCCGCCGCCCTGATCAACGGTCTGAACACGGCCCTGACGACGGGGTTGGCTCCGCTCTACACACTGTTCAAAGCCGTCATCGCCGCTCCCAACGTCCTGATCACCGACCTCAACTTGGCCCTGACAACGGGGTTGGCTCCGCTCTACACACTGTTCAAAGCCGCCATCTCGGTACCCAACGTCTTGATCACCGACGCCAACTTGGCCATCAAAGCGCTGTTCGCCGGAACCGGCTCGACCTTCGCGAAGGCCGTCGAGACGACGATCACCGCCACGATCGCCGCGCTGCAGGCGGCGCCGACCGCCGTAGTCACGGCGCTTAAAGGCGCCATCACGAGTACGCCGGCCGCGATCTCTGCATTGCTGAAAGGCGTCGAGACGACCATCACCGCCGTGGTCGCCACGGTCTCGGCGGCGCCGACCGCCGTAGTCACGGCGCTCAAAGGCGTCATCTCGAATGCACCGGCCGCCATCTCCTCATTGCTGACAGGCGTCATCACGACCGTCAAGGCCGCGATCACAGCTCTGATCCAGACGCCGGCCGCCATCATCAAGACGCTGAGCTCTTTGGCAGCCACCCCGACCGCGGCCGTCACGGCTGCTGCAACCACCACCAAACCGCTGGCGCTCTCCGCGGCTGCGGTCAAGACCGCGGTGCAGAAGTCGACCACCTCGGCAACGCCGGCCGCCGGCACCGACTCGACCGGCACCACGTCGACGACTTCGGACACCTCTTCGAAGAAGAAGCAGAAGTCCGACGACAAGTCGACGACCGCCCCCTCGACCGACACCACTTCGGGACAGGACAAGTCGAGCGACACCCCCAAGACCGACACCAAGACCGGCTCGGACACCAAGACCGGTACCGACACCAAGACCGGATCGGACACCAAGACCGGTACCGACACCAAGACCGGATCGGACACCAAGACCGGTACCGACACCAAGGCGGGCTCGGGCAGCAAGACCGGATCCGACAGCAAGAGCGGATCGGACAGCAACTCGGGTTCGTCCGACTCGGGTAAGAGCAAGGGCGGCAAGCACCGCGCCCCGGCCGGCGCCTCGTCGAACAGCAACGGCGGCGGCAAGCACCGCGCGTAATCACCACACAACAACACTGAGGGCTGTGAACCGCACTGGTTCACAGCCCTCAGTACTATGTCGGATCACACTGCGGCGCAATGGATCACGCCGTAGGCGTGTGCACCCGCTGCGCCAGCCACGGCAGCGCGTTCGCGAACGCCCGAACCGCGAACTGCCAGGTGTGATACCCCGGGTAGACGCGCAGATCGCATCCGATGTCCACTGCGGCGGCCGCGGCGCACAGGTCGGGTAACGCGCCCTTCTCCCGGAACTCGTCGTCCTCGTCGTGACCGCCGTAGCCCACCGGCGCCTCGTGGTTGCGACGCGGGTCGGCCACGTTCTTCGACTTGTCGTCGGCCGGCTCCTGGGAATCGTCGAAGTAGCCTGCCACCCCGCGATAGGGCCCATGCGCCGCCATGACGGTCCGCGGATCGAACGCGGCCCATTGCGCGGCATTTCCGCCATACAGCCGTTTGATCGTCTGCTCCTTGGTTCCCGAGTTGGGCCCGCGGTCGCCGCCGATGTCATCGAACACGCTGAACAGTTCCGGGTGCATGACGGTCAGATCGATCGCACAGGTGCCGCCCATCGACCACCCGACGATGCCCCAGTCAGCCGGATCCGGTGATGCCCCGAACTGCGAAATAATATACGGCCGAACATCTTTGGTCAGATGGTCGGCGGCGTCACCACGCGGGCCGTTCACGCATTCGGTGTCGTTGTTGAAACTTCCGCTGGAATCGGCGAACACCAGTATCGGTGCCGCGCCGCCATGCTGCTTGGCGTAGTCATCCACGGTGGCGATCGCATTGCCGGTGCGGATCCAATTCGTCGGATTGCCGAATTCGCCGGTGATCATCAGTAGCGCCGGCAGCTTCGGCGGGGTCTGGCCGGCGAACCAGATCGGTGGCAGGTAGACGTATTCTCGGCGGTGCTTGAAGCCGCTGGCGTCTGCCGGAATATCCACCGGCACAAGCTTTCCTGTCGCCTGATGGGTATTGCGCAACGCGGTGAGGTCGGCCAGGTCGGTCTGATCGGGCATGGGACCGGAGGTGATGTCGCCCCACGCCCGCTGCCACGTCGGGTAATAGCCCACCCACTCGTTGAGCACCACCAGAACCGCCAGCGCGGTCAGCGGCACCGCCACCAGCGAGAGCGCCCGACGCCACCACTGTGCGCTACGAAAACCTAATAACAACACCGCAATCGAGAACGCGAACACCGCAGCCCAGAGCCAGAGCCGCAGCGGGGCGGGATCCGATGCCAGACCTTCGGAGTTCATGTATGTGCGTGCGCCAAGGGCCGCGGCGACACCGACGGCCAGTCCGACCGGAACCCACACGGTGCGCCATCGCCGGCTGCGCCACCCGACAGCCACAACCAGTGCGACGACGGCCAGCACCTCGATGCTCAGCGGCAGCCATCCGCCCAGCAGTGAAATGCCATGCCCGAACCGGCCGAAATCAGGATCCGGCAGTGGCGGCATGAGGGTCGGCGTCGGCGGTGCGGGCTGTATCGGCTCCGGTGGCGGCACATCTCCAGTTTGGGTGCCTATCCTGGGATTTGGCTGATCCCGTCGTCCACAAAGAACCAGAACGGCGAAGCGTCGTGGTGACCGCTTCGCCGTTCTTGCTCTGTATTCAGTTGTTGTTCGGCAAAACCCGAACCGCGGACTCCTTCCCCAGAGGCGCGGTCAGGCGATTTGCATCGGCACAATCCCATTTGGTGAAGCAGGCACCGGCGGCACTGGTGCAGGCACCCCGAGCCCCGGTGCCGGAGCAGTCGCGCCCGTCGCGATACCCGGCACCGCCGGAGCACCCAGACCAAGTCCTGGCGTTGGCATGGTCGCCCCCGGTACCGCCGGCACCGCACCGGCCGGTACGCCCGGCAGACCCGGCAGCGCCGGAGTGCCACCCAAGCCCGGCAGCCCAGGAGTACCCAGGCCCGGTATACCCGGTAAACCCAACGGCGAGGACGGAATGCCGCCGCCCATGAGTGCCGGGAGGTTGCCGTTCGCCAGGGCGGTCATGAACGCCGGGCATTGCGACTGGATGGCCATCTGCGTGACGAGGCCGGCCACCGGCGGCGCGATCCCGCCGTTACCGCTCGCCTGCGTCAGGTTGCTGGCCACCTGACTGCCGGGCTGCACCAGCATCGGGCAGATCGAAGTCCCGACCTGTGCGATGGCATTGCTCACCGGTCCGTTGTTTCCGATCCCGACGGTGCCAAGGGCATCGCCGACGATGTCGGCCTTGGCATCGGGACTCCACACCATCGCGGCGCCGATCACGCCCAGAGCAACGATGAACGGTCGCAACACCGTCGCGGAACCCGCGATGACATCAAATGAGTTGATCTGCGTCCTTCCTGTCTTCGGTTTAGCCGGTCTGCCGACGACCACCTTGCGGCGGTACGGCAGGTCAATGGTTGCCGTCATGTAGCACGCTCCTTATTCCCCAGATCCCAGTGCCACTCCTGACACTGATTTCACTTCGGTAACGCTGAGCTACAAACGTCACATTTACAACACGGCCCGATAACCGTTCGAACCCTATGCGTTTCATTACCGTCATCTCTGAGATCAATGCTTAATCATGAGGCCCTTTCTTACATCACTCGTATCGCTAGTCGCACAAGTCACATGAGTCACAAAATTTCAGCGTTGACGTAAGTTAAAAATTCGGCTCAAAATCACTGCTTCACCGCCCGCCACGGCCATCCCGCCTACCGCAGGACGCTCCCTCTGGCTTGTAGGCTGACACGAACACCCGGCTTTGCCGGAGTCATAACGGTTCGCGGCCGACTGGTCTTCGCCGCCTCTTTGTTGCTCAGGAGTTTTGATGGCAAACCAGTCCGGCTCGAGCGGGGGACGCCACCGCGTATGCGCCTGGTAGTAGCTCTCGTGTCGGCCACCGTGCTGGCATTCACCGGCGTGGCCTGGTACGGCATCCACGGCGTGATCAACGGTTTCACCATCTCGCACGCACTGGGCATCGACCTGCCCGGTTCGGGCAACGTCAACGGTGACATGAACATCCTGCTGATCGGCTTGGACTCGCGTCGTGATCAGAACGGCGACGAACTGCCTCAGGATCTACTGGACCAACTGCACGCCGGCGACTCCGACAGCGGCGGTTACAACACCAACACCCTGATCCTGGTGCACGTCACGTCCGACAATCGGGTGATCGCGTTCTCCATCCCACGTGACGACTACGTGGCCGTCGACGACATCCCCGGGTACCGGCACATCAAGATCAAAGAGGCGTACGGCCTGAAGAAGGCCGACGTCGAGCAGAAACTCAACGACCAGGGCGTCACCGACCTGCACGAGTTGGAAACCAAGGGGCGTGAGGCCGGACGCTCGGCGACCATCGCCGCCGTTCGTGATCTGACCGGCGTGAAGGTCAACTACTTCGCCGAGATCAGCCTGGCCGGGTTCTACGACCTCGCCTCGGCCCTCGGCGGCATCGACGTGTGCCTCAACAACGCCGTCTCGGACACCGACTTCTCCGGCGCCGACTTCCCGGCCGGTCCACAGACCCTCAACCCATCGCAGGCACTGGCTTTCGTCCGTCAGCGGCACAACCTGGACAACGGCGACCTGGACCGCACCCACCGACAGCAGGCGTTCCTGGCCTCGGTGATGCACAAGCTGCAGAGCGGCGGGGTGTTCAGCAATATCGGCAAGTTCTCGGACCTGATGTCGGTGGCCCGTAAGGACATCGTGCTGTCCAGCGGTTGGACCGACGACGTGTTCCGGCGTCTGGGTTCCATCTCCGGTACCAACATCGAATACCGCACGCTGCCGGTGCTGCGCTACGACACCGTCAACGGCCAAGATGTGAACATCGTCGACCCCGACTCCATCCGCACCCAGGTGGCCGCCGCCTTCTCCGAGAATCCACTCACCTCCACCACTCCGGCCGCGCCGGCGAGCACGGTCGACGTGATCAACGGCGGACAGATGACCGGACTGGCCTCAGCAGTGGCCTCGGCGCTCAGCACGCACGGCTTCACCACCGGCGACGTCCGCAACTCACAGCCCGGTGAGCCCACCACCACCCAGATCGACTACGGCCCCGGCGCGGCGTCGGACGCCAAGCAGGTGGCCGACCAGCTGGCCATCACCTCGGCACCGCAACCCAGCGATCACGAACAGCCCGGCCACATCAGGATCATCCTGGGCAACGAGTACGACCCGCCACCGGCCGTGGCCGACGCTCAGTCGACGGGTGCCACCGTCAGCCAGCCCACCACCTCGGCGCAGGATCCGGACATTCCCGACCAGGGAAAGCCGTTGAGCGGCAACGGCGTTCCCTGCGTCAACTGATCAGTCGAAGTCGTCCATGTCATCGGCGGTCCATCGCACCGACGTGACTTCAGGCGCCTTGAGGACATCGGCAAGTGCTGCCTCGATCCGACGGTCGTCGCGTTCGTCGGCGATCACCGTCGCGGTGATCCGCACCCCCTGATCGTCCGGAAGATCAACGGCGGCAATCGATTGCACGGTCAAGTCCGGCCGATGAATGGCGTCGAAGACCAGGCCGCGAATATGCGCCTCGGCATTGGTCGGGCACCGCACCTCGAACCGGTACTCGGCCGGCACCTTCTCCTCGCCACCGGGCACCTCATTACGATCCAGCGCGCGGCCCAGCGGCCGCAGGAAGATGTTCGCGGCGATGACGGCCACAGCCCCGAGTGCCGCCTCCTTGATCATCCCGCCGCCGGACAGTGCGCCGACCGCGGCAGTGGCCCACAACGTCGCGGCGGTGTTCAAACCCGAGATGTTGGCTCCCTGCTTCATGATCACGCCGGCACCCAGGAAACCGATGCCAGAGGCCACCTGGGCCGCGACGCGGGTCGGGTCAGCGTCATGCACCCCGGCGAAGGTGTAGCCGCCCATCAATACGAACAGCGTGGAGCCCAAGCTCACCAACGCGGCGGTCCGCAACCCCGCGTTGCGGGATCGCCACTGCCGCTCCATACCGATCGCCGCGCCCAGGCCGAGACCCGTGCCGATGCGTATTGCGGTATCCAGCAGATCCAGCATGTCGCGCACTCCTCGTCGTCGGTATCGCCACCGCGAGGTTACGTACCGTCGATGACACCGACCTGACCCGGTAGCGTCGGGTTACCTGATGTTCACCCGGTGTTTCGGCGCAGGGCAACCACGCCGGTGCGAACAGAACTAGTCATCATGCTTGACCGGCTTCCATCCCACATACGTCAGATACAGCCCGCACGACGCCAGCCCGGCGAACACCACCCAGATGAACAGCGAAGCGTGTGAGGAGTACACCGCATCGCCCGCCTGGTCATAGGCGGTGGGGACGGTCAGCAGGATGATGCCGCGCGCCAGCATGATCCAGCCGATCACGGAGATGATGATTGCCGCCGGAGTGCGCCAGAATTGATGGAACGCGATGATCAGCAGGCCGAACATCAAAAGGATGGCCCCGAACAACCACGGCCACATGGGGTTTGCCTTGAATTCGTCGAACAACTGCTTCATGTATTCGCTGCGAATCGCCACCGTCGTGGGCACGATACAGAAGAACGGTCCGAGCACCCGTGCAAAATTGCGGGTACGGATCTGCGCGGGATCCGAGCCGGTCGTCGCCACACCGATCACGCTAGGACGCCGACCGGCCACCAACAAGACCCGTGGCTCAATCCTGTGGCCAGGCGACATCACCCTGGATGGCACTGACCCACACCCGCTGTCCGACCGCCACCTCATCGTCGCCGGACACCTCGGCCACCAGTTCGGTGGCCGGCGCGCCATCCACATCCAACGTGAGCCCGGAGCTCCCGCCGCGATAGTCCACCGCGACGACCGTCGCCTGCGCACCCTCCGAATCGGGCTGGTACGCGACGGTCAAATGTTCGGGACGCAGCAGCAACGTGTAGGCGCCGTCGTCCAGGTTCAGTGCGCCGTGCGTGATCGGAACCTGGCAATGTAACTGCCCGGCAATAACTTTCGCTGGTAGTAGGTTGGCCGGACCGAGGAATCGGGCAACGTGTTCATCCGGTGGCTCGGCGTACAGAGACCGCGGACCGCCGACTCCGGCAATGCGGCCATTGCGCAGTACCGCGATCTGATCGGCCATGGTCAGCGCCTCGTCTCGGTCATGAGTGACCACGATCGCCGTGGCACCCACATCACGCAGCACCCGGGCGACATACTGGCGCAGGTTGACGCGCAGCGCCGCATCCAGAGAGGCGAACGGTTCGTCGAGCAACACCACCGCGGGCCTCGGTGCCAGCGCCCGGGCCAGCGCGACCCGTTGCCGCTGCCCGCCCGAAAGCTCATGCGGGAAACGGTTTTCCAGCCCGTCCAGGCCCAGCATGGATACCAGTTCGACAACCCGACCACGATCGCCACGGCGCAGCCCGAAAGCGATGTTCGCCCGCACCCGCAGGTGCGGGAACAGGCCGCCGTCCTGCGGCACATATCCAACACCGCGATGCTGGGCATGCAGCACGCTCGAACCGTCGTCAACCACCCTGTCCGCGATGATGATCCGGCCCGAGTCGAGCTGTTCGAACCCGGCGATACTGCGCAGCAGGGTCGTCTTGCCGCTGCCGGACGCACCGAGTATCGCGGTGATCGATCCGGCCGGCACGGTCAGATCGATGCCGTCCAAAACCAAGGTGCGGCCGTAGAATTTGCGCCCGCCCTGCACGGCTATCGCATTCATGACACCGCCTCCAGGGCCGGTGCAGGCTCCGCGGCGACGGTTGCGTGCTGGGAGCGCCGATCGAACCACAACCCCAGCATGGCACCGGGTACCACCGACACCGCGATGATCACCAGCGCGTAGGGCGCAGCAGCCGAGTATGAGCTCTCCGACTGGAACGCCCAGAATTGGGTGGCCAACGTCTTGACGCCGGGTGGGGCCAACAGCAATGTGGTGGTCAGTTCCGTTGCCGCAGTGACGAATACCAAACAGAAGCCGGCCAGCAGACCGGGGCCGATCAACGGCAGGGTCACCCTGGTGAACACGTAGAGCGAGCCCCGCCCCAAGGACCGTGCCACCTCGCCGAACTGCCGGGGCAGCGACGCCACGGTGGAATGCACACACACCAGGCCGAGCGGAAAGAATTGGACCGCGTACGCCGCGATGACCATCCAGCCGGTCTCGTACAACGGGTAGAAGTAGTTGATCGCGAGATACACCAAGCTGACCGCCACGATGACGCCCGGTACGGCTCGGGTGATGAACGTGATGTTGTGTAGCGCCATGGTGAATCGGGACGGATACCGAACCGCCAGATACGCCAGCGGCGTGGCCAATGCCAGTACCACCACTCCGCAGGCAGCGCTGTAACCGAACGTCGTCTCGGTGGCCTCGGACAGGCTCGCCACGGCCGGCAGGGTGGTACGGCGGGCTTGCTCGATCCAATACAGCAGCACACCCACCGGCAGCATCACGCCGATCACGGTGATGGCAGTGAAGCCGACCACCGCGAGCTGTCGCGGTAGCGCCCCGGCCCGCGTCGCACCGGCCGCGACGGCGAATCCGGTGCGCCGCCGCGGTAACGCCCCGTCGGCCGCGATGAACACGAACCCCAACAGCACCAGTGGAATCGACAGCGCGGCGGCCCCCTGACGATCGAAGCTGAACTCGCTGAAGATCTCGGTGGTCAAGGTGTGGAATCGGACTACCTCGAACGCACCGTACTCCGAGATGACGGCCAGCGCGGCCAGGAGCGTGCCACCGGCAATCGCGGTCCTGACGGCCGGGAACGTCACCCTGGCGAACACCGCGACCGGGCCCAATCCCAATCCCCGCGCGACATCCTCCAGATTCGCGTCGGCACGGCGCAGAGCCGCCGAAACAGGAAGCAAGACCAGCGGATAGCTCGACATCGTCATGATCACCGTGGCCGCGACCAGCGGATCCATGGTCGGCCAGAGCGAATGCCAGGCGAACCCGACGACGAAGTCCGGCATGGCCATCGGCAGGATCAACACCGTGGTCCAGAGCCGGGCCCACGGCAACCCCGACCGCTCCAGACACAGTGCCGCGGCGGTGCCGACAACGGCCGAGCCGACCCCGACCAGCGCGGTCAGCACGATGGTGTTCTTCAACAGGCCATAGGATCTCGCGCGGAACAGGACGTCATGAACTTCCGGCCAGCCTGCGGCGTGTGCATTGGCGATGACCACGGCCAGCGGCGCAACCACACACACCACCACACCGATGCCGGCCAGGGTCAGAATTCCCTTGACCGGCATCGGCGCGCGAGCATGACCGGCGAAGCTCACAACAGCTGCGCCTGCTGTAGCAACGCCTTGGCGTCGTCACCGGTACCCAGATCAGCCACGCTGAAGTCATTGGGCGACAACTGGTCTCGTGGCTTGAGCGCCGGGTTCGCGGGCACCCCCGACACCAACGGGTATTCGAAGCTGTCTCCGGTGGCGATCACGGTTTGACCCGACTGACTGGTCAGGTATGCCAAGAACTTCTGCGCCGCGGGCTGGTTCTTGCTGGACTTCAGTATCGCGGCACCGGAGATGTTCTCGACGTATCCGGGGTCCTTGTCGGCGAAGTAGGCGAACTGCGACTTGACCGCCTCGTCACCCACTTCCTTCTTCAGCCGGTAGAAGTAGTAGCTGTTCAAAATGCCCAGCCCGGTGTTGCCCTGGTTGATGTCCGCCGCCAGATTCTCGTTCGACGGCACATTGTCGTTGGCACCCGCATTGGCTTTCAGCCCATTGAGCCAGGCCAACGTCGCATCCTTGCCCTTGGCGCGCAGCACCGAGCTGACCAACGGCCAGAAATCGGTCTCACCCGGTGCGATCTCGATCTTGTCTTTCCATTGCGGGCCCGCAAGATCCAGGATCGAGTGCGGCAACTGGTCTGCCGGGACCTTGTCCGGGTTGTAGGTGATACCCGAGACCCGGCCCGATACCCCGACCCAGTTTCCGGTGGCGGCACTATCGGCCTTGGGCACCGCACTCAGGGCAGCGTCATCGACCTTGACGAGCAGTCCCTTCTGGTCGAGTTGGGCCAGCCACGGCGAGTTCTCGGTGTACACCAGATCGGCGGGCGACTTGTCGCCCTCCTGCTCGATCTTGGCCACCGTCGTGGCCTCATCGCCGGACACCACGTTGACCTTGATGCCGGTCTGCTTGGTGAAGCCGTCCACCAATGCCTTGGTGGTCTGCGCATGCTGCGCCGAGTACAACGTCAGCTCTCCGGCGGGCGCGGGCTGCTGCGACGGCTGCGGCTGCGCCGGCTTGCTGCCGCACCCCGCCGCCACACCGACCAAGACCGCCAAAATACTTGCACTGAGCGCCAATTGACGCTTGCCGATGAGGGAATTCACGGTGCTCCGATCTGGGTGCTGGTAGAGGTTCAGCCGAACAGTTCCTCGCCGACCCAATGCCCGGGCCCGGAAGCGCCGGAGGGGAGGGCGAATATCGCGCTGGCGGTATGGGTAGTGAACTGGGTGAGCGCGTCGTTGATGGAGAGCCGATGGTTGATCGGCACGAAAGCCGTTCGCGGATCCCGTTGATAGCCGAGGAACAACAGTCCGGCGTCATACTCCAGCGCCTGCCGCCATGGTGGCCAGCGTTCGGTGAACGGCGTCGTCCCGTTGTTGTAGGAGAACGCCCGCCGGATGATCACCGCACCGTTGTTGGTCTCCGGGGCGGCGAGCCGGACGTGCGCGGTCTGCGGAATATGCAGGGCACCTTCGGAGTTCCGGGCGTCCAGGTTCAGCGCTTCGAACTCGTCGGTACCGCCCAACTGCGCTCCGGAGACCTTCTGCCGTCCGACCACCTGTTCCTGCGCCGCGACCGGCAACCGGTCCCAGTGCTCCAGGGTGATCCTGATCCTCCGATACACCAGGTAGCTGCCATCACGCATCCAGTCCTGGCCGTCGTTGCCGGCCCATAGGGTGGTGTCCAGGTCCTTGGGCGGATGGGCATTGGAGTTCAGCGTTCCGTCCTTGAACCCCATCAGGTTTCGTGGTGTTCCGGCGGCATTGCTCGGTGAGTATCCGATCTGTGTCCAACGCAGTACCGCGATATCCGGTGAGATACGGGCCAGCGCCCGTACCGCGTGGAACACCACCTGGAGGTCATCGCCGCAGGCATGCACCAGCAGGTCGCCGTCACTCTGGTCGGCCGCGAGTTGGTCACCGGGAAAGTGCGGCAACTCGACCAACTGCTCGGGCAGCCGCGAGCGAAGGCCGAAACGATCGATGCCATTGTGGATGAACAGATTCCGGCCGAATCCTATGGTCACGGTCAGCCGATTCGGACCGGTCTGCCAGGTGTCCAGCGAGTCTGAGGTCGTCGACTTCGCGGTGGTATTCGCGTAGGCGTTCACCACATCGGTGGGTTCGTAGATCGGGATGGTCGCGGACTGTCCCTGGGTCAATTGCCCGGCCAGATCACTCCAGCGCCGCAATACCTCGACCACATGATCGCGCTTGTCGGTGTTGAGGTCGAACGCGGCGATCACGGTGTGCTGCTGGGTATCGGTGATGACACCGCTCTGATGACGTCCGTAGAACGGCTCGACATCGGATGGCGATGGACCCGACGGCGACTGCGCCATCGCAGCGCCGGCGGTCGCCCCTACGGCACCGCCGACTACCGCCCCGCCGACAAACAGACCGCCGTGCAAGATATTTCGACGAGACAGCAGGCCCTTGCGTCCCTCGGCTACCGGATCGGACTGCTCGCTCATCCGTGCAGAAGCGACAACGTATTGGTGTCGTCGTTGACGAAGTAGATGCCGTCGTGGGACTGGTTCACCGCGATGCCGAACAGATTGCCGTTGCCCGGCGGGTCCTGCGCCACATCCTGATTGGCGTAGTACTCGCCGACCTGCTTGCCATCCGGGGTGATCTCCACGATTTTGCCGTTGGTGGCATTGGCCACCAAGATGTTTCCGTTCGGCGCGCGATCCAGACCCAATGGGTTGGCCAGCTGACCGCCCTCACTCAGGGTGTCGCCGGCGTGCGCGGAATCGTTGCGGGTCAACGCATTCGGAATCTTCGCCACCCGGTTGCCCAGGTTGTCCCCGACATACAACGTGCCGGCCGGGTCCAGAACCAATCCGGTCGGCCCCTTCACCAGGGCCGAGGCGTCCTCCTGCTCACCGAAGGAGTCCGCGACCACGGTGTGACCGGTGACCGCCGGTGGTTTGGTCGGACTCTGGCTCAGGTTCAGACGGACCACGTTGCCCTGGTTGACCAGCTTGCCGCCGGCGTCCTTGACGCCGCCCAGGGTGTTGGTCACGAAAAGTGTCGCGGTGTCACCGTGGTCGTCGACGGTGGCGTCCCACGGCCCGTTCAGATAATCGCCGGAAATGGTGCCGGCGACCTGGCCCATCGGATTCAGCTCGATGAGGCAGCCCGGACCGGAGGTGCCGAGCTTCCCGTCGGTGGTGGGCAGGCTGCCGACCAGTACCCAGCCGTCCTTCAACACCACCATCGCGGTGGTCAGGCCGATGCCGCCAGGACAGCCGGGCAGATTGGCCGGGATCGTGGCGAACGGCGCCATCGACTTGTCCGGATGCACGGCGACGACGGTGGTGCCGGTGCCCTGGTTGTTCGACTTGTTGTTGAAGTTGTCCACCAGCACATCGCCGGCGTGCAGGTTGCCGATCGTGGCGGTCACCGGCCAGATGGCGTACGGGTTGACGTCGCCGTTGTCCGGGGTGGTCGGCGAGACCGTGGACACCGACTTCTTGCCGGCCAGGAACGAGCCGGGCTCAGGGTTCAGCGCCTGGCGGGCGGCGGCATCCTTGTCCCCGGAGAACTGCTTGTCATTGAGCGCCTTGGCATCGTTGGTATCCAGTCCGGCCGGTGTCGACGGCTTGGCATCGTTGCCACAGCCAGATAACGCGAACCCGGTCAGAACCGTTGCCGCCAGAGCCCCAAAACGCATTGCCCTGGACCGACGCGCACCGGATTGTGTGGTCATACCGTTTACCAGCCCCTGAATTGCCTGGCCCAACGCACCAACAAATCTTTGCTGACCCTAGTTAGGCTAACCGTATTGAAGTATGGCAAGGCTAGTCATACAAGGCCCCAAATAGCGAGGTCACAGCATATCTACAGCTTTTTTCCAGCGATTGGCCAGCACGCCCCAATCGCCCCGCCCGCATTGCGGTCAGATAGCCGGGCAATTAGGCCTGGGAAACGTCCATGAGGTCGATGAACACCGCGAAATTCGGGGCTCCGCGGAAGCCGCCCGGCAACACCGAACAGCGGCCGTCCACGCCCCGACAACCGCCGCTCACCGGGCAATTTCGGCTAATCGATAATTTACGGAACAGCAAACTCATTACCGTCAAATTGGGGTACGATACTGCAGGCCCAACCAAGACGGAGGTGAGCAGCGGGTGACATTGCACCGTCGGCTGACCGCCGCAACCGGCCTGGTCGGCCTCGCTCTGCTGGCTGGTGGCACCAACGCCGCCATCGCGTTCGCCCTGCCCCACTCGGGCTCCGGTAGTGGTGGCTCGGGCTCGTCCAGTGGCAGCTCGGGTTCATCCAGCGGCGGCGGATCCAGTTCGTCGGGCCACGGATCGAATTCGTCGGGCCACGGCTCCAGCTCATCGTCGGGCTCGTCCAGTAGCGGCTCAGGCTCATCAAGCAGCAGCTCCGGCTCGTCGAGCGGTAGTGGCACGTCGGGCAGCAGCTCGTCGGGATCGTCATCTTCGGGCGGTTCGACGTCCGGGTCGTCGTCGTCCGACAGCGGCTCGAGCACTACCAGCGGTCCCAGCTCATCCAGCAGCGGTACCGGGTCGCCGAACCCGCTCGCCGGGCTGCCCGGCCAGATCAACCAGACCATCAACCAGATCACCGGGACGATCACCGGCGCACTGACCGGTGGCAACCCGCAGTCGGGCACCAACCCGAAGAACAGCAAAGGCACCTCCGGCGGGTCATCCAAGACCAAGCCCCCGAGGTCCGCGCCCACCTCGGGCAACCAGTTGCCGAGCGCGGCTACGACCCCGCCGAGCGACTCATCGCAGACCGGTACGACGGCCGCGGCCAACTCGCCGACCGCGCCGCAGAAGGTCTCCCTGCCGAACCTCGTCGCACAGATCCCGCTGACCGCACTCGACGTGCTGAAGACGGAGATCCCGGTGTTTGCCGCAGCCATTCCGCTGCCCGGCATGTCCGCCTTGCCGGCCATCGCCGAGGCAGTCATCACCCCGCTCCAGCAGGCGGTGAGCGGCCTTGCGTCGGCGGCAAACGGACTGCCCTTCATGCAGTTCGACTTCAGCCAGACGTCAACCCTGCCGATGCAGCTGCCCACTGACCACTACCTGCGCACCACCACATCGCCGGCCGTCCGTAAGCCGAAGGCCGCAGGCCCGGACCCGCTGCCCCGCGACATCGCACCGGACGCCCCGGTACTGCCGGCCGGTACGCCCGCGGCACCGCCCAAGCCGCCTGAGCAGATTTTCAGTGCCGCAAACCATTTCGACACCCAGCCGGAGTTCCGGTCCGGCTACCCCGAGTATCTGCGCGCAGCCGGCATGAGTGAGGTCGCCGCGGTTGCGGTGCCCGGTTTTGCCGGGATCATCACGCTGACGGCCGCCGGCGGTCTGCTCGGCTACCGCCAGGCCCGGGCCGGCCACGCCACGGCACCCAGCCGCGCCGCGCGCTTCGTCAACTTGGCTCCGGAATAACCCACCGAGTCGGCGACGTTGGGAGCAGCGTGACTGAACACGAACTGAGCCCCACCGACTGGGTACGCGCGCAGACCGAACGAATCCTCGAGCAGGGCACCACCGACGGCGTCGAAATTCTCGACCGCCCTGTCGTGCTGTTCACCACCACCGGCGCCAAGTCCGGAAAGAAGCGCCTAGTTCCGTTGATGCGTGTCGAGCACGACGGCAATTACGCACTGGTCGCCTCCAAGGGCGGCGCCCCCGAACATCCGTCCTGGTACTACAACGTCAAGGCGAATCCGCGGCTGACGGCGCAGGACGGCAGCAGGGTCGTGGAACTGAACGCTCGCGAACTCGACGGCGACGAGCGTCAGGTCTGGTGGGATCGCGCGGTGGAGGCCTACCCGCCGTACGCCGAGTACCAGACCAAGACCGACCGACTGATCCCGGTTTTCATCGCCGAGTGATCTGGAGGCCGGGTGGGCTCTGCTCACCCGGCCCTCAGCTTCGGTCGCCAGAATGTTTCGTTGTGCCACCTAGTTCTACGCCCGTGCCCACGCCCGTGCCCACGCCCGTTCCGACGCCCAGTCCGTCCCCGGCGCTGCCCCAGCTGACCGAACTCCCGCCGGATATCAAGGCGATCGTCCATGGCGTGTCCCTGCTCGGTGGCTGGCTGCCGTTGACCGTCGAGTTGGTCAGCGTGGTCGCGCTGGTGCTGGTGCTGGCCCGCTTGGGCCGCCGGTGGTGGCTGGTCTGGGTACCGGTGAGTGCGGCGCTCGGGGTGGCGGTCGCGCTCGCCGCGCGTACCTATATGAACTCCGAGGGTCTCGCGTCCGATCCGGCTCCGTTGGACCTGTGGGTATGGACAGCGCTCGCCGCGGCCGCGATCACGCTGGCCGTATTCGGCTGGCGCCGCTCGCGGTGGTGGCGGCGGGTCGTGTCCGTGTTGTTGATCCCGTTGACGGCGCTGACCGCGTTGATGTCGCTGAACCGCTGGGTCGGCTACTACCCGACGGTGCAGGCGGCCTGGGGCGCCGTGACCGCCGGGCCGCTACCCCATCAGGTCGAGGCCGCCGAACTCCCGTCGCTCCGCGGCACCGCACCGACCGACGGCAAGCTGGTCGAGGTCACCATCCCCGATACCGTCGGCTTCAAGCACCGCAGCGAGTACGTGTACCTGCCTCCGGCCTGGTTCGCCGGCCCGACGCCGCCGGCCCTACCCGTGGTGATGATGGTCGCCGGCGAGTTCAACACCCCGGCGGACTGGATGCGCAGCGGCAGCGCGATGGCGACCATCGACGGCTTTGCGTCGGCGCATGCCGGCATGGCCCCGATTTTCGTGTTCGTCGACTCCGGTGGCCGATTCAACAACGACACCGAGTGCGTCAACGGCCCACGTGGTAATTCTGCCGATCACCTCACCAAAGATGTTCGGCCCTATGTTGTTTCAAAATTCGGAGCGTCGGCCAGCCCGGCCAATTGGGGCGTCGTCGGATGGTCGATGGGCGGCACCTGCGCCATCGATCTGACCGTCATGCACCCCGAATTGTTCAGCACATTCGTGGACATCGCCGGAGATCACGGTCCCACCGCCGGTACCAAGGAGCAGACCATCGAGCGGCTCTACGCGGGCGACGCCGAACGGTGGGCGGCCTTCGACCCGGCCACCGTGATGCGCAAACATGGTCCTTATCAAGGTGTTTCGGGATGGTTCGCCGACACCATCAAACCCGACCTGGGTGACAAGAATCCGTTCGGGAAATTCCATGCTCCGCAGCGGGATTCGGATACCCCGTTAGGCTTCGGTGGTCACGACGACTGGCACGACGCCGACCAGACTGGCGCCGCTCAGGACCTGTGTGCCGTCGCGAAATCGGTGAACATCGACTGCGCCATCCACACTTTGGTCAGCTTCCACACCTGGCAGTTCGCCCAACGTGCGTTCTCCGACGCCCTGCCGTGGATGGCCGGCCAACTCCACACGCCGGCGAAGTAACGCCTCAGACGTTGCTGCACACCAGCCGTCGGGCCGACTGCAGCAGCGCCCGGCGCAAGTCGTCATCGGCTACGTCCTGCAGGCCCGGATCCATTGCACTGCCATAGATTCCGGAGATCGCCAGCGACATGGCGACGCGGGTATCGACATCCTCGTCAGCCATGGCGAGCACCTTCTTGAAGCGCTCGTTGATGGCATCGCACTCATGATCGCTGCTGACCAGGATGTCGATGGCTGGGTCACGGTAGAAGATCGCCGTCACCCGTCGGTGCCGGACGGCCAGCTCGACCAGCCCGGCGACCGCGGCATCACGCCGGGGTTCCCCGGCCGGCAGCGCCTCCACGTCGATGATCAGCTGTTCGATTTCGGCGTATACCGGGCGGATGACTGCCAGGACGATCTCGTCCTTGGAGTGGAACTGGTAGTACACCGACGCCTTGGAGACCCCCAGGTGGTCGCCGATCATCTGCAGCGACGTGCCGTTGACCCCGTGCTCGGCAAAGAGCACCAGAGCAGCCTCGATGACCCGACCGCGCGCCGCGCCGCGCGGCCCCACTGACTTTGCCACTGGCCCACCCTCCGCTCGCGTCACAGTCGCTGACCGATAGTCACGTCCATCACACAGAAGGTCTCGGATTGGCGTTGGACCTGCCGAAACCATTCGCTTAACTTGTCTAAGTTTATAGACGTAGATATTCTAAATCAGCCGATCGGCAGATTAGATGGCAGTGACGGGGACGACGAGTCAACCCGTCTGTGTCACGCGGTCCCGGACCATCTGCCGGCGACAGCGCGATGCGCATCGAGAACGGAGTGCACCGAAGGTGTTGGAGGGGATGTCACTGTGATCGGCCGGTTCGCCAAGCGGATGTGGATTCCGCTGCTCATCATCGCCGTGGTCGGCGTCGCCGGATTCACCGTGCAACGCGTCCGCACCTAC
>NZ_JBGCCC010000003.1:0-406344 GCF_041261665.1 Mycobacterium sp. MAA66 | reverse complement strand
CAACACCACACCCCACAAACGGGAAAACGGGAGCATGGCAAAAAACAACAAACAAAAACCACCAAACACACTATTGAGTTCTCAAACAACACGCCTGTTCAAGGCAACCCCACCACAGTACTCCATCGAAGTGGGGGTGTCAACCTCATCCCTTGGGCTTTTTCAAACCCCGCGGCGCTGCTGACTTGGAAAACATTAGCCGATTGATCTTGATCTTCCAAAACGGCTGCATAAGGCACCTTTTCGGTCGAAAACCATGACGCACCAACGCTTCGCAGTACGCCCGGCCGACACGCCGGCAGCCTCAGATCCGTTCGATCTCCGCGCCCAAACTCACCAAATTCTCGACGAAAAGCGGATATCCGCGATCGATGTGAAACACGTCATGCACCTCGGTATCCCCATCGGCAACCAGGCCGGCGAGAACCAAACCAGCTCCGGCCCGAATATCCGACGCCCACACCGGCGCACTCGACAGTTGCGGAATGCCTCGCACCACCGCGTGATGACCATCTGTGCGCGCATCAGCGCCCAGTCGAATCATCTCCTCGACGAATCGGAACCTTGCCTCGAACACATTTTCGGTGATCATCGAGGTGCCGTCGGCGATGCAGGCCAAACCGATCGCCATCGGCTGCAAGTCGGTCGGGAAGCCGGGATACGGCAGCGTCGCGACATTGACCGCTTTCGGTCGCTCGTACTGCACCACCCGGAACCCGTTGTCATGCTGGGTCACCGTCGCGCCGGCATCGTGCAACTTGTGCAACACCAGCTGCAGATGCTGTGGATCCACACCGGTGACAGACACATCTCCCCTGGTCATCGCCGCGGCGATGCCCCAGGTCGCGGCCACGATCCGGTCGCCGATCACCCGGTGTTCGGTGGGATGCAGCCGGTCGACTCCCTGAATCGTCAGGGTCGACGTTCCCCCACCGGTGATCTGCGCACCCATCTGATTGAGCATGTCGCAGATATCGACGATGTCGGGCTCGCGCGCCGCGTTGTGGATGACCGTGACACCCTCGGCCAACACCGCAGCCATGAGGATGTTCTCGGTCGCACCTACCGACGGGAACTCCAGTTGGATCTCCGCTCCGCGTAGGTGATCCGCCTCAGCCACCACACATCCATGCTCGATATTGCACCGAGCACCCAGTTGGCGCAGCCCGGCCTGGTGCATATCCAGAGGTCGAGATCCGATCGCATCACCGCCGGGCAGCGCCACTTTGGCCTTCTTGCACCGGCCGACCAGCGGCCCCAACACACAGACCGATGCCCGGAACTGACGCACCGCGGCGAAATCCGCGTCGTACTTGGGTTCATCGGGCGAGGTGATCCGCACTGTGTCGCCGTCGAGCTCGACCATCGCGCCAAGACCCCGCAGGACCTCGGCCATCAGCGGAACATCCAGGATGTCGGGGCAATTGGTGATGGTGCTGGTGCCTTCTGCCAACAAAGTCGCGGCCATCAACTTCAGCACGCTGTTCTTGGCGCCGCCCACCGCAACTTCGCCGGTCAACCGGGAACCGCCGGTCACCACGAATCGCTCGCTCACGCGGCTAAGTCTAAACGGGCCCAGACCTGGCGTGGTTCACCAATACTGCCGCCACCGGTACCGTTTTCCCATGGCCGTGCACCTGACCCGCATCTATACCCGCACCGGAGACGACGGATCGACGGGGTTGAGTGATTTCAGTCGCGTGTCGAAGAACGACCCGCGGCTGGCGGCCTACGCCGACTGTGACGAAGCCAACGCCGCCATCGGGGTCGCCGTTGCGGCCGGCTCCCCCGAGGATCGAATTCGCCTGGTGCTCAGGCAAATTCAGAATGATCTGTTCGACGCCGGCGCAGATCTGTCGACACCCGTGGTGGAGAACCCGGAATACCCGCCCTTACGGATAACCCAGGCATACATCGATCGGTTGGAAGGTTGGTGTGACGAGTTCAACGAACCGCTGCCCAAGCTGACCTCCTTCATCCTGCCGGGAGGCACCGCCCTGTCTGCCTATCTGCACGTCGCGCGGACGGTGGTCCGGCGTGCGGAGCGTTCGGCCTGGGCTGCAGTGACCGAGCACGGCGATTCGGTCAACGTGCTGTCGGCCAAATACCTGAACCGGCTCTCGGACCTGCTGTTCATCCTGTCGCGGGTGGCCAACCCGGACGGCGACGTGTTGTGGCAGCCAGGTGGCGGCGCGAAATAGCTACGGAGCATCGCGTCGAAATCGCCGGATCAACTGGCACTCGCGGCCTGTTTGTCTGCTCGGGGGAAAAGAGATCACACTGAGCGGCGCCGGGCACGCGGCGACGGACGTGACTCCAGCCACGAGGTGAATGCGGTCAAAGCCCCACGGTCCAAAGCGATTTCGTAACCGCTTCGCCGCTCGGGGCTACTGTCGCGCAGTTCGAGAACGACCGTTGCGTCGGTCATGATGTCGAATTCATCACCGCGCGGAGCACGGCGGGATACCACTTCCAAGCCACGACGGGACAATGTCCGATCGGGCCACCAACGCATACTCGACAGCCGATAGAAGCCGGCCTCACTGCCGCGATAGCGCATTACGCCATGCCGCCAACCGTGACCAGCGGTGGCCGGGTAGTCGCGCAGGATGGCGGCGGTGCCGCCGACCTGACGCAACTTCCACAGCCGATAACTCAGTGCCGCGACGACCAGGACCAGAACGCCGACGAGCGCGACCATAATCAACATGGACGCGCTCATCGGACTATCAGTCGAGTTGGCCTACGGCACGTAAACGTGCCCGGCCCCACGCAGCAGTTACTTCGTCGTCGGAGGCAGCATCGGCCTTGGCCGCATGCGCGTCGATCTCCGACTCCAATTGCGCATCCTCCACCAGGATCCGCACGTTCTCCTCGGACACCGACAAGAATCCGCCGGACACGGCGATCCGCAGATCGTCCTCGCCCTCACGCTCGACCCGGACGATCGCGTCGTCGACCAGCTGGCCGACCAACGGGATGTGCCGGGGCATGATGCCGATCTCGCCGGCGGTGGTGCGGGTGAAGACGAAGGTGGCTTTACCCGTCCACAGCGCCCGCTCGACGGCAACGATCTCGACGTCCATTTCGACCGCCACGTCACACCACCTTTCGCGCTCGTAGAACTAGTGCAATCACAGCTTGGCGCCGAGGCTTTCGGCCTTCTTCGCCAGGTCGTCGAGACCACCGATGAGGAAGAACGCCTGCTCGGGCAGGTGATCGAAGTCGCCCTTGGCGAGGCGGTCGAACGCCTCGATGGTCTCCTTCAGCGGCACCGTCGAACCCGGCTGACCGGTGAACTGCTCGGCCGCCATCATGTTCTGGCTCAGGAAGCGCTCGATCTTACGTGCGCGGTACACCAGCACCTTGTCCTCTTCCGACAGTTCGTCGATACCGAGGATGGCGATGATGTCCTGAAGGTCCTTGTAACGCTGCAGGATTCGGATGACTTCCTGTGCGACCCGGTAGTGGTCGTCGCCGACGACGCTGGGGTGCAGGATCGTCGAAGACGAAGCCAGCGGGTCCACGGCCGGGAAGATGCCCTTGGAGAACACCGCACGAGAAAGCTCGGTGGTGGCGTCCAGGTGGGCGAACGTCGTGGCCGGAGCCGGGTCGGTGTAGTCGTCGGCAGGCACGTACACGGCCTGCATCGAGGTGATCGAGCGACCACGGGTCGAGGTGATGCGCTCCTGCAGCTCACCCATCTCGTCGGCCAGAGTGGGCTGGTAACCCACGGCCGAAGGCATACGACCCAGCAGGGTCGAGACCTCGGAACCGGCCTGGGTGAACCGGAAGATGTTGTCGATGAACAGCAGCACGTCCTGGCCCTGCTCGTCGCGGAAGAACTCGGCCATGGTCAGGGCCGACAGGGCGACGCGCATACGGGTGCCTGGCGGCTCGTCCATCTGGCCGAACACCAACGCGGTGTCCTTGAGCACGTTCGCGTCCGCGAGCTCGACCCACAGGTCGTTGCCCTCACGGGTGCGCTCACCGACACCGGCGAACACGGAGGTACCACCGAAGTTGCGGGCAATACGGTTGATCATCTCCTGGATCAGCACCGTCTTACCCACACCGGCACCACCGAACAGGGCGATCTTGCCACCGCGCACGTACGGGGTGAGCAGGTCGACGACCTTCAGACCGGTCTCCAGCATCTCGGTGCGGGGCTCCAGGTCGGCGAAGGCCGGCGGCTTGCGGTGGATCGACCAGTGCTGGAAGTCCTTGCCATAGCCAGGCTCGTCCAGGCAGTCGCCGAGGGCGTTGAACACATGGCCCTTGACGCCGTCACCCACGGGCACCGAGATCGAGGCGCCGGTGTCGCGGACGTCGGTGCCACGCACCAGGCCGTCGGTCGGCTGCATGGAGATGCAGCGCACCAGGTTGTCACCGAGGTGCTGGGCGACCTCGAGCGTCAGGGTCTTGGCCAGCGCACCGAAGGTGATGTCGGCGTGCAGAGCGTTGAACAGTTCGGGGACCGAGCCACGCGGGAACTCGATATCCACCACCGGGCCGGTGATGCGAACCACGCGACCGGCGGTCTTGGTCTCTACGGCAGCAGTCATATCTCTCTTCGCTTCCTACGGGGCCTATTTCGCGTCGGCCAGCGCGTTGGCGCCACCGACGATTTCGCTGATTTCCTGGGTGATCTGAGCCTGGCGCTCGCGGTTCGCGGCAAGCGTGAGGGCCTTGATCAGGTCGTCGGCGTTGTCTGTTGCCGACTTCATTGCGCGCCGACGCGAGGCCGACTCCGAGGCCGCAGCCTCCAGCAGTGCTGCGTAGACACGGGTCGCGATGTACCGCGGCAGCAGCGCATCGAACAGCGTGTCCGCGCTCGGCTCGAACGAGTACAGGGTGTG
Source organism: Mycobacterium sp. MAA66 (assembly GCF_041261665.1). Classification (NCBI taxonomy): domain Bacteria; kingdom Bacillati; phylum Actinomycetota; class Actinomycetes; order Mycobacteriales; family Mycobacteriaceae; genus Mycobacterium; species Mycobacterium sp. MAA66. The sequence goes on along the minus strand of NZ_JBGCCC010000003.1, from coordinate 401,485 downwards.
GATGCCGGTCGGCTCCCCCGTGTACTCGACGGCCAAGGGCGCGATCCGCACAGCCTCGGCGGTCTGCGACAGCATCGACTTGAACTCGGTCGAGACGATGTGCAACTCGTCGACACCGAGGATGCCGTCCGGCCCCGGCGGGTTTTCGCCGTCATCGGCACCGGCCATGAACGCCGCCACCAGGGTGTCGGCGATCTCCTTGGCGTTGACCCACTCGGGACGCTCCGAGAAGCCGGTCCACGACCCGACGACCGAACGCTGACGGAAGCTGTAGTAGCCCAAGGCCTTTCGGCCGACGACATACAGCACCGGTTCCTTGCCCTGGTCGCGCAGCAACGTGAACAGTTCCTCGGCCCGACGCAGCACGTTGGCGTTGTAGCCGCCGCACAGGCCGCGGTCCGACGACACCACCAGTACCCCGGCACGGCGGGCATTCTTCCGCTCGACGAGCAGCGGGTGGTCCAGCGCGCTGGCGCCCGCAAGCTCGGTGAGCATGTTGGTGATCTCTGTGGCGTAGGGCCGGGCTGCATCAACCCGGGCCTGCGCCTTGGCGATCCGCGACGTGGCGATCAGCTCCTGCGCCTTCGTGATCTTCTTGATCGACGAGGCGGATTTGATCCGTCCGCGTAGCTCGCGCAGTGTGGCTGCCATTGGTTACCTAGGCCTTCTTCGGAGCCGGCTTGTTGACCTTGACGGACTCCTGACCGAGCTCGGCGGGATCCAGCGCCTCGACACCGGCTTCCTTGACGACGACCGAGCTGCCGTCAGTGGCCGCGAAGCCCTTCTTGAATTCGTTGATGACCGACACCAGGTTGGCCTCAGCGTCCTCGGAGAGTTTCTTGGTCTCCTTGATGCCATTGAGGATGTCGGCGTGGCTGGCCTTGACGTGCTCCAGCAGCTCGGCGGAGAAGCGCGAAACGTCCTCGGCCGGAACCGAATCCAGGTGGCCCTGGGTACCGAGGAAGATCTCGACGACCTGGTCCTCGACAGCCAGCGGGCTGTACTGCGCCTGCTTGAGCAGCTCGACCAGGCGGACACCGCGGTCCAGCTGAGCCTTGGAGGCCGCGTCCAGGTCCGAGGCGAAGGCCGCGAAGGCCTCCAGCTCGCGGTACTGCGACAGGTCCAGACGCAGCGAGCCGGCGACCTCTTTCATGGCCTTGATCTGAGCGGCACCACCGACACGGGACACCGACACACCGACGTTCACAGCCGGCCGGACGCCCTGGTTGAACAGGTCGGACTCCAGGAAGCACTGGCCGTCGGTGATGGAGATGACGTTGGTCGGGATGAACGCCGAGATGTCGTTGGCCTTGGTCTCTATGACCGGCAGGCCCGTCATCGAACCACCGCCGAGCTCGTCGGACAGCTTCGCGCAACGTTCCAGCAGACGCGAGTGCAGGTAGAAGACGTCGCCGGGGAAGGCCTCGCGGCCCGGCGGGCGGCGCAGCAGCAGCGAGATGGCGCGGTAGGCGTCAGCCTGCTTGGACAGGTCGTCGAACACGATCAGCACGTGCTTGCCGTCATACATCCAGTGCTGGCCGATGGCCGAGCCGGTGTACGGAGCCAGCCACTTGAAGCCCGCGGGGTCGGAGGCGGGGGCCGCGACGATGGTGGTGTACTCCATCGCACCACCCTCTTCCAGCGCGCGCTTCACGCTGGCGATGGTGGTGCCCTTCTGGCCAATCGCGACGTACACGCAGCGGACCTGCTGCTTCGGGTCGCCGGTCTCCCAGGCCCCACGCTGGTTCAGGATGGTGTCGACGCAGACGGCGGTCTTACCGGTCTTGCGGTCGCCGATGATCAGCTGGCGCTGGCCACGGCCGATCGGAGTCATGGCGTCGATGGCCTTGATGCCGGTCTGCAGCGGCTCGCTGACACCCTGGCGCTGCACCACGGAAGGGGCCTGCAGCTCGAGCACGCGACGGGTCTCGGCCGTGATCTCGCCCTGACCGTCGATGGGCTCACCCAGCGGGTTGACCACGCGACCCAGGAAGGCATCGCCGACCGGCACCGAGAGCACCTCACCGGTGCGCTTGACCTGCTGGCCCTCTTCGATCTTCTCGAACCCACCCAAGATGACCGTGCCGACGCTGTGCTCGTCGAGGTTCAGGGCGACGCCAAGGACGCCGCCGGGGAACTCGAGGAGCTCCTGGGTCATAACCGAGGGCAGACCCTCGACGTGGGCGATGCCGTCACCGGCGTCGACGACGGTGCCGATCTCCTCGCGATCGTTCGAGGCCGAGAACGTCGATACGTAGTTCTCGATGGCACCTTCGATATCAGCAGCCGAGATTGTCAACTCTGCCATGGTTTTTGGTCTTCCTACCTAGTCTTGGGTGTTTCGGAGTCAGGATCAGTCAGGCAGCCGGCTGGAAGCCGCGGCCAGTCGTGACGAGATGGAGCCGTCGATCACCTCGTCGCCGACGGTGATGGTCAGACCACCGAGGAGGCTCGGATCGACATGCAGCTGAACGGACACCGGGTGGCCGTAGATGCGGGTCAGCACCGCCGCAAGGCGCGTGCGCTGGGCGTCGGACAGGGCCGCCGCCGCCTCGACGTGGGCAACGACCTCACCGCGGCGGGCAACGGCCAGCTCGGCCAGATCGAGAACCGCTTCGTCGGCACGCTCGCCGCGCAGCAGACCCACGGTCTGCTCCAACAGCGCCTTCACCGTGCCGTTGACAGCGCCGGCGGCGCTCACCACGCCCTGCAACAGGGCGATCCGGCCGGAGGCCGGCGTGCCGTAGTCGCCCAGCAGGATCGACAGCCGCGGCTGTGCATCCAGCACACGGCTGAACTTGAACAGCTGATCCTCGACGTCCGCGACCTCACCGGAGACCTCGGCACGCTTGATCAGGGCCAGACGGGCGACGTACTCGATCGCGTCGACCAAGTCGGCCTGCTCCGACCACCGCGACGAAACCGCGGCCCGCAGCAACTCCAGCGTGACGGCGCCGACCTTGCCGGTGAGCACCGTGTCCAGCAGCTTCACCTTGGGCGCCGGGTCGTCGGCCGGCTCGGCGAGGTGTCGATCGAGGTTGACCTCGGACAGCAGCAGCCGGGCCACCATGGCCAACTCGTCGGACAACGTCGTCAGCGCGGCAGCATCCAAACCGGCGGTCGTGGTGTCGAACTTGCCGACCAGCGCGGCCCGTGACTCGCGGCTGGCGGCCCGCAGCTTCAGCTCGGCATGGGTGCCGACCTCCGCCGCCGACGGTGCCATCTGCTCCAGCTCGCTCAGGAAGCGCTCGACGGTGTCCGACTGCGCGGCCGAGTCGGCGAGGTGCTGACGCACCAACTCGTCGGCCTTGGCCACAGACTCGGCGCCCAGACCCTGACGCAGCTCGCGGATCACGCCCTGACGCAGTAGTTGAACCTGCTGTGCCCCTTGGGCTTTGATCCGCTCGGCGTCCACGCCGGCCTGCTCGGCAAGCTGCGCAGTGATGCGCACCGAGTCGACCTTGGCCTCGTTGGTCACCTTGCCCGACTCGGCCTTGGCGTCGGCGAGGGCCTTCGCGTGCATCTTGTCGGCGTCAGCGAGCTTCTGTGCGGCTTCGGCACTTTCGGCCAGCGCAGTGCGAACTGCCTCCTGCTGCCTGGTCATCATGCCCTTCACCGGAGGTGCTACGTACTTCCAGATGATGGCCACGATGACGGCAAAGCCGATCAGCTGCCCGATGAATGTCAACATCTCTTAGTGGCTCCCGCCTGATTTCACGTCCACACCGAGGATCCGGCTCGCCAGCGTCTCGGACAGGTTGCCCACCGACGACTGCAACTGCGTCTGCGCAGACTGCCGCTGGGTGGACAGTTCCTGGTCGGCACCCTTGAGGGTTTCGGCCACCTCACCGCTCGCCTCGGCACGCGCCTGGTCGATGACCTTGCGGCCCTCGTTGCGGGCCTCGTCACGAATGGCCGAAGCCTCCGTGCGAGCGCCCGCCATCGCCGCGTCGTAGTCCGCCTCTGCGGCGGCCACCTGCTCAGCCGACTGCCGGTTGTCAGCAGCGGTCTTGGCCAGCATCGCTTCGCGTTCGGCCAGTACCTTGCTGATCGGTGGCACAACCCACTTTCCGATCACGCCGAGCACGATCAGGAAGATGATCAGCACGACGAAGAAGGTGCCGTTGGGGATCAGGAAGTTCTGACCCCCACCGCCTTCCGCCGCGGCCTGGCCCGAAGCCAGGATGGTTGCGCTCAATTCACCCATGTCGACGGATTACGACAGGCCCGGAGTGGCGAACACGAACAGCGCCATGAAGGCCAGGTTGATGAAGTACGCGGCTTCCACCAGACCGACGGTGATGAAGAACGGGGTGAACAGGCGACCCTGGGCCTCCGGCTGGCGGGCGATACCCGAGATCAGAGCGTTACCGGCGATACCGTCACCGATACCGGCGCCGATGGCGCCACCGGCCATGATCAAGCCACCGCCGATGAGGGCGCCCTGGATGATAGTGGCGTTCGTTGCTGCGTCGGCCATTGTATTTCCTCCTTGGTAACTGGTAGCTGCGCTACCAGGGTCTTTATGCGGTTCTTGCAGGTCTTGCGGGTTACTAGTGGTGTTCGTCGAGTTCCATCGACTGGCTGAAGTACAAGATGGTCAGCAGCGCGAAGATGAATGCCTGGATCAAGCCGACGAACAGGTCGAAGGTCTTCCAGATGGCGTTCGGCGCCCACTGGATGTACCAGGGGAACATCGCGATCAGCGCAACCAGGATGCCGCCGGCGAACATGTTGCCGAAAAGTCGGAGAGACAGCGAGACCGGCTTGGCGATCTCCTCGACGATGTTGATCGGCGCGAGGACCGCGACGTGGCCCTTGAGCAGCTTCTTGAAGTGACCGAACAGGCCGCGGCGCCAGATGCCCGCTGCGTGGTAGCAGAGGAAGACGAACAGCGCGAGCGCCAGCACGTAGTTGATGTCCGAGGCCGGCGGCGCGATCAACTCGTGCGCGGTGCCGTTCTCGTCGGCGAACTGCACCGGCAGCACCGAGAGCCAGTTCGAGATCAGGATGAAGACGAAGATCGTGACGGACAGCGGCAGCACGAATGGCGCGATCTTCATGCCGATCGCGGTCTCGATCTGCTGGCGCATCTGGATGGTGATGGCCTCGAAGAACAGCTGCACACCGCCGGGCACCCCGGTAGAGGTGACCTTGGACTTCAGAAAGAAGGCCAGGGCGATGACGATCACCGCTGCGACGCCGGTCGCCATGATGGTGTCGACGTTGAACGTCATGCCGAAGAACTCACGTTGTTCGTGGTGACCCACCTCAATGGGGGCCGCGGCGACGAATTGATGCATCACTTGGCTTGTCAGTCCTTTACTACAGATCCGTCGTGCACTTCAGGTTGGTCGCCGCCGGTTCCAACGTCCCGTTGACCGGCGCGAAGCTTCTTCATCACCGGCAACGCGGTGCTCATGACCAGGATTGCCTGGAACAATGCCACCCCGAACAGCACACCGATGCCGCCGTCTTTGCGGAAATACCAGGTGATCAACAGTGCGATCGCAGAGATGACCACCAGCCGCATCGCGGAGTTGGCAGCCATCTGCATCTTCAGCGGGTGGTCTTTTGCGGTGACCTTGGCGACTGCGCGACGCACCAGCAATGCGTTGCCCAGACCCAGCGCCATACCCAGGCCGAAAAAGGCACCGAACTTCAGGTTGCCGCTCACCGTGTAGCCGCCGGCGAGCGCCAGCCCGGTCACCACGACCGACACGGCAAACAAACGGGCGGGCGCAAATGTCACCCCTGGTAACACGAACGGCGCGTCCTGCGCTGGCGTCGTCATTGTGTTCACCTCAGTCCTGCGGTCACGAGTGCCGTCCCCATATACATGGCAATCCTGTGCGCGTGCCCAAAGAGCGTATCGAAGCTCACATCGAGCGTGTCAGGCACACTGGAATCACCCAAGGGGCAGCTCCCTTTGTCGGTCGTTTTTCGGTCGCGATCGGCTTGTCAGTCCGATGCACCGGGGGCCGGCAACCCGCGAGGTTTTTCGGGTTCTGCCAGCACCGTACCACATGGTGGGCGGCCCAAAATCACGCCTACTACTTTTTGTCGTACTCGCCTTCTGGCAGGTCATCGCGCCGCCGCAGAAGGGGGATCAGAGTGAACACCATCGCCACCACGATGGCGACCGCCATCACTGCGCCGGTGTAGCGAGGATCGACAAATATGGTGCTGGCCGCACCCAGCGCGACGATGCCCACCCATAGATAGATGAGCAGCACGACGCGGCGATGCGAGTGGCCGATCTGGAGCAGCCGGTGATGCAGATGCATCTTGTCGGGGCTGAACGGACTGAGCCCGGCGCGGGTGCGGCGAACGATCGCCAGCAACATGTCCAGCGCGGGCACCAGCATGACCGCAACCACCAACAGGAACGGCGACAGCAGGGCGAACACATCACGAGCGCCGTAGGCGCTCTGCGAGATCGGGCCGGCCGCCGTCGTCGATGCCGCCGCCAGCATCAGACCGATCAACATCGAGCCGGAGTCACCCATGAAAATCCGGGCCGGATGGAAGTTGTGCGGCAGGAAGCCCAGGCACGCACCGGCCAGCACCACCGAGATCACCGCCGGCGGGTAGAACAGCACGTCACCGCCATGATCATGGAGCAGTCCGACCGAGAAGATGCAGATGGCCGACGCGGTGATCAATCCGAGCCCGGCGGCCAGCCCATCCAGGCCGTCGACGAAGTTCATGGCGTTGACGATCGACACCGTCAGCGCCAGCGTCAGCAGGATCGAGGACGCCTGATCCAGCACGATGGTGCCGACGCCGCCGAACGGGATGTACAGCACGCTCCAGGCCACCCCCATGGTGACCAACACACTGGCCGCGGTGATCTGCCCGGCGAACTTCGTCAGCGCATCGAGGCCCCAACGGTCGTCGATCAGCCCCACCACCATGATCAGACCGCCGGCCACCACCACGGCGGGCATACCCGACGAGTAGACGAACCCACGGGTCAGGGCCGGCAATTGGGAGGCCAGCAGTACCGCCGCCACCACGCCCAGGTACATGGCCAGTCCGCCCATCCGGGGCACCGGATCGACGTGGACGTCACGCTCACGCGGGTAGGCCACCGCGCCGGTCCGGAACGCCAGCCACCGCACCGCGCCGGTGGCCAGGTACGTGACGATGGCGGCGGTCAGCCCGACCAGGACCAGTTCGCGTAACGGGACCCCGGTCCCCCGGTCGGCCAGGGCCAGCAGAGACGTACTAGGCGACAAGAGATTCCGCCTCGATGCCGAGGACGTCGGCAATGGCCTGTGCGGTGATCGGCCCCTGCCGGAGCACCTTCGGCACCGGGCCGGTGAGATCGACGATGGTAGAGGCGGCCTGCCGGGCCGAGGGACCGGCGTCGAGGTAGACGTCGACCAGTTGACCCAGTTGAGCGCGGGCGTCGTCCGCGGTCACCGCCGCCGGCTGTCCGGACATGTTCGCGCTGGACACCGCCATCGGCCCGACTTCACGCAGCAATTCGATGGCCACCGGATGCAGCGGCATCCGCAGCATGACCGTGCCGTTCGCGTCGCCCAGGTCCCAGGACAACGACGGGGCCTGGCGCACCACCAGGCTCAGCGCGCCGGGCCAGAACGCCTCGATGAGCACCCGAGCGGCCGGCGGCACCGAGTAGACCAGCCCGTCGATGGTCTTCCAGGAGCCGACCAGCACCGGAACCGGCATATTGCGGCCCCGCCCCTTGGCGGCCAGCAGGGCCGCGACGGCATCGCTGTTGAACGCATCGGCGCCGATGCCATAGACCGTGTCGGTGGGCAACACGACCAGTCGACCGCTCTTGAGCGCGCTGACCGCTGAGGCGATACCCGAAGTCCGCGCTGCGGCGTCACCGCAATCGAATGTCTGCACTATGACTCCCCTACCTGTTGCATCCCGATCCTGGCGCCCGTGACGAACCGGGGCCGTCCGCTCAGATCGCGCCGCGCGGTGATGTTCTCGAACGTACCGGTGCGAGCCAACGCTGCCACCGTCTCCTCCGACGTGGTGTCGTCATGCTCGATGCCGACGTAGCCGCCGGGCCGCAGCAGCCGGGCCGCGAGCGCGGCGATCGGCTCGATCACCGCCATCCCGTCCGGGCCACCGAACAGGGCTTGAGCCGGATCATGGTCGGCCACTTCTGGATCCAATTGCGCGCCATCCGGGATGTACGGCGGATTGGACACCACCAGGTCGACGGCGCCGTCCCGGTCACCCAGCAGCCCCGCCTCGGTGACATCGGCGGGCAGGATTTCCACATTGCCGACGCCGCAGTTGCGTCGCGTGTAGACCAGGGCCTCGGGAGACTTCTCGACCGCGATGACGTGCGCGTGCGGATGGACATGCGCCAGCGCCAGCGCCAGCGCGCCCGAGCCGGTACACAGGTCGACAATCACCGGGTTCGCCGGGAGATCCAGCCCCATGGCCCATTCCAGCAGCGCCTCGGTTTCCGGGCGGGGAATGAACACCCCCGGCCCGACCTGCAGCGTGACCGGGCCGAAGTGGGCTTCACCGGTCAAGTGCTGCAACGGAATTCGATGAATCCGACGGTCGATGAGAGCACGGAAACGGTCGGTGAACGCGGGGTCGGGATCGACCAGCAGCAGCCGGCCCCGGTCCACGCCGGCGGCATGTGCCGCCAGTAGCTCGGCGTCCACCCGCGCCGAGTCGATGCCGGCGTCGGCCAGTTCGTCGGCCGCCGCAGCGATCGCCTGCCTGAGGCTCTGCCCGATCACGCTTCGGAGAGGCGCGCCGCCTTGTCGGCGGCGGCCAGCGCGTCGAGCAGCGCATCCATATCGCCGTCGAGCACCTGATCGAGGTTGTGCGCCTTGAAGTTGATGCGGTGGTCGGCGATCCGGTTCTCCGGGAAGTTGTACGTCCGGATCCGCTCGCTGCGGTCGACGGTGCGAATCTGGCTGGCCCGGTCCGCCGAAGCGTCTGCCGACGCCTGCTCCTCCGCCAGGGCCTGCAGTCGGGCGGCAAGCACCACCATGGCACGTGCCTTGTTCTGTAACTGCGAGCGCTCGTTCTGGCACGTGACGACGATGCCGGTGGGCAGGTGCGTGATACGTACCGCCGAGTCGGTGGTGTTGACGCCCTGCCCGCCCTTGCCCGACGAGCGGTAGACGTCGATCCGCAGATCGGACTCGTCGATCTGCACCTGCTCCACGTCTTCCGGCTCGGGATAGACGAGCACGCCCGCGGCCGAGGTGTGCACGCGGCCTTGCGATTCGGTGACGGGCACGCGTTGTACGCGATGCACGCCGCCTTCGAACTTCATCCGTGACCACACACCGTCGGCGGAATCGCCCTTGCCGGCAATGGTGATGGTGGCGTCCTTGTACCCGCCGAGGTCCGACCAGGTCTCGTCGAGCACCGTGACCGTCCAACCGTGCCGTTCGGCGTAGCGGATGTACATGCGCGCGAGGTCGGACGCGAACAGCGCGGACTCCTCGCCACCCTCACCGGACTTCACCTCGAGCACGACATCGTCGGCGTCGTGCGGGTCGCGCGGGGCCAGCAGGTCAGTCAATTTGGCGTCCAGCTCTGCGACGCGCGTTTCCAGGTCGGGCACCTCCGCAGCGAAGGCATCGTCCTCGGCGGCGAGCTCGCGAGCGGCTTCGAGGTCTCCCTGGGCGGCCTCCAGCTTGCGGTAGGTCACGACGATCGGCGACACCTGCGCGAACCGGCGGCCGACCCGACGGGCGGCGTTGGCGTCGGCGTGCAGGCCAGGGTCGGCGAGCTGGCGTTCCAGGTCGGCGTACTCGGCCAGCAGCGCCTCGATCCGGGGCGCTGTGTCAGTCTCTGCCACTGGGACTCCTGCGTTCTCGAGGGGTTTTGGATACGAAAACGGCGCCCGGACCTGACGCGAATGCGACAGATCGGGCGCCGCCCGTCGAAGCTAGCTCTCGGACTCGGCCTTTGCGCCGGCGTTGCGCTTGCCGTAGCGCTTCTCGAAGCGAGCCACGCGGCCGCCGGTGTCGAGAAGCTTCTGCTTGCCCGTGTAGAAGGGGTGGCACTGCGAGCACACCTCGACCACGATGTGGCCGCTCTCCTTGGTGCTGCGAGTGGTGAAGCTGTTACCGCAACCGCAGACCACGTTGGTCTCGACGTATGCGGGGTGGATACCCGATTTCATTTCATGGTCCTCTGTGATCAGTGGTCGCCGGGTCGCCTGATTGCTCAGCCGTGAACCGGAACCGAGGGGGGTCGACGGTCCATTATGCCAGGTCGGACCGTCCACTCCTAAACGCGGCCAAACCAGCGGCTATTCCGCGCCGGCATCGGATGGCAATTCGGACAATCGGCGGACCAGGAACCGGCGTTCCGGCTCGGTCGTGGCCAGCGCGAGCGCACTCGCGAACTCCCGGCGGGCCTCGCCGAATCGGCCCAGGCGGCGCAGCAATTCGGCCCGGGTAGAGGGCAGATACCGATAGTCGCCGAGTTCGAGCGAGTCGATGAGCTCCAGCGCTCGCACCGGATCGCCGTCCTCGGCGACGGCCACCGCCCGGTTGAGCGCCACGACGGGCGATCCGGTTAGCTCTTCGAGGCGCCCGTACAACGCCACCACCTCGTGCCAGTCGATGTCCGGTTCAGCCTGCAGCGAGGCAATCGCGGCCTGAAGCACGTAGGGCCCCGCGGGCCTTCGGAACGACAGCGCACGGTCGAGCACGACCCGCCCGGCGTCGACCTCGGACTGGTCGTATCGAGAACGATCCTGCTCGGCGAGTGGGACCACCTGCCCATCGACGACCCTCGCCGCACGTCGCGAATCGTGCAGCAACATCAGGGCCAACAGCCCGTACGCCTCGGGCTCGTCGGCCATCAATTCGGCCAACAGCTGCCCCAGCCGGATCGCTTCGGCGGCGAGCTCGTCGCGCTCGGCGAACCCTTGATTGAAGATCAGGTAGATCACCGCCAGCACTACCGCCAACCGATCCGGCAGCACCCGGTCTGCGGGCAGGGCAAACGGGATGTTCGTCGCTTTGATCTTGGCCTTCGCCCGGGACAGCCGACGTTTCATGGTGTCCTCGGAAATCAGGAAAGCCCGCCCGATCTCGGCTGTACTGAGGCCACCCAGCGCCCGCAGCGTCAGCGCGACCTGCGCTTCGGGCGCCAACGCTGGATGACAACACATGAAGATGAGCTCCAGGCGCTCATCGCCGATCGTGCTGTCATCGAGGTCGATCTCGTCCATGGTGGTCCGGGTCTGGGCTTGAAGCTGTTGGGTCTTGGTGCGCAGCGTCTGCTCACGACGCAGCCGGTCGATCGCCCGGTTGCGTCCGGTGCGCACCAACCAGGCCACCGGTTGCTCGGGAGTGCCGTCGCGCGGCCACCGCTGCGCGGCGATGACGAACGCCTCCTGCGCGGCTTCCTCGGCGAGGTCGAAGTCGCCGAGGAAGCCGACGAGCGCGGCCAGTACCCGGCCCCACTCCTGCCGGAAAACAGCGCCGATCAGTGGCTGATCCATTCCCCGTCGCTACGCTCGCCCCGGTGCCTCTCCCGGCATGTCGAAAAGCGGCCGAACCTCGACGGCCCCACCGAGGCGCACCGCGGGGATCCGCTGCGCGAACTTCAGGGCTTCGTCCAGGTCATCGACTTCGACCACGAAGTAGCCGGCGAATACCTCTTTGGTGTCGGCGTACGGGCCGTCGGTGATCAAGCCCTGCCCGGGACCGTGGCGGACCGTGGTCGCCGTCTCGACCGGCTGCAGATGACCGCCGCCGATGCACTGCGGCTCGTTGCGCAGGGCCAGGTATTCCGCGGTCACCGCGAGGTGCTCTTCAGGGGTCAGATCCACGTCGTGGCTGCCCGGCTTGGTGTAGATCAGCGTTGCGTACTTCATCGTTGCCTCCTTGGGGGAATCGTCTAACAGCATTGAGACGAACGGGAGACAACGCCGGGGACAGCCAGATCAAATTTGGGTGTAAGCCGTCCCGTCGCGCTTCCAGAGCACCCGGCCGACCGGGTCGGTACCGAGCGCGACCAGTTCACGCTTGAGAATCTTGTTCGTCGCGGTGCTCGGCAGATCGCCCGCCAGCCAGACGTAGCGCGGCCACGATTTGGGCGACAGATCCTGCTGCTGTGCCAGAAATTCAGCGAACTCGGCGGGCGTCAACGTGAGCCCGTCGCGCAGCACGATCGCGGCCATCACCTGGTCGCCGACGAACTCGTCGGGCACCGGGTAGACGGCGACCCTGCTGATCACGTTCTGCCGCAACATGATTCGCTCGATGGGAGCCGCGGTGATGTTCTCGCCGTCCACCCGCATCCAGTCGGCAGTGCGGCCGGCCAGGTAGATCCAGCCGTCAGCGTCGCGGTAGGCCAGGTCCCCCGACCAGTACATGTCGTGGCGCAGCCGTTCATCGGTGGCGCCACGATCGTTGTGGTACCCGCGGAACATCCCACTGCCATTGGTGTTGACCAGTTCTCCGGTGGCGGCCTCGGCATTGACCAGTGCCCCGGTGCCGTCGAACCTGGCCACCTCGCATTCGGCGAGGGTCTGCGGGTCGTAGATCGCCACCCCCGGAAAACCCTGGCCGATGCTGCCCGCAGGGCAGTTCTCGGTACGAGTGATGATGATGGCCAATTCGGTGGAGCCGAAGCCGTCCCAGACGCTGCAGCCGAACCGCCGGCTGAACTCGTCGATGTCGCGGTCTGCCGCTTCGTTGCCGAAGGCCACCCGCAGTGGATTGTCACGATCGTCGGGTTGTTCGGCAGTGGCCAGGATGTAGGCCAGTGGCTTGCCGACGTAGTTCATGTAGGTGGCTTGGTAGCGGCGGATGTCCGGCAGGAACCCGGACGCGCTGAACTGCGCCGGCGCCATGGCCGCACCCGAACTGAGCGCGACACCCCACCCGGCGTACACGCCGTTGGAATGGAACAGCGGCATGGACAGGTAACAGGTGTCGCTTGCGGTCAGGTCGTAGCGCTGCACCAACGCGGCGGCGGAGAACAGCACGATGGAGTGCGCCACCTCGACGGCCTTGGGCTCGCCGCTGGTGCCCGAGGTGAAGATCATCATGAAGGTGTCGTCCGGGCCCACCTCGCGGTACGGCGTCAGCGCCTGGGACTGCCAGGCCGCGGTGGTGACGTCGACGACGGCGACTCCGGGCAGCTCGAGTCCGTCGAGTAACGCGCGGTGCTGTTCGTCGACCAGAACAATCTGGCATTCCACCCGGGCGATGTCGCGGGCCAAGGCGTCGCCGCGCCGGGTGTTGTTGATGCCGCACAGCACGTAACCTCCGAGCGCCGCGGCGGCCAGCGCGGTCAGCATCTCCGGGGTGTTGCCCAGCAGGGTGCCGACATGCAGCGGCTTGTCCGGGTCCGCCAGTCCGATCAGCGCGGCGGCCTGTGCCTCTGCCTGCGCAATGTGCTCACGCCAAGTCCAGGTCGTTTCGCCGTACTTGACCGCGACGGTGTCTTGCTGGGCGCGCTCACGAAGCAACTGCTGAAGCGTCTCCGCCATCTCGGCTCCCGTCCGCCAGTGAACAGATTACTGAAAGTGTCTACCATGATCGTGGGGTCGCGCGATAGCGTCAGCGCACTGGCAGAATCGTCGTTCACCCGAGCACAGATGTGAGGAGGCGCCCGGTGGAAACCATTGAATCCCCCAAGACCGTGCGCGATCGACTGATCGACGCGGCTGAAGAGTGCATGCGCACCAAGGGAATTCGCGCCACCACGGTTTCCGAGGTGGCGGAGGCCGCGGGGGTGTCACGCGGTTGGCTGTATCGGCATTTTCCGGACAAGGTGACGCTGCTGGGCGCCGCGATCGTCCGCCTCAACGACGCCTACTGGTCCGATGCGCACGCCATGCTGGAGTCGATCGACGGCCTGGACCATCAGATTGCGGCCGGCGTCCAGCACGGGCGCACCGCCTACGACGACCCCGGCGCCCTGCTGATGAAGCTGCGCGTCGAGGAACCCGATGAGTTCAGCGCCTGCGCCGGAGCCGGCGTCCAAGGGTTGGTACCCGACCTGGCCGATTTCTGGTCCCGCTACCTGGTCACCGCCCGCGAAACCGGTGAGATCCACGCCGACACCAACATCGACGAGGCCTCGGAATGGGTTGCGCGCGTGATCATTTCACTGGCAACGGTGCCGGGTCAGCAATTGGACGTCAATGACTTCGAGGCGGTCCTGACCCACGTGCGCCGGTACCTCATGCCGGGCCTGACGACCGCGCCATAACTGGCCCGAAACCGCGTTCAGGGCTGCGACTCGAACGAGTGCGCAGCCCTGAATGCGGTTTTACCGGGGTTAGTCGCCGTCCATGTTTCCCGGCGTGGTCTTGGAGACCTGCACCAGGAACTCGTAGTTGGTCTTGGTCTTGCGCAGCTGGCTCATCAGCAGGTCGATGGCCTGATGCGGGTCCAGACCACTGAGCACGCGACGTAGCTTGTGCACGACCGCGAACTCGTCGGTGGACAGCAACAGCTCGTCCTTGCGGGTACCGGACGGGTTGACGTCGACGGCCGGGAACACGCGGCGCTCGGAGATCTTGCGGTCCAACTTGAGCTCGGCGTTACCGGTGCCCTTGAACTCCTCGAAGATGACGGTGTCACCGGTGGAGCCGGTCTCGACCATCGCGGTGGCGATTATGGTCAGCGAACCGCCGTTCTCGATGTTGCGGGCCGCGCCGAGGAAGCGCTTGGGCGGGTACAGCGCGGTGGAGTCGACACCACCGGACAGGATGCGGCCCGAGGCGGGTGAGGCGTTGTTGTACGCACGTCCCAGTCGGGTGATCGAGTCCAGCAGCACCACCACGTCCTTGCCCTGCTCGACCAGGCGCTTGGCCCGCTCGATGGCCAGCTCGGCGGCCTGGGTGTGGTCTGACGGCGGGCGGTCGAAGGTCGAGGCGATGACCTCACCCTTGACCGAGCGCTGCATGTCGGTGACCTCTTCCGGGCGCTCGTCGACGAGCACCACCATCAGGTGGCATTCCGGGTTGTTGCGGGTGATCGCGTTGGCGATGTCCTGCATGATCGTGGTCTTACCGGCCTTGGGCGGGGACACGATCAGCGCTCGCTGACCCTTACCGATCGGCATGATCAGGTCGATGACGCGGGTGGTCAGCCGGTCCGGCGTGGTCTCCAGGCGCAGGCGCTGGTTCGGGTACAGCGGGGTGAGCTTGTTGAAGTCGGGCCGGTTCTTGGCCGCCTCGACCGGACCGCCGTTGACGCTGTCCAGCCGGACCAGCGGGTTGAACTTCTGGCGTGGGTTGTTGCCGGTGCTCTCGCCCTCACGCGGCACCCGGACGGCGCCGGTGACGGCATCGCCGCGGCGCAGACCGTTCTTGCGGACCATGTTCATCGACACGTAGACGTCGTTCGGCCCGGCCAGGTAGCCCGAGGTCCGGACGAATGCGTAGTTGTCGAGCACGTCCAGGATGCCGGCAACCGGCTGGACGACGTCGTCTTCGCGCAGCTCGGTCTCGTTGCCGCCACCCTCGCCACCGACGCGCTCACCGCGGCGACGACGGTCCCGGAATCGACGACCGCGGCGTCCCTGCCGCCCATCGCCGTCATCGTCGTCGTCGTTGTTGTTGCTGTTGTTATTGCGGTTGTTCCCGCCGCGGTTGGCGTTGTCGTTGTTGCCCTCGCCGCGGTTGTTGTCGCGGTTACCTTCACCGCGGTTGTTGTCGCGGTTGCCTTCACCACGGTTGCTTTCGCGGTTACCTTCACCACGGTTGCTTTCGCGGTTACCTTCACCACGGTTGCCTTCGCCGCGGTTGCGCTGCTCGCCCTGCTCGCTCTTGGCGGCCGGCTTGTCATCGCTCTTGACCTCGGACTGACCGGCGGACTCGCCTTCATTGGCCGGCGTGCCTGCCTGACGCGAGGCACCGCGGCGCTCGCGACGGGGCTGCTCGGCTGCCGCGCCACTGTCCGCAGTGGCGGCCTCGCTCTTGGGTTCTTCGGTTTTGGGCTCGGCAGCCTTCGATTCGGCGGCTTTGGGCTCAGCCTTGGGCTCGGCGGCCTTGGCTTCGGCCTTGCCGGCGCCATTGCTCTCACCACGGTGCTCACGGATGGCGGCGATCAACTCGCTCTTGCGCATGCCGGACGTCGCCTTGACACCGACTTCACCGGCCAGTGCGCGCAAGTCCGGAAGCAACATGCTGGTCAGCGATCCGGTGCGCCCAGACGGGGCTTCGGTCGCCGGCGCATCAGGAGTACCGGTGAAGAGGTCCGTATCAGTCACGGATTTCCTTTCTGTCCCCCGCAACTCGAATTGCGCGAGGGTTTGGGTCGCATTCGGACGGCTCTGGTCGGGCGGCAGCTACCGGACACCCTGGTTCGCTGCCGTGGCAGCGCGCACCGGGCTATGTCGCCTCACGGTGAACCGTCAGTCCACGAGTTTTAAATCAAAGAGAAGATTGGTCGTCCTAGTGTCGGCGCGGGTAATCCACGCTGCAATTGCTGGACGAAAGCGAGGATAACCCGCATCCGAGCGCGAAGCAAGAATTACCGCACATCGGCGTGTAGCCACCGTCAGGATTGTGCGCCCGGCCACCAGCGGACCGGCTGACCTACCGTCATCTCGCTGACGGCAAATCCGTTGTCGGCGCCGGATTCGAGCACCTCAGCGGGCAATTCCGGCTCCGCACTGAAAGCGATCACCGAGGGCCCGGCCCCGGAAAGCACTGCCGGCACTCCACAACGCCGCAGCGTGGCGAGGTATTCCGCCGATGCCGGCATGGCCGACGCGCGCTGCGGCTGGTGCAGCACATCCTCGGTGGCCACCATCAACAGGTCAGGACGCTGCGTGAGAGCCACGACGAGCAGCGCAGCCCGGCTGACGTTGAAGCTGGCGTCGGCGTGCCGGACGAGTTCGGGCAGCACAGCGCGGGTTTCCGCGGTGGACGACCGGACCTGCGGGATGGCCGGGAACAGGTGGATGTCGGGGTGCAACTGCAGCGGTGCTGCGGCGTACAACGGGCCGTCCGGCCCGTCTTCGGTCCAGGACACCACCGCGCCGCCCATGACGGCCGCCGACGCATTGTCCGGGTGTCCCTCGAATTCTGAGGACAGTTGCACCAACTGTTCCCTGGTCAGTTCGGGCGAACCCGATTGTGCAATAAGCCCGTTTGCGGCCGCCAAGCCGCCGACCACCGCAGCCGCCGACGAACCCAGGCCGCGAGAATGCGGAATAACGTTGCGGCACTTGACATTCAGACCAGCGACCGACACCCCGCCAGCGTGCAGACCCCGACGCAGCGCGCGGACCACCAGATGCGACTCGTCCAGCGGCACCTGCCCGGCGCCCTCCCCCGCCACATCGACGTTGAGGCCGGATTCGGTTGTCTCAACCTCGATTTCGTCGTAGAGGCTGAGTGCCAGACCCAAACTGTCGAATCCGGGACCGAGATTCGCACTCGAGGCCGCGACAGCAGCCGATGCAGTGAGGCCGACCGGCAGCGTACGGGTCACCGGGTCAGACCAGCCCGAGCTGCTCGACGACCGCGGCCGCATCGACCGGGATGGCCTTGACCTCGGGCATGCCCTTGAGCGCATTGTCGGGATCTTTGAGGCCATTGCCGGTCACTGTGCACACCACGGTCGACCCCGGCTTGACCCAGCCGTCCTCGATCGACTTGAGCAGGCCGGCAATGCTCGCCGCCGACGCCGGCTCGACGAACACACCCTCGGCCTTGGCGACCAGGCGGTACGCGGCCAGAATCTCGTCGTCGGTGGCGGCCAAGAACCGTCCGTCGGACTGCTCCTTGGCTTCGACGGCGGTGTTCCACGAGGCCGGCGAACCGATCCGGATTGCGGTGGCGATGGTTTCGGGATTCTTCACCGGCTCGCCGAGCACCAGCGGTGCGGCGCCGGCAGCCTGGGTCCCGAGCATGCGCGGCAACCGGTCGGACAGGCCGTCGCGGTGGTACTCGCGGTAGCCGCGCCAGTATGCGGTGATGTTGCCGGCGTTGCCGACGGGCAGTGAGTGCACGTCGGGGGCGGTGCCCAGGGCATCGACGATCTCGAACGCCGCGGTCTTCTGTCCCTCGATACGCACCGGGTTCACGGAGTTGACCAACGCGATGGCGGGATAGTCGGCGGTCAGCTTGCGGGCCAGCTCCAGGCAGTCGTCGAAGTTGCCGTCGACCTGAATGATCTTGGCGCCGTGCATGACTGCCTGCGCCAGCTTGCCCATGGCGATCTTGCCCTGCGGGATCAGCACCGCGCAGGTGATGCCGGCGCGGGCCGCATAGGCCGCCGCCGACGCCGAGGTGTTGCCGGTCGACGCACACAGCACGGCCTGCTGACCGCGGGCCACGGCGTCGCTGACTGCCATCGTCATGCCGCGGTCCTTGAACGAACCGGTCGGGTTCAGGCCTTCGACCTTCAGATGCACTGTGCAGCCGGTCTGTTCGCTCAATCGCTTGGCGTGGATCAGCGGGGTGGCGCCCTCCAGCAGGGTGATCGGCGTCCAGTTCTCGGTGCCGGGCAAGCGATCCCGGTAGGCCTCGATCAGACCGGGCCACGGCTTGTGCACTGGACTCGCCCCAGTCGTCATTTGTTCGTCCCTTCCAGGCGCAACACGCTGTTGATCTTCTGCACGGCGTCGTGATCTGCCAGGGCCGCAACGGTTTCCGACAGCGCGGCGTCGGTGGCCCGGTGCGTGACGACAACGATGCGGGCACCGGCGGGCTGACCTTCGTCGTCGACCAAGCCCTCCTGACGCACCTCGGCGATGCTGACCTCTCGCTTGCCGAATTCGGCTGCGACAGAGGACAACACACCGGGGATGTCGTTGACGTTCATGCTGACGTAGTAGCGGGTCACGATGTCCCCGATGGGCGCGATCGGCAGTTTCGCGTACTTCGACTCGCGCGGACCGCGGCCACCTTGGACCCGGTTGCGAGCGGCCATCACCACGTCACCCATCACCGCAGACGCGGTCGGGGCCCCGCCCGCGCCGCGGCCGTAGAACATCAGCTGGCCGGCGGCCTCCGCCTCGACGAACACCGCGTTGAAGGCACCGTTGACGGTGGCCAGCGGGTGTTCCAGCGGCACCAGCGCGGGGTACACCCGAGCCGAAACCCGTTGCTTCCCATCCTCGGACAGCCGTTCACAGATGGCCAGCAGCTTGATGTTGCAACCCAGCGCCTTGGCCGACTCGAAGTCCGCGGCGCTGACCTTGCTCATCCCTTCGCGGTACACGTCGTCAGCCGTGACCCGGGTGTGGAACGCGATCGACGCCAGGATGGCGGCCTTGGCGGCAGCGTCATAGCCCTCGACGTCGGCGGTCGGGTCGGCTTCGGCGTAGCCCAGCGCACCCGCTTCGGCCAGCGCGTCGGCGTAGTCGGCACCGGTGTCGTTCATGGCCGACAGGATGTAGTTGGTGGTGCCGTTGACGATGCCGGCCACGCGCAGCACGGTGTCGCCGGCCAGCGACTGGGTCAGCGGGCGGATCACCGGGATGGCACCGGCCACTGCGGCCTCGAAATACAGGTCCACCCTTGCCTTTTCTGCAGCCTGGGCCAATTCGCCGGTGGACTGCGCCATCAGGGCCTTGTTGGCGGTGACGACGGACTTGCCACCCTCCAAGGCCTTCAAGATGGCCTTGCGAGCCGGCTTGACCGGACCCATCAACTCCACCACGATGTCGACATCGTCGCGCGACACCAGGGCGTCGATGTCGTCGGTGAGCAGGTCGACGGGTACGCCACGATCCGCGGAGACCTTGCGCACGCCGATCCCGCGCAGTTCCAGCGGCGCACCGATCCGGGCGGCCAGGTCGGCGGCACTGTTCTCGATGATCCGGACCACCTCGGTCCCGACGTTCCCCAGTCCGAGAACTGCTATGCCAATTGGCTTTTCACTCATTGACCACTCACTTCCAGACTCAACAGGTCCTCGACGGTTTCCCGCCGCAAGATCAACCGGGCGCTGCCGCCGCGGACCGCGACGACCGCGGGCCGGGTCAGCAGGTTGTACCGGCTGGACATCGAATAGCAGTAGGCACCGGTAGCGGCCACCCCCAGCAGGTCACCGGGCGCAAGGTCGTCGGACACCCAGGTGTCGCGGACGATGATGTCGCCGGTCTCGCAATGCTTCCCGACGATGCGGGCCAAGGTCGGTGGCGCTTCACTGACTCGGGACACCAGCCGGGCGTCGTACTCGGCGTCGTAGAGCGAGGGCCGGATGTTGTCGCTCATGCCGCCGTCCACGCTGACGTACCGGCGCTGCGCGGTCTCACTGATAGCCACGTCTTTGATGGTGCCGACCTCGTACAGCGTGATGGTGCCGGGGCCTGCGATGGCCCGGCCGGGCTCGACCACCAGCTTGGGCGTGGGCAGGCCGACAGCGGCGGACTCGGCCTTGACGATGGCCTTGAGCTTGTCGGCAAGTTCCTGCATGGGCGGCGGGTCATCGCTGGGCAGGTACGAGATACCCAGTCCCCCACCAAGATCCATGACCGACATCTGCGCGGTCTTCTCGACGCCGAACTCGGCGACCACGTCGCGCAGCAGTCCGATGACCCGGTGTGCGGCAATCTCGAATCCGGCCACGTCGAAGATCTGCGAGCCGACGTGACAGTGCAGCCCGACCAGGCGCAGATTGTCGGTGGCGAAGACCTTGCGCACCGCGTCCATCGCCGCACCGCTGGCCAGCGAGAGTCCGAACTTCTGGTCCTCGTGGGCGGTGGAGATGAACTCATGGGTGTGCGCCTCGACCCCGGGGGTCACGCGGACCAGGACGTCCTGGACGATGCCCGCCGCACCCGCGATGGCGTCCAGGCGCTCGATCTCGATCTCGGAGTCCAGCACGATGTGGCCGACGCCGACCTTGACCGCAGTGGTCAGCTCTGCGACCGATTTGTTGTTGCCGTGCACGGTGATTCGTTCGGCAGGGAAATCGGCATGCAGCGCCACGGCCAGTTCGCCACCGGTCGCGACATCCAGGCTGAGTCCTCCCTGCGCAACCCAGCGGGCGATCTCGGTGCACAGGAACGCCTTGGACGCGTAGTGCACGTGCTCGCCTCCGCCGAAGGCATCGGCGATCTCGCGGCAGCGGGACCGGAAGTCGTCCTCGTCGATGACGAACAGCGGGGTACCGAATTGCTTCGCCAGTTCGGTCACGGCGACCCCAGCGATGCTGACCTCTCCGTCAGCGCCACGAACCAGGTTGCGCGGCCACACATTCGGGGCCAGCGACATGATCTCGTCGGAAGACTGCGGCTTTTCCGGCATCGCGGCGCCGGCAGACTGCGCGCTCACATCCGCTCCGGAGCGCTGACGCCGAGGATCTGCAGTCCGTTGGCGATGACCTGGCGGGTGGCGGCGCACAGGGCGAGGCGGGCGCCGTGCAGATCGCCGGCTTCCTCATCACCCATCGGCAGCACCCGGCAGGAGTCGTAGAACCGGTGGTAGTCGCCGGCCAAATCCTCGAGGTAGCGACAAACGCGGTGCGGTTCCCGAAGCGCCGCAGCGGTTTTGAGCACCCGCGGGAATTCGCCGAGGGTGCGCATCAGGGTGGCTTCGCGGTCATGGCTGAGCAGTTCGAGGTGCTCGGTACTGGCTTGCAAGCCGAGGTCGGCGGCGTTGCGCGCCAATGCCGAAAGCCGGGCGTGCGCGTATTGCACGTAGTAGACCGGGTTTTCGTTGGACGCGCTGGCCCACAACCCCAAGTCGATGTCGATCGGGCTGTTCACCGAGGACCGGATCAGCACGTACCGGGCGGCGTCCACCCCGATGGCGTCGACCAGGTCTTCCAGAGTGATCACGGTGCCGGCACGCTTGCTCATGCGCATCGGCTGGCCGTCCCGGACCAGGTTGACCATCTGGCCGATCAGTACCTCGACGTGATCCGGGCTGTCACCGAGCGCGGCCGCGGCGGCCTTGAGGCGGCCGATGTATCCGTGATGGTCCGCGCCGAGCATGTAGATGCAGAGATCGAAGCCGCGCTCGCGCTTGTCCAGGTAGTACGCCAGGTCGCCGGCGATGTAGGCCGGGTTGCCGTCGCTCTTGATCACGACGCGGTCCTTGTCGTCACCAAAGTCGGTGGTACGCAACCAGGTTGCGTCGTCCTTCTGGTAGATGGCGCCGTTATCCCGAAGCCTCTGGATAGCCTGCGCCACCCGGCCCGAGGTGTGCATCGAGTCTTCGTGGGTGAACACGTCGAAGTCGGTGCCGAAGTCATGCAGCGACTGCTTGATCTGACCGAACATCAGATCCACGCCGATTTCCCGGAAGGTTTCCTGGCACTCATCTGCCGGCAGGCTCAGCGCGTCGGGCCGCTTGGCCACGACGTCGGCAGCGATGTCCTTGATGTAGTCGCCGCCATAGCCGTCCTCGGGAGCCGGTTCACCCTTGGCAGCCGCGACCAGCGAGCGCGCGAACCGGTCGATCTGCCCACCGTGGTCGTTGAAGTAGTACTCGCGGGTGACCGCTGCGTGCTGCGTGGACAGCAGGCGCCCCAGCGCATCGCCGACGGCGGCCCAGCGGGTACCACCGATGTGGATCGGGCCGGTGGGGTTGGCCGAAACGAACTCCAGGTTGATGTTGCAGCCGTTGAGCTCGTCGGAGTCGCCGTAGGTGATCCCCGCGGCCAGCACATTGGCGACGACCACGCTCTGGGCGGATGCCTCGATCCGCAGATTCACAAAGCCCGGTCCGGCGACATCCGCCCCGGCGATACCGTCGGCACTGGTCAACGCCTCGGACAGCCAACCGGCCAGCTCGCGCGGGTTGGCACCGACCTTCTTACCCAACTGCAGCGCCAGGTTGGTGGCGTAGTCGCCGTGCTCCGGATTGCGGGGGCGCTCGATGGTCACCGTCTCGGGCAGCGCGGAGGCGTCCAGGTCGTGTTCGGCCAGGACCGCGGCGGCGGTGGTCTTGAGCAGCTCAGCCAGATCGGCAGGGGTCACGGGGCACCATCCTATTGTCTGAGGTGGTCATAGTTGGCATCGGTGCTCAGCGCGCGGACCGATGCTCGATTCGGGCGGGCGGCTTGCGATGCGCTACTCTGACGGAGCCCAACGGCGCTGCTGGTCCGCCAGCATTCAAGCGCCCCCGTAGCTCAGGGGATAGAGCGTCTGCCTCCGGAGCAGAAGGCCGCAGGTTCGAATCCTGCCGGGGGCACTTTTCCTGCTCTCAGCAGCTTCTCACCGTCGTTAGCTAATCTCGGCAAAGTGCTGACCGGCCCTTTGCCTCAGGTGCGCGCACCGGTCGCCCGGCCCGCCCCCGCTAGCTCTGCCTCCTCCCTGCGCCCGCGACAGTCATCGCTTACCGGCCTTCGTGGCGTTGCCGCACTATTGGTGATCGGCACCCATGCCGCGTTCGCAACCGGCAAGCTGACACCCGATTACCTCGGGGCGCTGTATGCCCGACTGGAGATCGGCGTCCCGATCTTCTTCGCCCTGTCGGGCTATCTGCTGTTCACCCCATGGGTCAGGGCCGCCGCGACCGGCTCGGCCCCGCCATCGGTTCGTCGCTACACCTGGCAGCGAATTCGGCGCATCGTGCCGGCCTACGTGATCACGGTGCTGGGTGTCTACGCGCTGTACGCCGTGTTCCAGCCGGGCCCCAATCCCGGCCAAACCTGGGCCGGGCTGGTCCGCCACCTCACCTTCACTCAGATCTACACCGACAACTTTCTGCTGACCTATCTACATCCCGGCTTGTCACAGATGTGGAGCCTGGCCGTGGAGGTCTCGTTTTATGCCGTACTGCCGCTGCTGGCCCACGTCCTGCTGACCGTCATCGGCGGCCGCCGGTGGCGGCCCGTGCCGGTGTTGGTCGGCGTGGCTGCGGTGGCCGCGATCGGCCCACTGTGGATGCTGGTGGTGAGCAATACCGACTGGCTGCCAAATTCGGCCGGTATGTGGTTGCCGGCGCAGATCGGCGCATTCGCCAGCGGCATGGCGCTTGCCGCGTTGGCGTGCAACGGCTTTCGCCTGCGCCCAGCCGCACCGCTGACTCTCGCGGCGTTCACCTACCTCGCGTCCGCGTCACCATTGGGTGATGCTGCTCCGGCCAGGACGGTGCTGTACGCCGTTGTGGCGGTATCTGTGCTGGCGCCGTTGACGCTGGGTGACCACGGATGGTGGTCCGATCTGTTGAGCAGCCGACCGATGGTGTGGATCGGCGGCATCTCCTACGAGATCTTCCTGGTGCATGTGGCCGTCATGGCCGTCTCGATGAATCTGGTGCTGCGATGGCCGCTGTTCACCGGATCGATGATCGGCCTCGGCGCAGTGACCCTGGCCGCGACGGTGCCGCTGGCCTGGCTGTTACACCGGGTCACCGCACCCGACAACTGACTGTCAGAGACGACGGGCTAGACGCTCAATGACGCCCACCGCCGCCACCGGAAAAGTCGTTGAACCCTGGTTCGGCCAACTCCCCTTCGTTGAACTGGAAGGCAGGCGGTGCGATGACTTGAGGGGCAAAGTCATTGCCTCCCGTTGGAGCTGCCTCGGCAGGCGGTGCGGTGATGATCTCGCTGGAGTCGCCAGCGGTGTCTGGGGTGTCGTCGGTGTCTGTGGGTACGCCGCCCACAGGGGCACCGGGCACCCAAACCATGAGGTCCTCAACACCGTCGTTGTAGACGACGCTGTTCGGCACGTCGCCGACGACGTCGAAGTAGAGCTTGCCGGTAGTGGTCCCACCAGGCGGCGCCGCGGCCACGTCCCCGCCGATGACCCGGTAGTTCGCCCCGCTCTCTGCTCGGGCATTGAAGAACGGGATCACCGGGGTGGCCCAGCCTCCGAGCCCTTCGACTTTCACTGTCGCTGCGTACAGCTGGCCGTTGTGGGGCACCGGGTCAGAACTCGGAGCAAGATGTTTGACCGTATAGCCGATGTCGTTCAGCGTCTCCTGCTGACCGAACGGCTTGATGTTGTTGGCCGCCGAGGCGGGACCCGCCGTCGCGCCGGCCATGCCGACCGCGATTGCGACGATGCCAACGGGCGCCACAAGCTTGATCTTCACCGTTACTCCCCTTCCCACGCCCAGGCAGTGTTCAACGCGGAGGCTACCTCGCCGCACCACTGTCCGAATGCAACTTGCCGCAATATCAGGATCCCTGGGTGCCACCGCCGGCGCCCAGTTCATAGAGATGGTCGCGCTCACGTGTCGCCTGGTCCGACTCAGACTTATACCTATTTATAGATAGTTCCAACGGACTCGAACTATAAAGACGTATAAAAGACCTGTGCCGACGTCCTCACAGCCCAGCCCCTACACGCCGGGCGCGCTGGCCCAGGCGCTCCCCGGGCGCGACCCACAGATGCTGGCCATCCTTGAGCGGCTGGCCTACCTCGGTTACAAACGTAGCCTGGTCGGCCGGATTCGAGTCTTCATGGGACCACGTGGGGTCGGCAAGACCAGTCTGCTGCGCCGAGCCCAACAAGAAGCCGAGCGGCAGCGCTTCGCCACAATCTGGGTGACGACAGGCGACGAGCGGCCACTGGCCGCCGCGCTCGCCGACGAATTCGCCCGACTGTCCCGCAATTGGAAATCCGCGACGGGTACGGCGCTCAAGGCGGCGCTGAAGACCCTGAAGGTCAGCATCGCCGGCGTCTCCATCGGAGTCGGCGCCACCGAGGACGATCCGGTCCCGGTCGGCACCGGCCGGGCGCTGCAGGACGCCATCGAATCCGCGGTCAACGGCGTGCTCGACCATGACGCCAGCGGCCTGATCATCTTCATCGACGAGGTCCAGAGCGCAGACGCCGTCGGCCTCAAGGCATTGGCCTACGCCTGGCAACACCTGCAGGCCAAGCCCGACGGCATCCCCGCCATCGTCATCGGGGCAGGGCTGAGCCATTCCCAGGACGTGATCGCCAAAGCCGTCAGCTTCGGCGAGCGGTTCGAGTACATCCCCATCACCAATCTCGATCCCGACGCGGCGCGCTACGCACTGACCGAACCCGCTCGCGAGGTCGGCGTCGACTGGGCCCCCGACGCATTGGAGGCGGTGTTGGCGCAGACCCAGGGCTACCCGTACTTCATCCAGGAATTCGGCGACAAGATGTGGTCGGCTGCCGGCTATCCGGCTCCGGGAAGCACACTCACCTTGACCCACTTTCACGAGGCGCACGCGGCATTCCAACAGTCCCGGGACCAGATGTTCAGGTCACGCTGGGTTCAGACCACACCCGCCGAGGCCAAGATGCTGGTGGCGATGGCCGCCGTCGGCGATACCGCGATCCAGCGCAAGGACATCGCCGCGGGCATGGACGTCGGAACCACCGCGATCAGCATGGTCCGCCGCTCCTTGATGGACAAAGGGCTCATCGAGCCCAGCGGCCACGGCAAGCTGCGTTTCACCGCACCCGGCTTCGGCGCATTCATCCGCGAATACGCGGATCTGGAATAACCGGCTGCCGGGACACCTGTTACTCAAAGCGGCCGTCGACCGGTAAATACCTTCTGACACAACAGAAGGGACGTCATGAACAAGAACGTCGAATGGCCGCGATTCCTGCTTGTCGCGATACCCGTATCGATCCTGACCTTCGTTCTCGACGTCGTCTTCCACAAGACATTGGCACCGGCGCTGTTCGGTGACAGCTACCCCGCGGGCGACTATCCGCAGCGTCCACTGTCAGAGATGATGGGCCTGTTTCCGTTCCTGTTCGCCACCTACATCCTGCAGCTGACCATGCTCTGCTACCTGTTCCTGCGGCTGTATCCCGGACGTGGGCTCGCCAAAGCGGCATGGTGGGGCATCTGGGGCGGCGTGTTCGTCGTCATCCCCAACATGCAGTTCTTCGTCGCGGTAGCGCACACCACCTGGACGATGTTGATCATCCAGGTCATCGAGGCCATCTCGCTTTGCGTGCTGGCGACCTGTTTCTTCGAAATCGCTTACCGGCCAAAGCAAGCGCCGTAACGCCGGAGGCTACAGCCAAGCCAGCGCCGCCACCACCAGCGCCTCGGTGCCGGTGTCGAGCGTCGGCTGGATCACCGGGCCGAACGCCGGCGAGTGGTTCACCGGAATATCCTGGCTGATCCGTCCAGCCTCGGCGGCTCTGACGAAGGTGTCCGCATCGATGCCGCCGAAACCCCAGTAGGTCGACGGCACCCCGAGTGCTTTGGGGATATCGCCGAAGTCCTCGCTGCCGGTCAGCGGGCCGACCGTCAGCGCGCGGTCGCCGAAGTGGGCGACGAAGGCGCCGTGCACCTTTTCGGTCGTCGCGGCGTCGTTGATGGTGACCGGAAAATGGTCGTAGAACTCGAATTCCGGTTCTTTGGGGGAATCCGACGCCTGGCACTCTGCGACGACGATGCGCTTGACGGCGGCGATCACCGCGGCGCGCACCGCTTCGTCGTAGGTACGCAGGTTCAGTTCCAGCACCGCGTGATCGCCGATCACGTTGCTCTTGGTGCCCGACTGGATGCTGCCGACGGTCAGCACCACGGTCTCGGTGGGCGCGACCTCACGCGAGACGATGGTCTGCAGGCGGATGACGATCATCGCGGCGAGCACCACCGGGTCGATGCAGGCATGCGGCATCGACCCGTGGCCGCCGCGCCCGTAGACGGTGACGCGGATGCTGTCGGCAGCGGCGAGCATCGGCCCGCTGCAGGTGCCGACGAAGCCGGCCGGAGCGGCTCCGACGTGCTGAGCCAGCGCGATGTCCACCTTGCCCACCACGTCGGCCAGACCATCGGCGACCATGCCGGCCGCGCCGCCACCGACTTCCTCGGCCGGCTGGAACAGTGCGATCGCGGTGCCGCGCCAATGTTCTTGTCCCGCAGCAAGTAATGCGGCGGCACCGAGCAGACAGGTGACATGGGTGTCATGACCGCAGGCATGCATGACCGGCACGTCCTTACCGGCCGCGTCGGTGCCGCGGACGGTGCTGGCGTACGCCAGCCCGGTGGCTTCGGCGACCGGCAACGCGTCCATGTCGGCACGCATCAGTACCGAGGGACCATCCCCGTTACGCAGGATGCCGACGACGCCGGTGCCGCCGATATTGTCGTGCACCTGATAGCCGAACTCATTGAGCTTGTCGGACACCAGTTTTGCGGTGCGGTGTTCGTGATTCGACAGCTCGGGGTGCTGATGCAGATCGCGATACAGGTCTTCCTGCCAGGTCCGAACGCCGGGCAATCCGGCCAGCACCTCATCTACGCGGGTCATACCGCAGCCTCTCCGTTGAAGTCCTTGACCACATCTGCAACGCTCCTGAGCTGATCGATATCCGAGCTGGTGGGAATCAGGTGCACCTCGTCGGCGCCGATGTCGTCGAATTTCTGTAGTACGTCCAATAATTCGTCCTCGGTACCGGCCCATCCGGTGGTCGGCGCCATCGCGTCGACGAACTCGGCGGGAATCCAGTTCATGTAGCGGCGCAGGTGCCGGTGTACCTGATCACGCGGTTCATCACCGTCACCGAGGGCAAACCAGAACGACGTGGCCAAGTGCGGCTTGGGTTTTCCGGCCTCCGCCCAAGACTCGCGGGCCACGTCGAACAGCTCACTCTCCCGTTCGAGGTTGAGGTCCAGCGTGGTGCCGGCCACGCCGTCGGCCCAATGTGCGGCGCTGCGAATGGTTTTCGTTCCGATGGTGCCGACCATCAACCGAGGCCCTCCGGCCTGTACCGGCTGCGGGCCGACCGGCAGCACCGAGTCGGTGAGCCGCTCCCCCGCCCATACCCGCTTCATCAATGCGACCCGTTCGGCCATGCCGCGCATGGTCTGGGTCTCCGGATCAGCACCCACCGCGTGGTAATCCTCGTGCCGGCCGCCCACACCGAGCCCGACGGTGAGCCTGCCGCCGCTGAGCATGTCACCGGTGGCCAACGCCTTGGCCAGCATCACCGGATCATGCAGTTGCGGGACGATCACCGTGGTCACCAACCGGACCCGGTCGGTCCAGGCGGACAGCGCTCCGAGCAGGGTCAGCGAGTCCGGGTTGTCGAAGGCGATGCGCTCGCCCCAGCACAGCGAGGAGAACGGCCCGCCGTCGATCACCCGCGCCCACGCGGTCAGCGTGGACGCGTCGAGATTGGGTTCCATCACCGGCATCGTCATCCCGATTCGCACACAAGCGATTCTGGCACGTCCGGATATCCGGAACTCGGGGTCCACGAAGCCGGTGGGGGTTTACCCCCACAAGACTCGCGGGAAAACGCCGTGTCCTGCGCTGCTGACGGTCCCTAGGTTGGAGGCATGGTTGCAATAGCTTCAACCCCCGCATCGCCGACACGGCCAGCTACCCGGTACCTGGGCGCGGTGCCGACCGCATCGATGATCATCGGCGCCGCAGTGGGCACGGTCTGGTTCTGGATTCCGCTCGCACTGCTGATCATCGCCGTCAGCTCGATTCCGTCAGTGATCGGTTTCGTGGTGGCAGCGGTGCTGTTCGTCTATGCCGGTCGCGCTACGGACCGCATCGAACGGAGCCGCAGCGAGGCGGTATTCGGCTTCGGCATCACAGTTCCTGCCCGAAAGATCTCCCCGTACAACGGTTTTCAGGGCTGGGCCCATCAATTGTGGTTGGACGTCAGTAGCTCGGCGTTCTGGAAGACGCTGGCGCACAGCTACCTGCGCATGATGTTCGACATCGTCGCGGTCGGGTCGGCATTTGTGCTGGTGGTCCTTGCGCTGCTGGGCCCCGCTACCGCCACCGCGATAAGCAACAGCGATGCCGCGGCCGGGCTGTCGTTCATCTCACCCGCGCTGGCCTGGCTGATCGCCGTCATCGCCCTGGTCGGCGCGGCCGCCATCCTAGCGTTCGGCCCCAAGGTGGACGCGGCGATCGACCGCTGGCTGCTGCTGGCCTCCCCCACCGAGGCCCTGCAGCGCGAGGTCAGCGTGTTGGCCCAAGCCCGCCAAGGTGCCGTGTCCTCGGCACAGACCGAACGGCATCGCATCGAACGCGACCTGCACGACAGCGTGCAGCCTCGCCTGGTATCGCTGGCCATGACCATCGGACTGGCGAAAACCAAGCTGGACTCGGATCTGCCCGAGGCACGCAAGCTCATCGCCGAAGCTCACGGTGACGCCAAAGCGGCACTGCTGGAGCTGCGCAATGTGGTGCGCGGTATCGCGCCGACCATCCTGGCCGACCGCGGCCTGGATGCGGCACTGTCGTCGGTCGTACAACGCGCCGAGACCTCCGGAGTGCCGGTGACGTTGGAGGTGCAGCTGCCCAAGCGGCTGCCCGACGAGGTGGAATCGTGCGCGTACTTCGTGGTCGCCGAAACACTGACCAATATCGCCAAGCACGCCAACGCAACTCGCGCCGTGGTCACGGTGCGCTACCAAGAGCCCACCGACGAGTTGCGTATCTCGGTGTTCGACGACGGTGTCGGCGGTGCCCATGGCAGCGACGGCGACGACGCGACCGGGCTGCGCGGACTCGGTGAGCGGGTGCGCGCCGCACGGGGCACTTTCGCGGTGTCCAGTCCGCAGACCGGAACCACGACAGTGACGGCGGTGCTGCCATGCGCATTGTGATCGCCGAAGATTCGGCCCTGCTGCGCGCAGGCATCGAGCGCATCCTGATCGATGCCGGCCACGACGTGGTAGCCGGGGTGGCCGACGCCACCGCTCTGCTGCACGCGGTCAATCAGCACAAGCCCGACCTGGTCATCGTGGACGTACGTATGCCGCCCACATTCACCGACGAAGGTATCCGCGCCGCGGCCCTGCTGCGCAGTCAGAATCCCGAGTCGCCGGTGCTGGTGCTGTCGCATTACGTCGAGGAGCGCTACGCGGCCGACCTGATCACCTCCGACACCAGAGGCTTCGGCTACCTGCTCAAGGACCGGGTGGCCGACGTGCCGGCCTTCCTTGACGCCGTTACCACCGTGGGCGCCGGCGGCACCGTGCTCGATCCCGAGGTGGTGTCACAAATCCTGGTACGCACCCACCGCCGGTCCACCTTGACCGTCCTGACCGAGCGCGAACACACCGTGCTGCGACTGATGGCCGAGGGCAAGACGAACTCGGCCATCGCCGCCACCCTGCACATCTCGGTGGGTTCAGCCGAGAAGCACATCGCGTCCATCTTCACCAAGCTCAACCTCGTCCCAGACGAAAGCGAGAACCGCCGCGTCCTGGCTGTGCTGCGCTACCTCGAATCCTGAAGAACTGAAAGGACTTTCCCGTGACTTCCGAGTTCGTCACCAATCCGACCGACGCGCCCGCCCCACGATCGCTGACCCCGAGCGGACGCTCAGCCATCCGTACCCTGCTGGTGATCGCCGCCGTTGCGGTGACGGTGTCCGCCGTCGTCGGCGTAGGCGGAATCGCCTGGGGTATCGCCTCATTACGGGTCGCAGCCGACACCCAAACATTGCCCGCAAACATGGAGGCACTGACCATCGACACGGGCCAGGTGCCCACTGCGATCCGAATCATCAGCGATCGCAACCTGCGCGAGCCCAAGGTCCGGATGCGCCTGCTGAACACGTCGCGCACCGACGCCGGGGCATTGACCGTCGCCCGCGACGGCAACGCGATCGGACTGACAATCGCCGGGACGCCGTCGCAACTGCTGAATTTCGGGCCTCCCGGTGAAATCACCGTGACCTTGCCGCCCGATGTCGCCCACCGGCTTTCCGTCACCACCAAACAACGGACCGGGCTGTTGTTCAGCCAATCGGAGCTGAGTCAGTTGACCGTCCGCAACACCGACGGCGCCGTAGTGCTCGACGGCGATGCCCGCCGCATCGAGATCCACACGCAGAGCGGCGAAATCCGCACCCGCGACGCGATCTCGGTGACCGACGCATTCACCGCCGACACCAATGACGGCCATATCTCCGTGGACTTCCGCGACGCCGCGCCACGAACCGTGCAGGTCACCGGGCGCGACGCAGACATCGAAATCGCCCTACCGCCCGCCGGCCCCTACCTGGTGCGCGCACAGGCCGGCAATGACCTGAAAGTCCGTGTGCCGCAAACCGATGACGCGGCCCGCGCCGCAGCACAGGTCACCGCTCGGGCCGAGGACGGCAGCGTGACCATCACCACCCGACGTTAGGCGCCGGTGAACGGGCCGACGTGCAGGGTGGGGTACGCCGCACTGGCACAGGCGGTGTCAGCGTGTCCGATGATCAGCGGATCGGGCTGATTGGGCAGGTTGACCTGCAATCCGCTGACCGGGACCGCGTTACAGTCCGCCGGGAAATTGCCGGCGTTGACGATGCCCAGATTCGCCGACGTGGACTGGCCCGGGTCGATCACCACAGTGCCCGGGGCTTCTGGATCTTGATTCGCCGCTACGCCCACCGGATGGTTGTCCGAGCCGGCGACGAACGACACCGCGGGATATCCCGACATGCTGCATGCCGCGGTACCGGCGTTCTGCAGTATCACCGGATAGAAGATGGTCCCGGCCGCCCCCTCGGGCGGGCCCAGGCTCGGCGTCAATTGCCCGGTCGCGCAGGGCGGTACCGGCACCGGGTCGGCGTGGACGACGGCGATCGGCATGGCACCGGCCACCAAAACGATTGCCACACCTAGATATCCCCGCACGTCGCCTCCTTTGCAGTTCGCCGACTCATACCAGCGCGGCGATGATGTCGGCGGCCGGGCCGGTGCGGATCTTGCGAAAACCCGTACCCGCCCACACATTTGTACCGTCGGGATCGCCGGCTCGCACCGCTGCCGCGCGCACCGGCCCGGTCAAGTAGTTCACCTGCGGATAGCCGAACGGCGCCTGCGACTCGTGGTCGTCGACGAAGCGGTTACGCAAGCCACGCGCGTAACGTCCGGAGAAAGCTTTGGTGACCACGGTTTCGGTGAACCTTGGGTCGGTCAGCGCGGCACGATGGGCCGGGCTGCTGCCGGCTTCGTCGGCGAGCAGGAACGCGGTACCCAGTTGCGCGGCAACGGCGCCGGCGTCGAGGATCTGCGCGACGTCGTCAGCGGTGACGAGCCCGCCCGCGGCGGCCACCGGAACCTGCACTGCGGCAAGCACATCGGTCAATAATTCGGCCAAGGGCTGGGTGGCCGGGGCAGCCGTCGAGTCGTAGGTGCCGCGGTGTCCGCCGGCCGCCGGCCCCTGCACCGCGAGCCCGTCGACCCCGGCCGCGACGGCCAGCTGCGCCTCGGCGACAGTGGTGACCGTCGCGATCGTGGTGATCCCCACCTGGCGCAGTCGTGCGCATTCGTCGGCGCTCGGCGCACCGAAGGTGAACGAAACCACCTCGGGTTTGAGGTCTGCGACCAGATCGAGTTTGGCGGCCCAGTGATCGTCGTCGAAGCGAGGTTCGCCGAGTGACGCGCCATATCGGGCAGCCTCGTCGGCAAGTTCTCGGGTGTAGCGGTCGATCTCGTCCGGACGAGCTGCACTCGGCTGTGATGCAAAGAGATTCACCCCGAGTGGGCCGGTGCTCAACTGGCGCGCCGCGGAAATCCGCTCGGCCAGCACCTCGGTGGCCAGATAACCCGCGGCAAGAAATCCCAAGCCCCCGGCATTCGAGCCGGCAGCCGCCAACTCAGGAGTGGTCGGACCACCGGCCATCGGGGCCACCACCACCGGCACTGACAATTCACGAAGGTCGAATCGCGCCATATCTGAAGATCATGTCAGGTGAAGGCACCGCTGGCAGGCAGTGACGCGACGGCGTAGAAACGAGAGGTATGGCGATCACGTTCAACCACACCATCGTGTACTGCGCCGACCGCGAGGCCGCGGCCCTGTTCTTCACCGAGCTGTTCGGCCTGCCACCTGCCACGGCGACAGGCCCGTTTTTGGCCGTCGAACTCAACCATGGCGTCAGCCTGGACTTCGGTCAGATGGAAGATGTCGAGCAGATCCGCCCCCAGCACTACGCATTTCTGGTTTCCGAAGACGAGTTCACCGCGATCTATGGGCGAATCCGTGAGCGTGGCGTGCAGCATTGGGCCGATCCGGCGGCCCGGAAGCCGGGCGAGATCAACCACCACGACGGCGGGCGCGGCGTGTATTTCGCCGACCCCAGTGGGCACTACCTGGAGATCATCACCCGGCCGTACGGCTCGGGGAGCTGATCACCCGAGAGCCCAACAGCGCGACGCCGTCGCCTCGCAACCGGAGCAGTGCGCTGCGCCGGTTGCCCAGCACTGAGATCAATTCGGCAGCGCCGCCTTCGACCAGCGGCCCGTCGCCGTACCGCCAGCCGGTGTCGGCAGCCACCAGCCGTAGCCCCCGGCTGTTGCGATAAGCCGGAACAAACGGATTCGGGAACGCCACCTGGGTGTCGAGGACCGCATTCAACACCGACGGCGTGATGTCAGGTTCGCGACCGATCGCGTACAGGATGTCCAACTCGTGGGTGACGTGGTCACCCAGCAGCAGCCGGGCCGGAAAGTACCGACCGATACCGACCGGTCGGGCGCCGAACCTGCTGAAGTCGGCCAGCAATTGGTCCGGGCTACGGCGCGTCGCGAGTTCGCGGGCGGCTGCCGCGTTGGTCAGGTCGAAATCCCGCTCGCGCGTCAGCGTCCCGAGCAACGTGCCTACCGGATAGCTCAGACCGACCACCAGATGCGCCAGCACGTCGTGGTTACGCCATTCGGTGCACAGGCTGGGCATTGCCCATTCCTGCGGCGTCAGCTCCGAAACTGCCGTCACAAACCGCTGGTCGTTGGCCCGCAACGTATTACGCGGCGACATTGAGGTGCTCCCGGAAGAAGGCAACCTGCCCGGCGAGCACGTCGCTCAGCAACGGCGGATGGTAGATGGCAAAGTGGTCGGATTCGTAGTGCCTGGCCGTTCCTCGCGGCGCGCGGCGTGCCGCCAACTCGGCGTACCGCGGGTCCATCAGGGTCTCCCGGTCACACACGCAGACCAGTAGCGGCGCACTTATCCGATCCGCCTGTCGTAGAGCAGATCTGGTGACCAGCGCCGCGCCGTCCAGTGCGGCGATCCGGTTGTCGAAGTCCACTCGCTCGGGCGCGGTGGAATACCAGCCCCCAGCGGCGCCGGGGATCGTCACCAATGCGGTCGCGCCCGGTGGCCCCACGATCGGCACATAGCGTCGTCCGCGGCCGGTCACGATGCGCAGCGCGTCGTCGACCATGGCCGGGACCAGTCGCAGCGGTGCCCGAATACCGAGGCGTCGCACCGCCGCGGGCCCGTGCACAATCGGGCATTGCACCACCGCTGCGGCGATGTCCGTGCGGTTTGCCGCGACCCGCAGCACGTTCATCGCACCGAGACTCGTGCCCCACAGGCCGATCCGGGTTGCGTCGATATCCGGGCTCTGTTGCAAGAAATCCACCGCGGCCACCAGGTCGCGGCATTGCCTCGGTATCGAGATGCGTTGTCGTGGTTTACCTTCGGATAATCCGGTGTGCCGGTAATCGAAGGACAGCGTGGCGATGCCGGCCGCGGCGAAGTGTTGCTCATACTGCGGCAGCATCATCTCGCGGGTGGCACCGAGACCATGGGTCAACACCACAGCCGGATGCGGGCCGGGATCGGGCGGCAGCGTGAGCCAGCCGGCGCACCGGTCGCCGGCCGAGGCGAACTCAAGCCTTTGGGTGGGAATGGTCTGCATCATCGGCTCCTTCACATAGGTACGTCGTACGTATCGGCTATGCTTCAATACGTACGACGTACTTGTCAAGGGGTTGCTCATGCGTGCACGGTTCACCACGGACGAAATCGCTTCGGCTGCACTGCGAATCGTCGATGAGGCGGGCCCAGGCGCGCTGAGCATGCGGACGCTGGCCAGCACACTCGGCACCGGGCCGATGACCATGTACAACTACGTCGCCGGCAAAGAGGGGCTGGAAGAGCTGGTGGTGGCCGCGGTGGCCGCGGGCATCGAAGTGCCTCCGACAACCGGCGACTGGGCGGACGACGTATACGCCACCGCGTCCGCCATGTGGCGTGGCGTCCGCGCCCACCCGGCAGCCATCCCGCTGGTACTGACCCGACGGATGACCTCGGCAACCGGGTTTGCGACTGTCGACGCACTGGTCGAGGCACTGAACCGAGCCGGACTGTCCGACGCCGACCGACTGTCGGCATTTCACGCAGTATTGGGGCTGGTCACCGGGTCGGCGCAGGCCCAACTGGCCGGTCCGTTCTCCGGCGACGCCAGCGAGACCGCCGCGCGAATCGGCTCAGCCGCCGGATCCGCCTACCCGCACGTCGCGGCGCTGTCGAAGGTTGCGGCGACGGTATCCGTCGAAGATGATTTCGATCGCGGCCTACGGATGCTCATCGCTGGGATCGCGGCCTCGGCACGCTGACCAGTTCGCGGGACATCAGGAGGAGTGACCGCGGCGGGCTTCCTGGGTGACATAGTCGCCGGCCAATACCGCCACGTGCTTGGGCAGCCGACCCTCGGCCACGTCGGCCAGGCTGGTCTCCTCCAGCACCGAACGCATGCTGGCCCGCAGCGCCCGCCATACGTCGGTCAATGCTGCCGTCGGCCCGGAGTAGGGCAGATCGCCCAGACCGATGTCGCGCACGCTGGCCAACGGGCCGTCGATACAGCGCAGCACATCGGCAATGCTGATTTCGGCGGCAGGTCGGGCCAGTGCATATCCGCCGTCGCGGCCGCGATGACTGCGCACCAGCCGGTCGGTCCGCAGATTGGTCAGGATGTCTACCAGGAACTGCGCCGGGATGCCCTGGGCGTGGGCCAGGTCTTCGGTTTTCACCAGCACGCCACCCTCCACCGTGGCCAGCTCGACCATGGCCCGGACGGCATACTCCGCCTTGGCCGACATCCGCATAGCGCGAATTGTGCCAGGTCGGTCCGCTATCTCTTGGCTCGACGCGAGCCGGCAGCCCCCTGCGCCAGGATCGCGGCACCCAGCCAGCGCTGGATGAATGCCCGCAACTCCTCCGGCGATCGACGGTCGGCGTTGGGTGCCACGAAGTAGGACAGCATGATGCGCAGGGTGAATTCGACCAGGTCGCGCAGTGCGGCGTCGTCGTATCCGTACCCGCCCCAGTCGACGTCGAATCGGGTGATCATCCGCATACCGATGTCCCTGGCCTCATCGGAGGCGACGTCGCCGGAGTGCTCGGTGGAGTACGGAGCGGAGATCAGGATGCCCAGGTGCGGGGTCCGCGCGACGGCGTCGAGCGTGTAGAGCACGCCTTCGGTCATGGCGTCGGCCGGGTCGTGCACACCGTGGACTGCGGCCGTGAGCTGGTCGAGAAATTCGTCCACCGACGCGATGGCCGCGGCCCGCATCAGCTCATCGGCGGTCGGGAAATACCGGTACACCGTCTGCCGAATGACGCCGAGCGATTCGGCGACGTCGGCGATGCTGATCGCTTTTCCGGTGCGGGCCAGCAGATCTACCGCAGCCGCGATGATGCGCTGTGCGGCTTCTTCGTCACCGGCTGGCGGCTGCCCACCCCAGCCGCGACGTTTACCTGCCATCGGCAGCGACGGTAACACGGCGGGCCGTTGACGGATCCGCATCCACGCGCTGTAATCATACACACTTACGGCCATTTGTATGATTACTTCGAGGTGACCATGACCGACCTTCAGATCCGCAAGATGCGCTTCGCGTTCGCCGACCATCCCGTCCCGTTCGACTGGAACGAGACCAACCCCGCGTTCTCGTCGATGGCAAATGCGGTGTCGTTCTTGGCAATTGCCTTCGAGAAGATGATCGGCAGCATGATTCCCGAGGCCATGGCGCACATCACCGATCCGGCCGTCGCCGAAGAAGCCGACGCATTCGTCCGTCAAGAAGGCCAGCACTCGATGGCGCATCGGCAACACGCCAAGGGGCTGATCAAGGCGTATCCGGGCCTCAAAGACACCCTGGACAAGGTCATCGCGTCGTTCGACGACATGACCGCCGATACGCCACTGAAGTACCGACTGGCCTACACCGCGGACCTGGAGGCCACCTTCACCCCGGCGTTCAAATTGATGCTCGACCACGACGACACCCTGTTCGCCCCAGGCGATGATCGCGTCGCATCACTGTTCCTGTGGCACTTCGTCGAAGAGGTCGAGCACCGCAGTTCGGCACTGATCATCTACGACCACATCGTCGACGACCCCTGGTACCGGATGCGGGTGGCACCGAGAATCTTCAAACACGTGATGGCGATGATCCGACTGGCCTCCGAGGGTTTCAACGAGCATGTGCCGCTGCAGGATCGGAAGGTCGACGCGATGTCGACCTTCCGGATGCACCGGGCCAAGCAGACATTGGTACGTCGGTTGCCGTTCGGGCGGGTGCAGGACAACGGACCGTTCGCCGAGGCGTTCGCACATCTTCCCGTGCGCGAAATGGTGGCCGCGCTCTCCGGCATCGTGCGCAGCCAGATCCCCGGACACAACCCTGCACACGAAAACCTGCCCGCACTGGCCTCCGAGTGGTTCGATCGGTACGACGCCGGTTACGACGTCACCCACTGGTACACCGCTGAGACGAGGGAAGTCACCGATGCCTGACCTGTGTACGCCGACCTTCGCCAAACTGGCCGGTTCCCTGGGCTTCTCGTGTCAGCAGGCCGGCGGGTTGATCGAGGTTCGCAGTCCACTGCACCTGGCAAACTGGACGCTGCCGGTCCTGGAGCTCACTGTGATCATCGGCGCGGTACTGACGCTCGTGTACGCGATCAACCGGTGGCGCCGCCGCGGGGACGCCACCAACATCGCGCTGTGGTTCGGCGCGGTGTCCTACCTGTTGATCATCGAACCGCCGTTGTACTTCCCCGGCGCCTTCGGCATCGCCGGGCACGTCGACACCATGTTCGCGCACAACGTGTTCACGGTGGACTTCCTCTGGGGCCGATTGCCGCTCTACATCGTGGGCATCTATCCGCTGATGGCCACCATCGCCTTCGAAATCGTCCGCAGCCTAGGGATTTTCCGCCGTTACAGCATTCTGGTGGGCGCCTGCGCGGTCGGCTTCGTCCACAACGCCTTCTATGAGGTCTTCGACCAGCTCGGGCCGCAACTGCGGTGGTGGGAATGG
Source organism: Mycobacterium sp. MAA66 (assembly GCF_041261665.1). Classification (NCBI taxonomy): domain Bacteria; kingdom Bacillati; phylum Actinomycetota; class Actinomycetes; order Mycobacteriales; family Mycobacteriaceae; genus Mycobacterium; species Mycobacterium sp. MAA66. The sequence goes on along the minus strand of NZ_JBGCCC010000003.1, from coordinate 362,610 downwards.
TCGGTGCACAACTCACTGAACCAGCCGATGTTCGACTCGGTGCCACTGCCCAGCGTGGTGGTGTTCGCGACGCTGTGGCCGATGTCGCTGGCGTTGTGTGTGCAATTCTTCGTCGGCCAGCATGCCGATCGCGGACGGCGCTTCACCGGCGCCCAGGTCATCTGGCGCACCGTGGTCGCCGGCATCCTCGCGTCGCTCGGCACCGCGATCCTGCCGCTGCCGGCAACCGTGATGGGCGCCGTCACCGATGGTTCGACATCCGGCGGCGTGACCTACACGCTGGAATTACTCATCGTGTGTGCGGTCGCCGTGCCGGCCCTGGTCAATCAATGGCGACGGCTGCGCACCACCACGCCCAACGCACTCGAGCCGCGCTACATCACCTCACCGCTGCTGTTGAACTACAGCGCGGCGTATCTCACCGTCATCGGGGTGCTGTGGCTGTCCGCGCTGCCGGCCTACTTCGGTGCGGTCGGCGGGCTCACGGCGCACGGCGATCCGACCGGCAGCCTTTGGTACACCTTGCTCTGCTTCACCATCGCCGGGACCTGCATCGTGGCCGTACGCAGCGCGGCACCGACCACATCGGCGACCTCTGAGCCGGTGCCCGCCGCCGGCTGAACGTACGCGCTAGTGGGCGCCGCCGAGGCCCGGATGCTGACCCGGCGGCACTGTCGGTGCGCCAGGCGCAATCACACCGGGGGTGAACAGGTTGCCCCCGGTCGGGCTGACGCTCTTCTCGGTCGGCGTCGGCGCTGAGGCGGGAGACGACGACGTCGTCGTAGTTGTCGTGGACGGTCCCTGCCCGCTGGTGCCGCATCCGGTCACCAAGGTGCTCAACGCCATCAGCGCGGATCCACCGGCGAGGGCGATCCGGCGACGGTTGACTCCGCCGGTACTCACAATGCCTACCCCATTCCTGTTGTGCGACTGCGGTTCTAGTGGCGGTGGATGCCGGGCGGCTCAGTGGGCGCCGCGGGAGCCCTGACGCCGGGGGTGAACAGGTTGCCGCCGTTCGGGCTCATGTCCTTCTCGGTCGGTGTCGGTGTCGGTGTCGGGGTCGGGGTCGACGACGGTGCCGTGGTGGTTGTCGTCGTGGTGGTCGTGGACGGCGATGGCCCACCGTTGTTGCCACATCCGGCGGTGAGCGTGCCCATGGCGATCAGGGCGGCTGCACCGGCGGCAAGCATCAATCGACGGGTAGTCCGGTTTGTACTCATGAGGTGCCAAGCTAGCGGACGAATGCAGCGCACACTTCTTTTTCGTGTTCGGGCTCACCGCTGACGGGTACCAGACGACGAAATGGCTGCGGAAACACCAATCTCCGCAGCCATTTTCGTTGCTTTCGTGCAGGCCTACCCCGCAGTCACCGCCAGTACTCGCTCCGCGAGTTCCCGGCGGCACACCACCAGGTCCGGCAAATTGGGATCGGCCTGGTTGTAGGTCAGCGGCGACCCGTCGATGCGTGAGGTGTGCAGTCCCGCAGCCCGGGCCACCGCCACCGGAGCGGCAGAGTCCCACTCGTACTGCCCACCGGCGTGGACGTACACATCAGCGCGGCCCTGGATCACGGCGGCGACTTTGGCTCCCGCCGAACCCATTTCGACGAGCACGCCATCGAGCGCATCACGCACCGCCAGCGCCACAGCCGGTGGACGGGTACGGGACACCACGACCCGCGGCGCACCATCGAACGCACGGGGCGCAGCCACCTGCGGGGTGTGCAACGTGGTGTTCTGGGCCGGCAGCGCCACCGCGCCGGCCACCAACTCACCGCCCTGCCACAGCGCGACGTGCACCGCCCAGTCGTCCCGATCCAATTCGGAGAACTCCCGGGTGCCATCGAGTGGGTCGATGATCCACACCCGATCGGACGTCAGCCGCGCGCTGTTGGCCTTCTCCTCCTCGGTGGCTTCCTCGGACAGCACCGCATCGTCCGGGCGCAACCGAGCCAGCTCGGTCATCAGGAATTCGTGGGATCGCTTGTCCCCGGCAGCTTTCCGCTCGGCCGGGTCCGCGGTGGCGAACTCGGCGCGGACGTCCAGCAACAGGTCGCCGGCTCGCGTCGCGAGGCGCTCGGCGACGTCGTGGTCGTTCACCGCCGCTCCTCCAGCATCTCGATGACCTGCTGGGCCAACTGATCGAGCGTGGCGTCGGGCGTCAGGCGCAGATCAGCGTTCTTCGGACGCTGGTACGGGCTGTCGATGCCAGTGAAGTGGGTGATCTCACCGGCACGGGCCTTGGCGTACAGCCCCTTGGGGTCACGGGCCTCGCAGTCTGCGAGCGGCGTGTCCATGAACACCTCGTAGAAGCCGAAGCCGTGATCGGTGTGCACCTTGCGTGCCAACTCACGGTGTTCTTCGAGCGGGCTGATCGCGGGCACCAGCACGATCTGGCCAGAATCGGCCAGCAGCGTGGCGATGTGCGCCAGCCGGCGCAGGTTCTCGGCCCGGTCGGCCATCGAGAATCCCAGGTCGGCGTTGAGGCCGTGACGCAGGTTGTCGCCGTCGAGAACGTATGCCGGACGGCCCATTTCGAGCAGCTTGCGCTCTACCAGCATCGCCACCGACGACTTGCCCGAGCCGGACAACCCGGTGAACCACACCGTGCTGCCCTTCGACAGGCGATCCTCCGCGCTGACCAAGTTGGCGTGCCGCACCGCATTTGGGCTCGCGGCCCGACCTGCGGCGGGGGCGGTGTCGCGCACCATGCCGGCGGCCACCGTGCCGTTGGTGTCGGGGTCGATCAGGATGAACGACCCGGTGACCGCGTTGCGTGCGTACTCGTCAAGCAGCAGCGGGGCCTGGGTGCGCAGGGTGACACGGCCGAGTTCGTTGAGCTTCAACGCCGTTGCGCTCTTGTCACGGTGCAGGGTGTTGACGTCCAAGCGATAGTCGAGCGCCGCCACCCGAGCCCGCGTGGTCCGGGTGGTGTGCTTGATGAGGTAGTCGCGACCCGGCTCCAGCGCGGCATCGTCGGACATCCAGCACACGGTGGCGTCGAATTCCTGCGTGGTGTGCGGTTGGTTGTGTACCCGGGCCAGCATGTCGCCGCGGGAGATGTCGATGTCATCGGCCAGGCTCACCGACACCGCCATCGGCGCGAAGGCCTCGGCAAGCGGACCGGTGGGTCCGTCGATCGCGGTGATGGTGCTGGTCTTTCCCGCTGGGAGCACGACGATTTCGTCACCCGGACGCATCACGCCGCTGGCGATCGTGCCCGCGTAACTGCGGTGGTCCGCGTGCTCGTGGGTCTGCGGCCGGATCACGTACTGCACCGGGAATCGAACGTCGATCAGGTTGCGGTCACCGGCGATATACACCTCTTCGAGGTGGCTCAACAGTGCCGGACCTTCGTACCACGGCGTCTTGTCCGACTTGGTCACCACGTTGTCGCCGGCCAGCGCCGACAACGGAATGGTGGTGACGTCCTGGATGTCCAGGCGGGCCGCGAACTCATGAAAATCGTCACGGATCGTCTCGAATTGCTTTTGGTCCCAATCGATCAGGTCCATCTTGTTGACCGCCAGCACGACGTGCTGGATACCCAGCAGCGACGCCAGGAAGGCGTGCCGGCGGGACTGCTCGAGCAGACCGTGGCGAGCATCGACCAACACGATGGCGAGCTGCGCGGTGGACGTGCCGGTCACCATGTTGCGGGTGTACTGGATGTGCCCCGGGGTGTCGGCGATGATGAATTTGCGCTTGGCCGTGGCGAAGTAGCGGTACGCGACATCGATGGTGATGCCCTGCTCGCGCTCGGCGCGCAGGCCGTCGGTCACCAAAGCCAGGTCGGTGTAATCGTTTCCGCGTTCTTTGGAGGTCCGCTCGACGGCGGCCAGCTGGTCCTCCATGACCGCCTTGCTGTCATAGAGCAGCCGGCCGATCAGCGTGGACTTACCGTCGTCCACCGAACCCGCAGTGGCGATGCGAAGCAACGTTGCCATATCAGAAGTAGCCTTCCCGCTTGCGGTCTTCCATACCTGCCTCAGAGATCCGGTCGTCGGCGCGGGTGGCACCGCGCTCGGTCAGTCGCGATACCGCGGTCTCGGCGATCACCTCGTCGACTGTCGAGGCCTCGGACTCGACGCAGCCGGTGCAGGTGACATCGCCGACGGTGCGGAATCGCACGGTCTTGGTGATCACCGGTTCGTCCTCGTGCGGCTGCAGGTATTCGTGCACCGCGAGCAGCATGCCGTCGCGCTCGAAAACCTCGCGCTGGTGCGCGTAGTAGATGCTCGGCAGCTGGATCTTCTCGGCCCCGATGTAGGCCCAGATGTCGTATTCGGTCCAGTTGGACAACGGGAAGGCGCGGATGTGCTCGCCCTTGCGGTGCCGACCGTTGTACAGGTTCCACAGCTCGGGGCGCTGGTTCTTGGGGTCCCACTGACCGAACTCATCGCGGAAGCTGAACACCCGCTCCTTGGCGCGGGCCTTCTCCTCGTCGCGGCGGGCGCCACCGAACGCTGCGTCGAACTTGTTCTCGCGGATGCCACGCAGCAGCGACACCGTCTGCAGTGGGTTGCGCGACGGGCCGTTGTCGACCACACGTCCGGCGTCGATGTCCTCCTGCACGCTGGCGACGACCAGACGCAGGTTGTGCTCGGCCACCAGGGCGTCGCGGGTGGCGATCACCTCTTCGAAGTTATGGCCGGTGTCGACATGCATCACGGGGAACGGCACGCGCCCCGGAGCGAAGGCCTTGATCGCCAGATACAGCATGACGATGGAGTCCTTGCCACCCGAGAACAGCAGCACCGGGCGCTCGAATTCGGCGGCGACCTCACGGATGATGTGGATGGCCTCGGCCTCCAGCGAACGCAGGTGGGTCAGCTCGTATTTGGCCGCGCGCTGGTCGGCTTCAGAAGCGATCGTCATCGTTTCCTCATAAAGTTGGTTGATTTGGTCAACATTAGAACCATAGCCAGAATTTACGGGACCGCACGGCCCGCGTCAACGGTGTTGCGATACCCCGCCTGTTGACCGGGAGTCCAGCACCGCCCGGCGCCCTGAGCACGGCGGAATCACCGGGGAGCCTGCAGGTCGTAGACAGTCGTGCCGTCGACATCGAGCTTGGTGAAGTTCTCGCTGACCCACTGCCCGATCGCCGCGGCGCTGCCGGTGTCGTGCCCCCACGGCCGCTTGCGATCACTGACGATGAAATATCGGACCTCGCCATCGCCGACGTACTGCTGGAACTGCACCAGGGTCGGCGCATCATCGGCACCGGCGAAGCCGCCGATCGCCATCAATGATTTTCCGGTGCTCAACTCCAGATCGCTGACCTGCCAGGAGCCCACCGCCGCAGCGGCCCACCGGCTGTCGGTGGTAGTCACCAACTTCTCCAACGCGATATTGGGCTTGTCGTGGCCTGGGCCACCGCCCGGCCAACCGATGCCGCCCGGACGCGGCGGGCCGGACATCGACCCGGGCCCGCTCTCGTGCCCGTGCGCGACGTTGTAGATCGCGAAGGACGACGACCCGGCCAACCCCGCGACTACCGCGACCCCCGCCAGCACCGCGGACAACCGCCCCGGACGCTGGGCGTCGATCAGCAGCACCACCGCGGTCAGCACCGTCGTCGCGAGCACGATCCAGCGCAATGCCGGCAGCCAGTCCGGCGTCCTCGACAACAACGCGAACGCCCAAACACCGGTCACCGCAAGCATTGTGGCGAGCACGGCGCGGGCGGCGCGGGCGTCCCGACGGCGCCACAGCTCGGTCACCGAGATGCCGACCAAGGCGGCCACCGCCGGTGCCAACGCGAGGTTGTAGTACGGGTGCACCGTGCCGTCCATGAAGCTGAACACCGCGCCGGTCACCAAAAGCCAACCACCCCACAGCAACACCGCCGAACGCGAAAGATCGGTACGCGGTGCGCCACGCGTCAGCCACACCATGACGACCAGGCCGATCAAAGCCGCGGGCAGCAGCCAGGAAATCTCGACGCCCATCGACGGGCCGAAGAGCCGGGTGATGCCGGCCTGGCCGCCGAAGAACAGGTTCTCCCGCCCCGGTCCACCGGCGGATCCCGTGATTCGCTCGATTCCGTTGTAGCCCAGGGCCAATTGCAACAGGCCGTTGTCAGTCGACCCGGCGATGTACGGGCGGGCGTCGGCCGGCCACAGTCCGACCAGCGCGATGTACCAGCCCGCCGACACCAGTACTGCCAGCCCGGCCATCACGAGGGCACCGACGCGGCGGCCGATCCCGAACGGCGCGGACACCAGGAACGCCAGGGCCAGTGCCGGCACCGGCAGGAAGGCCTGCAGCATCTTGGTCAGGAAGGCGAATCCGACGAGCACGCCCGTCAGCCCCATCCACTGCACGGCCAGCAGAAAGACTTCTTGTTCCAGTGCCCGCACCGTGCAGTACGCCGCAGTGATGAGTAGCAGCACCAGCAGCGCGTCGGGATTGTTGAATCGGAACATCAGTGCCGCAACGGGAGTCAGCGCCAGCACCAGACCGGCGAGCAGTCCGGCAGCCGGCCCGCTGGTACGTCGCACCGTGACGAACAGCACCGCGACGGCGGCCACCCCCATCAACGCCTGCGGCAGCAGCATGGTGAACGGGCTGAATCCGAACAATCGACCGGACAGGCCCATCAGCCACATGGCCGCCGGCGGCTTGTCCACGGTGATCGCGTTGCCGGCATCGAGCGAACCGAACAGCAGCGCTTTCGCGTTCTGGGTGCCGGCCTGCGCGGCGGCGGCGTAGAAGGAGTTGGCCCAGCCAGACGAGCCCAGTCCCCACAGGTAGAGCATCGCGGTGCCGAGGAGCAGCGCGATCAACCCTCGGCTCTCCCACCGTGACTCACAACCAAGAAACCGCAGCGTGACCATCCGGATCAGCCTCGACTTCAGATCCGCGGGGAGAGGCGGTCTTTCGGTCGAAGGCTCCGTGAGGGTCAACGCTGCGGTCTCCTGTCCTTCGAAACGGCTTGGGTTGCTCGTCAGCTGGCGCGACGCGGGTGAAACACCCAGCCGCGCAACAGCACGAAACGTACCGCGGTGGCGACCAGATTTGCGACAACCAGCACCGAAAGCTCCAGCAGGTGATGCGCGTGCGGGGCGAACACGTGCAGACCGCCCAGCGCGCCGCTGGTGATCCCCAGCGCGATGCCGAACACGATCAGGCCTTCGAACTGGTGCCGGGCCGCGCTGGAGGCGCCGCCGCCGCTGACCCCGAAGGTGAAGCGACGGTTGGCGGCGGTGTTGGCGATCGCGGTGAGCAGCAGGGCCACGAAGTTGGCGACCTGGGCGCCGAACGGGGCCTGCATCATGGAGAACAGCACCAGGTAGGCCAGCGTGGAGGCCACGCCGATGGCGCCGAACCGGACCACCTGGCGCAGCAGCGACTTCGGTGCGGCGGCCTTGGTGGACGAGCCAAGCTGGGCGGCGATGGTGTGCACCGGGATGGAACCGTTGGCGAAGCCGCGCAGCAGCCGGCCGACACCCTTGAGGTCCTCGGTGGCAGTGGCCACGATGTCCACCCGGCTGTCCGGGTCATCGACCCAGTCGACCGGAACCTCGTGGATACGCAGGCCGGTGCGCTCGGCCAGCACCAGCAGCTCGGTGTCAAAGAACCAGCCGGTGTCCTCGACCAGCGGCAGCAGGGCCTGGGCGACGTCGGCGCGGATGGCCTTGAAGCCGCACTGGGCGTCGGAGAACTTGGCCGACAGCGCGCCGCGCAGGATGAGGTTGTAGGAGCGCGAGATGAATTCACGCTTCGGTCCGCGTACGACGCGGGAGTCACGCGCCAACCGGGTGCCGATAGCCAGGTCGGAGTGGCCGGAGATCAGCGGCGCCACCAGCGGGCCGAGGGCAGCCAGGTCGGTGGACAGGTCGACGTCCATGTAGGCCAGCACCGGGGACTGGGAGGTCGACCACACCTGGTGCAGGGCGCGTCCGCGACCCTTGAGCTCCAGACGCACCACGCGGACATTGTCCAGTTCGGCGGCCAGCGCGGCGGCAACCTGTGGGGTGTCGTCGATGCTGGCGTTGTCGGCGATGGTGATCTGCACTGGGTAGGGGAAGTTCTCCTCCAGGTGGCGGTGCAGGCGACGAATCGAACCGGGCAGCGCAACCTGCTCGTTGTAGACCGGGACCACGACGTCGAGCACCGGGACGCCGGCGGCCTGAGCCGCGACCGCAGCATTCGGGCGGGTGGTGAAGCGGCGATCGGTGTCGCGCTCAAGCAAGTTCGTCATGACACTCATCTTGGGTTCGTTCCTTTAGCACCCGGTGGGGCGAAGCTATGGGCAAGCTATGTCTTTCCGGCCCCCGTTGACACGCAACCACGAGGTCAAAGTTGCGCCGTCAGTGCGGCGTCGACGCAGCAGTGAGGTCGTAGACCACGGTGTTCTCGACCGTGCTCGGCGAGAAATTGGACCGCACCCAGGCTGCAATCTGCTGTGCCGCGTCGCTCCCGCTGTCCGAGCCATGCCCCATGAGCAGGCTGCTCCGGATGAAGTAGTGGATCTGATGAGCGGCCACATACTGCTGGAACTGGGCCAATGTGGGTGCGGGGTCGGTGCCGTTGAACCCACCGACGGCCAGCACCGGCGCCTCGGCGGCCAGCTGGTAACCGGCGGCGTTGTTGGAACCGATCACCGCCGCCGTCCACCGGTACTTGTCAGCATCGGCGGTCAGCAGATCGGTCAGGCCTGGGCCAGGTGTCGGCGAATCGAGCAGCCCACCACCGAAGCCACCCGGAAAACCACCGCGCGACAACCCGACCGACGGCATCGCGCCGGTGTGCCCGACGCTCGCAGTCTGCACGGCGAATGCAGTCGGTGCGGCCAGACAGGACAGCACCGCCAGCGCCGCAACCGCACGGGCCATCGGCAGCCGGTCGAGCGCCAACAGCAGAACCGCGGCACCGACGCCGGACACTGCGACCACCGCCCGCAACCAACTCAGCCCATCGGTGCCCCGCGCGAGCAGTACCGCTGCCAGCACCACCGTCACCAACACCGCGCCGGCCATCGTCACCCTGGCGATCAGTTCGGTCCGGCGCCGCCACAGCAGCGTCGACCCGATTCCGATGGTTGCGCCCAGCGCGGGCGCCAGCGCCACGGTGTAGTACGGGTGCACGATGCCGTTGGCGTAGCTGAACACTGCCGCGGTGGCCAACAGCCAACCGCCCCACAGGATCAGCGCGGCCCGCACCGGATCGGTGCGGGGTGCGCGCCCGACGATGATCAATCCCGCAACCAGGCAGATCAGCGCGGCCGGCAGCAGCCAACCGGCGTAGGTGCCCATCTCCGAACCCAGGAGCCTGCCCCAACCGACATCGAAGTTCATATTGCCCAGGCCGCCCGGTTCGTCGCCGGTCAGCCGGCCCACGCCGTTGTAGCCCAGCGCGAGTTCGACGACCGAATTGTGCTGCGAGCCACCGATATAGGGCCGAGAGTCGGCTGGCCACAATTCAGCCAACAGCAGATACCAGCCACCGGCGACGACCATCGCCGCGGTCGCTCCGGCCAGCCTGCGCACCCGGGAGGCCATGCTGCCTTGCGCGGCAACCAGATACGCCGCGCCGAAGGCCGGCAGCACCAGGAAAGCCTGCAGCATCTTGGCCAGGAAGCCGAAGCCTACGGCCACCCCCGACAGCACCAACCACCAACGGCTGGAATCCTTTTCGCACGCTCGTTGCACACAGTAGGCCCCGACCACCAACAGCAGTACCAACAGGGCATCAGGATTGTTGAACCGGAACATCAGTGCGGCCACCGGTGTCGTCGCGAACACCAGTCCGGCGAGCAGAGCGGCACCGGGACCGGCAGCGCGACGCACCGCGGCATACAAAAACGCCACCGCGGCGACACCCTCGAGCGCCTGCGGCACCAGGATGCTCCACGAGTTGAGGCCGAACAGGCGCACGGAGATGTCGGTGACCCAAAGGGCAGCGGGCGTCTTGTCCACGGTGATCGCATTGGCGGCGTCACTGGAACCGAACAGCATCGCCGTCCAGTTGTCGCCGCCGGCCTGTGCGGCCGCCGAGTAGAAGCCGTTGGCCCAGCCGCTGACCGAAAGATTCCAGAGGTACAGGACGGCGGTCAGGGCAAGCAGCACAGCCAGACTCAGCCACTCCCCGACCGCCCGGCCGCGTACACGGGTGCTCACCCGCCCAATTCTCACAGAGGTGACTATGCAGTAATCGAGGCGCTGCTGTGCCTCGACTGTGCGCCGGCCGGGAGCTGGACCCGGAACACGGTCGAGCCCGCCTCGCTGTCCACCACAATGGTGCCACCGTGGGCTTTCACCACCGCTGCGACGATCGACAGCCCCAGACCGGTACTGCCCGCCTGCCGGGACCGCGACGAATCACCACGCGCAAATCGCGAGAACACTTCTGGCTGAAGGTGTTTCGGGATGCCCGGGCCGTTGTCGGCGACGGTGATGACGGTGGCACCGCCGGCGTCCTGCAGCAGCGTGGTGGTCACCGAGGTACCGGGCGGGGTGTGGGTCCTGGCGTTGGCCAACAGATTGACCAGAACCTGCTGCAACCGTGCCGAGTCGCCGATGACGTTCACCGGTTCGTCGGGCAGTTCCAGTTCCCATTCATGATCGGGCCCGGCGACATGCGCGTCACTGACCGCATCGACCACCAGTCGGGTCAGGTCGACGTCCTCAGCTTCCAGCGGGCGGCCGGCGTCCAGCCGCGCCAGCAGCAGCATGTCCTCGACGAGTCGGGTCATACGGGCGGTTTCGGATTCCACCCGGTTCATCGCGTGCGCGACCTCGCCGGGCAATTGGTCGTGTTTGCGTTGCGCCAGTTCGGTATAGCCGCGAATGGCCGCCAATGGGGTACGCAACTCGTGGCTGGCATCGGCGACGAACTGACGGACGCGGGTCTCGCTGGCATGCCGAGCGGCGAGCGCGCCGGCTATCCGGTCGAGCATCCGGTTCAGCGCCGAGCCGAGCTGCCCCACCTCGGTGTGTGCGGCCAACGGGTCGACGTGCACGATCTCGGGTGGCAGCTGCACCTCACCCTTGTCCAGTTCCATGTTGGCCACATCCCGCGCCGCCGCGGAAACCCTTGACAAGGGCGCCAATTGGCGCCGGATGATCAAGACACCGACCACCGCCGCAGCGAGCAGCGCCAGCGCCGCCACCAAACAGAAGATGCCGAGCACCCACAGCAGGGTGTCATCGACCACCGCAGTGGGCAGCCCGATGACGATGGTCTGTGGGCCGCCGTGGCGCGGATGCAGGCCGATGATCCGGTAGGTGCCCAGCCCATCGAGCTCGACGGTCCGGACGGTGTGATCGGAGCGCACCTTCAACAACTGTTCGGCGGCGGTACCGGTCAACTCGGCGCGGCCGCCGTCGGTGGTGATCACGCCTGCATCGATCTGTCCGCGATAGACCACGGCGCCAACGGTTCCGACGGCCTGACCCGGAGCGTTGAGGAAGCCCGGGCCCGGACCGGCTTCGGGGTCGAAGCGTTGCCGGTAATGCTGGTTCATCGGCGGCCTGGTGACCCCGCCCATCAACGGCGGTGACATCGGCAGTGGCGGAAGTTCGAAGATGGCCGCCGAACGCCGACCGGCCTCCAGTACCTGATTGTCCAACTGATGCAGCAAAAAGCGTTGCAGCGCAAACTCGGTCGCCACGCCGATACCGGTGATCACCAACGCCAGCAGCAAGACCTGGGTGGCCAGCAGACGGACCCGCAGCGACCAGGTGCGCGGCTGCCAGAAGCGGGTCCGGGCCGCCTCAGCGCGGGGGCCGGAGGACATAGCCGGCACCGCGCAGGGTGTGGATCATCGGCTCGCGACCGGTGTCGATCTTCTTGCGCAGGTACGAGATGTAGAGCTCGACGATGTTGGACCGGCCGCCGAAGTCATAGCTCCACACCCGGTCCAGGATCTGGGCCTTGCTCAACACCCGCTTGGAGTTGCGCATCATGAAGCGGAGCAACTCGAACTCGGTGGCGGTCAACGTGATCGGCTCACCGCCGCGGGTGACCTCGTGACTGTCCTCATCAAGCACCAGGTCGCCGACGATCAACTGGGCCCCGCCGGTTTCGTTGGCCACACCGGTGCGCCGGAGCAGCGCACGCAACCGCAGCACCACTTCTTCGAGGCTGAACGGCTTGGTGACGTAGTCGTCGCCGCCGGCGGTCAGGCCGGCGATCCGATCCTCCACCGAGTCCTTGGCGGTCAGCAGCAGCAGCGGCAGGCCAGGTTGCTGCTCACGCAGCTTGTGCAGGACGTCCAGGCCGCTCATGTCGGGCAGCATGACATCGAGCACCACCACATCGGGCGGACTGTCCTTGGCCAGCGCGATCGCGGCGGCACCGTCGCCGGCGGTGGAGATATCCCAGCCCTCGTAACGCAGGGCCATCGACACCAGCTCGGCCAGTACCGGCTCGTCGTCGACCACCAACACGTTGATCGGTTTGCCGTCGGCGCGACGCATGACGACGCGAGGTGCTTCGTTGTCGGGGACCGCACTACCTGGACTTGTCACATTGTCATTATCTGCGGCGCTCGTGGGGCGGTACTGTGGCGAACCTATGCGAGACCTATGAATGCGCGTCGGTTTGGTCACGATGGCTTGTCGCATGGCCAGTTATCGTGCATTGCTCAGCAAACACACATACTCACCGGTCACAGTGGTGCCGTGAGCACCGAAACCGAGTCCACGACGACGCCGGAGGCAAGACCGAAGTCGTCGTTCCGCCGTACCGCGGCCGTCGTTGCGGTGGCCGCTGCCATCGCCGGTGTGGGCGGAGCAGCGATCTACGCGGCCACCGACCAGCCGGCGGACGGCCGCCACGGACCCTGGCATCCGCCCGGTCCCCCGCCCGGTGGCCCGGCCGGAAAGCCGGCGACCAACGCGGGGCCGAACGCCTTGCCCGATCACTCGCTTCATGGCGAGTTCGTCAGCCCCGACCCAGCCGGCGGCTACCGCACCACACTGGTGCAGACCGGAACCATCACCGCGGTCTCACCACAGTCGATCACCGCACGCAGTGATGACGGGTTTACCCAGACTTATGTGATTCCGCCTGCCGCGGCACAGGGCACGCTGCCGTTTTCGGTCGATCAGTACGTCACGGTCCGCGCCACTCGCGACGGGCAGACCGTGACCGTCGTCAATATCGGCTACGCGAGCAGATAGGTCAGCCGATGCCGGGCGCGCCGGCCTGCGGGTTGGCGTTCGGCGCCTCGCCGGCCCACATCGGGGCCGGACCGGTGATCCCAGGTACCGCGACCGAAATGCTCGGGGTGCTCGGCGGCGGGGTGAACGAGACGATGCTGCTGTTCGCCGTGGAGATCTGCGACGGGCCGGAGGACACTCCGGCGTACAGCGCGACAATGCCAACCACGGCACTGCCACCGATGATCACCGCAGCCAACTTGACGTTGATTCCACTCATCTCAAACTCCCTCCGACGGGCCACAAGGCACGTTACAGCTAAGTCAACACAGGCAATCTGTGAGGACACTGGATCCCTGCTGAACGTTCTCCGCCACCGCCACGCGCCGCCAATCACGGCCGCTCGCCGCGACATCTCCTAACCTGGGGCCCATGCGGTTTCAGGTGGTCGGGCCATGACACGTTTCCTGGCCCGTCGGTTCTTGAACTATCTGGTGCTGCTGGCCCTCGCATCATTTCTGACCTTCGCGCTGACGTCGGTGACGTTTGCGCCGCTGGACAGTCTGATGCAACGTAATCCCCGCCCGCCGCAATCGGTCATCGACGCCAAGGCCGCCGAACTCGGACTCGACAAACCACTGCCGCAGCGTTACGCCACCTGGGTGGCCGGTGCGGTACACGGCGATTTCGGCAAGACGGTCGGTGGCCAACCGGTGTCCGAGGAACTGTGGCGCCGGGTGGGCGCCAGCCTGCGATTGGTCGGGATCGGTTCGGTGCTGGGTGCGCTGATCGGCGTGGTGGTCGGTGCGTGGGGCGCGGTGCGGCAGTACCAGTTGTCCGATCGAGTGATCACCGGATTGTCGCTATTGGTGCTCAGCGCACCGACATTCGTCATCGCCAACTTGTTGATCCTGGCCGCGCTCGGAGCCAATTCGGTTCTGGGCGTTCAACTCTTCCAGTACACCGGGGAGACCTCACCGTATGTCGAAGGCAGTTGGCCGGTGTTCGTCGACCACCTCCAGCATCTGATCCTGCCAACGCTGACCCTGGCCCTGGGGGCGATCGCAGGCTACAGCCGTTATCAGCGCAATGCGATGCTCGACGTCTTGGGCCAGGACTTCATCCGTACCGCGCGGGCCAAAGGGCTGACCCGCCGCCGGGCGTTGTTCAAACACGGGTTGCGCACGGCACTGATCCCGATGGCCACGCTGTTCGCCTACGGTGTCAGCGGCCTGGTGACCGGTGCGGTGTTCGTCGAGAAGATCTTCGGCTGGCATGGCATGGGCGAATGGATGGTGCAGGGCATCAGTAACCAGGACGCCAACATCGTGGCCGCGTTCACGGTATTCTCCGGCGCCACCATTCTGCTGGCCGGGTTGCTCTCGGACGTGATCTATGCGGCGCTGGATCCGCGGGTGCGAGTGTCATGAGCGAGCGCGAAGCCCCTGGCCGCTTGGGCATGACGGCCCCCGCATTCGCCTCCCGTCGTACCCTGGTGGCGCGCCGGTTCCTACGTAACCGGCAGGCGGTGGTGTCGCTGGTGGTGTTGCTGGCGCTGTTCGTCGGTTGTTACGCGGTGCCGCCGCTGCTCAAGTACAGCTACACCGACATGGATTTCACCGCGCTGTTGCAGCCACCCAGCGCCGGACACTGGTTGGGCACCAACGCAATAGGCCAGGATCTGTTGGCGCAGACGCTGCGCGGCATGCAGAAATCACTGTTGATCGGCGTGTGTGTCGCGGTGATCTCCACCTTCATCGCGGCCACGGTCGGATCGATCGCCGGGTACTTCGGTGGCTGGCGGGACCGGACCTTGATGTGGCTGGTCGACCTACTGCTGGTGATCCCGAGTTTCGTCCTCATCGCCATCATCACGCCGCGCACCCGGCATCAGGACACCATCATCTGGCTCATCGTATTGCTGGCCGGCTTCTCCTGGATGGTCAGTTCCCGCATGGTGCGCGGCCTGACCCTGAGCCTACGGGAACGCGAATTTGTCACGGCCGCAAGGTATATGGGTGTGAGCAACAGCCGGATCATCGTGCGCCACATCGTGCCGAACGTCGCCTCGATCCTCATCATCGACACCACCTTGAACGTGGGCCTGGCGATCCTGGCCGAAACCGGGCTCAGTTTCCTGGGTTTCGGCGTGCAGCCACCCGACGTGTCACTGGGCACCCTGATCGCCGACGGCACCGGTTCGGTGCAGACCTTCAGTTGGGTGTTCCTGGTGCCCGCGGGGGTGCTGGTGCTGATCGTGTTGTGCGCCAACCTGATCGGTGACGGCCTGCGCGACGCGCTGGACCCGGGGGCCCGCCGATGAGCCTGCTGCAGGTACGTGATCTGACGGTTCATTTCAAGACCGATGCCGAGGATGTTGCGGCAGTGCGGGGCATGAACTTTCACCTGGATCCCGGCGAGGTGGTCGCTCTGGTCGGCGAATCCGGCGCGGGCAAATCCGCGACCGCGATGGCCATCGTCGGGCTGCTGCCCACACATGCCACAGTGACGGGTTCGGTGCGGTTGCACGGCGACGAGCTGGTCGGGTTGAACGACGACGCCATGTCCGACATCCGTGGGCGGACCATCGGCACGGTGTTCCAGGACCCGATGTCGGCACTGACGCCGGTGTACACCGTCGGCGATCAGATCGCCGAGGCGTTGCGCGTGCACCAACGGTTGACTCGAACGGCGGCGCGCAACCGCGCGGTCGAACTCATGGAACTGGTCGGCATCAGCTCTCCGGTCACGCGGGCCAAGGCATTTCCCCATGAGTTGTCCGGCGGTGAACGCCAACGCATCGTCATCGCGATGGCCATCGCCAACGACCCAGATCTGATCATCTGCGACGAACCAACCACCGCTCTGGACGTCACCGTGCAGGCGCAGATCCTGGACGTGCTGCGCACCGCGCGCGATGTCACGGGAGCCGGGGTGCTGATGATCACCCACGACCTTGGCGTGGTGGCCGATTTCGCCGATCGGGCTCTGGTGATGTACGCCGGGCGCACGGTCGAGACGGCACCGGTCGCCGGGCTGGCCACCGACCGCGTCATGCCGTACACCGCAGGACTGCTCGGGTCGGTGCCGCGCCTCGATTCGCCTCAGGGCACCCGGCTGGTGCCGATTCCCGGTGCGCCACCGTCGATGTCGTCGTTGCCGCCGGGGTGCCCGTTCGCTCCGCGCTGCCCGTTGGCCATCGACGATTGCCGGTCCGTCGAGCCGCCGTTGGCGACAGTCGGCCCCGACCACGCGGCAGCCTGCATCAGGACCGCCGAGGTGGCCGGTCGCAGCGCACCCGAAATCTATGGCGTGTCAACAGATCCCGTGCCGACGCAGACCGCCGACGACTCAACGGTGGTGTTATCGGTCACCGACCTGGTGAAGACCTACAAGCTCACCCAAGGCACGGTACTGCGCCGCAAGGTCGGTGAGCTGCGTGCGGTCGACTCGGTGAGTTTCGAACTGCGGCAGGGCCGCACCCTGGGTATCGTCGGCGAATCCGGCTCGGGGAAGACCACCACCCTGCATCAGATCCTGAATCTGACTGCCCCGCAATCGGGTTCGATCTCAGTACTGGGTAAGGACGTGGCCACCCTGGACCGCGCCGGGCGCCGAGAGCTGCGTGGCGACCTGCAAGTCGTATTCCAGGATCCGGTGGCCGCCCTCGATCCCCGGCTGCCGGTGTTCGATGTGCTGGCAGAGCCGCTGCAGGCCGGCGGTTTTGAGCGTGCCCGCATCGAGGACCGGGTCGCCGAACTGTTGGGCGTGGTCGGCCTGCGCCGGGAAGATGCCGGCCGATACCCCGCCGAATTCTCCGGCGGCCAGAAGCAGCGGATCGGCATCGCCCGTGCCCTGGCCCGGCAGCCCAAGATCCTCGCGCTGGACGAGCCCGTGTCGGCGTTGGACGTCTCGATCCAGGCCGGCATCGTCAACCTGCTGCTCGACCTGCAACAGCAGTTCGCGTTGTCGTATCTGTTCGTGTCGCATGACCTGTCCGTGGTGCGGCACCTGGCGCACACGGTGGCCGTGATGTACAAGGGCGCTGTCGTCGAACAGGGCGATGCCGCAACGGTATTCGCCGACCCGCAGGATGCGTACACCAGACGGCTGCTGGCCGCGGTCCCCGGAGGCCCCCGATGACGAGATTTCGGCGCGCGTTGTCGCGGTCGGCGGTGCCGGGATCGCTGGTCGCGGTGATGGTCCTGGTGCTGGCCGGATGTGCGAGCTCCGACGTGGCACCCCCGAGTGGGCCGGCCACGCTGGGCAGCAGCAATGACATCAACTCGCACGACCGGGCCACCCTCGCCGACGGCGGCAATCTGCGGTTGGCACTGGCGGCATACCCGGACAATTTCAATCCGCTGCAGATCGATGGCAACACGGCGGACAACTCCGCCATCCTGAAGCCCACCCTGCCAAGGGCTTTCATCATCGGGCCGGACGGATCAGCCACCGTCAACCACGACTACTTCACCGATGTCGAGCTGACCAAGACCAGCCCGCAGGTGGTCACGTACACCATCAATCCCAAGGCCGTGTGGAGCGACGGCACCCCGATCACCTGGGTCGACATCGCCTCTCAGATCAAAGCCACCAGTGGGCAGAACAAAGATTTCGCCATCGCCAGCCCGAATGGCAGCGAGCGGGTGGCCAGTGTCACGCGGGGTGCCGATGACCGCCAGGCAGTGATCACCTTCGCCAAACCCTACTCTGACTGGCGCGGTATGTTCGCCGGCAACGGAATGCTGTTGCCGGCCAGCGCTACCGCGACACCGGAAGCTTTCAACAAGGGTCAATTGACCGGACCATGCCCTTCCGCAGGACCGTTCCTGATGTCGAAAGTCGACCGCGGCGCGCAGCGAATCACCTTGACCCGCAACCCCAGATGGTGGGGTGCACGCCCCAAGTTGGACAGCATCAGTTATCTGGTGCTCGACGACTCGGCCCGAATCCCGGCGCTGCGCAACAACGCCATCGACGCCACCGGTCTGGGGTCGGTCGACGAATTGGTACTGGCCCGGCGTACCGAGGGCATCGTGATCCGCAGTGCGCCATCGGTCAGTTGGTCGCACTTGACGTTCAACGGCGCGCCCGGTTCGATCCTCGCCGACCCGGCACTGCGGCACGCAATAGCGCAGGGCATCGACCGACAGACCATCGTCAACGTCATGGAGCACGGGCTGGTAGCCCACCCGGTACCGCTGAACAATCGCATCTACGTGCAGGGACAGGCCGGCTACCAGGACAACAGCGCCGGCTCGGCATACGACCCCGCCGCCGCCTCCCGGGCACTGGATTCACTTGGGTGGAAACTCCTGCCCGGCAGGCAGATCCGCGAGAAGGATGGTAAGCAGCTGGCGATCCGCGATGTCTTCTACGACGCGCAGGGCACCCGGCAGATCGGCCAGATCGCGCAGAAGACGCTCTCCGACATCGGCGTGAAGCTGGATCTGGTGCCTTCATCCGGCGCGGACCTGTTCAGCCAGTACGTCATTCCGGGCAATTTCGACATCGCCGAATTCAGTTGGGTCGGTGACGCTTTCCCGCTGGGCAGCCTGACCCAGATCTACGCCGCCGATGGCGAGAGCAACTTCGGCAAGATCGGCACCCCCCAGATCGACGCACAGATCGACGCGACCCTCAACGAGCTGGATCCGGTGCGGGCCCGCGCCTCGGCCAACGAACTCGACCGCATGCTGTGGGACCAGACGTTCAGCCTACCGCTGGCACAGTCCCCCGGAAACGTCGCGGTGCGAAGCACTTTGGCCAATTTCGGCGCGGCAGGATTGGCCGACCTGGACTACACCGGGATCGGCTACATCAAGCAGTAAAACTGCGCCGGATCGGAGGTAACAAGCCCTCCACCGTGGTGGCCGTCGCGATCCCACGGACCAGCAGCTGCACAGCCAGATCGACGTTGCGGTCCAATTCTCCTGATCGGCTGGGCAATTCATCGATATGTCCGGCGTAGACCGCCTCGACGATCTCGATGGCGCAGCGTTCCCGCATATCGAGGACGCTGTGGCCGGCGGTCGGCAGTTCGACCAACTGTGCACGGGGGATCAACTCGGCGACCCGGCGTGCCACCGCGGGCGGGGTGATGAGGTCACGGCCGCCGGATATCACCACTGCGGGCCAGTCGAATTTCGGCATCTGGGCCACCAGGTCATACGGCTCGGCCACGAAATCTGGTTCACCCGCCGCCGATTCACGGAAAGCGACCGCAGGGTCCAGCGGCAGACCGTCAGGGGTGGCACCATAGTTCAGCTCTCGGTAGCCGATGTGTTCGACCAGATCGGGCTCGTGCCGGTAGGGCGTCTTGCGTTCGAACAGCATGCGGGTGCCATGCCCGATAGCGCTCCACAACAGCCCCCGACCGGCCACCAGCAGGTCCAACTGATGGGCCAGCGCGTCGGGCCCGACCAGGCCGTACAACGCGGCGGCCAGCTGCGCGGCCCATGGCGTCAGCTTGTCGTCGGCGACCAGACGGCGCACAGTGGCGGCCAGCTGCGCGGTGTCGGGCTCGGTGCCGTCCCAGAGCACCGCACGGGTGGCTCGCCGCACTGCATCGATGTCGTCGGCGCACAGCAGCGGTGAATCGAGCACCATCGCATGCACCCGGTCCGGGTGCCGCACCCCTACCCCGGCAGCCAGGTAGGTGCCATACGACGTGCCGTAAATGACTGCCTGGTCAATATTTTCCGCGTCGAGGACCGCCGCGATGTCATCGACCGCGGCATTGACGGTCAGCGCCTCCACAGGCAGATCCGCACCGGCGTCGTCGTGACGCGACATCCCGACCCCGCGGTGTTCGACCATGATGACGTCCAGGCCATGGTCCGCCGCATGTCGGCGCAGATTTCGGTACTGACCGACCGACGCCGCGCCCGGGCCACCCGGGATGATCACCAGCGGCGGAGGCCGGAGCGCTTCGGGCGTGACCGGAACACCGCTGCGCACGTAGTACAGGTCGAACTGGTCAGCACCGTCGGACTGCACTGCCCGGCGCACCTTGTGCACACCGGGCAGTGCGGCCAAGCGGTCATGCGCTCGACGGCGTTTGGCGTTCATGGTCATCGGCGACCATTGTGCGCTCGGCAGCTGTGTGCCAGATGAGACCTTAGGTTCGGGACGATCCTAAGCCGTGCCCGGGCGCCGACCGGTCCGTACAACTGGGACATGACCACAGTGGAGAGGCCGATCACCGTCCATCCCGGCTCACCTCAATGGGCTGAGCTGCTGGGCCGGATCAGGATCGGCGCAAAAGACCGAGACCTCAACGACGAGAACCCATTTGACCAGGTAGCCCAGCTCAAGCGAGCGGGTTTCGGCGGACTCCGCCTGCCTGTCGAGCTAGGCGGCGCGGGACTGACTGTGCCGCAACTATATTCCGCAGTGATCGACGTCGCACGCGCTGATCCCGTTGTCGCCCACATCTTCCGAACGCATTTCTGGTTCGTCGAGGAACGACTGCGGTCAGCCGGCGACCAGGCGTCGGTGACCTGGCTGAACAAGGTGGCCGACGGCCGGATCTTCGGCAATGCGTTCAGCGAGAAAGGCCCGCTGGCGGTGGGCAGCCTGGTGTTCAACACCCGGCTGCGGCCCGCCCACGACGGAGGCTTCACGCTCACCGGCGAGAAGTTCTACAGCACCGGCACGCTGTTCTCGGACTATCTGACCGTCACCGCCACCACCGATCACGACTCGGTGGCCACCGTGGTGGTCCCGGCCGACCGGGCCGGGGTCGAATTGATCGACGACTGGGACGGCTTCGGCCAGCGCAGGACCGGCACCGGCACCACCAGGTTCACGAGTGTGACGGTGCTCCCCGAAGAACTGCTGACCGACACCGGCTATGACACCGCCCCAGAGCCGACCGTGCAATATGCGGCGCTGCAGTTGTTCATCCACGCCGTGGTGGCCGGGATCCTGGAGAACATCGTCGACGACGGAATCGAGCTATTGCGTTCCCGGCAGCGCAGTTTCAGCCACGCAGTCACCGAGCGCCCGGTGGA
Source organism: Mycobacterium sp. MAA66 (assembly GCF_041261665.1). Taxonomy (NCBI): domain Bacteria; kingdom Bacillati; phylum Actinomycetota; class Actinomycetes; order Mycobacteriales; family Mycobacteriaceae; genus Mycobacterium; species Mycobacterium sp. MAA66. The sequence goes on along the minus strand of NZ_JBGCCC010000003.1, from coordinate 341,481 downwards.
CGACCCGCTGCTGCAGCGTCAGCTCGGTGAGCTCGCGGCTACCGCGTATATCGCCCGGGCCTCCGTGCTGGAAGCGGCCGACGCCATCGGGGCCGCTCTGGATTCAGCCGGGGCGGACGGCGTGCCAGATGCCGCCCTGGCCACCACGGCGCAGTTGGCCGCGGCCAAGGTCAAGGTGCATCTCGATGACGTCGCGCCCGAGGCCGCCACCCGGCTGTTGGAGCTCGGCGGTGCCTCAGCTGCCAGCCGGCAGCGCAACCTGGACCGGCACTGGCGCAACATCCGCACCATCACGTTACACAATCCAGTGGGCCTCAAGGCGCGGGTGATCGGCCAGAATCTGTTGCACGGCACTGCGATTCCCGCCAACGCCTATTTCTAGGAGGTCAGCAGGTCGGCGGCTTTCTCCCCGATCAACACACTCGGGGCGTGGGTGTGGCCGCGGATGATGGTCGGCATCACCGACGCATCGGCGATCCGCAGTCCATCGACCCCGCGCACCCGCAGTTGCGGGTCCACCACACTGGCCTCGTCACTGCCCATCCGGCAGGTGGTGGTCGGGTGGTACAGCGTGTGTGACGTGGTGGCAAGCGCCTTTTCGAGTACCTGTTCGTCCAGCTCACCTGCTCCCAGTGGCCGCACGACGCCGCCCAGCAGCCCCTGCAACGCCGGAGCCTTGGCGATCTCTGCGGTCATCCGCAGTCCAGCCATCACCGCGGCCCGGTCGGCTCCCGCCGGGTCGGACAGGTAACGCGGGTCGATGATCGGCTTGGCCAGCGGATCGGCCGAGGCCAACCGGATGCTGCCGGAGCTCTTCGGCTTGAGCAGGATCGGCCCCATCGCGATGGCCGGCTTCTGGTACGGCTCGCCGATGCCCTCGTCGAAGAACGGAGCCGGCGCGAAGATCAGCTCGACATCAGGCTGCTCCAGATCCGGATTGCTGCGCACAAAGCCATATGCCTCACCCACATTCGAGGTGAGCATCCCGCGGCGCCGGGTCAGGTAGTTCACCAACTCGGCCGGCTTCTCGGCATCGGTGAGGGTTTGGCAGTTGGCGTCGAAACCGAGTAGCACCAACAGATGATCCAGCAGGTTCTCGCCCACCTCGGGAGCGTCGTAGACCACATCGATCCCGTGCTCGGCGAGATGCTCGCGTGGCCCGATCCCGGACAGCATGAGCAACTGCGGCGTGTTGATCGCCCCGCCGCACAGAATCACTTCACGCCGGGCTCGCACCACGTGGTTGCGGCCGTGGCACTGGTATTCCACCCCGACGGCGCGGCCGTCCTCGACCAGCACCTTGGTGGCAGTCGCCCCGGTGCGCAGATGGATGTTGTTGCGCAGCAACGCCGGACGCAAGTACGCATCGGCGGTACTCCACCGTGCCCCGCGCCGCTGGCATACCCGGGTCTCGACGAATCCGTCGTGGCCACACTCTTCGGCAGCCTGCAGCCACGCGCCGGTGATGCTGCGCGGGCTGCGCTGCGCCTGCAGCGACAGCGGTCCGCCCTCGATGCGGTCGAAATACTTCTCGACGCCGGCGTACGACCAGTCCTCGCCGGCGAGCTCACCCCACTCGTCATAGTCGGCCGGGAATCCCGGCACCCACATCATGGCGTTCATTGATGACGACCCGCCCAGGGTCTTACCGCGTGGCCAGAAGATCTGTCGCCCAGCGAGTTCGGCCTGCGGCTCGGTCAGGTAGTCCCAGTCGTACTCGGTACGAAACAGTTTGGCGAATGCCGCTGGGATGCGGATGAACTGGTTGGTGTCGGCAAGTCCCGCCTCCAGCACCGCAACCTGAGTGCCGAGGTTCGCGCTCAGACGGTTGGCCAACACCGAACCGGCCGAGCCGGTCCCCACCACGATGTAGTCAACGATCACCGCCGCAGTGTGTCACGAACCGTCAGGCGATGAGCTCGATTCGCGTGGCATCCCCGACGCTGGCGTACCGGTCCGGGCTGCAGGTCAGGACGATCACCTGGCCATCGCCACCGACCGCGTCGAAAACCTCGCCCATCTTGGCCAGTCGCCCGGCGTCGGTGAAACCCAATGCATCGTCGATGATCACCGGGACGCTGTCTTCCTTGGCGACCAGCGCCGCACCGGCCAGTCTGGCCACGATGCCCAGTTGCTCCTTGGCACCTCCGGACAACGACTCGTAGGGCACGGTGCGGCCCTCGACGGTGCGGCTGCAGATCCGCAGGTCACTGTCGACTGCCACCTCGAGGGTCTCGCCGAACACGATGCGGCCCAACCGTTCCACTTCCTTGCGGAACGGTTCGACGTAGCGCTGGCGGGCCTGGTCCCGGTGCCGACCCATCACGGTGCGCAGCAGTTCGGCGGCCCGAGCCCGGCGACCGACCCCGGCATGTTCGGACTCGGCGTGCCGCAGCTCGGCCAGGGCCGCATCCAGTCGACTCTGCCGCCCCTGGGTGCCGTACACCTTCAATTGTGCAGTCACATCCCGCAATCGCCCGTCGACGTCCTGGTGACGGGCGGTCAGCAGATCGGCGTGTGCGCTGGCCGCGGCCAGCTCGACCGCCACCGATTCCGGTTCGGCGGCTGCCAACGTCGCGGCAAGTTCCTGCTCCCGCGCAGACGCGGTGACCGCGTCTGCGCTGAGGGTCTGAGCCTTCGCCGCGAGCGCCGCGTCATCCTCGTGCTCGCGCTGCCGGGCGAGCCGGGCAGTCGCATCGGTGAGCGCACTGCTCGCCGAATCCAGTGCGGCGCGGTCCACAGTCGCTGCTGTCAGCGCCGCAGCCACTGCTGCCGCAGCGGCGCCGGCACCGTCCCTACGGTCCTCGTATTCGCTTGTCGCGCTGCGTAGCTCGACGTCAGCGAGTTCCAGTTCGGCGCGCGCCAGATCAGGGTCCACGGGTTCCGCGTCGGCCACTTGCACCCGCAACCGCTCCAGCCGGGAAGTCAGCGATTCGACGGAGTCGGCACCCAGCAGTGTCTGCCATTTGACGTCCAGCCGATCCCGCTGGGACTCGAGCTCACGCCGCCGCGCATCGTGCTCCCGAGCAGTGTCCGCATCGGCCAGACCGAACGGCTGCAGTAGCGCCACCAGTGCGTCGCGGGCCGCGACGAGCGCGGCGCCGGTTTCAGCCGCGGGCGTGCCGGGCAGGACCCGCACGGTCAACAGACCCGGAACCTCGATCTCGGTCTGTCCACCGATGCCCGCGGACCAGGGTGAGCCGGCGGTCAGCGCCACCTCGCTACCGGCGACCCTGACCTCGACGTCGGCAGCGGCAACCAATTCGATTCGCGCCGAGGCGATTTCGGCGGCGGTTGCGGCGCGGTCCACGGCAACCTCAGCACGCTCGATGTCCTTCATCGCGGCGGCTGTCACCGTGATCGCGCCAAGTTGAACGCGGACGTGCGTCAGATCCGATTCCACGCCCCGGAGCTGATCCAGTTGCACGGAGAGGCGATCAATTTCGGCTCGCCGAGCCAGCTGGTCGACGGTACGACGCGCGGTGTCGGCACGGATTCTACTGGCTTCCAACATGGTTCGTGCCGCGGTCACGGCACCATCAGCGGCCAGTTGGGCCGCCACGGCCACCTCGTGCTGCTGCGCCGACCGGGTCGCCGCGGTGCTCAGATCGCCGATGGCGGCCGACCTCTGCTCCACCTCGGCCTGAAACCGACGCCGTTCGGCCAAGGCCGACCGAGCCGCGGCCGACGTGGCGGCTGCCGCCTGCGCCTGAACCCGGGCCTGCCCCAACTGGTCGCGTACCTGATCGACCGCCCCGGCGGCTGCGCGAGCGCGCGTCAATCGCAGACCGGATTCCGCCAATTGATCAGTGGCCGTGGCCAATTCGATGGCCAGTTCGCCGTGCCGCTGCACCGCGTCGTCGACCTCCGCGACCGCACTGGCGCACGCGTCCGATTCGGCCTGGGCGGCCTTCAATTCCTTGATGGCTGCTGCCCACACACCGGTCGGCCGGCCGGTGCCGGTGAAGTACGTGCTGAATTCCGAGTCGATGCGATCGACCAGCAGCGGCTCGTTCCCGGAGAGGGCCCCGTCCATGGCTCCGGCCTGCCCGGCCGCGACGTCGAGCGCTCGGGCCAGTGCGTCACAGCCGGCCAGGTCGACCGCAATGGTGGCCGCGGACTGCAGAATCCGCTGCGCCTTCCACAACTCGGTATCGACGGTCTCGGCCAGCATGGCCTGCACCCGGTCATGCGCTTCACCACCGGTCAACTGCTCGCGCCGCGGCGCCAGGACGGTCAGCCGAGTCTCGGCGCGTTTGTGAAACCGTTTGTAGTATTCGAATCGGTAAGGACCAGTAGAGATTTCGGCCATGACTTCGGCGCCGACATCCGCGTGGGTGGGCTTGACCTGCTTGACGTCCTTCTTGGCGGAGTTGTCCTTGGCCTCCAACAGCAGATCCAGCGCCTCGATCATCGAGGACTTGCCGATCTCGTTGGCCCCGGCCACCACGACGACGCCGCGATCGGGAAAGTCGATCTCGCGGTGAGTGATTCCGCGGTAGTTGGTCAGGACCATCCGATGTAGTTTCATGCTGCACTGCCCCGATCCACCAGCCGCAGCAGCAGAGCCAGCGCAGCCCGGGCATCGTCGGCGCCGTCCCCGTCTGCGCGGGCGGTGCCGACCAGCTCGTCGACCGCGGCGGCGGCGAACCCACCGATCCCCAGATCATCGAACTCGCCGTCGGCCGGCAGCACCGCCAGGTCGGTGTGCCGGTCCCACGTTGTCAGAGCGGCGAACAACCGGGAGTAGCGGTCCAGGCAGGTATCCAGGACCGCCTTGTCGGTGATGGTCAGCGAGCCGGTGAGCGCGAGCCGAACCACGGTGCGTTCCTTGTCCGGCAGGCCGTCCAGATTCAGATCCAAATCGGCGATGTCGCGATCGGTGTCCACCGCGCGCCGCAGCGTGACGAACCGCCAGCGGCCCACCCGGCGGGCATTCACCGTGACCGAGCGGTCCTCATCATCGATGTCCACCACCAGCACATGGCCGGAGTCTGGTTCGATGTCGTCGTAGTTGGTGACCTCCGGCGCGCCCGAGTACCAGATGCGTCCGGTGGACCCGACGTCCGTGCGAGAGTGCTTGTCCCCCAATGCCACATAGTGAACCGCGTCGCGGGACACCGCGGCCTCAACGGTATCCAGCCGGATCAGGGAAGCCTTGGTCGGATCAGGGTCGAGTGCGTCGATGCCGCCGTGGCCGACCACGATCCGGGTCACCCCGTCAGCCGACAGCTTGGCGACCGCGTCACCGGTGAGGTCGGTCGTGGGGTTCTTGGACCGCCAGGGGGCACCGACGATCTGGACCCCGCTACGCAGTTCGTGCACGCCGTCGAGCACCGCGACGTTGGCGGGGCATTCGGCGGCGAACAAGGCACTGGTGTACACGGAGGACGGGTCCAGGGGGTCATGGTTGCCCGGCAACAGGAACACCGGGACCTTGATGGCCCGCAGCGCCTCCAGCGACAGGCTGATCTCGCGCGGATCGAGCTGGTTGTGCTCGAACACGTCGCCGGCCACCACGACGAACTCGGCCCCGACCTCGGCGCACATCGCCCCGAGCCGGACCACCGCTTCCCGGCGTGCGGCCGAATACCTCGGCTGGGCCTCGCCATTGAGAAAGTGCCGGGTCATGCCGAGCTGCCAGTCGGCGGTGTGCACGAAACGCATCTCGGCGTCCCCTTTCTCGTTTCTCGCGATGTTTCCGGTGTTGATCAACCGGGCATGGCGAGTGTAAAACCGGACACCGACAACATCGGGGATCTACGGTGGGCGGGTGACGGGAACCCGAACGCTGATCCTGCTGCGGCACGCCAAGTCGGACTACCCCGACGGGGTCGCCGACCATGAACGGCCACTGGCCAAGCGCGGCATCCGGGAAGGCGCGCTGGCCGGCGACTGGATCAGGGCGACCCAGCCGCCGGTGGACGCAGTGCTGTGTTCGACGGCCACCCGGACCCGCCAAACGCTGGCGCGGACCGCGATCACCGCGCCGGTCACGTACGTCGACCGCCTGTATGACGCCACAGTGGGCATCGCGATCGGCGTCATCAACGAGCTCGGCGGTCAGGCCGACACGCTCTTGCTGATCGGCCACGAGCCGGTGATGTCGTCTCTGGCCTTGGGACTCGCGGGGCCGGGGAGCAGTCAGGCCGCCGCCGAGGAGATCGTCGTCAAGTACCCGACGTCGGCGCTCGCGGTGTTGCAGACAACGCAGCCGTGGGACCGGCTCGAGCTGCGAGGCGCAGCGCTACAGACCTTCCACGTGCCTCGGTAGCCGATCAGGGAATCGGCACCCCGGCCTTCAGGAAGTACAGACCGGCGATGGTGCCGTCGCCGTGAAACTTCAGCCGGAATTCTCCGGGCTGTTTGGCCATGTCCAGCGGCACGCTCACCACGGTCAGGTCCCCGCGTGGCACCTGTTGCGGGTCATCGTGCGACTGGTACAGACCGAACACTTCCTGGTAGGTCGTCCACGCTGACCCGAGTGCCTGCGGTGTCAGGCGCTTTCGCATGGTGGGGTCGAAGTCCGCCGTCACGGCGGCGTAATTCCCAGCCACCACCGCGTCCAGCAACTGAGCGGCGCGGTCCGTCGGGGCCAGGGGCGGCTGCGGCTGCGGCGGCTGTGCCGAGGCGGTCCCGGCCAGCGACATCAGGGCGCACAGCGCCAACAACGCGGCCGCGAGCCGCCTCATGAGTTGGTGGCCAACGTCAGCTCCATCAACTTGCTGGCCATGGTGCACGCGTCGATACCCGGCGCCTGCGGATTGACCCACCAACCGACCACACCGCCGGCATCGCTGGCGACGCCACACGAGCCGTTTGGGTCGTTCGGATGCATGATGATGGACTTGACCCCGGCGATCGACTTGTTGTCGATCTTGTAGTTGAGGTGCTGGGCCACCTGGGTTTCCTCATCCAGGCTGCCCTTCTCGAACCAGAATCGGGTGATGTCGATCAGCCCGCTCGGGTTGAGCGCCTGCCACCGGCACACTGCACCGACGAACGTGCTCTGGATGTCCAACGGATCGGCACCGACGGTCTTGGCCAACACGTCGTTGGTCAGCACATCGCACTCTTTGAGCAGGTTCGGATAGGTCTTCGCCGAATCCTGCCCGCCGCTGGAGTCACCGGCGCCTTCCTTCATCGCGGTGCCGCTGACCGAATTCGCACAACCGGCCGTCATGGTCACCGCCGCCACCAACACCAGGGCCCGCTTCAGGGACATCATTTCGCGTTCGCAATCGTCTGTCGGGCCAATTCCTTCGCGATGTCGCACGGGTCGGGATACGGCTTGTCGGCGAAGCTGATCGACCATTCGAAGAAGTCATCATCGAACTGGATGCCCACCTCACAGAGGCTGTTACCCAGCGTCGGGTCCGCGCCCTGCGCGATGAAACCACTGTGCCCGCCGATGTTGATGTCGTTGACATTGGCCCGCGACAGCTCTTCGGTCTTGCGCTCGCGGCCGATCGGGCTGCCGCGGTACCAGGTGAAGGAGAAGTGCGGTCCCAGGATTCCGCCGCCGGCCAGCCACTGGCAGCCCACGGAATTGCGCGCGGTGTTGACCAGTCCGGTGACCCGGGTCTGCTGCGCGACGGTCTGGTCGGTGACGCCGCCACATTCGGGGAACATCGGGCCGTGCTTGGCCGCTGCCGCAGTGGTGGGGCCCGACGGGTCCGAGGACGAGCCACTTGAATTGTGCGAGTCCGAGCAGGCGGAAACCAGTGGAATCATCGCGGCCACAACCACAGTCGCGGATGCGGTCAGCACCTGTCGGGGAGTCACGCCTTGCACTGTAGCGGCAGGGCCGCATAGCAACCACCGACATGCCGATTGACCTGGTCTTTCCCTGCCCGTTCACCGGTGTGCCACAGTTACCGCATGCTCTGGGGCTTGCTGCGGCGGTTCACCAGGCCCTATCGCGGGCCGCTGACAGTGGTCGCGACGCTGCAACTGATCAGCACCCTGGCCTCGCTGTATCTGCCCACACTGAACGCCCGCATCATCGATCAGGGTGTCGCCCGGGGGGACACCGCCGTGATCGGGCGCCTGGGCGGTGGGATGCTCGGTTTCAGCGCGCTGCAGGTGCTGTGTTCGATCGGCGCGGTGTACTTCGGTTCCCGCGCCGGCATGGGTTTCGGCCGGGACCTGCGCGCGGCGGTGTTCCGGCAGGTGCTCGGCTGGTCCAATTCCGAGGCCGTGCGGTTCGGCGCGCCGACCCTGATGACCCGCACCACCAACGACGTCCAACAGATTCAGGTGCTGGTGCAGATGACCTGCACGATGCTGATCACCGCGCCGATCATGTGCGTCGGCGGTATCGCCATGGCGATCCACCAGAATGCGGGACTGTCCTGGCTGTTGGTGGTCAGCGTGCCGGTGCTCGGCGTGTGCAACTACTGGATCATCTCGCGGCTGTTGCCGCTGTTCCGCAGCATGCAGCGGTTGATCGACAACATCAACCGCGTGATGCGCGAGCAGCTCACCGGTATCCGCGTGATCCGGGCGTTCTCCAGGGAAGACGCCGAACGCGACCGGTTCGCCGCCGCCAATCACGAGCTGGCAGACACCGCGCTCACCGTGGGGCGCTGGCAGGCGTTCATGCTGCCGGTGACCACGCTGGTGGTGAACCTGTCCAGCGTGGCGGTGATCTGGTTCGGCGGCATGCGGATCGACAGCGGTCAGATGCAGGTCGGCTCACTGATCGCGTTCCTGTCCTACTTCATGCAGATCTTGATGGCCGTGTTGATGGTGACGATCGTGCTGGTGATCCTGCCGCGGGCGTCGGTGTGCGCCGAGCGGATCACCGCCGTGCTGTCGACCGAGCCGTCCATCGTCGCGCCCGCACAACCGGAACGACCGGCCGTCGCGCGAGGCGAAATGCGAGTCGACGCCGCCACTTTCGGATATCCGGGCGCGGACAGCCCAGTGCTGCACGGGGTTTCACTGACCGCCCGACCGGGCACCGTCACCGCCGTGGTGGGGTCCACCGGTTCGGGCAAGTCGACCCTGCTGTCGCTGCTGTGCCGGCTCTACGACGTGACCGGAGGCGCAGTGCTGGTCGACGGCGTCGATGTACGCGACTACGACCCAGAAGACCTCTGGTCGGCGATCGGGCTGGTGCCGCAGCGCGGACATCTGTTCTCCGGCACCGTCGCGGAGAACCTCCGGTATGGCAAGGCCGACGCCACCGAGGACGAGATGTGGTCCGCATTGGCGGTGGCATCGGCCGATTTCGTGGCGGCGCACCCCGAGGGCTTGGCGATGCCCGTCGCCCAGGGCGGCATGAACTTCTCCGGCGGGCAGCGCCAGCGGCTGGCCATCGCGCGTGCGGTGATCCGCCGGCCGGCCGTGTACCTGTTCGACGACGCCTTCTCCGCCCTGGATGTGCACACCGACGCCCGGGTCCGTTCGGCGCTGGCTCAGGTGGCCGCCGAAGCCACGGTGATCATTGTCTCGCAACGCATTTCGACGGTTACGACGGCCGACCAGATCGTCGTGCTCGACGGCGGCCAGGTGGTCGGTGTGGGTACCCACTCGGACTTGCTCGACTCTTGCCCGGTGTACCGCGAGTTCGCCGACTCGCAGGCCATCGTCGCCGGAGGCGTCTCATGATGCATCGTCGCCGGAGGCGTCTCATGATGCACGGTCGCCGGAGACGACTCATTACACAGGCCGACGGAGTGCACGCGTGACGCGGCCCCCGTCGGCCGCCATGCTGGCCGATACCGGGCGGTCCGAGGACTTCCGCGGCTCGGTACTGCGTCTGGTGAAACGGCTGTTGCCGCAACGCGGTCGGGTCGTCCTGGTGATGCTGCTCGGGATCGGCGGGATCGCCGTCGGGGTGATCGGCCCACGCATCCTGGGGCATGCCACCGACCTGTTGTTCGCCGGTGTGCTGGGTCGCGGTCTGCCTGCCGGGACCAGTCATGAGCAGGCCGTGGCCACCGCACGGGCCCACGGCGACAACACTTTTGCCGATCTGCTGGCCAGGTCGCACGCGGTACCCGGCCAGGGGGTGGACTTCGCTGCGGTCGGGCATGTGTTGTGCCTGGCCTTGCTGCTGTATCTGGTTTCGGCGCTGATGGTCTTTGCCGAAGCCCGACTGCTCAACACCATCGTGCAGCGGACCATGATCGGGCTGCGCGCTGACGTCGAGGACAAGATTCACCGATTACCCCTGTCCTACTTCGATTCCCGGCAGCGGGGCGAAGTGCTCAGCCGGGTCACCAACGACATCGACAACATCCAGACCTCGCTGTCGATCACTGTCAGCCAGCTGCTGACCTCGGCGCTGTCCGTGCTGGCCGTGTTCGCCGCGATGTTGTGGATCTCACCGCTGCTGGCAGGGATCACGCTGCTGACGGTGCCGTTGACGCTGCTGGCCACGCGGGTCATCACCAAACGGTCGCGGCAGCAGTTCCTGGCACAGTGGCGCAACACCGGCCGGCTCAACGCACACATCGAGGAGACCTACAGCGGCTTCACCGTGGTGAAGACCTTCGGACACCGGGCACTGGCCGAAGCGAAGTTCCGTGAGCTGAACAACGATGTGTACCAAGCGAGTTTCGGCGCGCAGTCACTGTCCGGGTTGGTCGCACCGATCACCACATTCGTCGGGAACATCAGCTATGTGGCCGTCGCGGTGGTCGGCGGCATCCAGGTCGCCACCGGGCAGATCAGCCTGGGCAGCATTCAGGCGTTCATCCAATACGTGCGGCAGTTCAACCAACCATTGACCCAGATCGCGTCGATGTACAACACACTGCAATCCGGGATTGCCAGCGCAGAGCGGGTTTTCGAGTTCCTCGACGCGGACGAGGAACCCGCGGGGCCGGCGCCCGGCCCGGCGCAGACATCGCGCGCCCCGGACCGGGTGGAGTTCGATCGGGTCAACTTCTCCTACCGGCCGGGCACCCCGGTGATCGAAGACCTGTCACTGGTCGCCGAGCCCGGCAGCACCGTGGCGATCGTCGGTCCGACCGGCGCAGGCAAGACCACCTTGGTGAATCTGCTGATGCGGTTCTACGAGCCTGACTCCGGCCGAATCCTGGTCGACGGTCAGGACATTGCGTCGATGAGCCGTCAGCATCTGCGGTCACGGATAGGGATGGTGCTGCAGGACACCTGGCTGTTGGGCGGGACCATCTACGACAACATCGCCTACGGCCGGCCGGACGCCACAGAGGCCGAGGTGATCGATGCCGCGCGGGCAGCGCGCGTCGATCATTTCGTGCATACGCTGCCCGGTGGCTATCAGACTCGGCTCAACGAGAACGGCGTGAACATCAGCGCCGGCGAGAAGCAGTTGATCACCATCGCCCGGGCACTGTTGCTCCGACCACGGCTGCTGATCCTGGACGAGGCGACCAGCTCGGTGGACAGCCGGACCGAGTTGCTGATCGCCCAGGCCACCGCGGAGCTGCGCCGCAACCGGACGAGTTTCATTATCGCGCACCGGCTTTCCACCATTCGGGACGCCGATCTGATCCTCGTGATGCAGGCCGGCCGGATCGTCGAGCGGGGTACGCACGCGGAGTTGCTGCAGCAACGCGGCGCCTATTGGGAGATGACGCAGGCCTGAACACGGCAGGAAGGTGCGCCGTATCAGCATGCAGGACTGTCCGTTTCGCCCTCTCCCTCACTCTCTGCCGGGTACAGCGTTGGGTGGTGGTACTGGTTGGTGCGGGGTTGGCCGACGTCGAGTAGTGGCGGTGGGGTCCAGTGGACTTTGCCGCTGGGGCCCATGGTGGTGGTCCAGCCGCCGGTGTCTTCGAGTCGGTTGTCGCAGCCGCAGGCCAGCCCCAGGCTGGTGATGTCGGTGGTGCCGCCGCGTTTCCACGGGGTCAGGTGGTGGGCCTGGCAGCGCGAGGCCGGGGCGGTGCAGCCCGGTCGGGTACAACCGCGGTCGCGCGCGAACATCATGATGCGTTGCCCGGCGCTGGCGCTGCGGCGGGTGCGACCTAAATAGAGCGGGATGTTGGTGTGTTTGTCGAAGACGGCGAGGTAGCAGTATGCGTTCGATGCCAGGCGGATCAGGTCGGGGATCGGCACCGTGGATCCAGTGTGAGTGACCGCCAGGCCGGCGCCGCCCGTCCCAGAGTCACGAAGGCGTCGTGGTTGCGTTGCGCAGGCGTGCGGGTATCGCCATCGACCTGGGTTTGGCTCGGGGTACCCGAGAGGCACGGTGTGGGGTCGTCGGGGTTGCACATGCCAGGAGCGGCGAGCTTGTCCATGACCGCGTCCCAGATGGCACGGGCCTCAGGGGTCAGCCGGCCCCGCATTTCAGACGTGCCGTCGGGATGTTGCTTGCTGACGTGGATGCCGCGGTGGCGTGCACGTTCAGCGTCATCGGGTTCGGGGCCGTCTTGGTCGAGCAGATACCGCAACCGCTCGGCCGCCTTACGGAGCTCTTCCGGCGTTTGATGGTGTGCCCCGGCGATCAAGTTCTGTTCGCACTGGGCATAGATTGCCACGTCGACCCACGCAGGCAGCGTGGCGAAAAAATGCTCGATCGCCTCGATGTGTTCAGCGTTGATGGCGCCGGCAGCCTGCGCCGCGGCGATCGACTCGCGCACTGGCGCCAACGCTTCCCCGGTCAGCGAGATACGGGGTCCGAGATTCTCCGCGTCGCGGACCCGGCGCCGGGCTTCGGTACCGCTGATCCGTAGCCGGATCCGCAGCACGTCAGCCCAGTTTTTCGCACCGATCTCCTTGGCAGTGATCTGGGTCTGCAGCGCGGCCAGGATCCGGTGGTCAACCGCGGCGCTCGCGCACGCTGCGCGTTCACGGCGGGACTGCAACTCGAACAATTCCGCCACCGAGAGTCCCGTGTAGTCCAGCGCGGCTATCCGACCAAGCACCTCGTCGAGGTCGGCGTAAGCCTCCTCGATCGCGTCGGAATCGATAACCATACTCGAACACTAGTTCGAACCACCGACAAGAAATGCGGCCAGTTGTGACACCAGTAATCCACTGTGACCAGCGAAAACAAAGTGGTCAGAGTTTTCCAAGCCATCTCGTCAACGAACCGACCTCAGGCCGCGAATGCAGCTGTCAGTTGGACGCGGATGACCGGATCGGACTCAAGACGATGGCGGAGTGCGCTCTCGAACTGCCACATGGACGCGAGGTCGTGGTCCAGACGGCAGTCCACCGCAGCGGCCACACCGGACGGCGGCGGACTGTCGGCAATATGGTCGGCAACGGGTTCGAGCAGTGCCCGCGGTGCCGCCAGGTAGTAACCCGGATTAGAACCGCCGACTTCGGCCGCGTACAGCAGGCCGTGCTCGGTGATGACAATGTGGGTGGCAGTCACCTGGACCAGGCCGTGGCCTTCCGCGGTACCCCATTCCGCCGCAGCCAACTGCCCCGCAATGACGTGCAGCCGCACATCGTCAGTCAGGAATCTCGTGAAATCGCCCGCCTCGATCACCCCGGCGGACGCGAGGTCAGTATCCAGGCTGCCGCACAACATTTCACCGAAGTAGTCGAACAACCGATCGCTCATGTCGCGCTCCCATCGGGCCGGTCCCTTGAGCCTGCACCCGCGTCATGGCGAAGGTCAATGGTTGCTCAGAGCTGAGGCCCTTCGGCGCGCAGGTCGTCGACGGCGGTCATGGCGTCCCGCAGTTTGGCCAGCCACTCGTCGGCGTGCTCGCCGACCAGACGCACAGACCAGGCCAGGGCATCGGAGCGCGACCGGGCCACCCCGGCGTCGACCAGAGTGTCGAGTACCTGGCGCTCCGGCTGCTTGAGCCGGGTCATCACCGGAACCGCCAAGTGGGTGAACAGAATCTGTTCGGACTCTCCGGTCGATACACCCCAGGCGACCTTGCGGCCATAGCGAGCCTCCGCCTCGTCGGCGATGCGCATGCGCTCGGACCGCGTCTCCTCCCGGAACCGAGCTGCCCGCCCCGACGCCCTGGCTTCGGTCTCGGGATTCTCCGGTTCGGGCAATCGCCCGATGACGGTGATCTCCTCGCGGTCCACGGTGACGCTCGGATCGCCGCTGAACCATTCTTCCGGCAGCCGACCGGCGAACCAGTCAGCGGCGTCGCCCGCATCGGGCTGTCCCGCTTGTTGCCAGCCGCCGCGGCGGTCGTGGCCATGATGATGTTGTCTCATGTTTACATGATTACACCGTTACATGACGGGTGGCACGGCCTTTCACCCGGGGCGAACAGGCGCCCGGTCAGCGCTTGAGCAGCAGCGCGGCGCCACCGGCAACCAGTAGCGCCACCAGCAGGAAAGCCGCCCAACCCGGGCCGATCAGCCACCACACGATGCCGATCACCAGGAGTCCCGGCGATGCCAGGAACAGCAGCATGCCCGGGTGCTCCTTCGCGACGGCGAGTGCACTCTTCGCGCGGATCGGGTCGATCTCCTTACGAGCCATGAATTCAGCATGTCACTCGACAGCAGACAGGGCCACACCCCTGGCTACCTATACCCCCTATGGGTATATAGTTGGCGGCATGACTGAGGTACTCGAAGTTCAAGGTATGTCCTGCGGCCACTGCGTCTCGGCCATCACCGCAGCCGTCGAGCCACTGGCCGGGGTCACCGCGGTCGAGGTGGACCTGAAGGCCGGCACCGTCCGCGTGGACGGCGAACCCGACCGGGCAACCGTTGCCGCCGCTATCGAGGACGCCGGATACGACGTCGTGCAATCGGCATGACCTCCTCGGTCACGCTGTCCGTCGGCGGCATGACGTGCGCGTCGTGCGCCGCCAGAATCGAGAAGCGGCTCAACAGGATTGACGGGGTTCACGCCAGCGTGAACTTCGCCACCGAGCAGGCCGCTGTCACGTTTCCGGGCAGCGTGACCACCGACGAACTGGTGGCCGCCGTCGCGGCCACCGGGTACACGGCCAGTGTTGACCGACCCGCCGAAGCCGGACCCTCATACCTGCCGCGACTGCTGGTCTCTTTGACGCTGACCCTGCCGGTGCTGGCGCTGTCGATGATCCCGGCCCTGCAGTTTCCCCATTGGCAGTCATGGGCTTTCGCACTCACCACGCCGGTGGTGACCTGGGGCGCCTGGCCGTTGCACCACGCCGCCTGGACCAATCTGAGACACCGCGCGGCCACCATGGACACCCTGGTGTCCATCGGCGTGCTGGCCTCCTACCTGTGGTCGGCCTGGATGCTGGGGGCTGGTCTGATTGCCGGCTCGGCCGGCACCGGCGAGCACCTCTACCTGGAAGTGGCCGGCACCGTCACCACCCTGATTCTGGCCGGCCGGTACTTCGAAACCCGGGCCAAACGCCAGTCCGGCGCGGCTCTGCGTGCACTACTAGACCTGGGCGCCAAAGAGGTGGCGGTACTGCGAGACGGCACCGAAATCCGGATTCCCATAGGACAATTGGCAGTCGACGACGTCTTCGTGGTTCGGCCCGGCGAGAAGATCGCCACCGACGGTGAGGTGATCGCGGGGCGCTCGGCGGTGGACGCTTCGATGTTGACCGGCGAATCGGTACCGGTTGATGTCGGTCCGGGCGATTCCGTTACCGGAGCCACAGTCAATGTCGGTGGCCGACTGCAGATCCGGGCCGCCAGGGTGGGCGCCGACACGCAACTTGCCCACATGGCCCGGCTCGTGGCCGACGCACAGAGCGGCAAGGCCGATGTTCAGCGCCTCGCCGACCGCGTCTCTGCGGTTTTCGTGCCGGTGGTCATCGGCCTGGCCACGCTGACGCTGCTCGGTTGGCTGTTGGCCGGCAGTCCGGCCAGCACCGCACTGACTGCGGCGGTGGCAGTGCTGATCATCGCCTGCCCATGCGCATTGGGCCTGGCCACGCCGACGGCGCTGTTGGTCGGCACCGGACGCGGCGCCCAGCTGGGGATCCTGATCAAGGGGCCGCAGGTGTTGGAGTCCACCCGCACGATCGACACCGTGGTCCTGGACAAGACCGGAACGGTCACCACAGGGCGGATGTCCGTGGTCGACGTGCATGCCCTGTCGGACAGCGCGTTACGCCTGGCCGGCGCACTCGAACACGCCTCGGAGCACCCGATCGCCCAAGCCATCGCGGCCCGCGCAGCCCAGGACGGCCCGCTGCCGACGGTCACCGAATTCGCCAACCACGATGGGCGCGGAGTCACCGGAATCGTTGAAGGTCAACAGGTTTCGGTGGGTAGGCAATCATGGCTCGGCGAGGGCAACAAGGACCTGCAGGATGCAGCTGCCGCGGCAGAAGCAGCCGGTCGCACCCCGGTGTGGGTAGCAGTCGATGGCGTGGTCGTCGCGGTGGTCGTGGTTGCCGACGCGGTGAAAGGCTCTGCCGCCGAAGCGATCACCGACCTGAAGAACCTCGGACTGACCCCGATCCTGCTATCCGGTGACAATGACCGCGCGGCGCGCGCGGTGGCGGCTCAAGTCGGAATCGACACCGTGATCGCCGAGGTGCTGCCCGCAGGCAAGGTCGACGAGGTCAAACGGCTGCAAGACGACGGCCGGGTGGTCGCGATGGTCGGCGACGGCGTGAATGACGCTGCTGCGCTGGCTCAGTCCGATCTGGGTCTGGCCATGGGCACCGGTACCGACGTGGCGATCGAGGCGTCCGACCTGACGCTGGTCAGTGGTGATCTGCGGGCCGTCGGTGACGCCATCAGACTGTCCCGGGCCACACTGAACACCATCAAGGGCAACCTGTTCTGGGCCTTCGCCTACAACATCGCCGCCATTCCGCTGGCCGCGTTCGGCTTGCTCAATCCGATGATCGCCAGTGCCGCAATGGCATTCAGCTCGGTGTTCGTGGTGAGCAACAGCCTGCGGCTGCGCCGTTTCCAGCCGTCTCGGTAACTACCAGACCTTGATCCAGTCGACCAGCATGTCGGCCGGATAGGTACCCGGGCCGGGATCGCCACCACCGGAACCCGCCACCGCCAGGTCGATGATCGGGAACAGGGTGTAGCCAGGGTCACTGAAGTGCCAGTCCGGCAGTGCTTTTGCCGGCACACTGAAGTATGGCTGGGCGCCATCGGTGTAGTCCTGCCAGAACCGGATGCCGGCGGTGTCCCATTGGCAACGCCAGGTGTGCCACCCGCTATCCGGTGAGATCGTCTGCGAAACATGTTCGCCGCCATTGAGTTTGGCATGCACTGCAGTGCCTGCCGCCCAGTGGCCGTTGCCGTACCACTCCATGATGTCGACCTCGCCGCCGACCACCGGATCGTTGTTGGCCAGGTACCAGGCCGGCCAGCAGCCCGGGGTCAGGCAGTTGAGCTTGATCCGGGCCTCCCACGTGGTGCCGATACCGCCGTGGAACGTTCCGAAGATCTTGCCGCTGTAGAAGGTGTTGCCGTCTTTGGCGGCCCGGATCACCAGATTCGATTTGCCGTCCAGGAACAGGTTCCGACGATCGTTGCGGTACTGGCCGACGTGCTCTGGCAGCTCCCAGTAGGTCGGGTCCTGCATCGATTCTCGGGCCGTGGCAATCTCCCACTTCGAGGTATCCGGCGAGGATCCGGCCGGTCCATCGAAATCATCGACAAAGAGGTACTTACCCGGCTTGTCGGCACGGGCCTCGGGAATTGGGAGCGCGGCTGCCAGCAGGCCCATCCCCGCCATCGACAGCATGCTGCGACGATCAATCTCAGGCATGAGTACCCATGAAAGCCGGGTGCCAGACCTGGTGCAAATCGAGCCTAGGGCTCGGCGCGCCGGGCTCGGAACAATTTCACCTCGTCGCGGATGCCCTTGAGCCGCCGTGCGCCCGCGAATGACCAGGTGAAACCTTCGGCATCGCCGACCGCCTCCCGCGCCGATTCGGCCAGCAGCACGGCACCCGGGCGAGCCGCTCCGGTCACCCGGCTGGCCTGGTTCACCGGGCTGCCGAACCAGTCCCCCGCCCGGCTCACCGCCAGACCCGTCGCCATCCCGGCCTTGAGACGGGGCAATGCCTCGTCGGCATCGGCGGCATCCACGAGTTGCAAGACCATCTGCAGCAGCGGCACCGGCTCGGCGCTGACCAACATCACCTCGTCGCCGATGGTCTTGACGAATCGAACCGGCGGCTCGGCGAGATCGCGAGCGAGGTCGGCCAGCCGCTGCGACAACCGCTCCAAATCCTCCGGCGGCAGCTCCTCACCCAGGCTGGTGAAGCCGACTAGGTCAGCGAAGGCAACCGATATCAGTCCCGAGCCGGGCAGCGGCCTGCCGGCCAGCCGCTCGGTCGCGCTGACCTCTTCTTCCTGCATGGCGTGCAGCAGTTGAGTGCGGAGCATGTCCTGGATCAGCGGACCCAGCAGCGGGGCGACTTCGGCGGTGATCGCAGCGGTGGCCTTCGCAGCGTCCAGCTCGGTGCCGCCCGGCTGCACCACCGCCGACAGCACCGCGTAGCGCATGACCTCGACGGTGCGGGTCAGTCCCTCGGCCATGACCTGCACTACCGCCAGGATCTGCTCCTCGCCGAGCCCGACCTCCAGAGCCTGTTGGGCGTACTCGACCAGTTTGCCGTCCACCGGCAGATACAGCGCAGCGTCCGGATCGTCAACGCGAGGGCGGCCCGCCGCATGCAGCAGCCGTTGCAGGAAGGCGAGATCTATGCCGGACTGGCCACTGATCTGCCGGGCCGACACCAGCGTGCCGTCATCACCCAGGGCTCGGCGGGCCGGCAGCAACATCGGCGCGAAGGAGTCGTCGATCTGATCCTGCGTGAATCCCTCGGTCAACAGCCAGTCGACGAGTTCGGCGCGGTCGGCGGCATCTTCGCTCACCCGGCCAACCTATCGTCCACCCCGCATCCGCAGAATGGGCAGATGGGCGAACCACTGATGCCGCTGCGCGCCGGACTGCCGGCGATCGTCGGCCCGAACCCACAAGTGTTGATTCTCGGCTCGTTTCCCAGCGAGAAATCACTGGACACCGGGCAGTACTACGCAAATACGCGCAATCAGTTCTGGCGGTTGTTGGGTTCGGTTCTCGGTTTCGATCCCGGCCACGAATACGCGCAACGCGTCGATGCCGTCACCGCCGGTGGCGTGGCATTGTGGGACGTCGTGCACAGCTGCCGCCGGGCCGGCAGCCTGGATGCCAATATCGACCGAAAATCATTGACGCTCAACGATTTTTCCGCCTTTCTCGGGACCCATCCGACGATCGTGCGGGTGTTCGTCAACGGCGCGACCGCCCACGAGTTGTTCCAGCGGGCCGCCGACGGGCCGGCCGCCACGCGCCTACCGTCCAGCAGCGGCGCGCTGACAATGCCCTTCGAGGACAAGCTCGCCGCCTGGCGAGCCGTGGGTTGATCGGCGCGGCCGCTAGTCCCAGCCGTCGGCCCGCCAGCAGACCCAATCGATCTCGACGCGCGCACCGGCCGCGAGCCCACTGACTCCCACACAGGTGCGACTGGGCAGCCGCACGGGAAACCACGGGGCGTAGGCCGCATTGAACGCTTGGTAGTCGGACCATTCGGTCAGATACGCGCGCACTGCCACCACATCGGCCAGCTCTCCTCCGCACAATTGGGTGACCGTGAGCAGATTCCGCAGCACTTGATCGGTCTGAGCCACCACTTCGTCGCCGACCAGCCGTCCGGTGATGTCGGTCGGCATCTGGCCGGTGACGTACAAGCTCTGGCCTGCCGCGGTCGCGTGGACAAAGGGCGCCACCGACGGCGGCACCCCGTCGGCAGGAGTGAAGGTGAACGCACGGATACCGGCGTTGGTCATGCAACCGAGCTTCGCCAGTGCGGAAAGCAGCGCTTGTCGATGCGAGCGTGTACACCCTGCCGCTGATCGACGACCTGGGTCACCGTGAAGTCGACGGCCACCGACATCAACGAATACGCGTCCGGGCCGGACAACCCGAAGTGCTGTTCGAGGACAGCCAACGTCCGCCGCGCCGCACACTTCATCGCCGCGTCCAAGCTGGCACCGAAGCCGTGGATCAGCAGCTCGGTCGACGTCTCCAGCACCGGCACGGCAAATGGCAGGTCACGGCGCACAGTCAAGCGCAACAGCCCGTTCAGAGATGCCTCCAGCGCAGTACCGCTGACCTCACCATCACCCTGCGAGACATGCGGGTCCCCGACCGACAACAGCGCACCGGTCACCTGCACCGGGTAGTACATCCGGGCGCCCGCTCCGATCCGCCAGTTGTCGACGTTGCCGCCGTGATCTCCGGGTGGCACCGAGGACACCCGGACAGCATCGGACGGGGCCACACCCATGGTGCCGAAGTGCGGCCGCAGCGGCACCACCACACCCGGCAGCGCCGACGCGCGACTGGCCGCGGACACTGCCACCACGGTACCCGGCTGATCAGCCAAAGGCGTTGCGGTCCAGTCATATCCGAACAGCGCACGGCCCAGTAGCGCGTCGGTGTCCAACTCGTAGATGGTCACGCGTTCGACGGGGAGCTCGTCGTACAGGTGACCCCAGTGGGCGGCGAGATTCGAGCCGTAGGGCAGCCGGGCGGTCGCCTCGAGAATGTCGACCTGCAGCACGTCACCCGGTCGCGCGCCGGCCACTGCGATCGGGCCGGTGAGTATGTGCGGTCCCGGCCCTCGATCGGCAACCTCGTCGAAAACCCGCTCGATCTCCTTGTCCATCAACAAGTCCGGCGCATCGCCCGCGTGGTGGGTCAGCGTCTCGATGGCCACCAGGTCACCGGACGCAACCGTCAATGCAGGCGGCTGCTGCGAATCGAAATACCCCCAGTGAACCGTCTGCGGGGTGGCCGGAAGATGGTGCAACGCCATAAACCAGGGATCTTGCCAGCGCACCGCACTCCTGTCGCGACGAGCAAATGTCCAGGTTAACGGCATGTTTCGCGGTTCTGGTGCACTCTGAATCGACAACGTGAAGCCACGCGAGCGGCCGCCGAAAAATTCGGCGCACCTTTCTGGTTTATCGCGCCGGCGGCGGGGTAACCGGGCTTCGACCCAGGGAGCGCGCAATGGCACACATCGTCAAGACTCTGCGGACCGCCACCACGTTGCTCGGCGCAGCGTTGTTGGCTCTGATCGTCGGCGGGACCACCACGGCCGGCCCAGCCCGCGGATTCTCCAGACCAGGCCTGCCCATCGAGTACCTGCAAGTGCCGTCGGCGTCGATGGGCCACCCCATCAAAGTGGAGTTCCAGGGCGGCGGATCCCATGCCCTCTATCTACTTGACGGGCTGCGCGCCCAAGACGACTTCAACGGCTGGGACATCAACACATCGGCCTTCGAGTGGTACAACCAATCCGGTCTGTCGGTGGTGATGCCGGTGGGCGGTCAATCCAGTTTCTATACCAACTGGTATCAGTCCGCCGCCAGCGCGGGCGGCACCCAGACCTACAACTGGGAGACCTTCCTGACCAGCGAGCTGCCGGCCTGGCTGGCCGCCAACAAGGGCGTCTCGCGCAGCGGCAATGCGGTTGTCGGGTTGTCGATGAGTGGATCGACCGCCCTGATGCTGGCGGCGAACTACCCGGGCGAATTCCGTTACGCGGGTTCGCTATCCGGCTTTCTGAACCTGTCCGATCCGTTCTGGCCGCCGTTGGTGAAACTGGCGATGAACGACGCGGGCGGGTTCAACCCGGATCAGATGTGGGGTCCCCCGGGGGACCCGGCGTGGGCCCGCAACGACCCGACGGTCAACGTGGGCAAGCTGATCGGCAGCGGAGCCCGGTTATGGGTGTACTGCGGCAACGGAACTCCCAGTGATCTGGCCGGCGCCACCAGCGGTGTCCCGCAACAGTTCCTGGAGAGCTTCACACTCAAGTCGAACACCAACTTTCAGAGCGCCTACACCGGCGCAGGCGGCCACAACGCGAACTTCGTGTACCCACCGACCGGCACCCATACCTGGGCCTACTGGGGTCAGCAATTACAGGAGATGAAGCCCGATATCCAGCACACGCTGGGGGCGCATTAACCGACTGCGGGCCGCCGCTGCGCCCAGGGTCGGGCTGCCTCGATCTGCGCGCTCAGCGATAGCAAGTTCGATTCGTCGAATGGCTTGCCCACCAATTGAATCGACGTCGGAATACCATCGCGATCCAGCCCCCACGGCACCACCGCTGCGGGTTGCCCGGTGAGATTGCAGACGGCCTGGAACGGTACCCTGGCCGCCACCGCGGCCAACGTCGAGATCGCTCCTCGTCTCTGATATTGCCCGACGCGCGACGGTCCGGATGCCGTCCCCGGCGTGATGACCACATCGACAGTGTCGTAGATGGATTGGACTCGCCCGGCCAGCGCCGGTTCACCGGCGCGGATCGCGTCGATCCGTCGCTGCGACAACAATCCACCGATTCTGGCGAAGGTCCGAGTGCGACGGTCCAGCCGTTCGGGGTGTGGCAAGGCGGATACGTCGTCGTACACCCCACGGAAGTACCGGGGCAGGCCGTGTCCATAGACCGCCGACGTCGGATAGTCGGGATCCCGCTCGATGACGTCATGACCCAGCTCACGCAACAGCGCCCCAGCCTGCCGCAAGGCCGCACGCTGCGCCGCACCGATCCTGGCGGTGACCAGCGGAGGCACCTTGGTACTCAACGCAATTCGTAACCGGCCCGGCTCACGGCGGGCGGCGTCGACAAAACCACCATCGGTGGTGGCGTCGAGGAACAGCGCGGCATCCTCGACGGTGCGGGCCAGTGGACCGTATGCCACCAGGCCGCACCAGGAGTCGTCATGCGGAGCCATCGGAATCCGGTCGCGTTGTGGTTTGATCCCGAACAGCCCGCACCAGGTCGACGGGATCCGGATCGACCCCATGCCGTCGGAGCCGAGCGCGACGGCGGCCAAGCCGGCGCCGACCGCCGCCCCGCTACCGCCGCTGCTGCCGCCCGGAGCGAAGTCGGTGTTCCACGGGTTGCGCGTCGCGCCGTAGGTCAGGGTCTCGGTGAACGGCCAGATCATCATCTCCGGCACCGCGGTCTTGCCAAGGATCACCGCGCCGGCGGCGCGCAGCCGGCGCACCACCTCGGCGTCGGCAGTTGCGGCCGGACCGTGTGCGCAGCTGCCAAAGGTGGTCAGTTCACCGGCAATATCGGTGTCGTCCTTGATGGCGACCGGTACCCCGAGCAGGGGTAGTCGCTCACCGGCATCCAGCCGAGTCTGGGCGGCACGTGCCTGCGCCCGGGCAGTATCCGCCAGAACAATCCGGTAGCAACGTAATTGGGGGTCGATGCGGGCAATTCGGTCCAGGTACAGCTCGACCAGTTCCGGTGCAGTGATCTCGCCGGCGGCGAGCAAACGGGCCTGCTCGGCGGCGCCGGCGAACGCCAGATCGCGGGAGTCCATCTGGCGCAGGCTACTCGCCGGCGATACAAAAAGGCATCGCACGTATTTGCCCTACCCCGCATGATGTTCGACATGGCTTGTGTGTTCTGCGACATCGTCGCCGAGAAAGCGCCCGCGGTGCGCATCTACGAAGACAACGACTACCTGGCGTTCCTGGACATCCGGCCGTTCACCCGCGGCCACACCCTGGTGATTCCCAAGCGGCACTTCGTCGATCTCACCGACACCCCGCCCGACGTGGTGGCCGACCTGGCCCGGATCGGCCAGCGCATCGCCCAGGCTTCGCGTGAGTCCGGCTTGCACGCCGACGGCAACAACATCGCCATCAACGACGGCAGGGCGGCGTTTCAGTCGGTGTTCCACATTCACCTGCATGTGGTGCCGCGCCAGGCGGGCGACAAATTGGCGTTCGTCAAGGGCATGCTGCTCCGGCGGGATCCCGACCGCGAAACCAGTGGAAAGATCCTACGAGGGGCGGTAGCGCGCCTGAGCGACCCGCAGGCAGACTTGAACCCATGAGTATGCCGCTGTGGGAGCGCTACCTGGGTCTCCCGATGTTGAAATTGCACGACACCATCTACCAGAAGACCGAAGGCCGGATCGGGCACCGGATTCCCGGTGTTCCGCCCAGCCTGCTGCTGCATACCGTCGGAGCCAAGACGGGCATCGCACGCACCACCTCGCTGACCTACGCCAAGGACGGCGACTCCTATCTGGTCGTGGCATCCAAAGGCGGCGAGCCGACGGCTCCCGGCTGGTACTTCAATCTGAAGGCCAATCCGCAGATCGACATCAATGTCGGGCCCAAGCGGATCGGCGTCACCGCCCGGGTGGTCGGCAAGGACGACCCGGACTACGCACGGATGTGGCAGTTGGTGAACAAGAACAACGCCGACCGCTACGAGGGCTACCAGAAGCGCACCACCCGACCGATTCCGGTGGTCGCGCTGACGCCCCGCTAGAGCAGTTCGGCGGCCAACAGCCCCAAGGTGCTTTCGCGAGCCGGAGCGGTTGCCGGGTCGGTACCGCGGTGGGCCGAGGCCACCGGATTGACCATCACCTCGTCGACACCGAAATGCGCTGCCAACTCCCGGACCTGGCCGGCCGCCTCGCCGGGTGCACCGACCACGGCCCGGGCCAGCCCCGAGTCGAACACGGCCTGTTGCTGGGCGGTGAGCCGAACCTGCTCGGAGTCCTCGACCAGGTCCAGCGCACGTAGCGGTTGACCGGTACGCAACCACGCCATCATGTGCAGGTTGGGCCGCATCTGCGCTTCGGCCTCGGCCCGGGTTGCCGCGACGCAGGCGTTCACCGTCATGAATGTCCGTGGTGCATCGGCGAACTCGCTGGGCCTGAACTCTTCGCGATACACCGCCAGCGCCTCCTGGGTGCCCTGCCCGGAGAAGTGGTGGGCGAACACATACGGCAGGCCCTTGGCCGCTGCCAGATGGGCGGAGTACAACGACGAGCCCAGCAGCCACAGCTCGGGTGGGCTTACCGCGGCCGGGGTGGCCTTGAGCACGTAGTCCTGGTCCAACAGGCTTCGGCCCTCGATGGACACCTTTACCCCCGATGGACTCATCAACGCGACGATGTCGTCGAGGTACTCGGGAAAGCGTTGAATGTCCTCATCAGTACGGCCGGCCGGGCCACGCAACGCGATCGAGGTGACCGGGTCGGTGCCCGGTGCGCGTCCAACACCCAGGTCGATGCGACCGGGTGCCGCGGCTTCGAGCAACGCGAACTGCTCGGCCACCGCCAACGGCGCATGGTTGGGCAACATGACGCCGCCCGAACCCAGCCGGATACGGCCGGTCTGGGCGGCCAGGTAGCTCAGCAATACCGGCGGACTGGTGGCCGCCACCGCGGGCATGTTGTGATGCTCGGCCACCCAGTAGCGGGTGAAACCGAGCTCGTCCGCAGCCTGGGCGAGCCGGACGGTGGCCGCCAGGGCGTCGGCGGTGGACTGGTCGCTACGGACCGGAACGAGATCAAGAACGGACAACTGCACGAGTCAGTGCAACCCTTTCGGCTCGGCCACCATTCCCTTGGCGGTGGCGAACACGTCATCGAGCATGGCCGGAGTGAGCCGGCCGGTGAAGGTGTTCTGCTGGCTCGGGTGATAGCAGCCCAGCAGCGTCCTGCCGTCAGGCAGTTCCGCAAGCGCGCCGTGGCCGAACCTGGGCGCCGGCCGACCGGCGCCGGTGAGGTCCAGCGCCGCCTTCCAGGCGAACCCGCCAAGCGCCACGATGACCCGGACGGCGGTGCCGGTGAGCCGCCATTCGGCCTCCAGCCACGGCGCGCAAGTGGCCCGTTCCTGCGGTGTCGGCGCGTTCTCGGGCGGGGCGCAACGGACCGCCGCGACCACCCGAATGTCATTGAGCGCCAACCCGTCTGCGGCGTCGACGCTGTCGGGACCCGAGGCCAGTCCGGCCCGGTACATGCCGGCGAACAAGAAGTCGCCGGATCGGTCGCCGGTGAACACCCGTCCGGTTCGGTTGGCGCCGTGTGCGGCGGGAGCCAATCCCAGCACCCAGATCCGTGGGGCCGGGACGCCGAACCCGGTCACCGGCCGACCCCAATACGGTTCTGCGGCAAAGGACTTGCGCACGGCCAACTTCTTCTCGGCGACGTCCTGACGCCACGTCACCAAACGACGACAGCCCCGACACGTCGACACCTGAGCATCCAGCTCACCGATGTCAGAGCACCGGCGCGCCCGGGCCCGGACCTGCACCGCGGTCCGCGCCACCGGGGTGGCGGCGACGGCCGGGTCACCCGGCCAGCCGGCACCCGCCGGTACCGGCGAATCGAACAGGACACCGGTACGCGGATGCGGCAACACCTCCCCATTGTGCTGCCGGGACGGCTCACTCAGAACGGAAGGACGGATTCGCTGTTCAGGTAGCGCCACGCCTTGCGCGCCAGGCGCCGCACCGGGCCTACCGACAGATGGGCGATCAGATCCGGGTCGTCGACCAGATACCCGTCGCCGCACCGATGCCACAACCCGGCCAGGCACAGCTCCAATGCAGCCATGGTCGTGACGGAACCTGACGCGATGGCATCCAGACTGAAATCCGGCACGAATGCCGGGGACCTCGTTCGGACGCTGCGGTACACCGCGCGGACGTGAACCTCCAGCGCGACAGCTGACACATGACACCCGCGCTGCGACCCCCGCAGCGCCTCTAGCTCGGCCGACAGTGCCTTGTTGTGCACACGGCCAGCGTACGCGTAACACAGAAGTAACGCGGGATTAATACAGCCGGAACTCGCCGGCGCCCTTTCCACGACTCCTAGACTTGGCCACGTGCACACCGTGCTGCCGAGCCTGATCGCCGAACTTCCCGACGGCACTGTCGTCACCGACCCGGACATCGTCGCGTCCTATCGCCAGGATCGTGCGGCCGATCCGGATGCCGGCACCCCGATCGCGGTGGTGCGCCCACGCAGCACAGCCGAAGTGCAGACCGTGATGCGGTGGGCGACCGCGCACAAGATTCCGGTGGTGCCGCGTGGCGCCGGCACCAGCTTGTCCGGCGGGGCCACCGCAGTCGACGGCGGCATCGTGCTGACCACCGAACGGATGCGCGACATCACCGTCGACACCGCGACCCGCACAGCGGTGACCCAGCCCGGCCTGTTCAATGCCGAAGTCAAGGAAGCCGTTGCCGCACATGGACTCTGGTACCCGCCGGACCCGTCGTCATTCGAGATCTGCACCATCGGCGGCAATATCGCCACCAATGCCGGCGGACTGTGCTGCGTCAAGTACGGCGTCACCACCGACTACGTACTGGGGCTAGAGGTGGTGCTGGCCGACGGCACCGCGGTACGGCTCGGCGGACCGCGGCTGAAAGATGTTGCGGGACTGAGCCTGACCAAACTGTTCGTCGGCAGCGAGGGCACGCTGGGAGTGGTCACCGAGGTGACGCTGCGGTTGCTGCCGCCGCAGCATCGCGGTTGCACCGTGGTCGCCAGCTTCGACTCGGTGCGGGCTGCCGCCGAATCGGTACTCACCATCACCGGCCGGATCCGCCCGTCGATGCTCGAGTTCATGGACGACGTCGCGATCAACGCGGTCGAGGACAAACTCAAGATGGGTCTGGACCGCGGCGCCAAAGCCATGCTGGTGGCCGCCTCCGACGAACGCGGGCCGGCCGGCGTCGAGGACACCGAGTTCATGGCCGCGGTGTTCGCCGAAGCGGGCGCCACCGAGGTCTTCTCCACCGATGACCCCGATGAGGGCGAGGCCTTCATCGCCGCCCGGCGATTCGCCATTCCCGCCGTCGAGGCCAAGGGCCCACTGCTCTTGGAGGATGTCGGCGTGCCACTGCCGGCATTGGCTGATCTGGTCGCCGGGGTGGGCGATATCGCAGCCAAGCACGACCTGCTCATCTCGGTGATCGCGCATGCCGGTGACGGCAACACCCACCCGCTGATCGTGCACGACCCCCACGACGCCGAGAACACCCGAAGGGCCAACCTCGCCTTCGGCGAAATCATGGACCTGGCAGTCCGATTGGGCGGCACCATCACCGGCGAGCACGGTGTCGGTCGGCTCAAGCGGCCCTGGCTGAGCGGACAGTTGGGCCCCGAGGTCATGGAACTCAACCGGCGGATCAAGGCGGCCCTCGATCCGGACAACATCCTCAACCCGGGGGCGGGCATCTGACAACTGACGGGCACACCGAATCACGTCCCAGGTCGATCCCAGCGACGCTCCAGCTCATCCCACTACCGTCGGAACCATGCCGCCGTCAACGCATCTGCACACCGACCGTCAGCGGGCGAACTCGTTCGGCAGCGCCGCGCAGCGCTACGACGCATACCGCCCCGGATATCCCGATGCCCTGATCAGGGATCTGCTCGCGTCGGATACCCATCGCGTGCTCGACGTCGGCGCGGGAACCGGCATCGTCTCCCGCCAGCTCACCGACCACGGCTGCACGGTCCTGGCCGTAGAGCCAGACGAACGGATGGCCGCGGTGGCCCGCGACAAAGGGATTGCCGTCGAGATCGCCACCTTCGAGGATTGGGAGCCGGCTGGACGGCGCTTCGACCTGGTGACGTTCGCCGCGTCGTTCCACTGGGTCGACCCGGCGGTGGCACTGCCGAAAGTCGCCACCGTCCTGACCTCGACAGGTCGGCTGGCCCTGTTGTGGAACCGGTTACGCGCGACACGACCGTTGGACGTCGCCGTCGATGACGTCTTCGGTGACCATGTGAACGTCGAGGCGACAGACCGGCTCGGCACCGACGCCGTGGTGGACGCCCTGACGGCCGCGGGCTTCGGGTCCACGGTCACCGAATATCCACGAACGCTGCGCTTCTCGATCGACCAGTGGCTGGAACTTCTGTTCACCTATTCGACCTTCATCACCCTGGAGCCCGCAGCCGCCGACGACCTGCGCCACCGGCTGACCGACCGGATCGGGGACGCGGAGCTGACGCTTCAGGGCGATTCGCTGGCCATTGTGGCCACCCCGCACCGCGAGAGGTGAGCTGAGGAGTTCTCCCATCCCGACGGGATACCCGCACCCACCCGGCCGGGGCCGGGGCAGTCAGCTCATTGACATTAATACTGCAATGCCTTAAAACTGAGACATGGATACCAATGTGTCTCACGGCGTTCGGTTCGAGCTTGCCGACGCCACCGGATGGTCGAACCCGTGGTCCGTGTATCAGGCGCTGCGCGACCACGACCCGGTCCATCACGTGGTGCCCGAGGGCCACCCCGACGCCGACTACTACGTGCTGTCCCGGCACGCCGACATCTGGACCGCGGCGCGCGATCACGAGACGTTCTCCTCCGCGCAAGGTCTGACCGTCAACTACGGCGAGCTGGAACTCATTGGTTTACAAGACAATCCACCGATGGTGATGACCGACCCGCCAGTGCACACCGAGTTCCGCAAGCTGGTGTCGCGTGGCTTCACCCCGCGGCAGGTCGAAGCCGTCGAACCCAAGGTGCGCGAGTTCGTCGTACAACGTCTGGAGAAGCTCAGAGCCAACGGAGGCGGAGATATCGTCGCCGAGCTGTTCAAACCACTGCCGTCGATGGTGGTGGCGCACTACCTCGGTGTACCGGAGGAGGACCGCGATCAGTTCGACGGCTGGACCGAGGCCATCGTCGCGGCCAACACCGCCGAGGGCGGCATCGCCGGAGCCTTGGAGACCCTCGGCAGCGCGCTGGGCGACATGATGGGCTACTTCACCGCGCTGATCGAACGGCGCCGCAAGGAGCCCGAGGACGACACGGTGTCGCATCTGGTCGCCGCGGGGGTGGGAGCCGACGGTGACATCGCCGGTGTGCTGTCCATCCTGGCATTCACCTTCACCATGGTCACCGGCGGCAACGACACCACCACCGGCATGCTCGGCGGCTCGGTGCAGCTGCTGCATCAGCGCCCCGATCAGCGGCGACTGCTGGTCGAAAACCCGGACCTGATAACCGATTCCATCGATGAGCTGCTGCGGCTGACCTCACCGGTGCAGGGCCTGGCCCGCACCACCACCCGCGACGTCACCATCGGCGAGCGCACCATCCCGAAGGACCGCAAGGTTCTGCTGCTGTACGGCTCGGGCAACCGCGACGACCGCCAGTACGGCGACAATGCCGCCGAACTGGAGGTAACCCGCAAGCCCCGCAACATCCTGACCTTCAGCCACGGCGCCCACCATTGCCTGGGCGCCGCCGCCGCGCGTATGCAGTCGCGGGTCGCCCTGACCGAATTACTGGACCGCATACCGGAATTCGAGGTCGACGAGGCCGGCATCGTGTGGGCCGGGGGCAGCTATGTACGCCGCCCGCTATCGGTACCGTTTACCATTCGTTGATGGCAAACGACTGGCTTTCCGCACGCCGCACCGAAGTAGCTGCCGAAGCCATTCTCGACGCGGCAGACCGGCTGTTCGCCAAGCAGGACGCGGCGACCGTCGGGATGCTCGAAATCGCCCGGGCGGCAGGGTGTTCCAGGGCAACGCTGTACCGCTACTTCGAGAACCGCGATACGCTCTATCTGGCGTACGTGCACCGCGAGACGTTCCGGGTCTTCACCGAAGTAGGCGCGCAGATCGCCGAGGTACCCGATCCCCAGGACCGGCTGCTGGACGGCGTCACCATCGCATTGCGCAGCGTCCGCGAAAGTCCGGCGCTGTCATCGTGGTTCGCCGCAGCCCAGCGGCCGATCGGTGGCGAACTTGCCGCGCAGTCCGATGTCATCACCGGACTCATCGCGGCCTTCCTCACCGCGCAGTGGCCCGACTTGGAGCCGGATGCCGCGCGGCGCCGGGCCAATTGGCTGATCCGGGTGATGGTCTCGCTGTTGATGTTTCCCGGTGCAGACGAAGCAGACGAGCGCACGATTCTCACCGAATTCGTTGTGACGCAACTGGTCCCGGATAGTTCCCGTCGCTTCGCTCGCCCGGGCCCGGCAGATCACGCCTCCCAGTAGCCCCGAGCCTTGATCGACTTGCGCGGCAGGTGGTAGCCGTCGCGCAGGACCTTGACCACTTCACGGGTCGTGCGACTGTCACATGCCACCCAGCCGAAGTGCTCGGATGCATCGAAAGCCGCCGAACGCACCGCCTCGACCAGCGCCTCCCCTGCGTTCTTGCGGTCCACCCACGTCACCGGGATGTCGTTGGTGACAGGTAGTTCACGATCGTCGTGGTGAGCGGATTCCAGGAACACCCGGACCGGACTGTCACCGATGGCGGCCAGCAGTGAATTGATCGCCGGCAGTGACGCGACGTCACCGACCACGACGTAACCCACGGGCGCCGGCTCGGGTAGGGCAAAGTCACTGCCGAGCACCGTGACTTCCAGGACGTCCCCGGGCTGGGCCTCGCGAGCCCACCGGGTCGCCAGGCCCTCATGCAGCGCGAAGTCGATATCGACAGTGCCGCTGGACGGGTCCGGGTTGACCAGGGTGTAGCCACGCTGATGTGACCTGGCGCCGTCGGGGAACCACCCGCGGATCCACATGGTCGGATGCACCGGCCGTTCGGCCAGCAGTTCACCCGCCGTGAAATGCAGGCGCAGGTAATTGGCGGTGATCTCGGTACGACCGGTGACCGTCATCTGATAGTCGCCACCACGCCACAGTTTGACCAGTGCGCCCTGCAGTCCGCGTGTTGTCTTCTGCTCGGCCATCCGCCGCCCTCCTACATTTGTTAGGGCAGCTTAACCTAATTCACCGCGGTCGGGGGCGGCCCGATTTGGTGGACGCGGCCGGGCACCTGCTAGTTGCCTGCAACCACCAACCGAAAGCCCGCATCGAACTCATTGCGCTGCAACAGTTCGCGATTCCGCCAATGCCAGTGACCGGATTGCAGATCGGCGCGCAGCCGGTCCATACCGCGGGTGACCGCGTCGGGCGGCGACTGCGCCAGCGCCGAACAGGTCTCCCGAACCACCGGATCGAGGTACATCTCGGGTCGTCGCCAGTACGCGGGGTACACGCCGTCGGTGAAGTCCCACGGAACCAGCAGCGGAATCATCGAGTCGGTGCCGAGCTCGGCCGCAATGTCGTGCGCGGACGGTCGGGCCAACTCCAATTCGGCAATCTCCGGAATGTAGTCGCGCGCCAGCCAGAAGTCGGCGTGCAGCCGGGTGTCGTAGCAGACGACCACCTGTCGCCGGGACACCCGACGCATCTCGGCGAGCCCACGTCGCCAGTCGGCCCAGTGGTGCACGGTCTGCACCGCCATCGCGGCGTCGTACTCGTCATCGGCCACCGGGAGCCGCTCGGCGCCGGCGCAGATCACCGGCGCAGCGTCCGCGGCCCGTTGACGGATCATTTCGATCGACGGCTCGATGGCCATGACCAGGCGGTCCAGCGGCTCGTACGAACCGGTGCCCGCACCGATGTTCAGGACCGTCCGGGCATCACCCAGCGCCGTATCTATCGCCGCCATCCAGTTCGGGTCGGTCTGCCGGCGCCGAACGTACCCGGCTCCGATGATGTCGTAGGTCTGCGCGGCGGTCATCGGATCAGCTCCGCGAACGCGAGAATGCTGTTCACCTCATCAGCGTGCCCGCCGACCGGACGACCTGCCACGGAGCTAGCCGGAAGAACCACTGGCGGTTAACCGCACCCTCGGCGCTTCGGCCGCTAAGGGTTCCGCACTCGAGTCACCCGATGCAACAACCACGCCACCGGGATGGTGAACGCCAGCGTCACGGTGAACAACGCGAATGTCGAACCGGTGTACACCCGGTCCTGCAGCACTTCGACCATGACCAACTCCATGACCACCAGATGCACCAAAAAGATCTCGTAAGAGATCTCGCCGAGAAACACCAGCGGCCGGCTCGCCAATGCCCGTGCGTACCAACCGGAGTTACCCAACGCCAGCGGCGCAACCATGAGCGTCGCGATCACCGTGTAGAAGACCGTCTTGAACAATGCCTCCCGCAATTCGGTGGGCGAGGTGGTCGGCTCCCCCGCTATCGGCGTCGAGGCGATGAAGAAACAGATGAGCGCCAACGGGATACACAAAAAACCGTAGGCCCGCACACCCATCTGGGCCAGCACGGCGAGCAGCATCCCGCCGAGGAACCAGGCCAGATACGTCGGCAACCACAACCGGGCGCCGTCGGGCAGGGACGTCGTGGTGTGCACCAGCGTCAACCATGCCGGGCTGATCAACGCCAACGCGAACAGTCCGGCCATCAAGGCCGCGGGGCGCCACTGCCGTCGACAGCACACCACGGTCAACAGATACGCGAGCACCGGAAGGGCAACGTAGAACGAGACTTCCACGGCCAGACTCCACATCTGAGTCAAGCCCTGATGCAGCCACGAGAACAGATAGTTGTCGGTGTAGATCGTGGTCAGCGTGAGGTTCCGCAGCAGTCCGACCCAGGTGTGCCCAGGGTTGGGGCCGGCCGCCCGGAAGTGATACAGCACGAAAGCCGCCAGCACCGTGATGACATACGCCGGCATGATGCGCCGCACCCGATGCCAGCCGTAGCGGCGCAGCGACGGACCGGAACGCCCCTGCGCCAATGCCCGCACCCACGGAGCGAACAACAAGAACCCGGACAGCACGAAGAAAATCGGGACACCGATCTCGGTGCGCGAGTAAACCAACCCCAGATATCCGTGCGTGTACTTACCGGTGGTGTACGCCGCATGCGTCAGCAGCACCAACAACGCTGCGACAGCACGGATCCCGGTGAGCGAATCGACCCGGGTCACTGGTGCTTGTGCTTGCCTTCGCCCCGACCCCGCCGGTCGTCGTCGCGGCTACGGCCCTGACGCGGGGCGCGGTCCTGATACGAGCCGCGGTCACCGCGCGAGCCCCGGTCCTGATAGGAGCCCCGGTCCGACCGACCGCCATGGTCCAGCTCGAGGTTGATCAGCTGACCCGAAATCCGGGTGCTCTCAAGCTTTTTGAGCGTGTCCTTGCTCAACTTGGCCGGTAGCTCGACCAGCGAGTGGTCGACCCGGATGCTGATGTGCCCGAAATCGCTGCGGTTCAACCCGCCCTCGTTGGCGATGGCCCCGACGATGGCACCCGGAATCACCTTGTGCCGCTTACCCACCGCGATGCGGTAAGTGGCCAGATCCTCACGCACCGATCGGGGGTGGCGGTCACCGCGATCCGCCCGGTCGCCCTGCTCGCGGTCCGGCCGTTCCCGGCGCTTCTCCGGGGGCGGCTCTTTCATCAGGAACTCTTCGCCGCCCTGGGTCTTCACCGCCAGCGCCGCGGCGATGTCGGCCAACGGCACGTTGTTTTCGCGCTCGTAGTCCTCGATCAGCCTGCGGAACAACTCGATTCCCGGCGCATTGAGCGCATCGGTGATCGAATCGCAGAACTTCGATACCCGCTGGGCGTTGACATCATCAACCGAGGGCAGTTGGGACTCAACGAGTTTCTTGCGGGTGACCCGCTCGATCGAGTTGAGCAGGTGACGTTCCCGCGGGGTGACGAACAGCAGCGCGGTGCCCGACCGCCCAGCCCGCCCGGTGCGGCCGATGCGGTGCACGTACGACTCGGGGTCGTGCGGGATGTCGTAGTTCAGCACGTGCGAGATGCGTTCGACGTCCAGGCCGCGCGCCGCCACGTCGGTGGCGATCAAGATGTCGATCGAGCCGTCCTTGAGCGAGGCAATGGTGCGCTCGCGGACCGCCTGCGCGATGTCACCGTTGATGGCAGCCGCGGAAAACCCACGGGCCTTGAGCTTTTCGGCCACTTCCTCGGTGGCCTGCTTGGTCCGGACGAAGACGATCATCGCCTCGAACGGCTCGACCTCCAGCAGCCTGGTCAGCGCGTCCATCTTGCGCGGACCTGCCACCTGGATGTAGCGCTGGGTGATGTTCTCCGCGGTCTGGGACTTGGCCTTGATCGTCACCTCGACCGGGTCATGCAGATACCGGGCGGTGATCTTCTTGATCGCCGGCGGCATGGTGGCCGAGAACAACGCCACCTGCTTGTACTCCGGGGTGTCGGCCAGGATCCGTTCGACGTCCTCGGCGAAACCCATCTGCAGCATCTCGTCGGCTTCGTCGAGCACCAGATAGTCCAGGTGCGACAGGTTCAGGCTGCCCTTGCTCAGGTGATCGATCACCCGTCCCGGGGTGCCCACCACGACCTGTGCGCCGCGCTTGAGCCCGGCCAGCTGCGGCGTGTACGACGACCCGCCGTAGACCGCCAACACATTCACGTTCAGATGCGCGCCGTACTTGCCGAACGCCTCGGCCACCTGCAGCGCCAATTCACGCGTGGGCGCCAGCACCAAGCACTGGGTGTTTCGGCTGGTCGGGTCGATCTTGGACAGCACCGGGACCGCGAACGCCGCGGTCTTGCCGGTACCGGTCTGGGCCAGGCCGACCACATCGGAGCCGGCGAGCATTGCCGGGATGGTGGCAGCCTGGATCGGTGACGGCGACTCATAGCCGACATCGGAGAGGGCCTGCAGTACCTCAGGGCGTATCTGCAGGTCGGCAAAGGTGAGGTCGGCGGGGCCCGAATCCGGGTCGGCCTCGGGCGAAGACGTCGTCATTATGGGTGGAGTCTAGTGGTTTGCCGGGTCGGATATACCCCGCATGCCTGCCCTGCCGGTGAGCACCGGCCTTATAGGGTGGCCCGGTGCGCTGTGCCGAACCGAAATCGATGGCGATCGTGGTGGCCGCACTGCTGGCAACCGGTCTGAGCGGCTGCGGGTCGAGCGACTCCACAGCCTCCAAAACTCCCGGTCCGCTGACCCCCTCGACACCGAAATCGGCGAGCGTCGCCCCGACCGTGGCCGCCGGACCGACAACCGGTGCCGCCGCTGCCGACCCCTGCGCCGTCAGCCTGACCGCACCCGCCATCACCAAGGCGGTTGCCTCGCTGCCACCGGACCCGCGCAGCAAGCAGGGGTGGAGCCCCGAACCGCTGGCCGGCAACTACAACGAGTGCGCGCCGCTGTCAGTGGTCATCGTCAAGGCCAACACCAACGGTGACAATCCGAGCACCCGCGCGGTGATGTTCCACCTCGGCCAGTTCATCCCGACCGGGGTGCCGGACACCTTCGGCTTCAACGGCATCGACCCGACCCAGAGCACCGGGGACACCGTCGCTCTGAGCTA
This sequence comes from Mycobacterium sp. MAA66, assembly GCF_041261665.1. Lineage (NCBI taxonomy): Bacteria > Bacillati > Actinomycetota > Actinomycetes > Mycobacteriales > Mycobacteriaceae > Mycobacterium > Mycobacterium sp. MAA66. The sequence continues at coordinate 305,653 of NZ_JBGCCC010000003.1, read as the reverse complement.
CGCCAACCCCAAGAGCGACCTCAAGAGCGTGGTGCGATTCCACTGGAACGGCAACGGCGTCGAGCTGATCGGCAACACCCGCTGACAACTGGGGCCGACTCCAGCTGTCCGACTCCTACTCGAAAGCTGTACAACAGCTGCCAACGTGCGAGTTTTCCCATGTCCGGGGCCATGCGGCGTTACCGTGACGTCAATTTTGAGCGTCGCGGCCGATGCGAATGGCGAAGGGGAACGTCAATGGGTTGCTCACGATACGTCGGCCGGGTCGGGGCACTGGCAGTCTTCCTCGGAGTGGGAATATCGATGGCGGCGAGCCCGACCGCCTGCGCCGAGCCGTCATCGGCGTCCACCTCATCGTCAACCAACGCGGCCGGCAAACATCCGTCTGCGAACAGCACGAAGCACGACACGCGTGCGCCCAAGCACCAGGCAGACCCGGCAAGCGCCACACCGCCGAAGACCGCGGTCCACTCGGCCAAGCGTTCAACTCCCGCCGCGCTCAGCACCAAGCCGTCCCCCACCGCGGCCGTAAAGGTGAGCCAACCTTCGCCGGTACCTGTCGCGGCGGTGGCCAGCCACCCCGTCGCCCGGTCCGCGGCGGCGGTCGTGGCCACAGCCGCGGCGACGAACTCCACCACCTCGCACGTCCTCACCCCGGCAGCATCGTCGTCGACGTCCACCATCCGCACCATCGTGAGCACGGTGGTCGGCGCGGCCAAGCAATTCATGAAGACGCTCCTGGGGCCGCTGGTCTCGACACTGCCGTCGAACGTCCCCGCCCAGTCGCCCGTGGTGTGGACGGTGCTGGCGTGGGTGCGCAAAGAGATCGAACAGAATCTGTTCCCACCACAGGCCGCGGCTCCCGCGTGGACGGTGACCAGCCCCAATCTGCTGGTCAACCCGAGCGCGGAACTCGGTGACCCGTCGCTGACCGGTACCAGCTCGGTGACCATTCCGGGCTGGACCGTGACCGGCACCCCGACGGTCATCGAATACGGCACCCAGCGCCGCATCGCAGTGCCGTTCGGCACGCCCGGACCGTTGATGCCGTCCTACGCCAATTTCCCCAGCGATCGTCCGACTCCCGGGGATGTGCAGTTCTTCGGCGGCGGCAACGTCGGCACCGCAACGCTGTCGCAGACCGTCGATCTGAGTGGTGCAGCCGCGAACATCGACGCGGGCTCGCTGCCGTTCAAGCTGAGCGGCTGGCTCGGGGGCGCGATGACCGACCCCTCGGCGGCCTCGGTCACCGTCCGATTCCTGGGCGCCGATGGCACCCAGCTGGGCACCGGGAACATCGGACCGGTCACCGCGCTCGATCGCTTCTTCCAGACCGGACTGCTGCAGCGCGACACCTCAGGCACCATCCCCGTCGGCACCCGCTCCGCACAGGTGGTTCTGACCCTCAAGGATTCAAACCCGGCGTCCCTGGGCTACAACAACGCATACGCCGACGACCTCTCGTTCACCGTCGGCGCGGCACTGCCCGCACCTGCGCCGCCAACACCGCCCGCGTCGACGGTCGGCTCACTCGATCACGTCTTCATGGTCTACATGGAGAACAAGGGCTACGGCGACATCGTCGGCAGCCCCAATGCGCCGTACATCAACAGCCTCGCCAACACGTATGGGGTCGAGACGGATTACTACGCGCTGACCCACCCGAGCGATCCCAACTACTACCCGATCCTCGGTGGTTCCGACTTCGGCATCAACTACAACTGCGCGACCAACTGCATCAACGCGCCGAACCTTGCCGACAGCATCGAAGCAGCGGGCAAGACCTGGGCCGGCTATGCCCAGGGCATGTCCGCGGCGGGACCCTATGTCGCGACGAGCGACTACGCGCCCGACGAACTGCCCTTCCTGGCATACCAGGACATCTACAACAACCAGGCCCGCGCCACCGCACACATCCTGCCGCTCACCCAGATGGCCAACGATCTCCAATCAGCCTCCACCACACCGAATTTCGCCTGGTTTGCGGCCAATGAGGCCAACAACATGGAAGGCCCCGTCGACGGCGTCTCCGGCGTACTCAAGTACCTCGGCGGCTTGCTGACCAACCACCAGTACAACGTCAAAGCGGGTGACAACTTCATCCAGAGCACCGTCTCGACGATCATGGACTCGCCGGTCTGGCAGGACCCGACGCAGAAGAGCGCCATCTTCCTCACGTTCGACGAGGACACCGACAACCTGTCACTCGGCTTCGGCAATGGCGGCAACCACGTCGTGACGATCGTCATCCCCTCGCCCGGCGCCGTTGCCGGCGGGATGCGCTCGGGCCACTTCACCGACGACAGCTATGCCAACCACTACAGCCTGGCGCGCACCATCGAAGATGCACTGGGCCTTCCGACGCTGACCGACAACGACAAATACGCCCAGCCCATGAACGGCTTCTGGGGCTCGTCGACCTCGGTGATGCCATAGCCGGCTGGGCGTGACTGTCGGCCCGCTGCCATAGGGTGACCACGTGTTCCTGAGCGCGGACGGCGGCACCGTCATCTACAGCGCCTCGGACCTGGCCGCAGCGGCCCGGTGCGAGTATGCCCTGTTGCGTGCCTTCGACGGCCAATTGGGCTGGGGGCCAGGCACATCTGACCAGGACGACCTGCTGACCCGCACCGCGACCCTCGGTGACGACCACGAACAACGTCACCTCGACGAACTGCGCGCCCAGTTCGACGACAACGTCACCGTGATCGGCCGGCCGCGGCCCTATACGGTCGGCGGGCTGGTCGCCGCCGCCGAAGCCACCCGAGCTGCGGTGCAGCGCCGCGCCCCGGTGGTCTACCAGGCGGCGATGTTCGACGGACGGTTCCTTGGATTCGCGGACTTTCTGATCCTGACCGACCAGGGATACCGCCTGCGGGATACCAAGCTGGCCCGGTCGGTCAAGGTCGAGGCCCTGCTTCAGCTGGCGGCCTACGCCGACGCGCTGGCCACCGCGGGCGTGCCCGTCGCGCCGGAGGTCGATCTGGTGCTCGGCGACGGCAGCATCGCGAGCTATCCCATTGCCGAACTGCTGCCCGTGTACGCGCCGCGGCGCGAGGCGCTGCAACGGCTACTCGACGAGCACCACGGCGGCGGCAAACCGGTGACGTGGGAGAACCCGGCCGTGCGGGCTTGCCACCGCTGCGAGGTGTGCGCCGTCGAGGTTCGCGCGCGCGACGACCTGCTGCTGGTGGCCGGCATGCGGATGAGCCAGCGGGCCCGGTTGCACGACGCCGGCATCGGCACCGTGCACGAGCTGGCCGAGCACACCGGTCCGGTGCCCGGGCTGTCGACACGCATCGCGGCGAGCCTGACCGGGCAGGCCCGGCTACAGGTCTCGCCCCTGGTCGATGCCAAGCCGCGGTTCGAGGTGATCGACGCGCAGCCGCTGACCGGCCTGCCCGAGCCGGACAAAGGTGACCTCTTTTTCGACTACGAGGGCGATCCGCTGTGGACGGTCAACGGACGCGACTGGGGTCTGGAATACCTCTGGGGCACCCTGACCGCGACGGGCGGCTTCCACCCGCTGTGGGCACACGACCGATCCAGTGAACGCCAGGCCCTGATCGACTTCCTGACCCTGGTACGCAAACAGCGCAAGCGTCACCCCAACATGCACATCTACCACTACGCGGCATATGAGAAGAGCACGCTGCTGCGACTGTCCGGCCGGTACGGCATCGGCGAGGACGAGGTCGACGAGCTGCTGCGCAGTGGTATCCTGGTCGACCTTCTTCCCTTGGTACGCAAGAGCATTCGGGTCGGAACCGAGAGCTACAGCATCAAATACCTGGAACCGCTGTACATGGGCGGCGAGCTGCGCGACGGCGAGGTCACCAAGGCCACCGACTCGATAACTCAGTACGCGCGGTACACCGAGCTGACCGCTGGCGGGAACCACGACGAAGCCGCGGTGGTACTCAAAGAGATCGAAGACTACAACCGCTACGACTGCGTCTCCACGCAGAAATTGCGAAACTGGTTGTTGTCCTTGGCCTTCTCCGAAGGCATCGCCCCTCGTGGGCCGGTCCCGGTCACCGGCGGCTCCCCCTCCGAAGCCGCGGTCGACGACGCCACGCAGCGCGCCCTGGCCGACTTCGCGGGCGACGGGGTCGGTCTACGCACCGCCGAGCAGCAGGCCGTCGCCATGCTGGCGGCGGCCCGCGGCTACCACCAGCGCGAAGACAAACCGTTCTGGTGGGCCCACTTCGACCGGATCAACAATCCGGTCGACGAATGGTCCGACAACGCAGGCGTTTTCGTGGCCAACGAGAAGCCCGAGGTCGTCGTCGACTGGAACACCCCACCGCGGGCCCGCAAGCCACAGCGGCAGGTCCGACTGATCGGCGAGATCGCGAACGGAACGCTGGCGCCCGGCGCGGAGATCTACGCACTGTACGACCCACCATCGCCGGCAGGGCTTTCCGACGATCCCGAAGTGCGCGCCGCCGGATCGGCGAAGGTCATCGACTGCAACGAAGACGGCACCGAGGTGACCATCCTGCACCGGACACCCAAAGACGCCGGCGAATTCAGCCAACTGCCGTTCGCACTGACCCCAGGCGGCCCGGTCAACACCAAGCCGATGCGCGAGTCGATCGCAACCACCGCCGCCGAGGTCGCCGCCGGCCTGCCCGCGCTGACGCCAACGGCGGTGCTGGACATCCTGTTACGCAACCACCCGCGCACCACCTCCGGCGCGACGCTGCCCCACAGCGACGACATGGCGGCCGATATCACCGCGGCCCTGCTGGACTTGGACGCGTCGTACCTGGCCGTGCACGGCCCGCCGGGAACCGGCAAGACCTTCACCGCGGCCCGGGTCATCGCGGCACTGGTGAACCTGCACCACTGGCGCATCGGTGTGGTGGCCCAGTCGCACGCCGTGGTGGAAAACCTGCTCATCGAAGTCGTCAAGGCGGGCGTCGACGGGCAGCGCGTCGGCAAGAAGCAGGCAGCCGACGACGCCCCCTTCATGGATGTTCCCGACAACCAGTACGCCGCGTTCATCGATGATCAGACCGGCTGCGTAATCGGTGGCACCGCATGGGATTTCGCCAATCCGAACCGGGTACCGCCAGGGGTCCTGGATCTGCTGGTCATCGAGGAGGCCGGCCAGTACAGCCTGGCCAACACCATCGCCGTCGCACCGGCCGCGCGCAACCTGCTGTTGCTCGGCGATCCGCAGCAGCTGCCTCAGGTCAGCCAGGGCACCCACCCCGAGCCGGTCGACGAGTCGGCACTGGGCTGGCTGGTCGAGGGGCAACACACCCTGCCCGCCGAACGCGGATACTTCCTCGACGTCTCCTACCGCATGCACCCGGCCGTGTGCGCGCCGGTTTCCGCGTTGTCCTACGACAACCGACTGCAGTCGGCAGCACAGGTCAGCGCGGCGCGTGAGTTGTCCGGTACCGAACCCGGAGTGCATCTGCTCACGGTGGCGCACGAGGGCAATTCCACCGAGAGCCCCGAGGAGGCCGACGCGATCGTGACGGCGATCAGCGCCCTGCTGGGCCGCCGGTGGACCGACGAGCACGGCGCCAATTCCCTTGGACCCGAACATGTTCTGGTTGTGACACCGTATAACGCGCAGGTCACTCTGGTGCGGGAACGGCTGGATGCGGCGGGCTACGAAGCTACGCAGGTCGGCACGGTCGACAAGTTCCAGGGCCGGCAGGCGCCGGTGGTGTTCATTTCGATGACCGCCTCGTCGGTCGACGACGTCCCGCGCGGGATGAGCTTCCTGCTCAACCGCAACCGCCTCAACGTGGCCATCAGCCGGGCGAAGTACGCGGCGTACCTGGTGCGGTCGACGCAGCTGACCGACTATCTGCCGGGCACTCCCGACGGGCTGATCGAGTTGGGTGCGTTCCTCTCGGTGACATCGGGGGCACCTCGATGACTCAAACACTCATCGAGCGCCTCACGGCGGTGGTCGGTGCCGGATATCTCAGCACCGACCCCGATGTCCTGGCCGGGCGCACCGTCGACCACACAGGGCGGTACCGGGGTCGGGCCGGTGCCCTGGTCCGTCCGGGCACCTCTGATGAAGTCGCCACGGTGCTGCGGGTTTGCCGCGACGCCGGCGCTTACGTCACCGTGCAGGGTGGGCGGACGTCGTTGGTGGCCGGCACTGTCCCCGAGCATGACGACGTGCTGCTGTCCACCGAGCGGCTCACGCGCATCGGCGAAGTCGACACCATCGAGCGCCGGATCCGGGTAGGCGCCGGGGTCACCTGCGCGGCAGTGCAAAAGGCAGCTGCGGCAGCAGGATTGGTATTCGGCGTGGATCTCGCCGCACGGGACTCAGCCACTGTCGGCGGCATGGCATCGACCAACGCCGGCGGCCTGCGCACCGTGCGTTACGGCAACATGGGCGAGCAGATCCTCGGACTCGACGTCGCCCTGCCCGACGGCACCGTGTTACGACGGCACAGCCAGGTGCGCAGCGACAACACCGGTTACGACCTGACCGCATTGTTCGTCGGAGCCGAGGGCACCCTCGGGGTCATCACCGGGCTTGATCTACGACTGCATCCGACGCCGCCACACCGGGTCACCGCGGTGGCCGGGTTCGACGATCTGGACGCGCTGATCGCCACGGGCCGGCGGTTCCGCGATGCGGACGGGATCTCGGCGCTGGAGCTGATCGACTCTCGTGCCAGCACGCTGACCGCCGAACACCTGGGAGTGGCCGCACCGGTCCCCGGCTGCTGGCAGCTCCTGATCGAGATGGCCGGCGAGACCGACCAGACCGAGCTACTCGCTGCCGCGTTGGCGGATACCGAATTGGCCGGTGAGCCCGCGGTGGGGATGGACACCTCTGCGTCGGCGCGGCTGTGGCAGGTGCGCGAATCGATCGCCGAGATCCTCGGCTGGTACGGCCCGCCACTGAAATTCGATGTGTCGCTGCCGCTTTCGAAGATCCACGAGTTCTCTGACCGCGCTACCGCGGTGGTCGCCGAGCACGCCCCGGATGCCATCCCGGTACTGTTCGGCCATATCGGCGAGGGCAATCTACATCTGAACCTGGTGCGCTGCAACGTCTCCGACGAGATCGAGCACGCCCTGTACGCAGAGATGATGGCGTTGATCGCGGACTGCGACGGCAACGTCAGCTCCGAACACGGCGTCGGCACCCGTAAGCGCGACTACCTGACCATGTCGCGCACCGATGCCGATATCGCCGCCATGCGGGCCGTCAAAGCCGCATTCGATCCGACCGGTTATCTCAATCCCGCTGTGCTGCTGCGCTAACCGAGAAATTGAACGATCCGGAACACAGTCCAGCAGCGTTGGGAATGCCCGTCGGCGGCCCAGGTGGGCTCGCGTGGGCCAGGCCACCCCTACATCGAATGCTTGCCGTAGATCCCCGGATCGGGTTGCAGGTCTTCGTCGTCGTCCCGGTAGTGCCGTCCGCGACTCGGCGCGATCAATGTCGGCGCCGGCTCGGCCCCGGCCTCACCCAACAGGTCATCGAGCGGCGCATACATCGGTGACTCGACCGGGATGGGCGTGGTGATCCGCTCCGACTCGTATTCGAAATCCAGCTGGTCGCGGTCCACGACGTACTCCAGATAGTCGTCGAAATCGGGAAAGTAGTTGGGCTCCACGGATTCTGATTCCGGTTCGGCAACCGGCCTGCGGGTGACCAGGGTGGCCAGCGGGTCCGCCTGACCACGCAGGAACATCGCGGCGATCACCCCGAACAGCGATACGAAGGCCGGCAGCAGCAGCGACTGCGACATCGCAGATGCGAACGCGTCGTGCAGGAACGGGGGCAACCGCAGCATGGCCCCCTCGGCGCCGCTCGGCCGTTGCCCGCCACCGGGCAGTTCGGCACTGATGCGCGCCGTCATGAACGCCGCCATGCCGGCACTGCCCAGCACCGAGCCGACCTGCCGGGTCGCGTTGTACACCCCGGACCCGGCACCGGCCAGCCGCGGCGGCAGGCCACGAGTTGCCGTGGCCGCCAACGGTGCCCAGATGAACGCCATGCCGACACCGATCACGACGAACGGCAGCATCAGCTGCCAGATCGGCGTGCTGGGGGTCAGCTCGAACGACAACCACGTCAAGCCGATCGCCAACGCCGAGAAACCGCCGCCCACGATGGGCTGCGGCGACACCCGGTCGACCAACTTGCCCACGACCGGCGCCAGCATGCCCGACGCGATCGCCATCGGCGCGGTCAGCAACGCCGCGCGGGTCGCGCTCATGCCGGCGACCCCCTGGGCGAAGAACATCACCGGCAGGATCATTGCGGTGACGGTGAACCCGATGGTCGCCACTCCGACGTTGGACATGGAGAAGTCGTTGTCGGCGAACATCTTCAGCGGAATCAGCGGTTCGTTCGGGTTGATCGACTGCCAATAGACGAAGGCCGCCAGGAGGCCGACACCGATGACGATGGTCAGCCAGATCCACAAAGACCAGTCATGCGACTGCCCCTCCTGCAGACCGAACACCAGGCAGAACATGCCGACTCCCGACAGCAGCACCCCGAGCATGTCGAATCGGTGCCGTTCGGTGGGCAACTGGGGCACCAGAACCCAGGCCAGCGCCAAGCCGACGAGTCCGATCGGCACGTTGACGAAGAAGATCCACTGCCAGCCCAGGTGATCCACCAGGACGCCGCCGGCCAGCGGTCCGACCAGGGTGGCCACCCCGGCGGTCGCGCCCCACAGGCTCATCGCCGCGCCGCGATGCTCGGGCGGGAAGATCCTGGTGATGGTCGACAGCGTCTGCGGGGTGAGCAGGGCCGCGCCCACCCCCTGGACCACCCGCGCGGCGATCAGCATGCCGATGCTGCCGGACAGGCCGCACCACAGCGAGGCCACGGTGAATATCGCCAGCCCGCTCAGATAGAGGTTCTTCGGACCGAACCGGTCGCCGAGTCGGCCGGACAGCAGCAGCGGCACGGCGTATGCCAGCAGGTAGGCACTGGTGACCCAGATGACCCCGTCGTAGTCGGTGTTCAGCTTGCCCATGATCGTCACGTTGGCGACCGCGACGATCGTCGAGTCGACCAGGATCATGAAGAAGCCCACCATCATGGCCCAGAGCGCCTGCCACGGATGAACCGGCCGGTGGGCGTCAGGACTTGGCATCACCTCGACGCTACGGATCGGTCGTTACCGGAACAAGTTCAGTGGTGGGTTCATGCCGCTCGTGTCCGGACGCGCCGACCTTGCCGACCGCCAGCAGGGCAAACAGGGCGATCACGACGCCTACGGTCATCACCACGGCGAGGGCCAACTCACTGTTTCCGAGGATGCCGACGACCGGGGCGATCACCGCACCGACGCTGAACTGCGCGGCCCCCAGCACGGCAGCCGCGGTCCCCGCAGCATCGGGATGACGCGTCAACGCCACCGCAGGGGTGTTGGGAATCACCAGCCCCATCGCGGCCAGGATCGCCCACACCGGCACCAGGAAGCCGACCACGCCGCCGACCTTGGTCACCGTCAGTCCGATGAAGATCACGCCCAGTACCACGGCCGCCACCAGCGCCCAGACCGCGATGGTCTGCGGGGCGTACCGGCGCAACAACACCACGTTGAACTGGGTGGCACCGATCAACGCGATCGCACCCGCGGCGAACACCAACGCGAACGCCTGCTGATTGAGCCCGTAGTGCCCCTGCAACACGAAAGATGCGCCGGCGATGTAGGCGAACAACCCCGACATGCCCAGTGCACCGACGAGCACCAGCACCACAAAACGGGCGTCGCTGAGGACTTCGCGATAGGTCCGCAGGATGTCCCGCAGGTGCAGCGGCCGACGGTGCTCGACGGGCAACGTCTCCGGCAGCAACAGCACTGCCACCACCAAAAGGGCGCCGGCCAACGCCACCAGCGCCGCGAACACCCAGTGCCACGAAGCGTGCAGGAGTACTGCCGCGCCCAGCGACGGCGCGATCACCGGTGCCACCCCCAGAACCAGCATCAACCGGGAGATCACGGTGGCGGCCACCGATTCGTCGAACAGATCGCCCACCACGGCCATCGACACCACCGATGCGGCCGCCGCGCCAATCCCCTGCAGACTTCGGGCCACCCCGAGAATCTCGATGTTCGGCGCCAGCATGCACAGCACCGAGGCCGCCATGTGCAACACGATCCCGGCCACCAACGGGCGGCGTCGGCCCACCGAGTCCGACAGCGGGCCGACGACCAGTTGCCCGAGCGCCAACCCGGCGAGGGTTCCGGTCAGGGTCAACTGGGCCACCGACGAGGTGATACCGAGTTCACCGGCGATCCGCGGCAACGCCGGCAGGTACATGTCGATGGTGAGCGGCCCGAGCGCAACCAACAGCCCGAGGACCACGATCATTCGGGTCCGGCTCGGTGCTGGTGTCACATCCACAAGGGGCGATGTTGCCATGACATTGGTTAGCAATGCATACCGATTATTTCTTCCTGTGGTTACCACCACAGGCCAGACCGGGCACGCAACCTATGCCGATGTTCGTTGAACACGCGTTAGCCTTCAATATCTGCCTATACGCATGGAGAGGCCGAATGATGAGTGCTCGCTCCGGCAGCAAGAACCACCTGCCTGCCAAGGACAGTGCCGCCGAAGATCCGGGCGCTGCTGCCCGCGCGCTGTCTCACGTCATCGAACGCAGTGCCCGGGTACAAGCACCGGCCATCAGGGCGTACGTCGGCAAGCTGCGTGCGCACAATCCGAACTCGACCCCAGCCGAGATCGCCACCCGCCTGGAGAAGCACTACCTGGCCGCGATCATGGCCAGCGGCGCTGCGGTGGGTTCGGCTGCCGCGTTCCCCGGCATCGGCACTGTCACCGCGTTGGCCGCGGTCGCCGGTGAGACCGTGGTCTTCCTGGAGGCGACGGCCGTGTTCGTGCTGGCGGTCGCCGAGGTATACGGCATTCCCACCGACCACCACGAGCGCCGTCGGGCCCTGGTACTCGCGGTGCTGGTCGGCGACGAGGGCAAGCAGGCCATCGGTGACCTGTTGGGCAACACCCGAACCAACGGAGCATGGCTGGCCGACGGTGCGGCCGCCCTGCCGTTGCCTGCCATGAGCCAGCTGAACTCACGACTGCTGAAGTTCTTCGTGAAGAAGTTCGCGCTCAAGCGCGGGGCGATCGCCTTCGGCAAGCTGTTGCCCGCGGGCATCGGCGCGGTGATCGGCGGCGGCGGTAACCGGCTGATGGGCAAGAAGATCATCCAGAACACCCACGACGCGTTCGGCCCGGCGCCGGCGAAATGGCCGACATCATTGCTGGTGTTGCCGACCCCGACCGCGCCCCGCGCTCTTCCTGAATAGCAAACCGGCCGAAGCGGGGATGGGATTCCACAGTCCGTGCGCCGCGACGAAGCGCTAGCCTTAGGCGGCACGGGGGCGGGAGACCTCCGACAGACAACATGGCGGGCATCCACCGGGCCACGGTCCGGTGCTCGCCGGGGCAGAAGGAAACGAGGCGAATAGCGGCCGTGAGCACTTCACCTTCACCATTCGGACAGAACGAGTGGCTGGTCGAAGAGATGTACCGCAAGTTCCGCGAGGACCCGGCCTCGGTGGACCCGAGCTGGCACGAGTTTCTCGCCGACTACTCACCCGAACCGGTAACGGACGCAACGGTTTCCGAAGTGCCCGCGGCACCCGCGCCCGCGCCCGCTCCGGTTGCGGCACCCGAGCCGGTGCGGGCCACCGCCGTGGCCGCGCCGGCCCTCGCTCCCCCTGCTGCTCCCCCCGCCGCAGCCAAGCCCGCTCCCGGACCGGCGCCCGCCGAAGGCGACGAGCTACAGATCTTGCGCGGCGCCTCAGCCGCCGTCGTCAAGAACATGAACGCATCGTTGGACGTGCCGACCGCCACCAGCGTCCGGGCCATCCCGGCGAAGCTGATGATGGACAACCGGATCGTCATCAACAACCACCTCAAGCGCACCCGCGGCGGCAAGATCAGCTTCACCCACCTGCTGGGTTACGCGATCGTCCAGGCGGTCAAGAAGTTCCCGAACATGAACCGGCACTTCGCCGAGGTGGACGGCAAGCCCAATGTCGTCACACCAGCTCACACGAATCTCGGCCTGGCCATCGATCTGGCCGGCAAGGACGGTGCGCGCCAGCTCGTCGTCGCCTCGATCAAGCGTTGCGAGACAATGGAATTCGGCCAGTTCATCGCTGCGTACGAGGACATCGTCCGACGCGCGCGGGACGGCAAGCTGACCGCCGAGGACTTCTCCGGCGTCACCATCTCGCTGACCAACCCTGGCACCATCGGCACCGTGCACTCGGTGCCGCGACTGATGCGCGGCCAGGGCGCGATCATCGGTGCCGGCGCCATGGAGTACCCCGCCGAGTTCCAGGGCGCCAGCGAGGAACGCGTCGCCGAGTTGGGTCTGGGCAAGCTGATCACGCTGACCTCGACCTACGACCACCGCATCATCCAGGGCGCCGAGTCCGGTGACTTCCTGCGCACCATTCACCACCTGCTGCTCGACGACGAGTTCTTCGACGAGATCTTCCGCGAGCTGGGCATTCCGTACGAGCCGGTGCGCTGGCGGATCGACAACCCCGACTCGATCGCCCACAAGAACGCCCGCATCATCGAGCTGATCGCGGCCTACCGCAACCGCGGTCACCTGATGGCCGACATCGACCCGCTGCGCCTGGACAAGACCCGCTTCCGCAGCCACCCCGACCTGGACGTGAACTCGCACGGGCTGACGCTGTGGGACCTGGACCGCGAGTTCAAGGTCGACGGTTTCGCCGGCAAGGAGTACATGAAGCTGCGCGACGTGCTGTCGGTGCTGCGCGACGCGTACTGCCGGCACGCCGCGGTGGAGTACACCCACATCCTCGAACCCGAGCAGCAGCGCTGGTTGCAGGAGCGCATCGAGGTCAAGCACGACAAGCTGACCGTCGGCGAGCAGAAGTACATCCTGTCCAAGCTCAACGCGGCCGAAGCCTTCGAGACCTTCCTGCAGACCAAATACGTTGGGCAGAAGCGTTTCTCGCTCGAAGGCGCGGAGAACCTCATCCCGATGATGGACGCCGCCATCGACCAGGCTGCCGAGCACAGCCTCGACGAGGTGGTGATCGGCATGCCGCACCGCGGCCGGCTCAACGTGCTGGCCAACATCGTCGGCAAGCCCTACTCGCAGATCTTCAGCGAGTTCGAGGGCAACCTGAACCCGACCCAGGCCCACGGTTCCGGCGACGTCAAGTACCACCTCGGCGCCACCGGGCACTACCTGCAGATGTTCGGCGACAACGAGATCGACGTCTCGCTGGTGGCCAACCCGAGCCACCTCGAGGCCGTCGACCCGGTGCTCGAAGGTCTGGTCCGGGCCAAGCAGGACCTGCTGGCCGGCGAGCACAGCGACAGCGACGACCACGGCCGGTTCTCGATCATGCCGATGATGCTGCACGGTGATGCGGCGTTCGCCGGTCAGGGTGTGGTGGCCGAAACGCTCAACCTGGCCCTGCTCAAGGGCTACAGCACCGGTGGCACGCTGCACATCGTGGTGAACAACCAGATCGGGTTCACCACGGCGCCAGCGGATTCGCGCTCCAGCGAGTACTGCACCGACGTGGCCAAGATGATCGGTGCGCCGATCTTCCACGTCAATGGCGACGATCCCGAGGCTTGCGCCTGGGTGGCCCGCATCGCCGTCGACTTCCGTGAGGCGTTCAAGAAGGACGTCGTCATCGACATGCTGTGCTACCGCCGCCGCGGCCACAACGAGGGCGACGACCCGTCGATGACCCAGCCGTACATGTACGACGTCATCGACACCAAGCGCGGCGTCCGCAAGACCTACACCGAAGCCCTGATCGGTCGTGGCGACATCTCGATCAAGGAGGCCGAGGATGCCCTGCGCGACTACCAGGGCCAACTGGAGCGGGTCTTCAACGAGGTCCGCGAGCTGGAGAAGCACACGATCGAGCCCAGCGAGTCGGTGGAGGCCGATCAGACGATCCCGCAGCGGCTGCTGACCGCGGTGGACAAGTCGCTGCTGGCCCGCATCGGCGACGCCCACCTGGACCTACCCGAGGGCTTCAACGTGCACCCGCGGGTCAAGCCGGTGCTGGAGAAGCGCCGGGAGATGGCCTACGAGGGCAAGATCGACTGGGCGTTCGGCGAGTTGCTGGCCCTGGGCTCGATGATCGCCGAGGGCCGGCTGATCCGGTTCTCCGGTCAGGACACCCAGCGCGGCACCTTCACCCAGCGGCACGCAGTGATCATCGACCGCACCACCGGCGAGGAGTTCACCCCGCTGCAACTGCTGGCCACCAACACCGACGGCACCCCGACCGGCGGCAAGCTGCTGATCTACAACTCGGCGCTGTCGGAGTACGCCGCGGTGGGCTTCGAGTACGGCTACTCGGTGGGCAACCCGGACGCAATGGTGTTGTGGGAGGCCCAGTTCGGTGACTTCGTCAACGGCGCCCAGTCGATCATCGACGAGTTCATCAGCTCAGGTGAGGCCAAGTGGGGCCAACTCTCGGACGTGGTGCTGCTGCTGCCGCACGGCCACGAGGGGCAGGGCCCGGACCACACCTCGGGCCGCATCGAGCGGTTCCTGCAGGTATGTGCGGAGGGCTCGATGACGGTCGCCCAGCCGTCCACCCCGGCCAACTACTTCCACCTGCTGCGCCGACACGGTCTGGACGGTATTCACCGCCCGCTCATCGTGTTCACCCCGAAGTCCATGCTGCGCAACAAGGCGGCGGTCAGCGACGTCAAGGACTTCACCGAGATCAAGTTCCGCTCGGTACTCGAGGAAGCGACGTACGAGGACGGTATCGGCGACCGGTCGAAGGTCACCCGGGTCCTGTTGTGCAGCGGCAAGCTGTACTACGACCTGGTGGCGCGCAAGGCCAAGGACCATCGCGAGGACATCGCGATCGTCCGGATCGAGCAGCTGTACCCGCTGCCCAAGCGCCGGCTCGATGCCACCCTGGATCAGTACCCGAACGCGCAGCAGTATTTCTGGGTGCAGGAGGAGCCGGCCAACCAGGGCGCCTGGCCGACCTTCGGGCTGAACCTGCCCGAGCTCTTGCCGGACAAGCTGACCGGGATCAAGCGCATCTCCCGGCGCGCCATGAGTGCACCGTCGTCGGGTAGCTCGAAGGTGCACGCTATCGAGCAGCAGGCGATCCTCGACGAGGCCTTCGCCCCGTAGTCCTCGAGTGTGAGCTCGTGTGCGAACGTCCCGCCGAAACTCGCACACCAGCTCACACTCGGCCTGCCAGTACGGATCTGGGACGTCGCTGTGACGAGCCATGCCGACATACCGTGGTCCGATGAGCCCCGACACTGCCGCGTTGCTCCGAGACCACCGCGCCGACTACGGCTATGACGGCGACTACCGGGTGATACCGGCACCCGGTGTCGCAGGTATCACCGCGGCCATGTGTGTGGGCCTGGCGCTGACCTCCGCGCGGCTGGCCAAACGGCACCGCCTCGCAGCGTTGGTGGTCGGCGCGACCGCCGCCTGCCTCATGATCACGGCGGCGATGTTCGTCAGGACCACACGGATCGGCAAGTTCGAGGTGTGGGCACAGATTCTCAGCGGTCTGGGACTGCGCGGTGACGAGACGGTCCTGGACCTGGGCTGTGGCCGCGGTGCGGTGCTGCTGGCCGTGGCCAAGCTCCTGCCGAACGGACGGGCAATCGGGGTGGACATCTGGCGCGCCGACCAGACCCACAACGCCGAAGCCAACACCCGGGACAACGCCGAATCGGAGGGCGTCGCCGACCGGATCGAGTTGCACACCGCCGACATGACCAACCTGCCGCTGCCCGACGACAGCGTCGACCTGATCGTGAGTAGCCTTGCGGTGCACAATATTCCGGGTCGGCACGGCCGCGCGCAGGCGATCAGCGAAGCCGCCAGGGTTTTGCGTCCCGGCGGCCGGCTGGTGCTGGCAGATCTGGCTGAGACAGCTGTCCACGTCCGGCAGTTGCATGAACTCGGCTGGACCTCGGCGCGCCGCCGCAATCTCGGCTGGCGAATGTGGTGGGGCCCGGGCATGTCGACACATCTGGTCACCGCGACCAAGCCTGCCGTAAGCAGAACCGCGAGTATCGGATAACCTGACGCCAACTCAACACGCGTCAACACAAGGGAGTGTTCATGGAGGGCTTCGCGGGGAAAGTTTGTGTCGTCACCGGTGCCGGGTCCGGCATCGGGCAGGCATTGGCTGTCGAACTGGCCCGCTCCGGCGCGCTACTAGCGATCAGCGACGTCAACACCGAGGGCCTGGCTCAGACCGAGGAACGGATCAAGGCCATCGGCGCACCGGTGAAAACCGACCGACTCAACGTCACCGAACGCGAAGCCTTCGCCCTGTACGCCGACGACGTGGCCAAGCACTACGGCAAGGTCAACCAGATCTACAACAACGCCGGCATTGCCTTCACCGGTGACATCGAGGTCAGCCAGTTCAAGGACATCGAACGGGTGATGGACGTCAACTTCTGGGGCGTGGTGAACGGCACCAAGGAATTCCTGCCGCACCTGATCGCCTCCGGCGACGGCCACGTGGTCAACGTCTCCAGCGTGTTCGGCCTGTTCGCGGTCCCCGGTCAGGCCGCCTACAACGCCTCCAAGTTCGCCGTCCGCGGTTTCACCGAGGCGCTGCGCCAGGAGATGAAGCTCGCCGGTCATCCGGTCAAGGTGACCACCGTGCATCCCGGCGGGGTCAAGACCGGAATCGCCCGCAACGCCACCGCGGTCGAGGGAATCGATCCCAAGGAACTGGCCAAGACCTTCGACGCGAAGCTGGCCAAGACCACGCCGGAGCAGGCCGCCAAGATCATTCTCGAAGCGGTCCGCAAGGGCCAGGCGCGGGTGCTGGTCGGCCCGGACGCCAAGCTGTTGGACCTGATCATCCGGGCCACCGGTTCGGGCGCCTACCAGGATCTGTTCTCCCGGGTCACCTCACGGCTGATGCCCCGCGCGCACTAGTGGTCCAGCGGGTGCTGGGCGAGCCATGCACCCGCGACATTGGCCGGATCGGCCCCTCGTTGCACTTGACTGAGCATGTCGGTGAGCGTCACGGTGTCCAGCTCACCGGCAATTCCGTTGAGCGCCAACACCTGCTGCTCGCTCAGCTCATTGCGCCGGTACAAGGGCACCACGTTCTCGGCGCGGATCAGCGACGTCTTGTCGGACAACACCACCACGTCGGTGGGCGCCGCCGGAGCCGCGGTGGAGGTCCAGGCCAGCGTCACCGCACCTTTGGTCAGGGCGTCGAAAAGTGCTGCGACATCGGCAAATTCGCGAGCCGGCGGTAGCCGACAATCCCCCACCCGGGCGGGATGCACGGCTCCCGCAACGACACCGACCGTCACACCAGGGCAGTGCTGCAGCAGCGCCGCCACGTCGCCGCCACCCCACGCGACAGCAGTCGCCGCAGCCACCGCGACGGCCGGTTTGTCCTGCGCCGAAGCCGTATAGTCCGCTGCCGCAACACCTTCGGGTAATGCCGAAATCATCTCGCGATATACCTGCTCGTCGGCACGTGCTGCCGGATGCGGGGCGAAGCGGGTCAACAGCTCACCGGTGAGGCCCGGCACGACGGTGACCGCCCCCGTATCCAGAGCAGTCACCGGATCCGGCTGGGTCTGCACGTGCGCGGCGGTGCCGAAATAACGCAACGCGGACGCATACAGCTCTGCCAGTAGCGCCGACTCCCGCGTCGGGGCGGCACCGACCGCCAATGACGGCCTCGGAGGCGGTGCGTCCGTGCCACATCCGGCCAGCGCCAGCATGGCCACCAGCGCAACCGCCAACCGGCGCATCATCGGCCTCAGTCGCGCGACGCTGCCGCCACGGCCGCGGCGACCGCCGGACCCACCCGCGGATCGAGCGCGCTCGGCACGATGTGATCGACCGCGAGATCGTCACCCACGACCGAGAAGATCGCCTCAGCCGCAGCCAGTTTCATCTTTTCGGTGATCCGCCGAGCGCCGGCATCCAAGGCCCCGCGGAACACTCCGGGGAACGCCAGCACATTGTTGATCTGGTTCGGGAAGTCACTGCGACCGGTAGCCACCACCGCCGCGTACTTACGAGCGACATCCGGGTGAATCTCCGGGTCGGGGTTCGACAGCGCGAACACGATGCAGTTCGGTGTCATGGTCGCGATGAGTTCCTCGGCGATCAGCCCGGCCGACAGACCCAGGAACATATCGGCACCGTCGAGCGCCTCGGCTGGGCCGCCGGTGCGGCCCGCCGGGTTGGTCCTGGCCGCCAATTCCGCCTTGAACGAGTTCAAGTCGTCGCGTCCACTGTGCACGATGCCCTTGCTGTCCAGCACCGTGATGTCCGAGATGCCCTCGGCCAGCAGGATGTTCGCGCACGCCACTCCCGCCGCACCGGCGCCCGAGATCACCACACGCAAGGACTTGATGTCCCGGTCGAGTGCCTTGGCCGCACCCATCAGGGCAGCCAACACCACGATGGCGGTGCCGTGCTGGTCGTCGTGCATCACTGGGCAATCGAGGGCTTCGACAACCCGGCGCTCGATCTCGAAACAGCGCGGCGCCGAGATGTCCTCCAGGTTGACCGCACCGAACGTCGGGCGCAGCCGCACCAGGGTCTCGACGATCTCGTCGGGATCCTTGGTCGCCAGCACGATCGGAATGGAGTCCAGTCCACCGAAAGTCTTGAACAGCGCGCTCTTACCCTCCATCACGGGCAACGACGCCGCCGGACCGATGTCGCCGAGTCCCAGCACCGCGGTTCCGTCACTGACCACCGCCACCAGCCGGTTGGACCAGGTGTACTTCTTGGCGAGTTCGGGATCGGCGGCGATGGCCCGACTGACCTGCGCAACACCCGGGGTGTAGGCGATCGACAGCGCGCGTTGAGTATCGAGCGGCTCGTTCAGCCCTACTGAGAGCTTGCCGCCTTCATGGGCAGCGAAGATCTCCTCGTCATTGATCTTGACCTGCGGGGTACGACCCTTTTCAGACACCGCGACAGGTTACTTCACCGCTGACGTGACTCGCCGGTACGCGTAGCATTTCTGCTCGGCCACATGGCTAACCGAGAGAAGGCCCGTCATGCCGTCATTCCGCGCGCTACCACCGTCACTGCGACCTCAGCAGACGAAACCGGCGACCAACCTGGATCCCCGCACCATTCACGTGCCGGTGGCCCGGGCCATGGTCGACTGCGGCGTCTACACCGAGGGCACCCGACTGCCCGGCAAGTACACCCCTGCGGCAGCCCGCGACAAAGTGCGCGAACTACAGGACGAGGGTAAAGCGGCGTTCCTGTGGATCGGGCTGCACGAACCTGACCAGCACCAGATGCAGACCATCGCCGACATCTTCGGCCTGCATGAACTGGCTGTCGAGGACGCCGTGCACGCACATCAGCGGCCCAAGCTTGAGCGGTACGACAACACCCTCTTCCTGGTACTCAAGACGGTCAGCTACGTCGAACACGAATCAGTCGCCATGGCCCGCGAGATCGTCGAAACCGGCGAGATCATGGTGTTCGTCGGGCCCGACTTCGTGGTCACCGTCCGGCACGGTGACCACACCGGTCTGGCCGGCGTGCGGCATCGGCTGGACCATTCGCCGAACATCCTGACGCTCGGCCCTTACGCGGTACTGCACGCCATCGCCGACCACGTGGTGGACAGCTACCTCGAGGTCACTCATCTGGTCGAGACCGACATCGATGCGATCGAGGCGACGGTGTTCTCACCGACCACCCAGACCAACATCGAGTGCATCTATCTGCTCAAGCGCGAAGTGGTCGAACTGCGCCATTCGGTGATCCCGCTGACGATGGCGCTGCAGCGACTGCTGTCCGATCACAACGACCTGATGTCAAAAGAGGTCCGTCGCTACATCCGCGACGTGCACGACCACAACAGCCAGGTGGCCGACCAGATCACCGGTTTCGACGAGATGCTCAGCTCATTGGTGCAGGCGGCGCTGGGCAAGGTCGGCATGGAACAGAACGTCGACATGCGCAAGATCTCGGCGTGGGTGGCCATCGCCGCGGTGCCCACCATGATCGCTGGCATCTACGGCATGAACTTCGAGAATATGCCTGAATTGCATTGGCATTATGGGTATTTCGTAGTTCTCAGCGTGATGGCGACAGTCTGCACGCTGTTGTACCGGACCTTCCGGCGTAACCACTGGCTGTAGGCCGGGGCCCGAGCAGACCGCCGCCCACCGCGACCAGAGCGGCTAACCGTAAGCGGTCCAACAAGATTGGATGCCAAGCGCACGTCAGGTGAACATAGCCTGACAAATAAGCCTGTCTAATAGCTTGGGATGGTGGCACCCTCGGAACGTCGCCGTCCCGAGGCCCTGACTCTTTGCGCAAAACACGCCACGTGACTCCACTGATCAGGCATGATCGCGGCATGTCACTACGAGCCAAGTCACTCGCGTTGGCGGTCGCCGTTGCAGGCGCCACCCTTGCCGGCATCGCTGCGCCACTCGCCCATGCCAACGGCGCGGACGCCGTCATCAGGGATCTGGAATCCGAGGGCTACCACGTCAGCATCAATTGGCTCAACGGTGCCCGGACCACGTTCCTGCCGCGCTGCACCGTGGTCCGGGTCAACAACCCTTCATCGGACGAACCCTCGCCGGGTGACAACATCTGGGTCGATGTCACCTGCCCGAACCCCTCTTAGCGCTACAGATCAACTGGGTTCGGCAGCTCGTCGCTGTTGATCGAGTACGTCGACCCCGTCCTGCTGCCAGGCCTCGCGCATTGCGGCGGCCCCCTTCAGCCGCACCCAGGCCGCCTCGGTCGCGGTGATCGGGGTCGCCGACAGTAGCCGCACCGGCTCGCTGCCCGGCAGCATCACTTCGCCAATATCACTGGCGCCCAACAGAAATGCGTTGAACGAGGCTCCGCTCCACAGCGGTGCTTGCAGGTCGATCAACGCATCGGGTTCGAGCACCAGACCTTCCACCAGAGGTGACGACGCCAGGATCGCGATCGATCGGGCCAGCCCGGTCGGCGTCGGACCACGCAGGGACACCACCACTTCGGCCCGCGGACCGCTGTCGGTGATCATCGCCATCGGGTCGACCATCGGATTGCGCGAACAACCGATGGACGCGTAGTGGCAGACCTGATCCCCATCGGGCCCAAAACGCAGCACGTCGATGGCCTCCGCGCCAAGGAACGTCACGCTGGCGGCTACCGGTTCCGCGGTTATCCCACGCTCGGCGAAGGCCTCTGCCAGACGGGCCCGCACGGCTGCGGTGAAGTCGGTCATCGCGCCGGCGGGATCGACAGGTTGACCCCGGTGTCACCATCGAAAAGTGTCAGCTTGCCGGCATCGACAGTCAGCCGCACCGTGGCTCCCGTGGCCGCCGGCGAATCACCGGAAACCCTTGCCACGAACAGATTCTCCGACAGCTCGCCCGCCGTCCCCGTCCGGAAATACACGTATTTGTCCGCACCGAGCGACTCGACCAGTTCGGCGTCGACCTCGAACGCCGGCCCACCGCCGGCACCGGCCGCCTCGAAGTTCTCGGGCCGCACACCGGCGATCACCTTGGCCGGTTCCGGATGCTGCTGCAGCACGCCGCGCGCCGAGTCGGACAGCGCGACCTCGGCGAACGGCAACCGCACCCCGGCGGCGGTCAGCTCAGCGGGGAAGAAATTCATCGCAGGCGACCCGATGAACCCAGCCACGAACAGATTCGCGGGCCGGTTGTAGAGGTCGTCGGGGGTTCCGATCTGTTGCGCCACACCGGCTTTCATCACCACGACTCGATCACCGAGCGTCATCGCCTCGGTCTGGTCATGAGTCACATACACCGTGGTGGTGCCGAGCCGGCTTTGCAGCCGGGCAATTTCGGCACGCATCTGCACCCGCAGCTTGGCGTCGAGGTTCGACAGCGGCTCGTCCATCAGAAAGGCCTTGGGGCTGCGGACGATCGCCCGCCCCATCGCCACCCGCTGGCGCTGCCCGCCGGACAACTGGGCCGGCTTGCGGTCCAGCAACTCGGTCAGGTCCAGAATCTTCGCGGTCTGCTCGACCTTGGCCGCGATGTCGGCCTTGGGCAGCTTGGCCAGAGTCAGCGGGAAGGCGATGTTCTGCCGCACCGACATATGCGGGTACAGCGCGTAGGACTGGAACACCATGGCGATGTCGCGATCCTTCGGCGCCCTCTCATTGACCCGTTGCCCGCCGATCCGCAGCTCACCGGATGAGATGTCCTCAAGGCCGGCAATCATATTCAGCGTGGTGGACTTACCACAGCCGGACGGCCCGACCAGGATGACGAACTCGCCGTCGGCGACGGTCAGCGAGAGGTCGTGAACCGCCACCGCGCCATCGGGATAACTCTTGCTGACGTGATCCAGAACGATTTCTGCCATGGACTACCCCTTCACCGCACCGGACGTCAGGCCCGCGACGATCCGTCGTTGGAAGATCAGGACAAAGATGATGATCGGCACCGTGATGACCATCGCGCCGGCCGCGATGGACCCGGTCGGCTCCTCGAATTGCGAACTGCCGGTGAAGTTCGCGATCGCCACCGGCGCGGTGATCGAGCGCTGCGTAGCAGTCAGCGACAACGCCAGCAGCAGGTCGTTCCAGGCGAAGATGAACACCAGGATGGCTGCAGTGACGATTCCCGGTGCGGCAAGCGGCGCAATGACTTTGCGAAAAGCCTGCCCCGGGGTGGCGCCGTCCATCCTGGCCGCCTTCTCCAAGTCCCATGGGATTTCCCGGAAGAACGCCGACAACGTGTAGATCGCCAACGGCAACGCGAAGGTGATGTACGGGATGATCAGGCCCGGCCAGGTGTCGAACAGGCCGAGCCGACGCTCGATGTTGAACAGCGGTGTCACCAAGGAGATCTGCGGGAACATCGAGATCAGCAACGCCAGGCCGACCAACAGTTGTTTACCTGGAAAGTCCAGCCGGGCAATGGCATAGGCGGCCATCCCGCCGATCGTCACGGCGATGACGGTGGTGATCAGGCCGATGCCGATCGAGTTGAACAGTGCCGAGCTGAAGGCGTCGCCGGCGAAGATGCCGCGATAGTTCTCGAAAGTGATCTGCCGCGGAATCAGATTGCCGTCCTTGACCGTCGACGTCGGCTTGAGCGACAGCGACAGGATCCACAACACCGGCACCAGCGCGTACACGACCACCAATACATTGACCACTGTCCAACCGACCGCTCGGCGGTTCGCAGCCCAACCGACCGCTCGGCGGTTCACGACGCCTCCGATCCCGGTGCCGAAGCCCCGAAGACCTTGATGAAGATCAGCGCGATCACCGCGACACTGGCGAAGATCAGCACGCTGATCGCCGAACCGAGCCCGATGTTGAACGCCTTGAACAGATTGTCGTATCCCAGGATCGACACCGAACCGGTGTTGTTGGAGCCACCGGTCAGCACGTAGATGTTGTCGAAGATCCGGAACGCGTCGAGCGTCCGGAACAGCAAGGCCACCAGGATCGCCGGTTTCATCAGCGGCAGTGTGACTTTGACGAATCGGGTCCACGGCCCGGCACCGTCGAGCTGGGCGGCGTTCAGCAGGTCCTGCGGCACCAGCACCAGCCCGGCGAGCAAGAGCAGCGCCATGAACGGTGTGGTCTTCCATACCTCGGCCAGTACCACGATGGCCAGCGACGGAAGTTGCTCGGTCAGTGGCGCACTACCGGTCGGCAGCAGATCCGCCAGATAGCCGGTGCCCGGTGTCCACGCGTAGTACCAGCTGTAGGACGCCGCCACCGTCACGATGCCATATGGGATGAGAACGGCGGTGCGGACCACGCCGCTGCCGAAAATGGTCCGGTGCATCACCATGGCCAACGCCATGCCGAGGATGAACTCGATCAGTACCGATACCACCGTGATGCCAAGTGTCACTGCGAATGCCGTCCACCAATAGTGGTCGGACAGCACGGTCTGGTAGTTGGCCAGCCCGACGAATTCGGTGTCGTTCGGCGCGGCCAGGTTGTAACGCTGCAGGCTCAACCAGATCGCGTAGCCGACGGGATACGCAGTGACCGTCAGCATCAACAGCAGCGCCGGGCTGATCAGCCACAGCGCCAGCCGACGCTGTGCCGCCCGGTCGATCATGGCGCTCACGGGATCAGCCCCTTGCCGTCGATGGCCTTTTGCACCTCGGCGGTCAACGCGTCGGCGGTGCGCTCCGGGTCGATCGCGGTGATCGGTGCCAGCGTCGACGAAATCCGGGTGGACACCGCCTGATACACCGGGGTGGCCGGACGGACCGCGGCATTGGACAGTTGAGCGCGAATGATCGCGTACTGCGGGTAACGCGCCCGGAATCCCGGATCGTCGTACAGCGAGCCACGCACCGCAGGCAGGCCGCCTTCGATCGCCAAGTAACGCTGGTTGGCCCTGCTGCGCAGGCACCGGATCGCCTCGAACGATTCGGCGACGTGCCGACTGTTCTTGCCCACCGCCAGGTTCAGCCCACCGAGGGTGACCTTCGCCGGGGCACCCGGCCGCACACCCGGATAGTCGGCGAAGCCGAACACGCTGCGACTGGCCTGATACGCCGCGGTGAACTGGGCGTCATCGGGCGCGAAGGTGCCGACGTCGTTGATGGCGCTGCGTAGGTCGTCGCGGCGATCCAACGGCAGGAACGCCACACCACCTTTGACCGCGTTCTCCAGCAGTGACGGCAACACGAACGGCCAGTTGACCTCCAACGCCGCGTTCCCCTGCTCCAGTGCCAATCGCGCGGTGCCTTCGTCGGTCTGGGTGATCGACGGGTCGGCGCCGGGCGCGGTGGCCACAGACTTGATGACCTGCAGCGCCTTGACGGTGGCGGCCCGGTGGGCCGGGGTGTCGGTCAGTGTGACGGTCTTGCCGTCGTCGGACAGCACGCTGCCGCCGGCGCTGGCCAGCAGCGTGTTGAACCACACCACGAGCCCTTCGTACTGCTTGGCTTCCACCGCAATCCAACTCGGCCGCCCTTGCGCGTGCAGCGCGGTCGCGGTGCCCACTGCGGCGTCCCAGGTGGCCGGCGGTGCGGGCATCAAATCAGCTCGGTACCAAAGCAATTGGGTGTTGGTCGTGACCGGTGCGCCGTATAGCCGGCCTTTCCACTGCGCGGTCTTCAGCGGTCCGGGCAAGGTGTCGGCGGCGGCGTCGGACTCGGCCTTGCCCGCCGGGTCCGCCGACAACGGAAGGGCCCAACCGGCTTCGGCGAATTCAGCGGTCCAGACCACGTCGAGGGCCATGATGTCCAGGCTCTGATCGTTGCCGGTCAGCCGCCGGGCCAGTTGCAGACGTTGGTCGTCGGCGCCCTTGGGCAGGCTGATCTGCCGGATCCGGAACCGGTCGCCGAACTGCTCGTTGCAGCGCCCCGCGGCAGCGGAAAACGTCGCCTTCTCGTTGGCCGAGGTATAGAGGGTGATGACGTTGTCATCGGACGATGAGGAACAGGCCGCCGTGAGCGGCGTCAACATCAGCGCGACTGCTGCCAGTGCACCCAGCCGCCCAGCGCGCACCACACGTCTCCTCTTCCACGCCGAAGTTTCCTGACAGAAACTCCTAGAGCGGAGTCTAGAGCTTGAGGCGTGCCAGCAGATCGCGCCCCTGTTCGGCACCGGCCGGGTCGCACAGCACGTCGTAGCGGCCGGCCACCAACTGCAGTGTGGAGCTGAAATCCCTTGTGCCATGCGCCATCGCGTACTGCAGGCCGGAGGTGATCAAGCCGAAGAACACCCCGGCCAGTAGCCCGGCGATCAATGCTGCCCACGGATCTGGCCGGAAGAAACCCAGGACCAGGCCGATGAACACCCCCAGCCAGGCACCGGATAACGCGCCGCCACCCAACACCCGAGGCCAGGTCAAGCGGCCGGTGACCCGTTCCACCTGCATCAGGTCCACCCCGACGATCGTCACCTGCTGCACGGGGAACTGCTCGTCGGACAGAAAATCCACGGCGCGCTGGGCTTCGGCGTAGGTGTTGTACGAACCGATGGGCCAGCCCTTTGGCGGCGTGGGGAGCCTTCCGGCACCGCCTCGCCCGGGCTGTAGCGGGCTTGTCATCGCTCAGATCTCCCATCGAAAATCAGGTACTGCATGCTTCGGTAGGTTGGGCACCATGACGAACCCGGACAAGGACGCCGGACGGTCACCGATTCCCGGTGGCTACGAGGCACCTCCCATCGAGCAGTCTGGCAGCTTTCCCGGGCCGGTGCTCGATTTCCCGTCCGCGCCGCCGACGCCGCCGGGACCCTACCCAGGCCCATACCCGTTCGGCCCGCCACCACAGTTCGGCCCACCTCCGCTATTCGGCCCACCTCCGCAGTTCGCTCCGCCCATGGCATACCCGCAGCCGCCGATGTACGCACCCGCATATCCGACCAAACCGCCGACCAACGGGATGGCCATCGGCGCCATGGTGACCTCATTGGTTTCCACGCCGCTGTGCTTTGCCTGCGGTGTCGGCATCCTCGGCTGCATCGTCGGCATCGTGCTGGGCGTGGTGGCGCTCAATCAGCTCAAGCAGCATCCGCAGAACGGCCGGGGGTTCGCCATCACCGGCATCGTCGTCGGGGCGGTGGCACCGGTGCTGTACATCGTGGTCGTGCTGGCGCTCGTCGTCACCAATCACTCCGCGTTCTAGACCGGAGGAGTGAAAGCCGGGCCCGTCCGCGCCATGCCGGCGGCCCGGCCCTTGGCCGCGATCACCAAGGCCATCTTGCGGCTGGCCTCGTCGATCATCTCGTCACCGAGCATGGCCGCTCCGCGGGCACCACCGGCACCCGAGGTATGCCATTCGTAGGCCTCCAAGATCAGCTCGGCGTGGTCGTAGTCCGCCTGGCGGGGGCTGAAGATCTCATTGCCCGCAGCGATCTGATCGGGGTGCAGCACCCACTTGCCGTCGTAACCCAGCGCCGCAGTCTGTCCTGCCACGCGCGAAAACGCCTCAGTATCACGCACTTTGAAGTACGGACCGTCGATGGCGTTGACCCCGGCCGCGCGTGCCGCGATCAGAATGGTCATCAAGACGTGGTGGTAGGCATCGCCCACTCCATAGCCCGGTGGCTGCTCACCGACCACCAGAGTCCGCATGTTCAAGCTCGCCATCAGGTCGCCCGGGCCGAAGATGAGCGCCTGTACCCGCGGTCCGGCGGCAATGGCATTCGCGTTGGTCAGCCCGCGAGCATCTTCGATCTGCGCTTCGATACCGATCTTGCCGAGCGGCAGGCCGTGCGTGCGCTCCAGTTGGGTGAGCAGCAGATCCAGGGCCTGGACGTGCGAGACGTCGGTGACCTTCGGCAGCACGATGAGGTCCAGATGTTCTCCGGAGACGGACACCACGTCGATGACGTCGCCGTAGGTCCACGGAGTCGTCCAGTCGTTGACCCGGATCCCGCGCAACTGGCCAGCCCACCCGGGTTCGGCCAGCGCCGCAGCGACCCGGCTGCGAGCCGCCACCTTGGCGTCGGCCGCCACCGCGTCTTCCAGGTCCAGGAACACCTCGTCGGCCGGCAGTGACTTGGCCTTCGCGATCATCTTGTCGCTGCTCCCCGGAACCGAAAGACAGGTACGTCGGGGCCGATAGAGATTTTCCACGTCCTCACTCTCTACCCTGTTGTCTCATGGTGGCGGTTAATCGGGTCTACGCGGCACGGCTTGCGGGGCTGGTGGTACTCGGCCCGGACGGCGAGTCGATCGGCCGGGTGCGCGACGTCGTGGTGAGCATCGGCGTCCTGCGTCAACAACCCCGAGTGCTCGGGTTGGTCATCGAAATGCTGACGCGGCGAAGGATATTCGTACCCATCCTGCGGGTCACCGCAATCGAGGCCAACTCGGTCACCCTCACCACGGCCAACGTCTCGCTGCGCCGCTTCACCCAGCGCCCGGGCGAGGTGCTGGTGCTGGGTGAGCTGCTCGACACCCGCGTCCGGATCAACGATCCCGAGCAACCGGAACTGTCCGACGTCGACATGATCGTGGTGGACCTGGCGGTCGAACAGGCGCGCACCCGCGACTGGATGGTGACCCGGGTGGCGGTTCGCAGCCAACGCCGATTGGGCCGGCGCACCACCGTGCACGTCGTCGATTGGCAGAACGTCACGGGTTTGACCCGGTCCGCGCTGGCCATGCCGGACCAGGGCGTGGCCCAACTGCTGGCCCAGTTCCAGGGCCAGCGCCCCGTGGAGGTTGCCGACGCACTGCGCGACCTGCCGCCCAAGCGCCGCCACGAGGTGGCCAAGGCGCTCGACGACGAACGCCTGGCCGATGTGCTGCAGGAGCTGTCCGAGTCCGAACAGGCCGAACTCCTCGAGCAGCTGAGCACCGATCGAGCCGCCGATGTGCTCGAGGAGATGGACCCGGACGACGCTGCCGACCTGCTCGCCGAGCTCGACGCGTCGCGCGCCGAGCTGCTGCTGGCCCGGATGGATCCCGAGGACTCCGAACCGGTCCGACGTCTGCTGCAGCACTCCCCGGACACCGCGGGTGGTCTGATGACGCCGGAGCCGGTGGTGCTGACCGCCGACACCACCGTCGCCGAAGCGCTGGCGCGGGTACGCGACCCCGAGCTGACCCCGGCGCTGTCCTCGCTGGTCTTCGTGACGCGCCCGCCGACCGCGACGCCGACCGGGAAGTACCTGGGCTGCGTGCACACCCAGCGACTGCTGCGCGAACCGCCGGCGGCCCTGGTCGGCGGCATCATCGACACCGCCCTGCCGCAGCTGGGGCCGACCAGCTCCATCGCCGCGGCCACCCGCTACTTCGCGGCGTACAACCTGGTGTGCGGTCCGGTGGTGGACGACCAGAACCATCTGCTCGGCGCGGTAACGGTCGACGACCTGCTGGACCATCTGCTGCCGCAGGACTGGCGACTGGCCGACGAACCAAACCTTGAGCCCGGCGATGCCGGCGTTGGGAGCGCACAATGAGCGAGAGCACCGTCCGCCAGCGTCTCGATACGCCGCGGATATCGCGGCTGCGGCTGACTCCACGGATGGATGTGGAAGCCGTCGGCCGGGTCAGCGAGTCGATCGCCCGGTTCCTGGGCACCGGCAAATACCTGATAATCCAGACGGTCTTCGTGATCATCTGGATCGCCATCAATCTGGCCGCCGTCAGCCTGCGGTTCGACCCGTACCCGTTCATCCTGCTCAACCTGGCGTTCTCCACGCAGGCCGCCTATGCCGCACCGTTGATCCTGCTGGCGCAGAACCGGCAGGAGAACCGCGACCGGGTGGCGCTGGAGGAGGATCGCCGTCGCGCCGCCCAGACCAAGGCGGACACCGAGTTCCTGGCCCGTGAGCTGGCCGCGTTGCGGTTGGCCGTCGGTGAGGTGGCTACCCGCGACTACCTGCGCCGAGAACTCGACGAGCTGCGCGAGTTGCTGGCGGCACAAGGCAACGGCAAATCCGGCAGCGGGAAACGCAAGTCGGGCAAAGCCCGCAGTACAGTGAATTCTGAGAATTCTGCGGAATCTGTGCAGGTTGAGGCATTGGCTCAACAACCGCCCACGGACTAGGTATTGTGACCTGGTCCACACCACCTGCCAGCGGTTGCCAGCCGGCTCAAGATCGATCTAGGACGGATTAGTGCACATGGGGGGCGACACCGCGGAGACGTCCGCGGCAGCTGCCGAATCCACGGCTGCGCAAACCAAGCCGCGCAGCCGTGTTTCGCGCTTCCTGCACTCCCCCGCCGGTGCCATCGCGGTGATCGTGCCCGTGGTGGGATTGCTGGCCGCCGGTGCGGCGGATCCGTCGCGCACCATCGCGATGCACGACAACGGCATCACCCCGCTGGCCGCGGTATCCAGCTCGTCGCCGAACAACTCTGGCGTGACCGTGGTGGCAAACACCAAGATTCCGCGGGCACTGCGCATCGACGTGGCGACCGTCGCCTCTCCGCCTCCGGCATCGATCGTGATGGCGCCGGGCGGCGTACACATTCCGCCGATCGCCCTGAACGCTTACCGCACCGCGGAAAAGATCATGGCCACCCAGGCGCCCGGCTGCGGCATCAGCTGGAACCTGCTGGCCGGCATCGGCCGCATCGAGTCCGGACACGCCAACAACGGGGCCACCGACGCCCGCGGCACGGCGATGTACCCGATCTATGGTCCGGTGCTGGACGGCTCGCTGGCCGGCAACGAGGTAATCGTCCAGAGCGTCGCGGCAGGCCGGGTCTATTACGCGCGAGCGTTGGGACCGATGCAGTTCCTGCCCGGTACCTGGGCGCGATACGCCTCCGACGCGATCGGTGACGGCAAGCCGGACGTACAGAACGTCTTCGACGCATCGCTGGCCGCGGCCCGTTACCTGTGCAGCGGCGGACTCAACCTGCGCGACTCGGACCAGGTGCTGACCGCGATCCTGCGTTACAACAACTCGATGGCCTACGCGGCGAACGTGCTGGGTTGGGCCAAGGCCTACGTCACCGGTATCGCCCCGGTCGACCTGCCGCCGATCGTCGGGCCGCCGCCGGCCATCGGCGATCAGCATCTGGATCACGCCGAGGGCATCGGCCCCGGCCTGCCGCTCAACGCCATGGGGCTGCCGGCCGACGACCCGATGGCCCTGACCAACGTCATGGACGTCAACCGCGCGTTCCCGGGGGCACCCGGTATCCCCGGCCAAGTCCCCCAGCAGAACTGCGCGGTGTTCTGCCTGCAGGCGACACCTGCCCCGGCGCCGCCGGTCGCGGTTCCCGGTGCACTGCCCGGCGCTCCGTTCGCTCCTGACGCGCCGGTTCCGCCCCCGCCATTGCCGTTCGGGCTGCCTCCTGCCCCGGATGCCCCGGCACCGTTCCAGCCCCCGCTGTTCGCACCGCCGGCGCCCCTCGCTCCGCCAGGTCCGGTCGCGCCGGCTCCTGCTGCCCCAGCTCCCGCTGTCCCGGCTCCGGTTGGCCCGGCTCCGGTTGGCCCGGGGCCGCAAGTTCCGGTTCCGATCACTGCGGTCGCGGTGGGAACAGCACATGGGGGCGCAGCACCCGGCCCCGCCGCTCCCGTGGCCGCGCCTCCCGCACTGCCTCCGGCTGACCCGATGCCAGCAGCTCAGGGTGCACCTCCCGGGCCTTAGCAACACCCCACAGGCATAGACTCCCGCTGATGTCCGCTGACCTGAACTCCGCAGTGCGTGCCGCGCTGGCCAAAGTCGTCGACCCTGAACTGCGCCGTCCGATCACCGAGGTCGGCATGGTCAAGAACGTCACCGTCGAATCCGACGGCGGCGTGCACGTCGAGATCTACCTGACCACCTCGGCCTGCCCCAAGAAAGCCGAGATCACCGACCGCGTCACCGCCGCCGTCACCGACGTGCCCGGCACCGGCTCGGTCAAGGTGACGCTCGATGTGATGAACGACGAGCAGCGCGCCGAATTGCGCACGCTGCTGCGCGGTGACTCCCGCGAGCCGGTCATCCCGTTCGCCCAGCCGAATTCGCTGACCCGGGTGTACGCAGTGGCCTCCGGCAAGGGCGGCGTCGGCAAATCCAGTGTGACGGTGAACCTGGCCGCGGCGCTGGCCGCCAAGGGCTTGTCGGTCGGCCTGCTGGACGCCGATATCTACGGCCACTCGGTGCCACGCATGATGGGCGTGGAAGACCGCCCCACCCAAGTGGATTCGATGATCCTGCCGCCGATTGCCCACGAGGTGAAGGTCATCTCGATCGCCATGTTCACCCAGGGCAACACCCCGGTGGTGTGGCGTGGACCGATGCTGCACCGGGCACTGCAGCAGTTCCTGGCCGACGTGTACTGGGGCGATCTCGACGTGCTGCTGCTCGACCTGCCGCCCGGCACCGGCGATATCGCCATCTCGGTGGCACAGCTGATCCCCGGCGCTGAGATCCTGGTGGTCACGACGCCGCAGATAGCCGCGGCCGAGGTCGCCGAGCGGGCCGGCGCCATCGCGGTACAGACTCGTCAGCGCATCGTCGGCGTGGTGGAGAACATGTCCGGGCTGACCCTGCCCGACGGCACCACGATGCAGTTGTTCGGCGAGGGTGGCGGTGCCCGGGTTGCCGAAAGCCTCACGCGCACAGTGGGTGCCGAGGTTCCGCTGCTCGGCCAGGTGCCGTTGGATCCGCGACTGGTGTCGGCCGGCGACTCCGGTGTGCCGCTGGCACTGTCGGATCCCGAGTCGGCCGCCGGAAAAGCCTTGTGCGACATCGCCGACAAGCTGTCCAGCCGCAAGCGCGGTCTGGCCGGCATGTCGCTGGGGTTGGACCCGGCCGGCCGCTGATAACTGGAATGAGCAAGTGACACATATCCATACCCGCGGCGGCGCACAGCACGTCGGTCTGCTGAGCGTCGCGGCGTACCGCCCCGGCCGCATCGTCACCAATGACGAGATCTGCCGCACCATCGATTCGTCGGACGAATGGATCTACTCCAGGACCGGAATCAAGACCCGGCGGTTCGCCGGCCACGACGAATCCGCGGTGTCGATGGCCTGCGAAGCGGGCCGCCGCGCCTGCGCTGCGGCCGGACTACGAAGCACCGACAGCGCTGATCCGCTATCCGCTCCGCTACTCGCTGTGGACGCCGTGATCGTGGCCACCAGCACCAACTTTCGCAATACTCCGCCATGCGCGCCCCAGGTGGCGACGGCGATCGGCGCGCATGGCGTGCCGGCCTTCGACATCGCCGCGGGTTGTGCGGGGTTCGGCTACGCGCTCGGGGTGGCCGCGGACATGATCCGGGGCGGTAGCGCCGGCCGTATCCTGGTGGTCGGTTCGGAGAAGCTGTCCGATGCCATCGACATGACCGACCGCAGCAATGCCTTCATCTTCGCCGACGGCGCCGCCGCGGTCGTAGTCGGACCGACGCCCGAGCAGGGCATCGGACCCACCGTTTCCGGCAGTGACGGCGAGCAGTCCGGCGCCATCGTGCAGGACCTCAGCTGGATCGACTACACCGAGAACCCGTCCGGGCCAAGGCCTTTCCTGCGCATGGAGGGCCAGACGGTGTTCCGGTGGGCGGCTTTCCAGATGGTGGACGTGGGTCGGCGAGCCATGGAAGCAGCCGGGGTGGCCGTCGAGGACATCGCCGCCTTCATACCGCACCAGGCCAACGGCCGCATCAACGAGTTGCTGACCAAGGGGCTGGAACTCAAACCGGAAACCGTTGTCGCCCAAGATATTCAAGACACCGGTAACACCTCGGCCGCGTCGATCCCGTTGGCCATGGACACCCTGCTGACCACCGGTGCGGTCAAGCCCGGCTCCCTGGCCCTGTTACTCGGCTACGGCGCGGGGCTGGCCTACGCCGCTCAGGTGATCCGGCTGCCCGGATAGCGCGTCAGCCCCGCAACGCCGAGGCGAAGATCGCCGGCAGCTTCACCCAACTCGGCTTGCCGGCGAATCCGGCCAGCAGCCGACCAGTCGAGGCCGCGGTCCGGTTGTTGACGAACCAGGGCGGCTTCGGCGAAATCGACAGCTCGCCGCTGAGCAGCGAACGCGGCGACGGACGGAACGGTCCGCGGACCACCGTGCGCTCCGGCTTCTCGATGAGAAAGCCGTTGTGCACCACACCGATTCCGCTCTGTACGTCATTGCGCGTGTGCCCGGGGAAGGCGCCCCAGGTGGCGTGCGCGGTCAGGTAACCGACGCCGGTCCAGGCGTTGATCGCCACCGTGCCGTAATGCAGCGCCTCGATCATGGCGTCGAACGCCTTGTCCAGGGACTTGATGGTGTCGGGTGCCGCGACGACGTTGACGCCGAGCGTGCCCACGAACTGCTCGTTGGCCAGTCGGGTGGCTTCGCGGACGAATTCGACGCCGTCGCTGTCCAAGTCGATCACCCCGTACACCGGCGAGAAGTACTCGGTGTTCAGCAGGGCGGTGCGGTCCTCGGGATCCACGACCAAGAGTCGATCGCCGATCCGCTGAGCCGTCGGATAGGTCGCCTCGGCGCCGGCCACCCGAGAATCGGAACCCGGGTAGTAGGCGGCACGCTCGGGTGCCGCGCCGATCGCCTTGGTCAGGGCCGCAACGAACTCGTCACGCTGAGCCCACTTCGAGGACAGCACCACGACCTGCGAGGCCACGCAGTTGTAGCCGTTGTTGTGCAGCCGTTGCGTGGCAATGTGATTGGCCTGGAATTCGATGTCCGCACGGCTCCAACTGCCGGGCACCACGATGGTCGGCGACACGCCGCCGAGCTCGCTGGTGATGTCCTTGGTCAGGACCGGCTCGTTCGCGGCCTTCCGCCGGGCGCCCTCTTCGCCGACCCCGAACACGATGGCGTCATGGGTCAGCGCGCTGCCCGTCATGTGCACGTGATCCACCAACTCGTGCTGCACCAGGTAGGTACCCACATCGGCGCCACCGGTGAGGATCCGGACCGCGCCGATTGCGATGAACGGCGCCAGCACCGTGGTCAGCACCGGCAACAGCAGATCGGTGACCGGATTGAGCTTGAGCGCCACCACCCGGTTGTTGGCGATCAGCTCGTACAAGGTGTCCAGGGGCGCGATCGACATGATATTGCCGGCACCCAGGACGGCACCGATTCCATTGGTCTTGGCGGGATCTCGTTGCGCCAGCCCGGCGGTGCGCAGCGCCTCGTCGGCACTGACGCCGGGTTGCAGCCAGACCTGCGCACTGAACCCGGACAGCAGCAGCCGGTCGAAGATATTGAGCGGCAATACATTAACCGTGGTGCGGCCACCGGCAGAACCGAAAGTGGCCCCGTCCAACGGACTCTTCCCAGCCGACAGCTTGGCCAGGCTCGCCGACATCGCAGCGGCACCGGTGGCCACCGGATACGGGCCGGAGATCCACTCCTCACCGACCAGCGGTGACTCGGGATCGAGTTGCTTGATCCGGACGGCTGCGTCGACCCAGTCGGCGCCGTGCTGCACGGCCAGCTGCTGCACCTCGTCGAGCAGCTCCCGGCGATGATCCAGAGAGGTTGCAGCCCAGGTCTTCTCGCCTTCAGCGAGATCATTCAGTGCCTCGTCGACTGCAGTCGTGTACGCGGTGTCGGACATATCAGAGAATCTCCTGGTTTCGTCGGGTCAGCCGGCGTGGGCTTCGAACTCCAGCAGGGCGTCCTGGTGGTTGTGCTCATACGGCGCGGGACCCTGGCCGAGCGTCCGCTTGCTGACGATCGCCTGGTATTGCTGCAACGGGGTGGTCCGCCCGAATTTTTCCCGAGCCTGCGCCGGAGTGTAGGTCACCGGGTTCAGCGCGGGGATCTTCATCAGCGTCGGACCGACGATCGGGGTGGTGTGCGGTGTGGTGAAATCCAGGAGCGCCAACTCCAGGCGCGGGATACCGGAGACCGCCCGCAGGAACGGGCGTGCCACCAGCTTGGCGATGACGTCATCGGAGTAGTTCTGCGGGATGCCGCCCAGCGTACGCATCCACTTCGGCATGGTGGCGATGATGGCTCGGCGCATCGGCCAGTTGAACACTCGGCGCATCCAGCTCGGCACTCGCTCCGGCAAGATGTGATAGCCCAGATCGACGAGGTAATTCATCATGTTCTGGGCCACCTCGGAGCCGGCCATCTGCGGCCGGTACTGCTCGAAGTACTGCTGGATGCCCTCGCGGGTACGCGGCACGTCGTCAGGGTTGATGGTCTGGAACTCCGCAGCCCGGGCGCACTCCTCCCAGTACTGCAGCTCCTGCGCCTCGGTGAGCTTGCCCGGGCCGAACGTCTCGTAGGTGTAGAGGATCGAGTGCCACGCCGTCAGATGGATCCACAATTGCGAGTCGGGATCGTTGGCGTCGAACGGCTTCTTGGTGATCGGCTCGGTGCCGACGGCCTTGCCATGGATCTTCACCAGGATTTCAGAAGCATCCAGTACCGCTTCGGCGTCACCGAACGCGACCAGCGCGAAGTACTGCATGGTGCGGTCGTAACGCAGCCGGGTGCGGGCATACACCTGGCCGCTGGCGTCCACCGCAGCCGCCAGGTACGGGTCGAGGTGCTCGATGGTCACGGCGCGGGCGAAGCCGAGCAACAGCGATGTGGGATAGCTCCAGACCTGCCAGGTCATCGAGCCCGGCCCGAAGAACCCGTAGTCGACCGCGGGCTTGAGCTCCGCGTCAGCGGCCGGCAGACCGGCGACCCGGCGAAAAATGGACACCGCGTCCATGGTCGTTCCCCTTTGAACATTCCGGCGCCATCCGCATGGCGCAACACGCAGATGGTACGTGACGTACCACTAGATGACCAGATTCCCGCTGATTGGGTACATGCAGTACCGGTCGATCCGGTGCATGCGGTAGACAGGGATCCATGGCGAATGCCACCACTGGTCGCTGGGCCGGCCAACGCGAGCGCAGACGTGCAGAGTTCATCGACGCCGCCCTCGTCGTGATCGAGCAGCACGGACCACAAACCTCGACCGAGCAGATCGCCGCACACGTCGGCGTCAGCCGCACCAAGCTGTATCGGCATTTCGTCGACGCCGCCGATCTGCAGCGCGAAGTCGCCCAGCGGGCCAGCCTGATGATCACGGCCGAACTCGCTCCGGTGTGGCAGCCCGAAGGCAGCATGGCCCAGATCGTAACGGCCGGGGTCAGCGCGCACGTCCACTTTCTGACCCAACATCCGAATCTCTATCGCTACCTACAACGCTGCTCGATCGACGAGGGGTTCAGCGCTTTCGCCGACATCAAGATCACCATCGCCAACCTGCTGTGCAATGTGCTCGAGGTGTACGTCAACGCGTTCGGCGTGGCCGCCGACGCCGAGCGCTTGTCCTACGGGATCGTCGGCCTGGTCGAAACCGCCGCCGGGCACTGGCTGGAACAGCCGGACCGCCGCGGCCAGGATGCACTGATCACCGACCTGGCCCGATGGATCTGGTTGATGCTCGACGACGCGCTGCGCGCCGGTGGCGTCTACCTGGATGCAGACGAAATCCTGCCGCCGGCACCGGAAATCGCCGCTGAACGCGAGCGCTACCGCGACCCGGCGAGACTGCTACGGACCAGAATTCAGCTCTAGGTAGCGTCGGGATCGAACGGCGTGACGCCCGGTTCCGAAGTCGGCGGCGTGACCGGCTTGGGCGGCTCGGGCTGAGCCGATGAATTCGGCTCGAACGCCCCGGTGATGAACGAGTCATCACCGTCGAGCAGATGCTTGGTCAGCGCGGCGCGCGGCGTCATACCTCGGAACTTCTGCAATTCAGACAGCGGCTGACGCAGGTCCTCGAACTCGGGGCCGAGATCTTCCTTGAGCTGACTCGTTGCGCCACTGAGGTATTCACGCGCCTGCTTCAACGCTGACGCGGTCCACCGGATGGCTCCCGGCAACCGCTCGGGACCGAGGATCACCAGGCCGGCGATCACCAGCACCAGCATCTCGCCCCAACCGATGTTGAACATCGTCGCCCGCTAGGTCTTGGGAGTGTCGGCGGCCGGAACCACGGTCAATGTCACGTGCCGACCATCGCGAACCACTTCGATGGGCGCCGGCTGGCCGATCTGCAGCTGACGTACCGCGACCACGAACTCGTCGGCGTCGGCCACCTTGCGACTACCGACCTTGACCACGACGTCGTTTTCCAGGACGCCGCCCTTGTCGGCCGGACCACCGGCGATCACATTGGCGACGGCCGCGCCCGAGGCGACGTCATTGCTGGCCGACTTCGCAGTCAGCCCCAGCGTCGGATGCGAGATCTTGCCGTCCCGGATCAGCACGTCCACGGTGGCCTTGACCTCGTTCACCGGAATCGCGAAGCCCAGACCACTCGCGCTGTCGGACAACGACTTTCCGGCGGTATCGATCCCGATGACCTCGGACTGCATGTTGATCAGCGGACCACCGGAGTTGCCGTGGTTGATCGACGCGTCGGTCTGCACACCGTCGATCACGGTGTCGGTATCCGAACCCTCACCGGACAACGGCACCGGTCGGTGCAGCGCACTGATGATGCCGTGCGTGACGGTGCTGCGCAGGCCCAGCGGGGCACCGGCGGCGATCACTTCGTCACCGACCCTGAGCTTCTCCGAATCGCCCAGCCGGGCCACCCGCAGGTTGTCGACGTTGTCGACCTTCAGCACCGCGAGGTCGGTCTTGGGATCACGGCCGACCAAGTTGGCCGGAACCTGCTTGCCGTCGTTGAAGACCACCGAGATCTTGTACTGGCTCGGGTTGTTGGCCGCTTCGGAGATGACGTGGTTGTTGGTGACGATGTAGCCACGGCCGTCCACCACCACGCCAGAGCCCTGAGAACCCTCGCTGTCGCTGATGGCTTCGATGGTGACCACCGAATCTTCAACTGCTGCCGCAACTTTGGCAAAACGTCCGGCAGGCAGGTCACCGTCGTCCGCGGTCTTGAGCGTCACTTTGGAGGTGGTGAACGCCTCCACGACCTCGGCGGTCTTACGTCCGATCACACCACCGAGGGCGCCGATGACC
Source organism: Mycobacterium sp. MAA66 (assembly GCF_041261665.1). Lineage (NCBI taxonomy): Bacteria > Bacillati > Actinomycetota > Actinomycetes > Mycobacteriales > Mycobacteriaceae > Mycobacterium > Mycobacterium sp. MAA66. The sequence goes on along the minus strand of NZ_JBGCCC010000003.1, from coordinate 267,320 downwards.
AGCGCGATCAGGATCAGGATCACCAGCGCCACCGTCGAGACCCGACGGCCGAACAGCACGTCGCGAACCCCGAGCTTGCCGACCGGGGCGGCCACCATCACCGGCGCCGGACGATCGAGCGCCGGGGCACCGAGTGACGGAACGGCCTGCGGGTCGCGCCACGGGTCGGCCGGGATGTCGGACTCGCCCGCGGTGCGCTCGGCATCCAGGGCGCCGGCGTCGGCCGGGTGGCGCTGCAGCGAATCCCTGGCGCCGCCGGGGCGACCGAACGCCTCGGCCAGCACCCGGTCAGGGGCCTGGTTGGTCGGGGTGAACTCACCCTGATCGCGCATTTTGTCTTCGGCGAGGAACGCTCCGGTCACACCGGAGGGCCGGCCGAATGCGCGCGCAGACGCGGGGTCAACAGGTGGGCGCGAAACCGGGCGCGGCTGCATGCGCGGGTTACTGCCCGACGAATCCTGATTGGTCACCCGTTTGTTCCGCTCTCCATCTGCAGCGCCGCCATCCAGGGCGTGCGCAGTCTTCGGCTGTTAACCCTACCGGCGCTTGCGACGATCCCGTGTCAGCCCGCCGGTCACATGCTGATCACCGGCTTCCGCCGACTGCGCGTCGGTCAGCTGGTCCGAGACGTGATGAGGAATCTGAGACAGCGCACCCAGCAACGAATTCGGGATGGCCACCGGGCAGGAATCCCGCAGCGCGCTGCGGGCCTGTCCTTGGGCATCGACCTCGGCAGCGCACTCCGCGCACAACGAGAGATGGTGGGCGGCCCGCAGGTGGGCCGACATCCGCAGCTCGCCGTCGACGAAGGCCGCGATCGCCTCGACCGACAGATGCTCGGTGGAGCCGAACCGCCGCGGGCCGACGGGGCCGTCGCTCTGCGACGCGAACTGAGACGGCAGCCACGAGAACGCCCGACGGAACACATGTCCCGGTTCGACCATCACCGCACTCCTCCCAGGCCTGATGCGTCGAATACGAATTGACGCGTGCCTTGAATGTAGCGCGGCGCCCTGTGACTTACTCACCGGAACGCTCAGGAGGATTTGGCCAGCGAGCCAGAAGCGGCCTGGGTGTAGTCGCCGGGGTGGCTGGCCAGGTAATCCCGCAATGCCTGCCGACCACGGTGGATCCGGCTGCGGACGGTGCCGAGCTTGACGCCCAGGGTGGCGCCGATCTCCTCGTAGGACAATCCCTCGATGTCGCACAGGACCACTGCGGCACGGAATTCCGGCGGCAGCGAGTCCAGCGCGGCCTGCAGGTCAGGGCCCAATCGAGAGTCGTGGTAGATCTGCTCGGGGTTGGGGTCCTCGGCAGGCACCCGGTCATAGTCCTCGGGCAGCGCCTCCATCCGGATACGGGAGCGGCGACGAACCATGTCCAGGAACAGGTTGGTGGTGATGCGGTGCAACCAGCCCTCGAAGGTGCCTGGTTGGTAGTTCTGCACCGAGCGGAACACCCGGATGAAGGTCTCCTGGGTCAGGTCCTCGGCGTCCTGCTGACTACCCGACAACCGGTAGGCCAGCCGGTACACCCGGTCGGCGTGCTGACGCACCAGCTCGTCCCACGTCGGCATGGCAGCCATGTCGCCGGTGGCGTCGAACACCGCGGTCCCGGACAGCTCATCGCTGGATTCCACCCAGTCGGTGTGCTCGGGCGCAGCCGTGGCGTGCGACATGTGGGCAGGGGCGGTCAGGACGGTGTTGGTGCTCGTTGGATTCTCCATGTCGGTAGGGCCGCTGTCGGCGAGACACGACGGCGTTACGTCCCCGGCAACCCGGGCGGTCAGCCCGATATTCCCGTTCGCACCAACCCGCGAAGACTGCAAGCGCTGTCCGTCGTTCATGGCGACTACCGTCTCGCACCCCGGTGAGCTTGACATATGAGCAATCTGAACTTTTGCTTAGAAACTCGGCGCCTCAGACCCGACCTGCGCGAATGGGACCACATTGGCGCCAAATCACTACTCGGCAGCGGGCGTGTCGGCCGTGTCGACGGCATTGACCGGGGTTGGCCGCACGGTTTCGCTTAGGCTGCGGGCATGACCAGCACCGACGAGCCGTCGGCCCAGCCGGGCCGCGCCGAGGCCATCGTCAGCCACGCCGAACAGTCGATCTCCGAGGACCCGATCACCGCGGCCGCCCGGGAGCGCGCCGAGGAGATCGGAGCCAACCCGGTGACCCCGGCCGTCGGCGCCCTGCTCAGCGTGCTGGCCAAGATCGCGTCGGCCAAAGCCGTGGTCGAGGTCGGCACCGGCGCTGGGGTCAGCGGCCTCTGGTTGCTCTCGGGGATGCGCGACGACGGTGTGCTGACCACGATCGATATCGAGCCCGAGCATCAGCGCCTGGCCAAACAGACGTTCGTTGCCGGCGGCATCGGCCCGTCGCGCACCCGACTGATCATCGGCCGGGCTCAGGAAGTGCTCACGCGATTGGCCGACGGTTCGTATGACCTGGTGTTCATCGACGGCGAGCCGGCTGATCAACCGCAATTCGTCGCCGAGGGCATCCGGCTGCTGCGCCCCGGCGGCGTGATCGTGGTGCACCGCGCCGCCCTCGGCGGACGTGCGGGCGATGCCGGCGCCAATGATCGCGATGTCGTCGCGGTGCGCGAGGCTGCCCGGGCCATCGCCGAGAACGAACAACTGACGCCCGTTCTGGTGCCGCTGGGCGACGGACTGCTGGCCGCCGTCCGCGACTAGCCCTCTCGCCTCACGTGCCGCGGGCCCCGGCCCGGGGCACCCGCAGCGTTGTCGCTGACCGCCAAATCCTTACGAAAACTTGACCTGGTCGACCCTTGACTGTCGACTGAACGCGCGTTTAGCCTATTGAACATGCGTTCAGTCGATGATCTGACCGCCGTCGCCCGGATCCGCGACGCGGCCATCGAGCAGTTCGGAGAGCACGGCTTCACCGTCGGACTGCGCAGCATCGCGCAAGCCGCCGGGGTCAGCGCTGCCTTGGTCATCCACCACTTCGGATCCAAAGAGGGCCTGCGACAGGCCTGTGACGCCTACGTCGCCGAATCCATCCGGGCCGCCAAGAGCGAGTCAATGCAGAACGCCAGCCCGGCCGCATGGTTGGCACAACTGGCCGACATCGAGAGCTTCGCGCCGCTGACGGCATATCTGATGCGGGCGCTGCGCGAAGGCGGCGAATTGGCCAAGACGTTGCTGCACACCATGATCGACAATGCCGAGGGCTATATCGAAGAGGGCGTCAGAGCCGGCACCCTCAAGCCCAGCCGCGATCCCCGGGCTCGGGCCCGGTACCTGGCGATCACCGGCGGCGGCGGATTGCTCATGTATCTGCAAATGCACGACACACCAAACGATTTGCGCAAGGTCCTACATGACTACGCCGAGGACATGATGCTGCCCTCGCTGGAGTTGTACACCGAAGGCCTGCTCACCGACCCCACCATCTATCAGGGATTTCTGGCGCAACACGAACAGGAGAAACCATGAACGCAATCGAGATCGAGAACCTGACAAAGAATTTCGGATCGGTCCGGGCACTGGACGGGTTGAACCTGCAGGTGGCCGCGGGCGAGGTGCACGGGTTCCTGGGCCCCAACGGCGCCGGAAAGTCGACCACCATCCGGGTGCTGCTTGGCCTGGTGCGGGCCGACTCCGGTACCGTCCGCCTTCTCGGCGGTGACCCCTGGACGGACGCCGTCGACCTGCATCGCGAAATCGCTTATGTACCAGGTGATGTCACGTTATGGCCGACGCTCACCGGCGGTGAGACGATCGACCTGCTGGCCCGGATGCGCGGAGGCATCGACACCACGCGACGGGCCGAGTTGATCGAACGCTTCGACCTCGACCCGACGAAGAAAACCCGCACCTACTCGAAGGGCAACCGGCAGAAGATATCCCTGATCTCCGCGTTCTCCTCACGCGCCCGGCTGCTGTTGCTCGACGAACCGAGTAGCGGCTTGGACCCGTTGATGGAGAACATCTTTCAGCAATGCATCGCCGAGGCCGCCGGCCGAGGCACGACCGTTCTGTTGTCCAGCCACATCCTGGCCGAGACCGAGAGGCTGTGTCAGCGCGTGACGATCATCCGCGCGGGCCGCACCGTCGAGAGCGGCACGCTGGAGGCGATGCGCCATCTGTCGAGCACCACCATCAAAGCCGAAATGATCAACAACCCGGGACGCATCGATCGCCTGCCGGGCGTCAGCGACATCTCCTTCGACGGCCAGACACTGCATGCCCGAGTGGAAAGCGAGAGCCTCGGCGCGGTGATCAAGGCGCTCGGCGACGCCGGGGTGCGGTCGTTGGTCAGTCAGCCGCCGACGCTCGAGGACCTGTTCCTGCGGCACTACGACACGACCGGCGAGCGAGACCATCACAATCTTGAGCAGGTGCACGCATGACCGCCGTACTGGATCGGCCGGCCCCGGCAGCCGGTCGGCACGGATCCAGCTTCACCGGAACCCTTGGGCTGCTTCGTCTTTACCTGCGCACAGACCGGATCATCCTGCCGTTGTGGGTGTTGCTGCTGTCGCTGCCGATTTCGACGGTGTACATCGGCAGCATCGCGGCCGTGTACCCCACGGCCGCCGCCCGCGCCGGCTTCGCCGCGACCATCATGGCCAGTCCCGCCCAACGCGCGCTGTACGGCAACATTCTGAACAACAGCCTCGGGGCGACCGGTATCTGGAAGGCCGGGATGTTCCATGTGCTGATCGCCATCGCCACCATCCTCACCGTGATCCGGCACACCCGCGCGGACGAGGAGACCGGCCGCAGTGAGCTCGTGGACTCGACCGCCGTCGGCCGCAATGCCGGCCTCACCGCGGCGCTGCTACTGGCTGGCGGCGCGTCGCTGCTCACCGGATTCATCGGCTTTCTGGGTCTACTGAAAACTGATGTGCCCGTTATGGGTTCACTGGCGTTCAGCGCAGCGCTGGCATGCTCGGGGCTGGTCTTCACAGCAGTCGCCGGGGTCGCCGCGCAGTTGTCACCCAGTGCGCGCGTCGCCCGCGGCGCGGCCTTCGCCGTTCTCGGCGCCGCATTCACGGTGCGGGCCATCGGCGATGCCGGCGGCAGCCACCTGTCCTGGGCGTCGCCATTGGGGTGGTCGCTGCTGGTCCAGCCCTACGCCGGTGACCGATTCTGGGTCCTGCTGCTGCACCTGGCGCTCACCGCGACATTGATCGTGCTGGCCTATCAGCTACAGGCAGGGCGCGACGTCGGCGCCGGATTGTTCGCCGAACGCCGCGGACAGCCCCGCGCTGCAAAGGCTTTGAGCGGGCCGTTGGGCTTGGCCTGGCGGTTGAGCCGCGGCTCGATACTGGCGTGGACGATCGGACTCGGCCTCTACGGGCTGTTGGTCGGCAACGTCGTACACGGCATCGGCGACGAGCTCGGCGGAGGGGCTGCACAGCAGATCGTCACCCGACTCGGCGGCACCGGCGCCCTCGAACAGGCCTTCATCACGATCGCCTTCAACATGCTGGGCATGGTCGTCGCGGCGTTCGCGGTATCACTGACGTTGCGAGCGCACCAAGAGGAGTCCGAACACCGCGCGGAGACCCTGTTGGCCGGATCGGTGAGCCGGATACGTTGGCTGGCAAGTCATCTGGTTATCGCCGTGTTGGGCACCACGGTGGCGATGCTGACCGCAGGACTGCTGGCAAGCCTGAGCTACGGGTCGGCGGCCCTGGGGTCCGCCGCGGTACAGCTGCCGGCGGTGTGGCTACTGATCGGGGTGAGCACCTTGCTGTTCGGGGTGGCACCGCGGTTCAGCCCGGTGGCCTGGGGCGTGCTGGTCACCTTCATCGCGGTGTATCTGCTTGGTTCGCTGTCGAATTCGTCGCACTGGCTGCTGGACTTGGAACCCTTCATCCACATTCCCCGAGTCGGTGCTTTCACCGCCGCCCCACTGATCTGGCTCCTGGTTCTCGACTCCGCACTGATAGCAGTGGGCGCCATGGCATTCCGGCGCCGCGACCTACGCTAGGCGGACGACATGAAACTCGCACTGCAAACCATGGCCTCGGCGGCACTCGGCATCGCCTTTTTCATCATCCTGCTCTGCGGACCGGCCGGCACGTTGCACTATTGGCAGGCTTGGGTTTTCATTGCCGTGTTCATGGTTGCGACCATCGGCCCCAGCATGTATCTGGCAGTCAAGCAGCCCGACGCACTGGCCCGGCGCATGAACGGCGGACCAGGAAAGGAAACCCGTCCGGTACAGAAGTTGGTGATGTGGGGCATCTTGGCCTCGGTGGTGGCCACCGCTGTGGTCAGTGCACTGGATTGGCGGTTCGGCTGGTCGCACGTGCCCACCGTGGTCACGGTGCTGGGCAACGTCGTGGTCGGTGTCTCACTGCTGGCGGCGCAGTTGGTGGTGCTCCAGAACAACTTCGCCGGGGCGAGCATATCGGTGGAAGCCGAACAACCGGTGATCTCGACCGGGCTGTACGGCATCGTGCGTCACCCCATGTACATCTGCGCGCTGATCATGATGGTCGCCACCCCACCCGCGCTCGGCTCCTACTGGGGGTTGATCCCGGTGATCGCCAGCGTCCCGATCCTGATGGTGCGCATCTTCGACGAGGAGAAGATGCTGCGCACCGAGCTACCCGGCTACATCGAGTACACCCACACCGTGCGGCATCGCCTGGTGCCGTACATCTGGTAGCGCCAAACCCGCTGCGGGTCAACCAAAAAGGCACATACTGGGTCCCGTGGAACTGTTCACCGGTTTCGGCCTGGCCACCGCATCGGGACTGAATGCCTACATTCCATTGCTCGCCATGGGGTTGCTCGGGCGCTTCACCAATCTGGTGCACCTACCGCATCCGTGGGCATGGCTGACCAACGGTTGGGTCATCGGCATCGTGGCAGTGCTGCTGATCGTCGAGATCGTCGCCGACAAAGTGCCCGCCCTGGACACCGTCAACGACACCATCCAGACCTTCGTGCGCCCCACCTCCGGCGGCATCGTGTTCGGATCCGGCACCTCGGCGCAGACCGCCACGGTCACCGACCCGGGGGCGTTCGTCCATTCCGGGCAGTGGATTCCGGTGGCGATCGGCGCCCTGACCGCACTGGCCGTATCGCTGACCAAGTCCACTGTCCGTCCGGTCGCGAACGTCGCGACCGGCGGCGTCGCCGCCCCGATCCTGAGCACCGTGGAGGACATCACCAGTGTTGCCCTGGTGATCATCGCGATCCTGGTGCCGGCGCTGGTCGTGGTGGTGCTGGCCGCACTGATCTGGGCGACGGTGGTGCTGATCCGGCGGCGCAAACGCCGCGCGGCGCTCTAGATCCAGACACCCTTGCCGACGGCCACCACTCCCCCGGCACTGACCGAGAAGCGCTCGCGGTCACGCTCCAGGTCGACCCCGACCATCTCGCCGGGACCGACCACCACGTTCTTGTCCAAGATGGCGTGCCGCACCACCGCGCCGCGCCCGATCCGCACACCCGGCATCAGCACACTGCCCTCGACGATGGCACCGTCATCGATCACCACGTTGGACGAGAGCACCGAATTGCGTACCGAGGCAGCCGAAACAATGCTGCCCGCGCCGACCACCGACTCCTGAGCCGAACCGCCGTTGACGAACTTCGCCGGCGCGAGATTCTCGGACTCGCCGTGGATCGGCCAGCGCCGGTTGTAGAGGTTGAACACCGGGTGCACCGACACCAGATCCATATGGGCGTCGTAGAAGGCGTCCAGGGTCCCGACGTCGCGCCAGTAGCCGTGGTCGCGTTCGGTGGCACCGGGCACCTCATTGTCGTTGAAGTCATAGACGGCGGCCATGCCGTCGGAGACCATCCGCGGAATGATGTTGCCGCCCATATCGTGATCGGAGTCGCCGTCCTCGGCGTCGGCCCGGATCGCGTCGATCAACGCCTTGGTGGTGAACACGTAGTTGCCCATCGAGACGAATGTCTGCTCCGGGTCGTCGGCACAGGACGGCGGATTCGCCGGCTTTTCGACGAAGCTGCGGATCCGGCCGGACTCGTCGGCGTCGATGCAACCGAACGCACTCGCCTCGGCCCGCGGCACCCGGATGCCCGCGACGGTGGCGCCGGCTCCGCTCTCGATGTGGAATCGCACCATCTGCTCGGGGTCCATCCGGTACACGTGGTCGGCCCCGAAAATCACGATGTAGTCCGGATCTTCGTCGTAAACCAGGTTCAGCGACTGATGGATGGCATCGGCCGATCCGGTGTACCAGCGCGGGCCGAGCCGCTGCTGGGCCGGGACCGGGGTGATGTACTCACCGGCCAATCCGGACAGCCGCCAATTCTGCGAGATGTGCCGGTCCAGCGAATGCGACTTGTATTGCGTCAGAACGCAGATACGCAGGTACCGCGCGTTGACCAGATTGGACAGCACGAAGTCGATCAGTCGATACGCGCCACCGAACGGAACTGCCGGCTTGGCCCGGTCCGCGGTCAGCGGGTACAGCCGCTTGCCCTCACCACCGGCTAGGACGATTCCCAGGACGTGGGGCAGTTCCCTCATGGTGCCAACTTATCCGCAGCCAACCCAAGCGGCTAGCCGTACGCGACTTAGGTGCCACCGGTACGGTCATCGCCATGCGGGTGGCGATGATGACTCGGGAGTACCCGCCCGAGGTCTACGGCGGTGCAGGCGTTCACGTAACCGAGCTCGTATCGAACCTGCGCACACTGTGCGCAGTCGACGTGCATTGCATGGGCGTTCCCCGCGAGAGCGCTCTGGTGGCCCAGCCCGACCCGGCGCTGGCGGGCGCCAACGCCGCCCTCACCACGATGTCGGCAGATCTGGCGATGGTCAACAACGCCTTTGGCCCGGACCGGGCGCCCGCCGTGGTGCACTCACACACCTGGTACGCCGGGATGGCCGGGCATCTGACCGCGCTGCTGCACGGCATCCCGCACGTGCTGACCGCACATTCACTGGAGCCGTCCCGGCCGTGGAAGGCCGAACAGCTCGGCGGTGGCTACCGGGTGTCGTCGTGGATCGAGCGCACTGCCGTGACGGCCGCGGACGCGGTGATCGCGGTGAGTTCCGGGATGCGACGCGACGTGCTGTCCACCTATCCCGAATTGGATCCGCAGCGAGTGCACGTGGTGCACAACGGGATCGATACGACGACGTGGTGTCCGGTGGAGCCGGGCCCGGTGCTGGCCGGCCTGGGCGTCGACCCGGACCGACCGATCGTGGCGTTCGTCGGCCGGATCACCCGGCAGAAAGGTGTCGGGCATCTGGTCGCCGCGGCCCATCAGTTCGACCCCTCGGTGCAGCTGGTGCTGTGCGCCGGTGCACCCGACACCCCGCAGATCGCCGCCGAGGTCTCTGCGGCGGTGGCTCGGCTCAGCACGGCACGCAACGGCGTGTTCTGGGTACAGGAAATGTTGCCCACCGCACAGATTCGCGAAATACTCTCGGCTGCAACAGTTTTCGTATGTCCGTCGGTATACGAACCGTTGGGCATCGTCAACCTCGAGGCCATGGCGTGCGCGACGGCAGTGGTCGGTTCCGACGTCGGTGGCATTCCCGAGGTGGTCGCCGACGGCGACACCGGCACGCTGGTGCACTACGACCCCGCCGATACCAGAGCCTTCGAAACGGATCTGGCAGCGGCGGTCAATGCGCTGATCGCGGACCCCGACCGGGCCCGGCAGTACGGGCGCGCCGGTCGCCGCCGCTGTGTCGAAGAATTTTCCTGGGGCCAGATAGCCGAACAGACCCTCCAGATCTACCAGAAGGTCTGCGGATGACTAGCTGGTGACGTTCTTGAGTTCGTCGCCGAGAGCTGCGGCCTCATCGGGCGTCAGCTCAACCACGAGGCGGCCCCCGCCTTCCAGTGGTACTCGCATCACGATGCCGCGCCCCTCCTTGGTTGCTTCCAGTGGACCGTCGCCGGTCCGGGGCTTCATCGCCGCCATCAACTGCTCCCTCCACATGGGGCCGGGCCGCGTCCGCGGTTCCGGTCTCGCGCCGGAATTCGTCACGCGGTAGTTGACGTCCGGCACTGAACTGCATCTGAACTAGCTCTATTGTTCCCTATCGGTAGCAGCAGGTGTGCAAAGACCCGCCTGACGCGCCCGTTCATTCCGCCGCGGGCACCCAGCAGTCAGCGATGTGATCGTCGACCATCCCGGTCGCCTGCATCAGCGCGTACGCCGTCGTCGGGCCGACAAATCGCAATCCACGGCGCTTGAGTTCTTTGGCCATGGCCACCGATTCCGGGCTGGTCGCCGGAACCTGCGACAGGTCTGTCGGGCGCGGCCGCGACGTCGGCGCGAACGACCAGAGCAGCGCGTCGAGGTCCAATTCGGCGTCCGCGATGGCGCGGGCATTGGCGATGGTCGCCTCGATCTTGGCCCGATTGCGCACAATGCCCACGTCATTCAACAACCGGTCGATGTCCTTCTCCCCGAAACGCGCGACCTTGTCGATGTCGAAGCCACGAAAGGCCTTTCGGAAGTTGTCCCGCTTGCGCAGGATCACCAGCCAGGACAGCCCGCTCTGAAATGCTTCGAGTGAAACCCGCTCGAACAGCGCCTGAGTACCGTGCAGCGGCCGACCCCACTCGGTGTCGTGGTAGTCCTGGTAGATCTCGGCCTCGCTGACCCAGCCGCACCGGATCCGGCCGTCGTCCACTGTCACGGACGCGCACTCTCGGTGGCTGCGGCGCCGTCGGCGGCCTCGGGTTCGTCGGCGCCGTAGGCCACCCGCAACGCCGACAGCTCGCCACGCAACGAGTCCAGCTCCCGGGCCAACCGATCCAGCACCCAGTCGACCTCGCGGGTCTTGTAACCGCGCAGGGTCTGGGTGAACTTCACCGCATCGACGTCCTCACCGGTCACGCCGGAGGCCGGCAGCACGGTGACGGTGGTCCCACGGGGCAGCGGGGGCAGCTGCTCACCCCGGCCGAACAGGGCGCTGCCCAACGCGAACAGCACCACGGCAACCAGGATCAGCACCGCCAGGTAGATCAGAATCAGCGTCACGCCAACGATCCTGCCCGATGCCCCCGACAGGTGGGACAGGCGCGCGTCAGCGCAGGGTGTTCATGGCCGGCCGGTCGAGCAGGGACACCTCCGAGGTCCGCGGGGTGAAGTCGTTGCCGTCGGCGAAGAACTGGGTGAGGCCGACGCCGGAGTCCGCCACGCCGCAACGTGACAGCAGGGTGGCGATGACCTGACGGCTCATGCTGGCCAGCTCGGTCAGCGGCCGGTTGCGGTGGGTCCGCACACCCAAGTTGACCTGGGCGATGGCATCGAGCCCGAGCTTGTCGTAGGTGTCGATCAGCAGGCCGATCTCCACGCCGTAGCCGGGTGCGAAACCGACCGAGGTCAGCAGTTCACGGGTACCCGCGTACTCGCCGCCGAGCGGCTGCAGCAGACAGGTCAGCTCGGGCCGCAACGCGGCGAGCAGGGGGCGGGCCACCAGCTCGGTGACCCGGCCGCCACCGTTGGCGTCTTCGGCGCCGCTGATCTTCAGCGGGCGCCGGTAGAACCCCTTGACCAGGTGCACGCCGTCGGCGACCAGCATCGGGCCGAGAAGTTTGGGCACGAACATCGGATCGGGGTCGAGCAGGTCCGAATCGACGAACACGATGACGTCGCCGGTCGTGGCGGCCAAGGAACGCCACAACGCCTCGCCCTTACCCGGCTGAATCGGGACGTCGGGCAAGGCCTCTTCGCGGCTGACCACCCGGGCGCCGGCCTCGATGGCACGGATCTCGGTCTCGTCGGTGGAACCGGAATCGAGCACCACCAGTTCGTCGACGAGCCCGCCCAGCAGCGGGCTGATGCTGTCGATGACGGCGGCGACGGTGTCTTCCTCGTTGAGCGCGGGCAACACCACCGAGACGGTGCGACCGGCCTTGGCAGCCTCCAGTTCGGCGATGCTCCAGGACGGACGGCTCCAGCTGCGATCAGCCAGCCAGGCATGACGGGCGATCGCTTCGGCAGACAACTCGGACATCAGTGACATGGGCAATCCGCCTTCGGCTTCTTGCTGGTACTCATGCCAGCCCCCTCACTGTTCGGGTGGGTGGACGCCGACCTTGAATCGACGCGACCATCTCCAGGACCCGTCGAGTCGGCCCGACCTCATGGACCCGGAACATGGCAGCACCCTCAGCGGCGGCCAGTGCCGTCGCTGCGAGCGTGCCTTCCAGGCGTTCGGTCAGTCCCACACCAAGAGTCTCCCCGACGAAATCCTTGTTACTCAGGGCCATCAGCACTGGCCATCCGGTATTTACAAGATCTTTTACGTGGCGCAACAAACTAAGGCCGTGATAAGTGTTTTTGCCGAAATCGTGGGTCGGGTCGATCAGGACGGCGTCCTTTCGGACGCCGGCCGCCACCGCCTTCTCTGCCGCTGAGGTGACCTCGGCGATGACGTCGTCGACCACCCCGCGTTCGGTGATGCCGTAGTTGACCCGGAACGGCCGGGTGCGCGGCGCGGCGCCGCCGGTGTGCGAGCAAACCAACCCAGCCCCGAACTCGGCCGCCACCTCGGGCAGGCCCGGGTCGGCGCCGGCCCAGGTGTCGTTGATCAGGTCGGCCCCGGCCGCGCAGGCCTGCTTGGCCACGCTGGCCCGCCAGGTGTCCACGCTGATCAGCTGATCGGGATATGCGCCACGGAGCCATTCGATGAACGGCACCACCCGGGCGATTTCCTCCTCGGCGTCCACGGTGTCACCGGGACCGGCCTTGACCCCGCCGATATCGATGACGTCGGCGCCGTCGGCGATCTTCTGATGCGCAGCCGCTTTGGCGGCTTCGTCGCTGAAGGTGGCGCCGCGGTCGTAAAACGAGTCAGGGGTGCGGTTGACAATCGCCATGATGAGGGCACGATCCCCCGCCACCGGACGGCCGAGAAACTGGCCTGGGAACGTCGACTGCACGACCCCCAGGCTAGCGAACCACCACTACCGTGGCTTCTTACCGTCCTTGACCTCTTCGGCGTACTCGGCATAGAAGGGCAGGTAACCCTCGTCCCGGCCGGACAGCACGTAGAGCGGGTCGGTCACCTCGGCTCCATAGCCCTGCTTGCGCAGATCGACCTTCTGGCTCTTGAAGGTCGAGGTATGTGCCAAGGTCTCCACCACACGGACGAACAACGGCACCGCGTAGGCGGGCAGGTTGCTGTACGCAGCACGCGCCAGCGCCGCCCCGTCGAACTCCGCGCCCGCGCGCAGCTGCACCGCGACCATGCCGGCGCGGCCACCGCAGCCGGGCACCTCGACACCGTAGACCGTGCACTCCTCGATCTGACTGTCGGTGCCCAGCGCCGCCTCGACCTCGGTGGTGGCGACGTTCTCGCCCTTCCACCGGAACGTGTCGCCAAGGCGGTCGGCGAACGCGGCGTGCGCGAAGCCCTGGGCCCGCATCAGATCGCCGGTGTTGAACCAGACGTCGCCGTCCTTGAAAGCGTTGCGTACCAACTTCTTTTCGCTGGCCGACTTGTCGGTGTAGCCGTCGAACGGCTGCAGGCTGTTGACTTTGGAGAGCAACAGGCCCGGCTCGCCGCGCTTGACCCGGCGCAGCCGGCCGTCGGCGGCCCGGGCCGGTTCCCCGGTCTCCAGGTCGTACTCGACGTAGGCCACCGGGGACGGGCAGATGCCGGTGGATTTGTCGATGTTCAAGACGTTGAGGAAGGCGCTGTTGCCTTCACTGGAGGCGTAGAACTCACACACCCGCTTGATGCCGAAACGCTCGGTGAACTCGTCCCAGATCGCCGGACGCAGTCCGTTGCCGGCGATGACGCGAACCTTGTGCGCCCGATCGGTGGGCTTGGGCGGCTGGTTGAGCAGGTAGCCGCAGATCTCGCCGATGTAGATGAAGGCGGTGGCGTCGTGCTTGATGATGTCGTCCCAGAACCGAGACGCAGAGAACTGCTTGCCCAGTGCCAGCGTGGAACCGGAGTTCAGCACCGACGACACCGCGACCGTCAGCGCGTTGTTGTGGTACAGCGGCAGACAGCAGTACAGGGTGTCCTCGCCCTTGAGCCGCAGACCCAGGCCGCCGAACCCACCGAGAGCCCGCAACCAGCGGAAATGCGTCATCACACTGGCCTTGGGCAGGCCGGTGGTGCCCGAGGTGAAGATGTAGAACGCCTTGTCCTTGGCCTGCACCTGGTCGGTCACCGCCGGGTTGGCGGCAGATGCTCCGACAGAGAACTGGCGCAGCTCATCGACGCTGATCAAGGCGCTGGTATCGGCGCCACTGCCGGTGATCTCATCGACCAGATCGGCCTCGGCGACCAGCACCTTGGCACTGAGCAGACCGATGCTGTGGGCCAGCACATTGCCGCGCTGGTTGTAGTTGAGCATGCCGGCCACCGCGCCGCACTTGACCGTGGCCAGCATGAGCAGCACCGCGTCAGGCGAATTGCGCAGCATGATGCCGACGACGTCGCCGCGCCCGACGCCGCGCCCGGCCAGTACCGCGGCGTACCGATTGACCGCCGCGTTGGCCTGGAAATAGGTGATCTGGCGATCCTCGAACTTGATGAAGACCCGATCGCCGTAGCGGGCGGCCCGCTCCTGGAACACCTTCCCGATCGAGGTGTGGCTGTCGGGGCGAGCCGCGAATCCGGTGACCACGCCGCGGACCATCGCGGGCGCATCAGCCAGGAACGCCGGCAAACGGGTGGCGATATCGAGCAGGCCAACCCCGGCACGTGAAGTGTCGTCACTCATGCCGGTCAACCCTAGTGAGCCGACACACCGGCCTCACACGCAGCCATCGCCGTGTCGACGTCCTTGGTCACCACCAATCGGTCCAGCGCCGCCTGCGACACATACCCCGCGGGAACCAGCGAGTGCAACCAGGTCAGCAGACCGTCGTAATGGCCGGATGGATCGAGCATCACCAGCGGCTTGTCGTGCATGCCGAGGTAGCCGGCCGTCCAGGCCTCGAAGAACTCTTCAAGGGTGCCGACGCCGCCGGGCAGCACGACGAAGGCATCAGAGCGGTCCTCCATGATCTGCTTTCGTTCGCGCATGGTGTCGGTGACGATCAGCTCGTCGGCGGCGGTGTCGGCGAGTTCGCGGTGCACCAGCTTTTTCGGGATGACTCCGACGGTGCGGCCGTGGTGTGCCCGGGCGCCGTCGGCGACCGCACCCATGGCCGACACGTTGCCTCCGCCGGACACCAGGGTCCAGCCACGCTGCGCGATGGCCCGGCCGACGTCGCCGGCCAAGGCGAGCAATTCGGGGTGTCGCGGCCCGGACGCACAGTAGACACAGATGGCTCGGGTGGGGTTGGTCTCTGACACAGCGCAACCGTAGACGAGATGCAAAATGCTGCCGGGTGCGGCGCCTGACCGGCCATAGGATTGACACCAACAGGTCATCTTGAGGGGTTGGAATGACTGATCGGTTGGACGTCGACGTCGAACGCATGCTGGGCATCTCGAATCTGCATGCCGCGGTATCCGAATCGCTGGGGGCCTTGGACACCGCCGGGCCACCGACCGGTGCCACGCACGGCTTGGTCGCCTCCACTGTCAGCTCGGTACTGGACGGAGTCCTGGCCAGCCGTGGCAACGCCTTACGTTCCACTTCAGCGTCGGGCCAGCAGATCTCGACGTTGTTGCGGGGTGCCGCCGAGGCTTACCGGGCCGGCGACGAAGAGAGCGCGCACCGGCTGATGGCCGCCGCCGAGTCGATGCAGGGATCGCCGAGCGTGGGGTCCGCCGCGACGGCTGTCCCCACTCCGACTGCTTCCGCGCCGGCTGTCTCCGCGCCGAGCGCTTCCGGTGCGGGACAGTTGGGCCAGGTGCTCGGCCAGGTGGGCCAGGTGGTGCAGTCGATCACCCAACCGATCCAGGGACTGGCACAAGCGTTGGGACAGTTGCCGGCGCAGCTCCTCGGCGGCGCGGGCGGCATCGGCGGAGCGGCCGGGCTCGGCAACGTGGCGCCGTCGGACAGCTCGATACCGACGGCTCATGACGCGGCCGGTGGCGGCCACTCCGACGGATCCGATGCCACCCACGCCCATGACAAGAGCCACGATCAGCCCGAGAAGTCCGATGAGCGTGCCGAGGACGCAGGCGTGCCGCACAACAAGCCCGTCGGGGAATCGGCGGCTGCGGCGATCGAACTCAAGCAGGATGCCCCGGCACGACGTCCTGCCCAGACCCGACCGCAGGACTAACCCGACAGCGCGATGCGCCGTTCGATGCCGATGGCGTCAAGGAAACGTTGATCGTGGCTGACGACGATGAACGCACCTCGATAGGCGTTCAGTGCCGCTTCCAGCTGCGCGACGCTGACCAGGTCGAGATTGTTGGTGGGTTCGTCGAGAAGCAGCAGGTGCGGGGCCGGCTGGGCGTTGAGTACGCAGACCAACGTTGCCCGCAACCGTTCACCGCCGGACAGCGCTTGGACCGGCAGCTGAATCCTGTTGCCGTGGAACAGGAACTGCGCCAGCAAGTGCATTTTTCGGGTGATATCCAAGGCCGGGGCCCAGGCCGTCAGGTTGTCGAACACGCTGCGCCGCTCGTCGAGTAGATCCAGGCGTTGCGACAGGTAGGCGCTGCGCGCGCCGCCGTGGATCACCCCGCCGGTGTCGGGCGATAGGTCGCCGCTGATCATCCGCAGCAAGGTCGATTTGCCGACACCGTTGCGGCCGGTCAGGGCGATCCGCTCGGGACCGCGGATGTCGAGGTCGATTCCCTTGTCGGCGAACAGCATCCGATCGCCACGGCGGACGTTGAGGCCGGCGGCGTGCAGCAGGGTGCGACCGGCAGGCACCTCGGTCTCCGGCAGGTCCAGGACGATGGTGTCGTCGTCGCGCAGCGCGCGTTCGGCATCATCGAGACGGCTTCGTGCGCTGTCCACGCGCCTGGCATGCATGTCGTCGGCGCGGGCAGCTGATTCTTGCGCGTTGCGCTTGAGTTGCCCGGCAATGATTTTCGGCAGACCGGCGTTCTTGAGGTTGCGGGCGGCGGTACCGGCCCGGCGGGCGGCACGTTCCCGGGCCTGCTGCATCTGGCGCTTCTGGCGTTTGAGTTGCAGCTCGGCATTGCGGACATCGGCTTCGGCCACCCGCTGGGCATCGGCGACCACGGCCCGATACTCGGTGAAGTTACCACCGTAGAACTGGATTTCCCCGTCTCGCAGTTCGGCGATCCGGTCCATTCGGTCCAGCAGGGCGCGGTCGTGACTGATCACCAACAAGGTTCCCGGATATTGGTCCAATTCGCCGTAGAAGCGTTGGCGTGCATCGGAATCCAGATTATTCGTAGGTTCGTCGAGCAGCAGGACAGTCGGCCGTCGCAGCAACTGTGCAGCCAGGCCCAAAGTGACCACCTCTCCCCCGGATAGGGTGGCCAGCTTCCGGCCCAGCGCGACATCGAGCCCAAGCCTGGCCAGTTGCGCTGTGGAGCGTTCCTCGATGTCCCAGTCCTCGCCGATGGCGGCGAACACTTTTTCGGACGCGTCACCACAGGACAGGGCATCGAGCGCGGCCAAAACCGGTGCGATGCCGAGCAGTTCGGCGACCGTCAGTGCCGTGGACAACGTCAACGTCTGCGGCAGGTAGCCGACCGGGCCTGCCACGGTAACGGTGCCCGCACTCGGCTGAAGTTGTCCGGCAATGAGTTTGAGCAACGTGCTCTTGCCCGCACCGTTGGGCGCCACCAGCCCGGTACGGCCGCCGGGCACGGAGAACGAAAGATCATCGAACAATGTGGTGGTGTCGGGCCACGCAAACGACAGGTGGGAACAGGTAATAGACATGCTGGTACTCCAAGGTGACGCGGGCAGCACGCACCGCATTGAAAACAGGAACCGATCGACTCTCGGGATTACCCGGAGATGTCGTCGTCTCCCAGCATGTTTTCGGCCCACCTCGGTCGACAGCAGTTACGAGTATCACGGTACCCGGCGACGCAACTGATTATTCGGTCCCAGAATATCCGCGCAGCCGATCCAGCTGTCGCCGTTCACGTTTGGTGGGCCGGCCCGCGCCCCGGTCCCGAAGGGGAACCGCGGGCACGCTGACCTTGGACGGCGGCGGCGGGCTGCGGTCGATCAGGCATTCCGACGCGACGGCCGCACCCACCCGTTTGACGATCGGCCGGAGGACCTCCACGATGCGCTCACGCCCGTCGAGCCGTACCCGGACCTCATCGCCGGGACCCACCAACTGCGCCGGCTTGGCGGTGACGTCGTTTACCCGGACATGTCCGGCCCGGCAGGCAGCCGCGGCCAGGGACCGCGTCTTGGTGATCCGTACGGCCCAGATCCAGCTGTCGACGCGAACGCTGCTCAACTCGTCAGATACCGCCGCAGCATCTCGGTGGTCGCGGTGATCGCCGCTACCGACACCCGCTCATCGACCTTGTGGGCCAGGTTCGGATCGCCCGGGCCGTAGTTGACCGCCGGAATGCCAAGGGCGGCAAAGCGAGCCACATCGGTCCAGCCGTACTTGGCGCGCACCTGTCCGCCGGCCGCCGCCACCAAGGCAGCCGCCGCGGGCTGGGTCAGGCCCGGCAAGGCACCGGCCGCGGCGTCGGTCTGCACGATGGCGACGTCCAGGCCGTCGAACACCTCATGCACGTGGGCCAGGGCCTGCTCGGGGCTCCGGTCGGGCGCGAACCGGAAGTTGACGGTGACCGACGCGGCATCCGGGATCACGTTGCCGGCGATGCCGCCGTCGATCCGGACTGCCGACAGCCCCTCCCGGTAGACGCAACCGTCGATGTCCACCTGCCGGGCCTGGTAGCCCGTCAGCCGGTCCAGGACCGCACCGAGTTTGTGAATGGCGTTGTCTCCCAGCCACGAACGGGCCGAGTGTGCGCGGGTGCCGGTGGCGCTGATGATGACGCGCAGGGTGCCCTGGCAGCCCGCCTCGACGTAGCCGCCGGACGGTTCGCCCAGGATCGCCACGTCAGCGGTGAGCCAGTCGGGTAGTTCCCGCTCGATGCGACCCAGTCCGTTGGCGGACGATTCGATTTCCTCGCAGTCGTACATCACCAGGGTGATGTCGTGCGCGGGCTCGGCAATGGTCGCGGCCAGGTGCAGGAACACCGCGTCGCCGGCCTTCATGTCGGAGGTGCCGCAACCCCACAACTCGTCGCCGTCGAGGCTGCTGGGCAGATTGTCGGCGGCGGGCACGGTGTCGGTATGACCGGCCAATAGCACCCGACTCGGCCGGCCGAGGTTGGTCCGGGCCAGCACCGCGTTGCCGTTGCGGATCACCTCGAAGTGCGGCGCCTGCTCCTTGAGCGCGACCTCGATCTCGTCGGCGATGCGCTGTTCGTGGCGCGACTCGCTGGGGATGTCGACCAGGGCGGCGGTCAGGGCAATCGGGTCAGAGCGTAGGTCCAGCACCTGACCAGGCTATCGGCCGTCTGACCAACCCCGGAATAGACGGAGCGGTCCCGCAGTTACGTCCATCGAACTAGACAGACAGGTCTACTCAATAAGGAGCTTTGACATGGCCCACTCATCCACCCAGCAGATAGCCCTGGTCACCGGTGCGACGTCGGGCATCGGGCGCGCTGTCGCATTCGATCTGGCCCGCGACGGCTATTCGGTGATCGTGCACGGACGCGACGCCGCCCGAGGCGCCGACACCGTCCGGGAAATCCAGGCGCGAGGCGGACAAGCCAGGTTCATCGCCGCCGACCTCAACGACCCGACGGCGGTCGCCACCCTGGCCACCGCCGCAGGCGACGTCGACGTGCTGGTCAACAACGGCGGATTTTCCTGGTTCGGGCCTACTGCCGACCTCGACGTCGCCACCTTCGACGAACTGTTCGGCAGCAACGTGCGCGCCGCCTACCAACTCGTGGCGGCCCTGGCGCCCGGGATGGCCTCGCGCGGACACGGCAGCATCGTCAGTGTGGACAGCATGGCAGGTCACATCGGGATCGCCGGCGGCGCCGCGTACAGCGCCACCAAGGCATCACTGACCGCCATGACAAGGGCCTGGGCAGCCGAGTTCAGCCCGTCCGGTGTACGGGTGAACTCCGTCGCGCCAGGGCCGGTATTCACCGACGAATCCAAGCGCGACCTCATCGAAAACCTCGCCGCCACAACGCTGCTGAACCGTGGCGCCCAGCCCGAGGAAATCTCCGAGGTGATCGCCTTCCTGGTCTCCCCCAAGGCCGGTTACATCACCGGCGCAGTGATCCCCGTCGACGGCGGCCGGACGGCGGTGTGACATGACCACGGACAGGCTCACCCCAGCAGAGCAGGTCGCACTGTACGAAGCCACCGACGGTCGCGACGGCGGCACCTTGGAAGACCGGCCGGTGGTCATATTGACCACTGTCGGCGCCAAGTCCGGTGAACTCCGCAAGAATCCGATCATGCGGATCGTGGACGGCGACAACTACATCGCCGTGGCCTCGGCGGCGGGCGCGGCCAGCCACCCGGCGTGGTACCGGAATCTGGTGGCCAACCCACAGGTCTGGCTGCAGGACGGCGCCACCGTGCACCGGTTTCGGGCCCGCGAGACGTACGGTGCCGAGAAGGCCCAGACGTGGCTGATCGCCGAACGGTTCTGGCCGCACTTCCCGCAATACCGGGCCAGAGCCGGGCAACGCGAGATCCCGGTCATCGTGCTGGAACCAGTACCGGAAGGGGACAACGGATGAGCGCGCGGGACCGGCTGCTCGACGCTGCAAACGAACTCTTCTATTCCGAGGGCGTACAGACTGTCGGCATCGATCGCATCATCGAGCGGGCGGGCGTGGCAAAAGCCTCGCTGTACAACACGTTCGGGAGCAAGGACGAACTGGTCCGGGCGTACCTGCAGTCCCGGCATGCCGGTACCACCGACCGGCTCAACGCCGCGGTCGCGGCCCGAACCGACCCCGTGCAGCGGGTGCTCGCTCCGTTCGATGTACAGGCAGAGTTGTTCCGCCAGCCAGACTTTCACGGTTGCGCCTTCGTCTCCGCCAGCGCCGAAGCTCCCGAGGGCGGGGTCATCCAGCAGGCCGCCGACCAGTTCCGCGCGGACGTCCGGGCCCTGTTCACCGATTTGGCCCGGGACGCCGGTTTGGCCGATCCCGAGACGTTGGGCAGCCAGCTGCAGCTGATCTACGACGGGTCGGGCCTGAGCGCCCGAATGGACCGGGATCCCTCGGCCGCGGTCCGGGCACGGGCCGCAGCTGAGGTCCTGATCCGGGCGGCACTGCAGTAACCTCAAGCAACGTGACTTCTGCATCTGGCATCGGCATCGCGACCATCACCGCCGACGGAACGGTCCTGGATACCTGGTTCCCCGCCCCCGCCCTGTCTGCCGACGCCGCGGCCGGCCCCGTCCCCGCTGAGCTGGAAGCACTGGTCGGAGCCGACGACGATCGCGGCGTGCGCACCGAGATCGTGCGCACCACCATCGCTTCACTGGACGACAAGCCGGCCGACGCGCACGACGCTTACCTACGGCTGCACCTGCTGTCGCACCGACTGATCGCGCCGCACGGCGCCAACATGGACGGTGTCTTCGGCCTGCTGACCAACGTAGTGTGGACCAACTTCGGTCCATGTGCGGTCGAGGGCTTCGAGACGGTACGGGCGCGGTTGCGCCGCCGCGGCCAGGTCACGGTGTACGGCGTGGACAAGTTCCCGCGGATGGTGGACTACGTGCTGCCGACCGGCGTGCGGATCGCCGACGCCGACCGCGTCCGGCTGGGCGCGCACCTGGCTTCGGGCACCACTGTCATGCACGAGGGTTTCGTCAACTTCAACGCCGGAACCCTGGGCACCTCGATGGTGGAGGGCCGCATTTCCGCCGGTGTGGTGGTCGACGACGGCTCCGACGTCGGCGGCGGCGCCTCGATCATGGGCACACTGTCCGGCGGCGGCAAAGAGGTCATCTCGGTGGGCAAGCGCTGCCTGCTGGGCGCCAACTCCGGGCTGGGCATTTCACTTGGCGACGACTGCGTCGTCGAGGCCGGTCTCTACGTCACCGGCGGCACCAAGGTGACCACCGCCGACGGCCAGAAGATCAAGGCCGTCGAGCTGTCCGGCGCGAATAACCTTCTGTTCCGGCGTAATTCGCTGTCCGGCGCGGTCGAGGTGGTCAAGCGCGACGGCACCGGCATCACGCTGAACGAGGCGCTGCACGCCAACTGATTTCACTGCCGAGCGTGTGCTCGGGTGCGTGAATTCGATGGAATCTGGCACCCGAGCTCACGCTCGGCAGTTTTTCAGGTCCAGGGGCCGATGCCCGTCACCTTGTCGATGGTGATGCGGGTGAGGAAGCCAGGTGGCGCGTCCGGTGGCGGAAACTTGCCGTTGAACTCAGGCGCCATCACCTCCGTCAACCGCGTGAGCACCGCGGGAGCGCCACCTTCGACGATCCGGGCGGTACCGGTGATCGCCAGGTACGGCACCACCGACTCGGTGCCACGGTCGGCGCCGATGATGGTCAGCGCCACCCGGGGATCGCGCCGCGCGTTGCGGACCTTCTTGTGTTCGTTCAAGTGGGCGCTGACCAATTCGTCGCCGTCTGGGGTGGACTGCAGTTCCACCCACACGACCGATACCTGCGGACTGCCATCGGCATTCAGTGTCACCAGGGTTGCATTGACACCGGCCCCGATCAGGGCTCGGGCTTGGTCGTTCAGTTGCATGGCATCTACAAGCCGGCGGCGCTGGGTTCCATTCCCGGGCCACGGGCGCCCGCTCGCGGTCAGAGCAGCAGTTTCTTCTGCACCTTGCCCATGGCGTTGCGCGGCAGACTATCGACGATGCGCACTTCCCGCGGCCGCTTGTGCACCGAAAGCTGTTGTGCCACAAAATCGATGAGCTCCTGCGGCGACGCTGATCCGACCACGAACGCGACGATCCGCTGCCCCAGGTCATCGTCGGGCACACCGACCACGGCCACCTCGTCCACCCCGGGGTGACCCAGCAGCACCGTCTCGATCTCACCGGCTCCGATCCGGAAGCCACCTGACTTGATCAGGTCCACCGACTCCCGGCCGACGATGCGATGCATCCCGTCGGCGTCGATCGCCGCCACGTCGCCGGTGCGGTACCAGCCGTCGTCGCCCAGCACCTCGAAGGTGGCCTCCGGCCGATTCAGGTAGCCCTTGAACAGAGTCGGCGACAACACCTCCAGGCGCCCGATGCTTTCCCCATCGTGCGGCACCGGAGCGCCGTCGTCGCCGACCAGCCTGGTCTGCACGCCATCGAGCGGCAGCCCCACCCAACCAGGCCGGCGGTCGCCGTCCACCCGGGTGGACAGGGTGATGAGAGTCTCGGTGCTGCCGTAGCGTTCGACCGGTGCGTGGCCGGTGAGTCGCACCAGATCGTCGAACACCGGAACCGGCAATGCCGCACTGCCCGACACCAGCAGCCGGGCCTTCGACAGTTCCGCCGCTACCGCGGCATCCGCGACCACCCGCGACCACACCGTCGGCACCGCGAAATACAGTGAGCCGCCCGCCGCGGCATACCCGGCGGGTGTGGGCTTTCCGGTGTGTACGAAGCGATTTCCGATCCGCAGCGACCCCAGCAACCCGAGGATCAGGCCGTGCACGTGGAACAGCGGCAGGCCGTGCACCAGGGTGTCGTCCGGGGTCCAGGCCCAAGCCTTGGCCAGTGCGTCGATGTCGGCGGCGATGGCCCGGCGGCTGATCAGCACGCCCTTGGGCAGCCCGGTGGTGCCCGAGGTGTACATGATCAGTGCGGTGGCCTCCGGCGACGGTTCGGCGTACCGGTGCCAGGACCGGGCATGCAGGCGCACCGGGATATGGGGCAGCCCTTCGGTCTCGTCCGGGACTTCACCCAGCCACGCCTGGGCGCCCGAATCGGTGATCATGTGCCGGCGTTCGGCGGCGCCGACGTCGGCAGGCACCGGAACCACCGGCACGCCGGCGATCAGGCAGCCGGTGATGGCCAGCACCGTGGTGGCGGTGGGCTTGGCCAGCACGGCCACCCGTGCCGCTCCCCCGACGCGTTCGGCCACCGAGGTGGCCGCGCCGACCAGATCGCTGCGCGACAGCACCGCCCCGTCGATGGTGACGGCGTCGCCGATGTCGGCTCCGGCGGCGACGGCGGCTGGGTCCAGGGAAGTCAGCAACACGGTTGCGAGGCTACTCGCCGGCCCACTCGGCGATACTGGAACGGTGATCGAACGCGTCGGCTCTCGCGAGGTGTACCGCAATCCCTGGATGATCGTGCGGGAGGACGACATCCGCCGGCAGGACGGCTCAGCCGGGATCTACGGTGTGATCGTCAAGCCGACGATGGCGGTGGTGATCGCACAGAAGGGCGACTTGTACCGGCTGGTGGAGCAATACCGGTATCCAATTGGATTGCGCCGCTGGGAGTTTCCACAAGGCACCGCGCCCGGCACCCTGGACGGCGACGAGCCGCCGCCGGTGGAGCTCGCGGCCCGTGAACTGCGCGAGGAAACCGGTTTGCGCGCCGCGTCGATGGTCGTGCTGAGCCGCCAGGACGTCGCGCCGGGCATGAGCAGCCAGCGCGGCTGGGTGTTCCACGCCACCGGCATCACCGAGGGTGAGCACGAGCGCGAGCACGAGGAGCAGGACATGCGCAGCGACTGGTTCACCGCGGACCAGATCGAGGAGATGATCCGGGCAGGCGAGATCACCGACGCCCAATCGTTGGCCGCCTGGCTGCAGCTGCGGTTGCGGTCAGCGGCGCTCGGCGAGTGCCCGTAGGAAGAAGGTCAGGTTGGCCGGCCGTTCGGCCAGCCGACGGACGAAGTAGCCGTACCACTGCGACCCGAACGGCACATACACCCGGACGTGACTGCCGGCGGCAGCCAGGCGGCGCTGTTCGTCGTCGCGGATGCCGTACAGCATCTGGTATTCGAATTCGTCTGTACTGCGCCCGAATTCGCCGACCATGGCGGGGACCGCGGCGATGATCTCCGGGTCATGCGAGGCCACCATCGGATATCCCCTGCCGGCCATCAGCACCCGCAGGCACCGCAGGTAGTTCTCGCTCACCTGGCGACGATCCCGTAGTGCCACCGCGGCCGGTTCGTCGTAAGCGCCCTTGCACAACCGGATTCGGCTGCCGGCCAGGTCCCGGCAGTCACCGAGGGTGCGCTTGAGATAGGCCTGCAGCACCGTACCGAGCCACTCGAAATCGGAGCGCAGTGCACGGACGATCGACAGCGTCGAGTCGGTGGTGGTGTGGTCTTCGGCGTCCACGGTGACCCAGATGCCGAGATCACGGGCCTTCGAACAGATCAGGTGCGCGTTCTCCAGCGCGATCTTCTCGCCGTCGCGCGGCAGTTTCTGGCCCAGCGCGGACAGTTTCAGCGACACCTCAAGCGCCCGGGGCGTGCCGTCGGATTGCGGTCCGAGCGCGTCCAGCAACCCGAGGTAGGCCGACACCGTCAGATCAGCCGTGTCGGTATCGACGACGTCCTCACCCAGGTAGTCGATGGTGACGAATCTTTGCGAATTCGACAGCAACACAACAGAATCAAGCGCATCTGTCAGTTGTTCTCCGGGCACGAACCGGTGCACCACCGCGTCGGTCACCGGGATCCGTTCGATCGTGTGACGTAGCCGGTGGCTGCGGCCGGCGGCCAGGATGACGGGCCGAGCCACCCCGGTGAAGACCGACATGTCACACCTCCATGTGTGGGTAGTGGTGGTCGACCGGCGGGACGAAGGTTTCCTTGATCGACCGGGCCGAGGTCCAGCGCAGCAGGTTCAGCGCCGAACCGGCCTTGTCGTTGGTGCCCGACGCGCGGGAACCACCGAACGGCTGCTGTCCCACCACCGCTCCGGTGGGCTTGTCGTTGATGTAGAAGTTGCCGGCCGCGAAGCGCAGTCGTTGAGCGGCGGTCTGCACAGCGGTGCGGTCATCGGCGATCACCGCACCGGTCAACGCGTATTTGGCACCGGTGTCGACGATGTCGAGGACGTCGTCCCAGTCGTCGTACACGTGCACCGCCAGGATCGGCCCGAAGTACTCGGTGCTGAAGGCCTCGTCGTGCGGGTCGTCAGACAGCAGTACCGTGGGCCGGACGAAATAGCCTGTGCTGTCATCACATTGACCACCGACCGCGATGGTGACATGCGGGCGGCTCTTGGCGCTCTCCAGCGCCGTCACATTGCGCGCGTAGGCCCGGGCGTCGATCAGCGCGCCGCCGTAATTGGTCAGATCGGCAACGTCGCCGTAGCGCAGCGACTCGGTCGCCGACAGGAAGTCATCGCCCATCTTGTCCCATACCGAGCGGGCAATGAAGGCCCGGGAGGCGGCCGAGCACTTCTGACCCTGGTAGTCAAAGGCACCGCGAATCAGCGCGGTACGCAACACATCCGGGTCCGCGGAGTCGTGGGCCAGCACGAAGTCCTTGCCACCGGTCTCGCCGACCAGACGCGGATAGCTGTGGTAGCGCTCGATATTCGTCCCGACTTCTCTCCAGAGCTGCTGGAAGGTCGCCGTGGATCCGGTGAAGTGGATGCCGGACAGCCTCGGATCGGCCAGCACCACATCCGAGACCGCGTAGCCGTCGCCGGCCACCAGGTTGATCACCCCGGGCGGCAGGCCGGCCTGCTGCAGCACCAACATGGTCAGATACGCCGAAAAGGTCTGGGTGACAGAGGGTTTCCAGACCACGGTGTTGCCCATCAAGGCCGGCGCGGTGGGCAGATTGGCGGCGATGGCGGTGAAGTTGAACGGGGTGACGGCGTAAACGAAGCCGTCCAGCGGCCGGTAGTCGGTCCGGTTCCACACCCCGCGGCTGCTGATGGGCTGCTGCGCCAGGATCTGCCGGGCGAAGGCCACGTTGAACCGCCAGAAGTCGACCAGCTCGCAAGGCGCGTCGATCTCGGCCTGGTAGGCGGTCTTGGACTGCCCCAGCATGGTGGCCGCCGCGATCTTCTCGCGCCACGGTCCTGACATCAGATCGGCAGCTCGCAGGAACACCGCTGCGCGATCGTCGAATGATGTTGCCGCCCAGTCATCCTTGGCCGCCATCGCGGCATCCACTGCGGCACGGGCTTCGGTATGACCGGCGTTGACCAGGGTGCCCAGCACCGCGCGGTGGTGGTGCGGCTGCACGACCTCGATGCGCTGCTCGCCGGCCATGCTCGGGCGGCCGCCGATGATGTGCGGCAGGTCGATCGGGCCCTGGCTGAGCGTCGTCAACTCGCGCTGCAGGCGGTTGCGTTCCCCCGAGCCGGGGGCATAGTCACGGACCGGCTCGTTGGCCGGCAGCGGAACATCGGTGATGGCGTCCATCTCCCAAGAATCCGCTGATACGGGCGCCACACCTTTAGCCGATCCGACAAGGTTCGGCAACCTCGGAAGTAGGATCGGACAATGCAGGGTGTCGGGCTCGGCCAGCTGTTACTGGCCCTGGATGCGACCATGGTGACGCTGGTCGAGGCTCCGCGCGGCCTGGATCTACCGGTCACCACCGCCGCCCTCATCGATTCCGATGACGTGCGCTTGGGCCTGGCCGCCGGCGCGGGCGCAGCCGACGCGTTCCTGCTGCTCGGCATCGATGACGCGCAGGCCCAGGTGTGGCTGGATCGGCAACTGGTGCAACGGGTCCCGACGGCCATCTTTGCCAAGGAGCCGGCCGACGCACTTGTCAGGCGGGCTGTCGGCGCCGGCGCCGCAGTGGTGGCCGTGGAGCCTAGAGCCCGCTGGGAACGCTTGTACCGCTTGATCAATCACGTGCTGGAGCATCACGTCGGCCGCACCGACGCCCGGTACGACTCGGGCACCGACCTGTTCAGCCTGGCCCAATCGATCGCCGACCGCACCCGCGGTATGGTCAGCATCGAGGATGAAGGCTCTCATGTGCTGGCATATTCGGCTTCCAACGACGAGGCCGACGAGCTGCGCCGGCTGTCCATCCTCGGGCGGGCCGGACCGCCCGAGCACCTGGAGTGGATCGGCCAGTGGGGCATATTCGATGCCTTGCGCTCGGGGCGCGACGTGGTCGCGGTGGCCGAGCGGCCTGAGTTGGGCCTGCGGCCGCGACGCGCGGTGGGCATCCATCTGCCCGAACACGACGGGCGTCGAATACCTCGCTTCGCCGGCACCATCTGGGTTCAGCAGGGTTCCCGGCCGCTGGCCGACGACGCCGACCAGGTACTGCGTGGTGGCGCGGTGCTGGCAGCGCGCATCATGTCCCGGCTGGCCGCGACGCCGTCGACACATACGCTGCGGGTGCAAGAACTCTTGGGGCTGAAAGACTTTGACGACGACATCGGCCAGGTGGCGCGTGAGCTCGGGATCGCCGACGGCGGTCGGGTCACGGTGGTGGGATTCGCCGCGTCCGGGACCGCTCCGGCACGCCTGGACGAGGTACTCGCGCTGAGCGCCAGCGCATTTCGCCACGATGCTCAGGTCACCTCGCACGACGCCCGGGTGTACGTGGTGTTTCCCGACGCCGGCCGGGCGGTCAAGTCGTGGGTGCGCGGCACCGTCGCGGCGCTGCGCGCCGAGATGGGTCTGCAGCTGAGGGCAGTAATCGCCGGTGGCACAGTCGGTTTGGGTAGCGCCGCAGCGGCCCGCACCGAGGTGGACCGGGTGTTGGACAGCGCGACCAGACACCCCGGGGCGATCGCTGCGGTGACCTCGTTGGCCGAGGTTCGCACCACGGTGCTGCTCGACGAGATCGTCACGACGATCGGTACCGACCCGCGGCTGCGCGACCCGACGCTCGCGCGGTTGCGCGACCAGGAACCGGCGCTCGCCGAGACGTTGCGGGTCTACCTGGACAGCTTCGGCGACGTCGCCTCGGCCGCCGGCCAATTGCATGTCCACCCGAACACGGTGCGGTACCGGGTGCGGCGGATCGAGAAGCTACTGAACATCTCGCTGAACGATCCGGACACCCGGCTGCTGCTGGCGCTGGTCCTACGGGTCTAGGAGCCGCCGGCCGGCAGACAGGAAAACTAAGCCAGCCGGGATACCGCGGCGGCAATGCGTTCGTCGGTGGCGGTCAACGCAATTCGCACGAATTGCGCACCGCGCGGTCCGTAGAACTCGCCCGGGGCGACCAAGATGCCGCGCTCGGCCAGCCAGGCGACCGTCGCACGTCCGGACTCGCCGCGGGTGGCCCACAGATACAGCCCCGCCTCGGAATGCTCGACGGCGAACCCGGCGCCCCGCACCGCGGCGAGCAGCGCCGTCCGGCGCGACTCGTACCGCGAACGCTGCACCCGTTCGTGCTCGTCGTCGTCGAGCGCAGCGACCATGGCAGACTGCACCGGCGTCGGCACGATCATCCCGGCGTGCTTACGCACCGCCAGCAGTTCGGCGACCAGCGCCGGATCGCCGGCGACGAAGCCCGCGCGGTAGCCCGCCAGCGACGACGTCTTGGACAGCGAATGCACGGCCAGCAGGCCGGTGTGGTCACCGCCGCAGACATCGGGATGCAACACCGACAGCGGCTGCGCATCCCAGGCCAGACCCAGGTAGCACTCGTCGGAGGCGACAACCACACCACGCTCGCGCGCCCAGCCGACCACCTTGCGCAGATGGTCGACGCCCAGGACCGCTCCGGTCGGATTGCTCGGCGAGTTGATGAACACCAGCGCCGGGGTCTCCGGACCCAACTGGGTCAGTGAGTCGGCGCGAACAACCTGGGCACCGACGAGCCGGGCACCGACGTCGTAGGTGGGGTAGGCCAACTCGGGCACCACGACGGTGTCGGAATCGCCCAACCCGAGCAGCGTCGGCAGCCAGGCAATGACCTCTTTGGTTCCGATGACCGGCAGCACCGCGTGCTCAGGCAGATCGGTCACGCCGTACCGACGTTGCAGCGCCGCGACGGCCGAGGCGCGCAGGGCAGGCGTGCCTGCGGTCGCCGGGTAGCCGGGAGAGCCACCGGCCGCAGCGAGCGCTTCCCGGATGACCGGAGCTACCTCATCGACCGGCGTGCCGACAGACAGGTCGACGATGCCGTCCGGGTGAGCACGCGCCGTCGCGGTTGCGTCAGCCAGGGTGTCCCACGGAAATACGGGTAGTCGCCCCGAGATCGGCCCAGCGACGCGCGCTGCGCCGCTGGGGTCACTCACCCTGCGGGGGCAGGCTCTTCACCGCGTCGGGGTCGTTGTCAGTCTGACCGACCTTCGACGCACCACCCGGCGAACCGAGCTCGGTGAAGAAATCCGCGTTGTTCTGGGTGAAGCCGCTCCACTGATCCGGAACGTCATCCTCGTAGTAGATGGCCTCGACGGGGCAGACCGGCTCGCAAGCGCCGCAGTCCACGCACTCGTCGGGGTGGATGTACAGCATGCGTGCACCCTCGTAGATGCAATCGACCGGGCACTCTTCGATACATGCCTTGTCTTTGACGTCGACGCAGGGTTCGGCAATGACGTACGTCACCGGTTGTTCTCCTAGTCCAGTGGGCTGCTGGCTCGTCAGGGTGGGGCGAGCAGACGTCAGTATGGTGCGCCCATATCGAGACGTCCGTCTCAGTGTGACCTAACTTCACGCGCCGCCCGGTCCGGGTGGCGCGCGATTACTGATACTAAACGTCGCACATACCGTCCGACTAGTTGCCACCCTCAGTTTTTCCGGCTTTTGTTCCACCCATTGCAACTTGTTGCATAGAACCACCGGTTACACCTACGCTCACACCGTGGCCCTTCCCCACGCGATCCTGGTGGCGCTGTGCGAACAAACCGGCTCGGGTTATGAGCTGGCGCACCGCTTCGACCGGTCGATCGGTTATTTCTGGGCGGCCACCCACCAGCAGATCTACCGCACCCTGCGGGCCATGGAAGACGACGGATGGGTGTGCCCCGACGTCGTCGAGCAGCACGGCCGGCCGGACAAGAAGGTCTACTCGGTGACCGCAGCCGGACGCGATGAACTGCGACGGTGGATCGCGCAGCCACTGTCCGGCCGCGGCAGTTCGGTGACCGACTCCCGCACCCGCGACCTGGCGGTGAAGATCCGCGGCGCCTTGTTCGGCGACGTGTCTGCGGTTCATGCTCAGGTCGTCGCGCTGCGCGCCGAGCGCGCCGAATTGCTGGACACCTATTTGGGTTTCGAAAAACACCAGTTCCCCGATCCCTCGGCCCTGACCGGTAGCGCGCTGCACCAGTACCTGGTGCTGCGTGGTGGCATCCGGGCCGAGCAGGGCTCGGTGGACTGGCTCGACGAAGTACTGCTGACACTAGGAGCACAGGTATGACCACCCCGTATCCGAACCTGCTGTCCCCGTTGGACCTTGGCTTCACCACCTTGCGCAACCGGGTGATCATGGGCTCGATGCACACCGGCCTGGAGGACCGGGCCCGCGACACCGGCAAGCTGGCCGAGTACTTCGCCGAGCGGGCGCGCGGGCGGGTCGGGCTGATCATCACCGGCGGCTACGCACCGAACCGCACCGGCTGGCTGCTGCCCTTCGCCGCCGAGATGCTGTCGTCGGCCGACGCGCGCCGGCATCGACGGATCACCTCCGCCGTGCACGCCGAGGGCGGCAAGATCCTCCTTCAGGTGCTGCACGCGGGACGCTATGCCTACCACCCACTTTCGGTCAGCGCATCGTCGATCAAGGCGCCGATCAACCCCTTCCGCCCCCGGGCGCTGCGCGACGTCGAAGGCACCATCTCCGATTTCGTGAAGTGTGCGCTGCTCGCGCGCGAGGCCGGATACGACGGCGTCGAGATCATGGGCAGCGAAGGCTACCTGCTCAACCAATTCCTCGCGCCGCGCACCAACAAGCGCACCGACGCCTGGGGTGGCACCGCAGAAAAACGGCGCCGGTTCCCGGTGGAGATCGTCCGGCGCACCCGCGAGGCCGTCGGCGCAGACTTCATCATCTGCTACCGGATGTCCATGGCGGACTATGTCGAGGACGGCCAGACCTGGTCTGAAATCCTTGATCTGGCAACGGAAATCGAAGCCGCCGGGGCAACGATCATCAACACCGGCATCGGCTGGCACGAAGCGCGGGTGCCGACCATCGTCACCTCGGTACCCAACAGCGCGTTCGCCGACATCAGCAATGCGGTGGCCCAACACGTCAGCATCCCGGTGGTGGCATCCAACCGCATCAACATGCCGCAGTCGGCCGAACAGATACTGGCCGACGGTGCGGTGCAACTGATTTCGATGGCCCGCCCACTGCTCAGCGACCCGGACTGGGTACGCAAGGCCCAGCACGACGCGGCCGACGAGATCAACACCTGCATCGCGTGCAATCAGGCCTGCCTCGACCACGCCTTCGTGCACAAGACGGTGTCGTGTCTGCTGAACCCGCGGGCCGGGCACGAGACCACCCTGGTGCTGGGTAAGACCCGGGCTGCCCGGCAGATCGCCGTGGTCGGCGCCGGACCGGCCGGACTGGCCGCCGCAGTGACCGCGGCCCAGCGTGGGCACTCTGTGACCCTCTTCGAGGCCGGCGACCGGATCGGTGGCCAATTCGATTTGGCCCGAAGGATTCCCGGCAAGGAAGAGTTCAACGAGACGTTGCGCTACTACACCACCATGCTGGCCAAGTATCGGGTGGACGTGCGCCTGGGCACCCGGGTTTGTGCGCCGGAGTTGTCCGGGTACGACGAGGTGGTGCTGGCCACCGGGGTGGCGCCGCGGATGCCGTCCATTCCGGGCATCGACCACCCCATGGTGCTGTCATACGCGCAAGCACTGCAGGGCGCCCCGGTCGGCAAGCGGGTCGCGGTGATCGGAGCCGGCGGCATCGGTTTCGACGTCAGCGAGTTCCTGACCGTCGACGAGTCCCCCACCCTGAACCTCAAGGAATGGAAGGCCGAGTGGGGTGTTGCTGAGCCCGGCGAGACGCGTGGGTTCCTGGAGCCGCCGATCGTCCTGCCCGCAGCCCGCGAGGTGTATCTGCTGCAGCGCACCAAGGGCGCTCAGGGCCGGGGCCTGGGCAAGACCTCCGGCTGGGTGCACCGCGCATCGGTGAAAGCCAAAGGGGTACAGCAGCTTTCCGGCGTCAACTACGAGAAGATCGACGATGCCGGACTGCACATCAGCTTCGGGCCGGACCACTCCGACGCCCGGGTGCTCGAAGTCGACAACGTGGTGATCTGTGCCGGCCAGGAGTCGGTGCGCGACCTGGAACTGTCGTTGGTCGAAGCCGGGATCACCCCGCACGTCATCGGCGGGGCCGCGATTGCCGCCGAGTTGGACGCCAAACGGGCAATCCGCCAGGGCACCGAATTGGCGACCAAGCTGTAATCCCGGTCTCCGTCCAAACGGACGAAAGGGCCCCTTCTTTCCAGTAGAAGCGGCCCTTTCGTCGATCTCGGTGATCTACGACCCGGTGCCCCACACCGCGTGAGCACCGGAGTCACCGATCTGTACGACTTGATAGATCGTCGCCACAGCGATCACCACGGTCAACACCGCCACCACGATGCCCGCCAAGCCCCGTCGCTCCCCCAACCGCGAGCCCCAGCGGTGCAAGAAGGCCAGCGCCAACGACATCAGCAACAGACCGAGCACGAAGTAGATCGCAGTGTCGCCGAGTTCGGTGTGCTGGTGCAAGATCGGCGAAATCTGATCCTTCTGCTGATGCTCCAGCCATTCACCGGCCTCGGTGGTCAGCGGCGTCAGCACCGTCAGCACCACCGACAGTGCCAATACCAACCACACCAGACGCTCGCGCGCGGCAGTCCAGACCGCGCACAAAATCAGCAGAATCGCGGTCAGCGGCGCCAAAACCACGATGAAGTGGACGAAGAACGGGTGCGCGGGGATGTCACCGATGGTGTTCATGTGTCCAAGCGTGGCACCCGGAACCTGAGGGCGCGCACAAACCGCACGACCGGTGCGGCGTGTCGCACGCAGACCCGCACGCTCACACCAAACGGGCAGGAAAGCTAGGCGGCACGCTCGGTGTAGGTGGTGGTGCGCTGGCGGGCCGGCCGGCCGATACCGGAGGCGATCTCCACCAGTTCCTCGACCGACTTCGCCGAACCGTTCTCCGAGCCGGCCATCCGCGAGATGGTCTCCTCCATCAAGGTGCCGCCCAGGTCATTGGCACCGCCGCGCAGCATCACCCGGGTGCGCTCGACGCCGAGCTTGACCCACGACGTCTGGATGTGAGAGATCCTGCCGTGCAACATGATCCGCGCCAATGCGTGCACCGCGCGATTGTCCCGGTGGGTCGGCCCCGGCCGCGCGCCACCAGCCAGGTACAGCGGCGAGGACTGGTGCACGAACGGCAGCGGCACGAACTCGGTGAACCCACCGGTCCGGTCCTGGATCGACCGCAGCACGTTCAGGTGCCCGACCCAGTGCTTCGGAGTATCGACATGCCCGTACATCATGGTCGAGCTCGACGGCAGCCCCACCTCGTGCGCAGTGGTCACCACGTCGATCCATTCCGAGGTCGGCAGCTTGCCCTTGGTCAGCACCCAGCGCACCTCGTCATCGAGGATCTCCGCGGCGGTACCGGGAATCGAGCCCAGCCCGGCCTCGCGCAGCGACGTCAGCCACTCGCGCACCGACAGCCCGCTGCGAGTGACGCCGTTGGCGATCTCCATCGGCGAGAACGCGTGTACATGCATCGACGGCACCCGGGCCTTGACCGCGCGTACCAAATCGGCGTAGCCGGTGACCGGCAGCTCGGGGTCGATACCGCCCTGCATGCAGACCTCGGTAGCGCCGGCGACATGGGCCTCCCACGCACGCTCGGCGACATCGTCCGTGGATAGCGAGTAGGCATCGGCGTCGCCCTTGCGCTGCGCGAACGCGCAGAACCGGCAGCCGGTGTAGCAGATGTTGGTGAAGTTGATGTTCCGATTCACCACGAAGGTCACGTCGTCACCGACAGCCTCGCGCCGCAGCGAATCGGCAAGAGCGGCAATGGCCTCCAGCGCTGGACCGTCTGCGGTGGCCAGTGCCAGGTATTCGTCGTCAGAGCAGCCGGCCGGGTTCTTCTCGGCCGAGCGCAACGCCGCCAGCACATCGGTGTCGATCCGCTCGGGCGCCCGAGCGGCAAGCTCGGAGACCTTCTCGCGGATGGATTCCCAGTCGCCGAACGCACTGCCCAGATCGCTGCGAGTCTCGGTGAGACGGCCTTCGGAGTCGATGGCGGTGTGCAGGTCGGTACGCCCCAACGACTCCGACGCCTCGTCGGGTTCCTGCCAGGGCCGGCCGACGGGATTGACATCCAGTGCCAATCCGTCGTCGGCGGCCAGCGCTTCGACGTGTCCGCGCACCCGCGGGTCGATCCACGCCACACCGGCCTGTACATAGGTCGGCTGCGCGGTCAGGCGTTGCACCAGGTCGTAACCGGCTTCGGCGGTGACGGCGGCCAATTCGTCCAATGCCGGCCACGGGCGCTCGGGGTTGACGTGGTCGGGAGTCAGCGGCGACACCCCACCCCAGTCATCGACACCGGCACCGATCAACGCCAGGCACTCTTCCCGCGACACCAGGTTCGGCGGTGCCTGCACCCGCATCTTGGGCCCCAGCACCAAACGGGTGACGGCCACAGTCGCCAGGAAGTCAGCGATACCGGTGTCGGGCACCGCGGCCATGGCGGTGTGGTCCTTGGCCCGGAAGTTCTGCACGATGACTTCCTGGACGTGCCCGAACGCCTTGTGCGACTTGCGGATAGCGTGCATGGTCTCAGCACGCTCGGTCAGCGTCTCGCCGATGCCCACCAACAGGCCGGTGGTGAACGGGATCGACAGCCGACCTGCGTCATCGAGGGTGCGCAACCGCACCACCGGGTCCTTGTCCGGGCTGCCGTAATGCGCCTCGCCCTTGGTCTCGAACAGTCGCCGCGATGTCGTCTCGAGCATCATGCCCATCGACGGCGCCACCGGCTTGAGCCGTGAGAGCTCCGACCAACTCATGACGCCGGGGTTCAGGTGCGGCAGCAGCCCGGTCTCTTCGAGCACCCGGATGGCCATGGCGCGCACGTAATCCAGGGTGGAGTCATAACCACGTTCGTCGAGCCACTGCCGGGCCTCGTCCCAACGCGCCTCGGGCCGATCACCCAGGGTGAAAAGCGCCTCCTTGCAACCCAACTCGGCGCCGCGGCGGGCCACGTCGAGAATCTCGTCGGGCTCCATGTACATGCCCAGGCCGCGGGCGCGCAGCTTGCCGGGCACAGTGACGAACGTGCAGTAGTGGCAAGTGTCCCGGCACAGATGGGTGACCGGGATGAACACCTTGCGCGAATAGCTGACCGGCAGCCGCCCATTAGCGCCGCGGCGACCGGCCGCTTCCAACCCGGCATCGCGCACCCGTGCCGCGCTGGCACACAGATCAGCCAGATCGTCGCCGCGGGCTGTCATCGCGATGGCCGCCTCGTCGACGTTCAGGGCCACGCCGTCGCGGGCACGCCGCAGCACCCGTCGCATCGCGGCGGAGCCGACAGGGATGGGCGGAATGAGCGGATTGGGCAGATCGACGCCGTGCTGGGGGTTCAGAGCCACTCCCGCATAACCCCTGAACAGACGAAATTCATCCGCCACACCGGCCGCGACCTACGCATACCGGTCACAGTAGTCGCCATCCCAAAGTGTCCTTACGACGCGCCTGCACAAAAGTTGTTCAAACCCGGCGCCGACAATTGACGGCACAGTAAGTTCCAGGCAGAAGGGGACTACAGACCTCGAGGGAGCCGATATGGGAACCGCAGTCCGCTCGTATTCGACGGCGGGTCTGGCCGCCCTGGCCGCGACCGCCATCGCGCTACCAGCGGTGACGCCGGCTGGACCGGTCCTGCCGCCAACCCACACCGTCGCCATGGTCTCCGATGCCCCGGCCCGGGCATTCGGGGTACGGCTGCTGAGCTCACTCGAACAAATCCCGGCGGCGGCCACCACCACACCGGCCGCCGTTGCCGTCCCCGCGGCCGCAGCCTCCTTCGGCGTGCCCAACATTTTCCCGGCTGCCGGCACCGCCATCCTGTACGGCTACTACCGGGTGCTGAGCGTGGTGTCCGCCGGGATTCAGTTGGTGCAGAACCTAACCTCCTCGGCGCGATACCCATCGTCAAAGCACTGGCACCACAGATCGGCTTGGTCTCCGGCGCGATCGAGCAGACCGTCAGCGGCGCGGTGTACAACATCGCCATGGTCGTCGCCCTCCAGCGCGATCCGATCACCTCCTTCGCGAGCTTCGTCAACACAGCGGTCGGCGCGGCGGTCGGCTTCATCCAGGGCGAGATCAGCTGGGCCGCCGGACTCATCACCTCTCCACTGTCGATTCTCGCCGCCGCCAAACCGGCCGCGGCGAAGGCGGCCGCGGCCAAGGCTCCGGCCGCAGCTGCGGCCAACACATCGATCACCAACTCGGACGCAAAGGTCACGAAGAACAAGAAGCCGGCCAAGGCAGCCGCCTCTGCCGAACAGCAGCCGACCACCAACGCCACTGACGAGCGCACACCAAAAAATTCCGACAACGGCAGCACCAAGGACAACGCCCAGCCCGGCAAAGACGCCGAGAACACCAATCACGGCAAGCACTCCGGGAAACACGCCGCCAAGAACACCAAGGCGAACACCGCGTCGTAACTGGGCGCCCGACAGTCAGTCAGAGCGCGGACCGACACCGGTCCGGCCTCCCGGTGAGTTCGTTGACACGCGCGTAGATTCAACTGCTGCCCGCATCTCTATCGGCAGTAGGAGCAGCAATGGCCAGTTCAGTTCGTACGCGCCTCAACGCCGGGGTGGCGGCAGCAGCGGCAACAGCGCTCGTATTGCCCGCCGTCGCGCAGTCAGCGCCGCGCGCGGTTACAGCCGACCGTGTCGCAGTGGTCTCCGATGCCCCGGCACGGGCTTTCGCGGTGCGGCTGCTCGGTGCCGTCGAGCAGTTGCAGCACGCCACCGCGCCCTCGCCAACACCCGTTGCGGCAACTCAGATTCCGTCCCTTACGACGAAGACCACGCCGCGCGCCCTGGCCGCCACGGCGAGCCCGGAGCCGGCGGCCGCATCGATCGCGCAGACCCTCGGCAGCATCGGGGGGAACCTTCAGAACGCGATCATCAACGGCTACAACACCATCCTGCCGTGGATCAACTGGGGCGTCTCAACCGCACAGTGGGCCGTCGGCTGGGTGCCATGGGTCGGCTGGGTGGCATCCGACCAGATCGGCATCTTCTACTACTCCCTGATCAGCCCCATGATCACCAGCGGCGTCTACAACACGGCGTACGTCATCGGCGGCACGATCGGGCTCGGCGCCGGCATCAGCAATTTCATCAACGACACCGGCAACGCGATCCGAGGGTTCGTGCAGGCCGAGGTGAACTGGGCGCTCAGCTTCCTCCCGCCCTTGCCGCCGCTGCCGTTCGCGGCGACGAAAGCCGCAGCCGCCAAGCCGACGGCCGCGACCAAGACAAAGGCGCCGCTCGCCGCCTCGGGGACCAAGGGCGCAGCGCCAGCCACGAGCGACCCCAAGTCAACGACTGACGTCAAAACCACAACCGACCCCAAAACCAACACAGACCCGAAGACCACAACCGACGTCAAAACCACAACCGACCCCAAAACCACGACCGACACCCAGACGACGAAGGCCAAGAAACAGCCCAAGGCTGCGGCCAAGCCCACCGCCACCGCTGCAACTGGCTCGTCGCAGTCGAGCGACGATCCCCAGCCGAACAACGCCAACGCCAACGCCAACGTCAAGGCGGACAAGGGAACCAAGCAGTCCAGCAAGAGCGGCAAGGGCGGCGGCGCGAAAAAGAGCACCGGAAGTGGCGGGCACGCCGCTAAATAGGTCATCCGGCCTGCGACCGACGTGTCGTGGAACTCGACTGAACCGCCGCGTCCTTTATCAGCTGCTGGTGGCCACGCGCCTGCGAATACTTGTGGCCCTACGATCGGTTCCCATGACCCGCACGCCCGCATGGATCTTGGTATTCGCAGCATTGACCGCAGCCGTTCCAACAGTTACCGCTGCGCCGGCCGCCGCCACGCCGTGCTCCGATGTCGAGGTGGTGTTCGGCCGGGGCACCAATGAGCCGCCAGGGTTGGGCAGCGTCGGCGGTCCTTTTGTCGATGACCTGCGTGCGCGGGTAGCACCACGCACCGTCGACGCCACGGCGGTCGACTACCCGGCCAGCAATGACTTCCAGTTCAGCGTCCCTGCCGGTATCGACGCGGCACGATCACTGGTCGAGTCCACCGCGGCCAACTGCCCCAACACAAAGATCGTCCTGGGTGGCTACTCCCAGGGTGCGGCGATCATCGAAGGGGCGACCAACGCGGTGACACCGCAGGTCGCCACCCACGTCGCGGCCAGCGCCCTGTTCGGTACACCGCGGACCGGCTTCGCCGGCGCACTCGCGGGAAGGCCATTGCCGGTGTTGGCGCCGCAGTTGGTCGCCAACTCGATCGATCAGTGCAACGAGGGCGACCCGATCTGTTGGGAAGGCGGCGCGGACATGGGCGCCCACTTGTCCTACGTGCAGTCCGGAAAGGCCGCGCAGGCAGCCGATTTCGTCGCCGGCCGACTGTAGGTCCAGGCGAAGGTTCGACGGCTGGACGCGAGGGTCTAGCGCGTCCGCCGCAACAGCAGTCCCGGCGGAAGTGCGCCCAGGACCATCAACAGCAGCGGCGCGACCTGCATGGCACCCGAGCCGCCCATGACCAATCCCACCGATGGCCCGACCACAACCAGCAAGAACACCGTCAACAACCAGGCGAGCAAGGGCAGCGCCGCCTGCCGCGGCGATGACGTCCACTGCATGGCCGCCCAGACCAGGGCCGCATTCACCAACCCGCTGAGCACTGCGCTGATCGGGAACGGAACCGGACCGAGATACAGCGGCAGAAAGAACGCACCGGCGACTGCGGAGAACACGCCGTCGACGGCCAACACGCCCAGTACGACAAACCGCGCCCACCGTGATCCGGTAGGCGCGGTGAACTGCGACGTCAGGTGGGGATGCTGCCGAGCAGCGAGACCAAGGACCCGACGACCCACTGGTAGCTGTCGCCGAGGTCCTGCAAGTGCTGCAAGTTGGGGTCGAGATCCGGGTCCATGGGCGACACCCTACTCCCCCTCGATACGTGGCAATGCCAGATCCAACCCAGCCAGAAGGTCTGTCTCGATCCCCTCGGCCCCGCGCTTACCGGCCGCCAACACGTAATGCTCGAGGGCGTCCACCGGCAGGGCGATGCCGTTCGACAGCGCGAATGCCCGGCCACCGGGTTCGACGGTGAGCTGAGTGCGATGTGCCCGCATCGCGGCGACCTTGGCCGACAGGCTGTCCGGCGCCTCCACGATCGCGTCGACGGAGTACCCGAATTCGAATTCCAGCTTGTCGACCGGCAGCGTGCGCCATCCGTTCGGCAGCTCGATGTCCGCCAACACTCTCAGGCCATCGAGCAGCGAGTCGCGCGACATCACCGTCCAATAGAACTTGGGCACCTGCCACGGCTTGCCGGGGTAATCCGCGCCGGCAGCCGCAGCCACCCCGGCGGTGGTGACCCGGTGCGCCTGGATGTGGTCGGGGTGTCCATAGCCCCCGTTGGGGTCGTAGGTGACGACGACATGTGGGCGGAACTCACGCAGCACCGCGACCATCTGACCGACCACCTCATCCCAGTCGGCGTCGGCGAAGCGCCGCTGGCGCCGCGCCGGCGTCCCGACCATGCCCGAGTCCCGCCAGCACCCGGCCCCACCCAGGTAGCGCGGCTGATCGATGCCCAATTCCCTTAGCGCCGAAGATAATTCGGCGATCCGGTAACCGCCCAGCTGATCTGCCTCATCGACCACCAGGTGCGCCCACTGCGATCCGATGACCTCGCCCTCCTCGCCCATGGTGCAGGTCAGAACCCGCACCTCGGCACCGAGCGAGGCGTAGTGCGCGATGGTGGCGCCGTTGGTCAGCGTCTCGTCATCAGGATGTGCATGAACGAACAACAGCCGTGGGGTCTCCATACACCCAAGGCTGGCATACATTCACTCTGTGACGCGGCGCACCATCGAGTACAGCTGCGCGCTGCTGTTCGCGGGCCTGCTGGCCGGGGTCGCCGGAATCATCACCACGGAACTGCTGCATACCGTCGAACACCTCGCCTATCACTATCTGGACGGCACCCTGTTGGACGGTGTGGGCGCCGCCACGCCCATGCGGCGGGCGCTGGCTCCCGTGTTCGGCGGCGCACTGGTCGGCGCGGGCTGGTGGCTACTGCGACGACGGGCCGACCGCCATGCTCATCTTTCGCAGATTGCCGATGCCGCGCTTCAGGTGACACTGGTCGGCTCCGGGGCATCGTTGGGCCGGGAAACCGCACCACGCCAGTTGGCCGCCGCGTTCACCGACCTGGCCACGCGGCGGCTTTCGTTGACTGCCCGCGACCGAGAAGTTCTCTTGGCTTGCGCCGCGGGCGCCGGCCTGGGCGCGGTGTACAGCGTCCCGTTGGGCGGTGCCTTCTTCGCCGCCCGGGTGCTGCTGAAGACGTGGCACCCCCGGGTGGTCGGCACCGCGCTGATCACCTCCAGCCTGGCAGTTGCGGTGGCCCATCCGGTCACACATTTCGAGCGTCCACTGACCTGGCCGGACGCGTCGATGTCGTACCTGTTCATCGGACTGGCGGTGTTGATCGCGCCGGGCGCAGCGGCGGTCGGGCTGGCGTTCAATCGGCTGATGGCGTTGGCCAAACCCAATCCTCAACTCAAATCCTGGCTGCTGATCCCCGGAATTGCGTTGGCCGGCTTGGCAATCGGACTGTGTTCGATCTATCGCCCCGAGCTTCCGGGCAACGGCCGCAGCATCCTGATCCAAACCACCGGCCATAACGTGGGCTTGGGCGCGGCCGTGGCGCTGTTCGCACTCAAACCCCTACTCACCGCGTTGTACCTGCGGGTCGGTGCGGTCGGCGGCATGATCACGCCGGCACTGGCCACCGGAGCAGCAGCGGGGACCGCAGTCACCATCATCGTCAACGGCTTTGCCCACACGCATGTCGAGGTAGCGGCGGCATCATTGACGTGCGCGGCGGGAGTCCTGGCCGTCACCCAGCGAGCGCCGGCCTTCGCCACATTGTTCACCTGGGAGATAGCCCGGCCCCCGGAATGGCTGCTGTTGGTTTTCCTGGTGTCGGCTTTCGCCGCCCATGGAATACAGCTGTTGATCGACCGACGGCAATCCCAGAACAGCACCGCCCGCGCGCTATCCACCAAAACGGTCGACTAGTTATTCCGCGCCCCGAGGGGCACGGCGACGCGAGGCGAGTTAAACGATCGCCACCAAGTTCATCAGTTAGCTACCGGCCAGGCCCGGTTGATCACCGCAGGCGTCCCCACTTCGCATCCGCCCAGGACATGCCCTCGTCGAGCGGACCCAGGTGGCCTCCGCAAGTCACTACCGCCACTTGACAAACACCAGTAATTGGTCGCGTAATTTGCCATATTTACGCATTTGCACATTTTATTTGATGCCAGCTATTCGTGACATCCAATGACATATTTATCGCAAAAAATATTCTTGAATAATTGACCCTTATTGACGCCCTCGTGAGTAATGTCCGCCATGTCCAGCCGCACACCGTCGCAAGGGGAAAGTATGTCTATTACCGTCCGGCCGCGACTCACCTCCGGCATCGCCACACTGAGCGCCAGCGCGATCATTGCCACCACCGTCTCCGCCATGCCCCAGCACGTCACCGCACCGGCATTCCCTCAACTGCCCGGCGTGACGACTTCTGTTCAGCTGGCCGCCTTGGTGAACCCGCTATCGGCCATCGACCAGACCCTGCAGACCACCGTGACCGACGTACGGCAATTCATCACCGGACTCACGTCCAACCCGTTGATCGCCGCTCTGGTCGGCCCGCAAACCGTCAGCACGCTGAAACAACTCGTAACCATCGGCCAGTCCGCACTCACCGATCTTGGCACCAGCCTCAATCAGGACCTTTCGAGCGCAGTTCAGACCGTCCTCCAATCGGTAGAGGCGGGCAACTGGCAGTCCGCACTGGACAGCGTCCTATCCACGGCGAACACCATCAAGACGGTGCCACCGGTCATCCTGCAGGCGGTACTGATCGGCTCCGTCAGCCAACTGTTGCAATCCGTCGCTCCGGGTGTCACCGCGCTCCAAACCGCCCTGAAGTCAGGCAATCTGGGCAATATCGTCAACGCGGTGGTGGGCATCACGAAGACGGTCATCACCTCAGTGGTCGGTAAAACCGGACTCATCAGCCAGTTGCTCACCATCGCGCAGGCGTTGAGCCAGACCAGCACTTCGCACGCCGCAGCCACCGCTGCAGTCAAGCCAACTCCCACCGCCGCCGCAGCGCTCCCATCGAACTCGGCCAAGTCGCTGACGTTGTCGACCACGGCAACCGCGGCCGCAGCGACCGCCGCGGCGCCCCCGGCAAAATCCACCGCGATCACCGCGTCGAAGGCGACAAAGGACCGGGGCAAGAAGCAAGCGGCCGCCAGCACGCCGGCGAGCGGAAATCCCTCGTCGGCAACCGCGGCGT
Source organism: Mycobacterium sp. MAA66 (assembly GCF_041261665.1). Classification (NCBI taxonomy): domain Bacteria; kingdom Bacillati; phylum Actinomycetota; class Actinomycetes; order Mycobacteriales; family Mycobacteriaceae; genus Mycobacterium; species Mycobacterium sp. MAA66. The sequence goes on along the minus strand of NZ_JBGCCC010000003.1, from coordinate 223,988 downwards.
CGTCATCCTCGGCCGGCAATTCGACGCCGGCCACCGACACCTCTACCAAGAGCGACAAGGCCGACAAGGGCAGTCACAGCACCGGCAATCACAAAGGCAACAGCGGCGGCCGCGGCGACAAGTAGCCATCGCACCGCCGAGCGCATCGATCCGCCGAACAGTACGGAAACTCGACGAGTTAATTGCGGCAAACGGAGTCCACAGTTAGCCCACAGCCACAGGCGGCTCGTCGCCGGGGCGTCGACGAGCCTGATCCGCCAATGGCTTCACCAGCGAGGACCGCCCATCAGCACAGCTCCAGCGCCTCCACAAGATCACTACCACCGAGCCCGGTAAACAGTAGTAATTAGTTGTTTGGGTTGCTGCAATTACTCGCCAGTAAGTTTTATTGAGTGCCAGCTATTTATGGCACTGCGATGCCATAAATAGCGAAAATATATTATTTAACGCGTAATCCCGACTTTGCCGCTATTTGCACTTACTCGTGAGTAATATCCGCCGTGTCCTGCCTCACACCGCAACAAGGGGAACCGAATGCAAACTGCAGTCCGGCCACGACTGACCACCGGCATTGCCGCACTGGGCGCCAGTGCGATCATCGCCACCACCGTCACGGTGACGCCGCACCACGTCAACATGCCCGCACTGCCAGACCTACCCGGCGTCACCACTTCGGTTGAACTGGCCAGCCTGGTGAATCCGTTCTCAGCCATCGGCCAGATCGTGCAGAGCACCGTGACCGACGTACAACAGCTCATCAGCGGCTTGTCGGCCAACCCGTTCCCGATCGCCGGTGTGGTCGTCCCGCAGACCATCAACACGGTGAAGCAACTCTTGAGCACCGGCGAGTCAGCGATCTCGGGGGTCCTCAACGGACTGGCACAAGACATACCGAGCTCTATCCAGAGCTTCGTCCAGTACGCCAGGGCCGGCAATTGGGAAACCGCACTCGGCTACATCCTGACTCCGCTGGTCGGCCTCGGCATCAATCTCTACGGCCCACAGTTGACGCTCACCAAGATCCTCTCCGGTCCGTTCATCGCCGCAGCGAACGTCATCCAGGCCTTGCCGGGCGTCATCCTTCAGGTGGCGGCAAACGGACTGATCAGCCCGGTTGCCAACGTATTGCAGTCCGTCGGTCTCGGCATCGACACCCTCGGGGCCGCGATCAAGTCCGGCAACCTGGGCAACGTCTACAACGCCGTGGTGAACAGCGCGGTGAACATCACCAAGACCGTCATCGGTACGTTGGTCGGCCCCAACGGAATCATCGCCGGCCTGCTCAACGTGCGCACCACCATCGCCCAGGCGTTGGCCCAGACCAGTGCTTCCAGTGCCGCAGCCGCAGCCGCAGCAGCGGTCAAGCCGACCTCGACCGCGGCGGCGCTGCCGGCCAGTTCGACCAAGTCGCTGACCTTGTCGGCAGCCGCCACCGCGGCCGCAGCCACCCCCAGTGCCGCAACCACCCCCGCGACGAAGACCACTGCAACCAAGGCTGACGCCAAGACTGCAGTCGCGGATGCGACAACGACCGACGCCGCGGCAACGACCGACACCGCGACAACGGCATCGAAGGCCAAGAAGGACCGCGGCAAGAAGCAGGCCGCTGCCGCTGCCAGTACCCCGGCGGGCACAAGCACCCCGGCGGGCAGCGACTCGACTGCCGGCGGCACCTCGTCCTCGCCTGATTCGACGTCGTCGTCCGATTCGTCAAATGCCAAGGGCGGCAAGAGCAGTCACGGTAAGGACAGCCACCGGGGCGGCAGTGGAAATGCCGGTCACAGTGGCCATGGCGCCAAGTAAGCCAAGTAACTAGTCACCCAGCCGATGCCGGTGGGTGGGTCAGGGAACCTTGACCCACTTACCGGCATCGCCGACGATGCCGACGGGCACCGCGCCGGTCAGACTGACGTTCTGCACGGTCGGCCCAGCAGCGACGATTGTGGTGTCTTGCAGGATCGGCAGCACTGTCTCCATGCTCCACAACTTGGGTTCCAGCGCGTTGACCACATCAGCCACGTTCGCACTGCCGTCCAGCGCCGCGTTGATCTGCGGCTGGATGGACTGATCGCAGACGCCGGTCAGGTTACTGGGAGCCTGCACCAGCTGCTCGCCGCCGAGCAACGGCGGCACCAGCGACGCCGAGTTGGGCGCCGTGGTCGGGGTCATCGGCGTGGTCGGTGCGGCGGTCGGCCTCGCTATTGAGGGCGCATTCGGTCTCGATTGCGGCGCAGCGGTTTTCGTTGTCGACACCACCGGGGTCGGCGCGCCGGTGGTGGATACCGCCGTCGCCTCCAATCCTGGACAGCCGTAACGCGAAGCCAGCACCGTCGCCAAGTCGCCACCGGCATGGCGCCATCCGACGATCGCGTCCACCCGGTTCATGCCCTCGCCGTACAACACCACTGGATCCAGCGCGAGCACCGACGCCGCGATGCCGACGTTGCGCAACTGATCGGCCGCGGTATTGGCGACGGCCGCCGACGTCGGGTCGTTCGCGGCCACACCGATCACCAGGCCCAACTGCTTGCCGTCCTTGGCAATTCGGCCGCGGGTGCTCGGCGTCTGCGGGTCGACCGGAGGTGGCGGCGCCGGCGTCGCCTCCTGGTCGATGGTGTAGCCCGCCTGACGCAAAAGATCAAGCGCCGCACCACGATCCAGCGCTGACGGCGCGGTGGGCACGTAACCCGGATCGGACGGCGACCGCACTTGCGCCTGCGCCAACGTGACCGTGTTGTCACTGCCGGCGCCGACGGCGGCCAACAGTCCCACGTCCAGCAGGCCGAGGAGCGACTTGCGCACCTGGACATCGGCGAGCGCCGGGCGCTGGGCCCGTAACGTCAACTGCATCACCCGCGGCGTGACGATGCGCGCGGTACGCACATCCGGGATCGCCCCGAGTTGCGCGAACGTCGCCTGCCCACCGTGCACCTGGGCCACCTGGGTGTCCCGGTTCCGAATCGAATCAGCAAGGGCCGCAGCCGATCCCCCGCGCCGAAACAGAATTCGGTCGGGCACCGCCGGCACACTCCAGTAGCGGTCGTTACGCGCCAACAAGATCTCGTCGCGCTGCGGATCGATGCTTTCGACGCGGAACTGGCCGGCGGTCACCGGCATCGCCCGGGCCAGCCCCGCCGCAAATTCGCCCGGGACGTCCTTGACGATGTGTGCCGGAACGATGTTGTTGAACATTTCGCGCCACGCTGGATACGGCTGCGAGAACGTCACCACCGCTGTCTTGCCGCCGTCCACCGACTGCACCCCGGTGATCAGGTCGTAGCCGGCCGGGTCGACGACACCGGGTTGGCTGACCATCTGCCGCCACAGGTACCAGTAGTCATCCGCGGCGACCGGCGCGTTGTCGGTCCACTGTGCCTCGGGTCGGATCTTGTAGGTCACCGTGAACGGATGCAGATTGGTCACCTCCGCCGAAACCAGCAGTGACGGATCCATTTCCCAGCGCGAGCCCGACGGCGAGGCAGGGTCGGCGATCGGGCGGAACGAACTCGGCAATACCAGCGAAGCTATCGCGGCATTGACCGGCGACTGATCGGACAGCAGATGCGGATTGAATCCGGGGCCGATCCAGTCGATCGCCATGATGATCTGGTTCACCCGCGGCGGGGGCGGCACGATGCTCTTGGTGGTGTCTGTGCTGCGCGGGGCCGGTGGTGGGCTGACAGTGCAGCCCCCCAGGACCAGCACCGACAACAACGTGCCTGTCGTCGTCAGAAGGCGGCAAGCGGTCGGCACGACGTTCAGGGTAGCTATCCCCGCGCCTTCTCCCGTGCTTTGGCTCGAGCCCGCAGGCTCGCGGTCAGCTCGACCTTGCGCACGCGCACGATCTCGGGCGTCACCTCGACGCACTCGTCCTCGGCGCAGAACTCCATGGCCTGTTCCAGACCCAGCTCCAGCGGCCGCGCCAGCGTCTCCATCACGTCCGCGGTCGAGCTGCGCATGTTGGTCAGCTTCTTCTCGCGGGTGACGTTGATGTCGAGGTCCTCGGCACGCGGGTTGATGCCGACGACCTGACCCTCATAGGTGTCCTGGCCCGGCTCGACGAAGAACTGGCCACGGTCGGCGAGCTGGATCATCGCGAACGGCGTCACCGAACCGGTGCGGTCGGAGACCAGCGAACCGGTGTGCCGGGCGCGGATCTCGCCGGCCCACGGCCGGTAGCCGTCGAACACTGCGTTGGCGATGCCGGTGCCACGGGTCAGGGTGAGGAAGTCGGTGCGGAAGCCGATCAGGCCACGGCTGGGGACGATGAAGTCCATGCGCACCCAGCCGGCGGCGTGGTTGGTCATCTCTTCCATGCGGCCCTTGCGGGCGGCCATCAGCTGGGTGATGGCGCCGACGAACTCGTCGGGACAGTCGATGGTCATGGCCTCGAACGGCTCGTGCAGCTTGCCGTCCACCTGGCGGGTGACCACCTGGGGCTTACCGACGGTCATCTCGAAGCCTTCGCGGCGCATCTGCTCGACGAGCACGGCCAACGCCAGCTCGCCACGACCCTGGACCTCCCAGGCGTCCGGGCGGCCGATGTCGACGACCTTGATCGAGACGTTACCGACGAGCTCAGAATCCAAGCGGGACTTGACCATTCGAGCCGTCAGCTTGTGGCCCGAGACCTTGCCGGCCAGCGGGGAGCTGTTGGTGCCGATGGTCACCGAGATGGCCGGCTCGTCGACGGTGATGCGGGGCAGCGCGTGCGCGTGGTCGACATCGGCCAGGGTGTCGCCGATCATGATCTCCGGCATACCCGCGACGGCCACGATGTCGCCGGCCACCGCCTCCGCGGTCGCAGTGCGTTCCACACCCTCGGTGACCAGAAGCTCGGTGATCTTGGCGTTGGTGATCACCGGATGACCGTCGACCTCGCGCATCCAGGCGACCTGCTGGCCCTTCTTGATCTTGCCGTTGTAGATGCGCACCAGCGCCAGACGGCCGAGGAAGGCCGACGCATCGAGGTTGGTGACCAGCGCCTGCAACGGCGCTTCGGGGTTACCTGCCGGCGGCGGGATGTGCTCGAGCAGTACGTCGAACAGCGGATCGAGGTTCTCCCCATCAGGATTCTCGCCGTTTGCGGGCTGGACGGTCGACGCAATGCCGGCCCGACCCGAGGCGTACAGCGTCGGCAGGTCCAGCGCCTTCTCTGCAGCGGCCTGAGCTTCCTCGTCAAGGTCGGAGGCAACGTCGAGCAGCAGGTCGTGGCTTTCCTCGACCACCTCGGCGATCCGCGCGTCGGGCCGGTCGGTCTTGTTGACCACCAGCAGCACCGGCAGGTGCGCAGCCAGCGCCTTACGCAGCACGAACCGGGTCTGCGGCAGCGGGCCCTCGGAAGCGTCGACCAGCAGCACCACGCCGTCGACCATCGACAGCCCGCGCTCGACCTCGCCACCGAAGTCAGCGTGGCCCGGGGTGTCGATGACGTTGATCACCGTCATGGTGCCGTCCGCGTGATGCCGGTGCACAGCGGTGTTCTTGGCCAGGATGGTGATGCCCTTTTCCTTCTCCAGGTCACCGGAGTCCATCAGTCGCTCGACGGCATCGTCGCCGCGGTGCGTCAGCGCACCGGACTGCCGCAGCATCGCGTCGACGAGGGTCGTCTTGCCGTGGTCGACGTGTGCGACGATGGCGACATTGCGGAATTTGGGCTGCTCACTCACGTCGGTGATTGTCGCAGCGAGGGGGCCGGATTGCGAAACCGCGATGCTGGCCTGCCACACTCGACGCCGATGAAGCTCAGCAAGCTCGCCGGGGCAAAACCCAAGAAGAAGTGCTGCCGCAGCAAGCCCCGGTGCAAGCGCTGTCCCCTGGTGCTGCACAAGGTCCAGAAGGCCGCCCATCACGGGGTTCACGGCAAGGATCTGGAGAAGGTCTACAAGCGCGCCCGCAAGGCCTGATAAACCCCTGTTCACCTGCACCTATTACTTCACGCGCGTACGGTTGAAACGTACATCCGGCAGCGTGTGAGGAGGTCGACGATCATGACGGTCTACGAAGTGTTGACCCTCCTGGTTGCGGTGGTGCTGGCCCTCGGTGCCACGGCCGCAATATTCGCCGGGTTACTGAACTGGGCGGGCGGGTTTTTCGTGGTGCGGTGTGCTGCGTGTCACCATCTGGCGTTCTCCACGGTGAACAAGCCGAAGACCGCTTGCCCGCATTGCAAGTACCCCGCACTGCTGCACCCGCTGTACACCGCGCAGCACGGCACCGCCGTGGCGTCCACCCGGGTGGTCCGCGACGGGTTGCGTTACTGACCGCTCAGCGCGGCTTTCAGTTCGGCCAGCCACGCCCGGTCCGCCGGGACCCAGGTCAGGTCGTCGAGTTCGTCGATGCCGACCCAGCGCAGTGCTCGGTGGTCGTGCGGCTGTGGTGTGTGGTGCGTCGAGACCCGGTAGGCGCGCAAGGTCGCCGTCTCTGACAGTGCGACGTCAGCTCCCAGCTGCGGACCGACCGCCACCTCGATGCCGAGTTCCTCGCTCAGTTCGCGCGCCAGTGCGTCCTCGTCGGATTCGCCGGGCGTCACCTTGCCGCCGGGCAGTTCCCACAGGCCGGCCAGTTCGGGCGGCCGATTGCGCTGAGCCACCAGCAGTTTGGCGTCGGCAATGAGCGCGCCCGCGACAACGATCACCTCGGACACGCTACTTGCCCGTCGCGCGTGCGGTCTCCGTGGAAAGCGGCGCGGAGAATCCCTCGTAATCGCCCATGGTCGACGGGACAATGAACTCATGGCCATTCTCACCGACGAATACATCGACGCCGCGCTCCCCGAAGGGTGGGAACGGTCAGGCGGTGCGTTACGCAAGTCCGTGAAGTTCCCGGCATTCCTGGACGGTATCGACGCGGTCCGCCGCGTGGCGATTCACGCCGAGTCCAAGGACCACCATCCCGACATCGATATCCGTTGGCGGACAGTCACTTTCACGCTCGTCACACACTCCGAGGGTGGCATCACCGACAAGGACATGGCGATGGCCGACGAGATCAACGCGATCGTCCGCTAGCTGCCATCCAGCCCAGGGTCGCCAGTGTCACCAACGGGTAGATGAGCCCGGCCCAGGCCAGATACCACGGCCGGCTGATCACCCAGATCGTGGGCTGGGCAAAGCTCAACAGCCACGGCACGCCGACCAGCACCAGCGTCAGCCAGGTCCAGCGCAGCACACGGGCCCCGCGTCGATCGCGTAGCGCGCCGTGCCACAGCCAGATCATCAGCGGGATCAGCCAGACCCAGTGGTGGGTCCACGAGATCGGCGACAGCAACAAGCCGAACAGTTGGACCACCAGCAGCGCGGCCAGCCGGTCCGGCCGATCGTCGCGGTACACGCCGCGCCAGGCCAGCACCGCCAGCGCCGCAGTCAGCACCACCGCGCCGATCACCAGAGGTCCGTAGCCCGCGTCGTCGCCCAGGATCCGCGAAATCCCGCCTCGCCACGACTGATTGAACGACGTGCCCACCGGGCCCACCCGGCTCGCATCGCCCAGCAGATCGGCGAAGTAGTAGCGGGTTTGATCGCCCAGCACGAGCCAGGACACCCCGATGGTGCCGACGAACGTCAACACCGAGAACGCCGCGGCACCCCAACGCCGGACTCCGACCAGGTACAGGCCCGTGACGGCGGGCGTCAGCTTGACCCCGGCGGCCACCCCGACCAGCAACCCCGACAGCCACCAGCGACTGCTGTAGGCCGCGACCAGCACCGCGAGCACCAGGATGACGTTGATCTGGCCGTAGTCGAAGGTGCTGCGCAGAGGTTCGGTCCAGATGCCGAGTGCCGTCCACGCCATGGCCAGCCGGTGACCCGGATCAGCCGAACCGAGGAACCGCAGGCTGATCCACGCCACGCCGTACAGGGCCGCCACGATCCCGAGCTGCCACAGCAACGACAACACGCCGAACGGCAGGAAGTGCAACGGATAGAACAGCACCGCGGCGAACGGCGGATAGGTGAACGGCAGCGGGAAGTCCGGGGTCTGGTCGGCGTAGACGTAGTCGTAAAGCGGGTGGCCGGTGCCGATCGTTGCCGAGCCGCCGACATAGACGTGCAGGTCGACAAAGTTGGCGCCGTGGGGCACCAGGTAGGTCCACGTCAACCGCGCGGCGACGCTGAGCACCAGCAGCAGCGGCGCCCAGCGGGTGACGGAACGTGTGTCGGTGTTTATTGCACGACTGTAACGGTCGGTCACCGTATGCCGTCTCCTCAGTAACGGTTCCATAAATGCCACAGGTGTCACTTGAGTCACTCCAGTAACTCGATACGTTCAGTCATGACGTGCCACCACTGGATCGGGAGGACCCACACCATGCTCAATCGAAAGACTGGAAAATTGTTGGCTACCAGCATGATTGCCGCCGCAGGCGCAGTCCCGGTAGCCCTGGCGCTCAGCGCCGTCGCAGCCGCTGACCCCATTCCCGCCCCCGTGGCCCCGGCGGCCCCGGCCGCCGCCGCCGCGCCGGTGGTCAACCAACTCGCCCAGGCGCCGGCCCAGGTGCTGTCCGGCGTCACCTCGGCGCTGACCAGTGGCCAGCCGGCCACCGCTCCGGCAGCTCCGGCCGCGCCCGGCGCCACCGCGTCGTTCACCCTGCCGCAAACCCCGGCGGCTCCGGCCGCCGCGCCCGTGGCTGCGGCCCCGGCGTCCCCGGCCCAGGGCCTGATCCCGTCGGCCAACATCAATATTCCGCAGATCCCGGGTTCGCCGGTGCCGTTGCCGCAACAAATCAGTTTCCCCGGTGACCTGACCGGCCTGCTGCCCGCCGGCCTGCTGCCACAGCCGGCCGCCGCGGCTGTCCCGGCAGCCACCGCGCCCGTGGCTGCGGCCGCACCGCTGACCGCTCCGTTGGCCGCCGCCGCCAACGCTGCGACGGCTCCGCTGGCTGCTGCTGCTCCGGCTGCTGCTGCCCCGCTGGCCGCCGCGACCGCTCCGCTCGCCGCACCCGCCGCCCTCGCGCCGGTGGCAGCGGCTCCCGCCGCCGCTGCCGCACCCGCTAACGGCATCATCCCGGGAATCACCAGCCTGACCAGCCTGGCTCCGCTGATCTTCCCGACCAGCGGCTTGCCGTGATCTCCCTCGCAAACAGATAACCCGATACGAAACTAAACCCGCTACGAAACCGGAGAGAGTCATGCCATCGACGAGGAAGCTGTTCATCGCGCTCGGCGCGTCCGCCGCACTCACGATGGGCGGCGTGACCGTCGCCCACGCTGATCCCGCGCCGGCGTTGCCGTTGCCACTGCCGATCGACAGTCTGCAGGCACCAGGCCTGCCGGCGATGCAGGCTCTCGCTCCGATCATCCAGCAGGCCGCCGCTGATCCGGCGGGCGCCACGGACCTGCTCATGGCAGCAGCCAAGGCGTTCGCCGGAAACAGTGGGACATCGTCGGATTCGAAGAATCTGGCCAACGCGGTGAACCAGTTCGCCGCCGACCCGCAGGCCCACGTCCCGGCTCCGGGCGCCATCCCTGGCACCGAAGCTCACCTACCGGCCGGGGTCGACCCCGTCCACGCGGTGGGCCCGGTTGACGCCGTGCCCGTCGCGGCGTCGGCACCGGCGCCCGAGGCGGCACCTGCCGCAGCTCCGGCCGCCGCACCCGCGGCGACCCCGGCCTCAGCCGCAGTGGCCCAGGCCGCGGCACCGATCAATCCGGCTCCCGACGCCGCCGCCCCCGCGCCTGCTCCAGGCCCGGCCACGCCGGCTGCAGCTCCGGCCGGCACGTCGCCGCTCGGACCGGGCGCACCGATCACGCAGGACTTCATGTACCCGTCGATCAGCAACGGCTGCCTGGCCGACGGTGGAAATGTCCTGGCGACGGCACTCTCGGTGGCCGGCCCGGCCAAGATCCCGACTCCCGGCCCCGGCCCCGGCCAGATGGCCTACGTGTTCACCGCGGTCGGCACGCCGGGACCCGCAGCCGAGCAGAAGCTTCCGCTGAACGTCACCTGGGTCAACCTGACCACCGGCAAATCTGGCAGCGCGACGCTGCACCCGCAGGCCGATATCAACCCGCAGGGTCCGACCACGCTGACCGCCATCGTCGACACCGGCTCAGGCAGCATCATGTCGACCATCTTCGGTCAGGTCACCACCACCGAGAAGCAGTGCCAGTTCATGCCGACCATCGGTTCGTCCGTAGTGCCGTAACGGTTCTCAAGATGCCAACAGCGAGCGTGGGTGCCGGTCGGCACGCACGCTCGCTGTCTTTTGTCGGTGTTGTTGTCGGCTCAGTAGGCCATGAAGAGGATCATTTCCCGATCGTATTCACGGCCGGGATGCTGCTCGGCGAGGTGCTCCTGGGCCTTGGTCACCAGGTCGTCCTCGTCGGTGCCGCTGATCGCCTCGCCGCACGGACAATTCAAGTGTGTTTTCGCCATACTGAACACCTTCCCATACGCATGATGATGGGTATGGAGATCTACGACGTAATGCGCACAACCGGAGCGGTCCGCAAGTTCACCGGCGACCCGCTGTCCGACGAGGTTCTGACCCGCATCCTGGACAACGCCCGGTTCGCGCCCAGCGGCGGCAATCGCCAGGGCGCACGAGTCATCGCGGTACGCGATGTCGAGACCAGAAGGAGATTGGCAGAGCTTTCCGCGCCCGGCGCCAAGCAGTACATCGCGCAGATCGCCGCCGGAGAGGGGCCATGGAACCCATTGCGGCCCTGCGGAGTTGATCCCGCGGTGATCGAGGCCACCCCGGTACCCGACGGCATGGTCACCGGCACTCTTCTTGGCGCACAGGTGGTCCTGGTGGTGTGCCTGGATCTCGGTGTCGCTGCGGCGTTCGACCAATACCTGGACCGTATCGGGGTGATCAGCGGCGCGTCGATCTATCCGTTTGCCTGGGGCATCCTGCTCGCGGCACGCAATGAAGGCTTCGGTGGCGTGCTGACCACCATGGTGGTGGCCCAGGAGCCCGCGGTGCGCGAACTGCTCGGCATCCCGGACGACTACGCGGTGGCGTGCATGCTGCCACTGGGCAAGCCGGCCAAGCAGGTGACGAAGTTGACCCGGCGTCCGGTCTCGGAGTTCACCACGCGCGAGCGGTTCGACGGCCCCGCGCTGTAAAGCCCCGCGTTGATCCTGCGCCTACGGCGTCCTCTACTCGACAAAAGTCGCCGTGGGCGCAGAGTCAATACTGAACCAAAACAGATTCAGCCCTTGGCTTTTGCCTCTTTGGCGGCTGCCTTCATCTGCTTCTTGTAGGCGCGAACCTGGTCCAGCGAGGCCTTGTCGACCACGTCGGCAACCGACATGTGGGTGCCCTGCTTGCCGTAGTCACCGGCGGCCTTACGCCAACCTTGCGGCGCGACGCCGTATTGCTTGCCGAGCAGCGCCACGAAGATCTTCGCCTTCTGCTCGCCGAAGCCAGGCAGCGCCTTGAGCCGACGCAGCACCTCGGCTCCGTCGGGGTCACCTGCGGTCCACAACGCCGCGGCGTCACCGTCATATTGGTCGACGATGGCCTGTGACAACGCCTGCACCCGCTTGGCCATCGAACCCGGAAAGCGGTGTACCGCAGGGGTTTCGGCGAAAATCGCGGCGAACTTGTCCGGGTTGTAATCGGCGATCTGGGCCGCATCCAACCCACCCAGACGGTCTTCGAGCTTCTTCGGCCCGGCGAATGCCACTTCCATCGGAATCTGCTGATCGAGCATCATCCCGACCAACAACGCGAACGGATTCGACTCCAGCAGCGCGTCGGCGGAGGGCTCCTGAACCAGTTGTAGTTTGGCCATCCGCCCAGCTTAATGCCCAGAATTTGGCGACGGGGCACCCCTGCGAACACTGTTAGCCTTGGTTGGAAACAAATGCGTTCGGTTCGCAACTTGGTGAGGAGCAACGATGGCCGACAGGCTCAGCGTTCAACCGGAAGAGCTGCGTATTGCTGCCGCACATCTCAATGCAACTGCCTCTGACCTTAGAGAGGCCCATGCAGCGGCACACGCCTCGCTGTCGGCAACGGCAATGTCGCTCGGTGGCAGCGCCACAGGTGCCGCGCTCGCCGAGCGACTGGCACATTGGGAAACTGAGACCGCAGCCCACCACGCAGAGTTGTTGACCCACAGCGACAATCACATCACGGCCGCAGTCCTCTACACCCAGACCGATGTCGACGGCCATGACGCAATCGCGGCTGCAAGCGACAGCATCGTCTAAGCGGCGGGCTCAATGGGATTAACACTCTCCGACCTCAAGAAGCTGCCTGAGTACATCCAGGAAATCGAAGATGCGGCAAACCAGCGTGCGAGTGGCTCCGCCAATGCGCGTGCCGAAGTGCAGGCAGTTCAGGATGTATCCACCTGGGAGGGCGGTGCTGCGACTGCTGCGAAAGATGCACTCGCGCATTCCGCGAAGACATTCGAACATTCCTCTGTCAAAGACACCGACCTGGCTTCTGCCGCTAGTGATCAGCATCAGCAGGCGCTCAAGCTCCGTGCCGACATCTATCACTTAGAGGACTACGCCGACACGTACCCCAAATGTCCAGTCAATCTTGACAGCGGTGTTGTGAGCCCGCCGGACACCAGCTACATGGACGAAGCGGCGAAGGCCCAAGCCGAGAAAAAATACGCAGACTTGCAGGCCGACGTCGCAAGCATCCTCTCCAAAGGACAAGCTGCCGACGCCGCGTTTGCCACTCTCATCAAGACGAGCACCGGAGATGGCATATCGCCGCCAAAAGCAGGCGATCCGAACACCCCGCCGAAGACTACAGAACCAAACAGCACGCCCAAGCCAACGGAGCCGGGTGTTGAGCACGGCACCCAGGACAAACGCCCCGACATGGATACCCACATTGGCAACTTGGGCGACGGGATCGAGCGTGCCGGTTCAGAAGCGTCCCAGTATGCCGCGGTTCCGAAACAAGCATCCGGACTCGGCCCAACCCAGGGTGAACTCAATCGGGCCGCCGAACGTGCATCCGAGTCCTGGGAGACCATCGGAAAAGTAGGAAAGCCCCTCGGTTACTTGGGCATGGGCATGGAGGCTGTAAACGGTTGGAACAAATACGGCGAGGAACGTAACGAAGGTAAGTCCGTCGCGCAGGCTGCAACCGACGTAGCTCCCGCAACGGCAGGCAGCATCGCCGGAGGATGGGCAGGGGCCGCCGTCGGTGCAGAAGAAGGCGGTGCCGCAGGCGCTGCCCTCGGCAGTGTCATCCCTGGCGTGGGCACAGTGGCGGGCGGAGTTGTTGGCGCCGGTATCGGCGCGATTGCCGGGGGTCTAGCTGGCAGCGAGCTCGGTAAGGAGCTCGGGCACGGAATTTCAGAAGGATTGCATGATCTATTTGGCTAGCGGAACTTCATCACCATCAAATGCAGATTCATACTTCGCGATAGCACTGTTAATCACCCTAGGGGCCGGCATATTCCTCGATCCCGATAAAGGAAGGTTCTACAAGTGGCTGTACTGGGTGATCGTGCCATTGCTGGTGATCGTGCTCCTGTCGATAGGGACGGGCAGTATTGCGGCCGGACTGGCATTGGGTTCGATCCTGATCGTCATACTTGCGGTCGGCTACTTCCGTTATAGATACGACAAGAAATGACAATTTCGCTCGCGATGAAATCATTTGCAATAGCTTGGATAGCGACCGCACTAATAACCCAATCCGCATGCGCTGCAGAATCTCATGATTCGACTGCGAACACCGGTTCATCAGCTTCTACCAGCTCAACTGTTACAGCCGCACCGGCCAACAGCCAATGTAGAAAAGGTGACTATCCGTTGACCACCTTGGTTTCACACGCATCCGGCGAACCAGTACTGTCGATCCCGCAGCCGCCCGGATGGCAATCCTCGACAGAGCACAACTCTGCATTAGTCCGCGGCGCACTTCTGAATCCGAATTTGCAAGCAAACGACTTCATCCCAAACGCTGTAGTGACTCTTGCTGACGTCAGCGGCGACGCCGACGACGAACTAGGAGCGATCTACAACGAGAAGGCCGGCATCAAACAAAAGGTAGCGATCACCAATGCCGTAACGGGCTACGTGTGCGGTTACCCCAGCGAGACCGTCGACTACGTCATCGACGGTCGCCCCACGACAAGTCTGATCGTCGGTGCCAAAGATCCCCACGGCAAGGTGTGGGTATCGACGGTGGTCATCTCATCCGCTGAACCGGCCAATCCTGAGTTCGTCAAAGCAAAGCAAGCAATCCTGAGCGGGTTCCAACTGACCGTTCCCAGCGCGGGCTGAGCGCGACTCCTCCCGGCATGTCCGGAATGCCCACCGCCGACTCGGGTGTTGCGAAACCTGTGCTGCAAACTGAACCCGTGACGTCACGCCTTGGATTTCCGCTGCTCGCCTACGCTTTCGCCGTGGTCATGCTGGGCACTACCCTGCCCACCCCGATCTATGCGCTGTACGCGCAGGACCTGCATTTCGCGGTGTTGACGACCACGGTGATCTTCTCCGCCTATGCCATCGGCGTGCTGGCCGCGCTGCTGCTGTTCGGCGGCTGGTCCGACGCGCTCGGCCGGCGCCCCGTACTGATCGCCGGCGCCGTGGCCGCGATTGCCAGCGCTGCGGTGTTCCTGGTCGCCGACAGCGTCCCGTTGCTGTTGGTCGGACGGCTGCTGTCGGGCCTGTCGGCAGGAATCTTCACCGGCACCGCGACAGCGGCGGTTGTCGAATCGGTGCCGACGGAGCAACAGGAAAAGGCCGCAGTCGGGGCCACCATCGCCAATATCGCCGGCCTCGGCCTCGGTCCGCTGCTGGCGGGACTGCTGGTGCAGTACGCCCCGCACCCGCTGCAGCTGCCCTATGTCGTGCACATCGTCCTGGCCCTGCTGGCCATCGGCGCGGTCGCGCTGGTTCCGGAAACCTCAAGTCGCACAGGCAGTATCGGCCTACAACGAGTTTCGGTGCCCGCCGAGGTCCGCCCGGTGTTTCTCACCGCCGCCACCGCGGCCTTCGCCGGCTTCGCGGTCATGGGTTTGTTCTCCGCGGTGGCGCCGTCGTTCATGAGCAACGTCATCGGCATCCCCAACCACGCGGTGGCCGGTGCCATGGCCTCATCGATTTTCGTCGCTTCGGCCGCGGCCCAACTGGCCGGCCGACACATCAACCCCCGCAAAGCGGTTGCGGTGGGTTGCGCGATCCTGGCCGTCAGCATGGTGATTCTTGCTGTAGCGCTGCAGTATTCATCTCTGCCGGGACTGATCCTGGCGGCCATGGTGGCCGGCGCCGGGCAGGGCATCAGTTTCAGTCGCGGCCTGGCCGCGGTGGTCGAAGGCACACCGACGCAACGGCGAGCCGAGGTCAGCTCAACCTACTTCGTGGTGGCCTACGTGGCGATCTCGCTGCCGGTGGTGAGCCTCGGATTCGCCGCCCAACATTGGGGCCTGAAGGCGTCCGGGGTCAGCTTTGCCGTCATCATCGCGGTCCTGTCGCTGCTCTGCCTCGCCGCCATCGTGTGGCAGGAACGTCAGGAATAGGCGTCCTGGGCCTGCACGTCCGTACATTCGAAAGCATGACCGTCCGGGCGTTTCCCACTGCGGCCGACATCGAAGCGCGCACCCCGCCCGAGCGGGACCGGGCACTGGATGTCATCCGCATCGTCTCGCTGGTGGGCGTGGTGTTCGGGCACACCGTGATGGCGACCAGCATCATCGCCGGCGGCGTGTTCCGGTGGGGCAACCTGTTGACGGAATCAGTGCTGTTCCAGGCGCTGACCTGGGTGTTCCAGATCATGCCGCTGTTCTTTTTCGCTGGCGTCGCGGCGTCGGCGGGTTCTTGGCAGGCCGGTCGGAGTTGGGGTGGCTGGCTGCTCAAGCGCTGCACCCGGCTGTATCGGCCGGTGTTCTACTACCTGGCGTTCTGGGCGGTCGCGTTGACCGTGCTGCACCAGGTGCTCCCGATCCACGTCTACGAACCGATCGCCGGTATCAGCATCCAGCTGCTGTGGTTCCTGGGCATCTACGTACTGGTGCTCGCAACGGTGCCACTTCTGGCGCAGATCACCACGACCCGCCGGCTGGCCGCGTCGGTCGCGGCGACGTACGTGCTGATCGCCGCGGTCGACGCCATCCGGATCAACGACCACGACTGGACCGCGGTCGGTTATCTGAACTTCGCCGCTTGGCTGATCCCCGGCATGTTCGGCGTTGCGTATCGCCGCAAGCTGTTGACCACCCGGACCGCCCTGCACCTCGGTCTGGTCATGTTCGCGGTCAACATCGTCCTGGTCTGGCTCGGCCCCTACGAACTGAGCCTGGTAGGCATCGACACCCAGCACATCAAGAACATGACTCCCCCATCGCTGCTACTAGCTGGCCACGCAATCATGATGTGTGCCTTCACCATTGCCGCCATCGATGCGATCAACCGCTGGGCGGCCCGGCCGAATGTCTGGCGACTGGCGGTGATCGGCAACACCGGCGCGATGACGTTGTACCTGTGGCATATGCCCGCGCTGCTCGCAGTACATCTGGTCTTCGATCTACTCGGCTTGCCCCGCTATCCCGGGCAGCCGCATTTTCTCCTTCTGAGCGTGGCCCAGGTCGGTCTGATGGCGGTATTGGTCGCGGCGTTGTTCCTGGCGCTCCGCCCGCTGGAGAACAACCCGCTGCCACTGTGGGACGGCGGTCGGGTGGACGGGCCGGGATGGCGCAGCATGGCGGTCGGAACCCTGCTGTGCGTGGCCGGTGCAGCCACGCTGATCGCAGTTCCATGGGGCCTCAAAGGCGAAGGCCTGTACGGTGTTTCGGTGATGTTGGCGGCGCTGATCAGCGCCCGGGTACTGGCTCGCTAACCGCTCTTTCGACGGAACTCGCGGCGGCCGCCACCGGCAGCGCCGTGGGCCTGGGACTGCTTGCGCCCGCCCTCCTTGTGGATGGCACCACCGGCCGAGCCGGCCTTCTTACGTTCCAGAGCCTCGCGGAACTTGCGCTTGGTCTCGTCCTCGGACGAGCCTTCGGCTGTGTCTTTTTCACTGGCCATGCACGCAGAGTAGCGCGTTTACCGCACTCCCGGAGGCAGGCCGTACAGATGCGATATCGGCATGGTCAGCAGTACCCGGCGTTCGGCAACCATGGCCCGCCGATAGTCATCCCAGTCCGGATGCTCACCGGCGATGTTGCGGTACAACGTAATCAGACCTTCGACGGTGTCGTCGTCGACCGCCTCGGCCGGAGGGGTCAATACCGCATCACCCTCGGCCACCGCATAGGCCCAACCGTCGTCAGAGCGCACGTAGATCGACGCACGGGCATCCCGGCGCAGATTGCGGGTCTTGGCGCGCGGCTCGGTCACCGACACGGAGATGGTCACCGCACGCGGATCGAGGAAGTACGAGACATTGGACAGCTGCGGTCGGCCGTCGCGTTTGATGGTGGCCAACACGCCCAGTGAGTTGCCGCTGATCAACGCCAGCAGCTTGTCGTCGAGAACGTGACGCATGGTTTCCAGGGTACGTCGCAACTGCCTACCATTGGGAGCCATGACAGCGAGCCGTTACGTCGCGTTCCTGCGTGGAGTCAACGTCGGCGGGGTCAATCTCAAGATGGCGGACGTCGCCACCGCCCTGGCCGCGGCCGGCTTCACCAACGTCAAGACCATCCTGGCCACCGGCAACGTCTTGCTGGACAGTCCGGCAGCGGCACCACAGGTGCGCACCAAAGCCGAAGCCGCACTGCGTGATACGTTCGGTTATGACGCCTGGGTGCTGGTGTATACCGCTGAAGAACTGCGTGCGATCTCGGCTCGATTCCCCTTCGAGCGTGAGGTCGACGGCCACCATTCGTACGTCACCTTTGTCAGCGAACCGGACGTATTGGACGAGTTGGCCGCACTCGACACCGACGAACCGCTCAGCCGCGGCGCCGGGGTGCTGTACTGGCAGGTCTCCAAGGGCTCGACCCTGGACAGCCCGCTCGGTAAGACCATGGGCAAGAAGCGCTACAAGTCCTGCACCACCAGCCGCAACCTGCGCACCGTCGAGAAGGTGCTCGCTTCGGTAGATTCGGGCAAGTGAGCTCTTCTCCGAAGGTCGATGGCAGCGCCCTGACCGGCGTCTCGGAAACCGCGCTGCTGACATTGCAGGTCCGCGCCACCGAGGCTCGTCGCCCGGACGGCATCATCGACGACCCGATGGCCATCGAACTGGTGGACGGCATCGATTTCGATTTCGCCAAGTTCGGCTACTCGCGCCGTCAGGACATGGCACTGCGGTCACTGGCTTTCGACGCTGCCACCAAGGACTATCTGCGCGACCACCCCAAGGCCACCGTGGTGGCACTTGCCGAAGGTCTGCAGACCAGCTACTACCGCATCGAATCCAGCGCCGTCAGTGACCAATTCCATTGGTTGACAGTCGATCTCCCGCCCATGATCGAGTTACGCAGCAAGTTGCTGCCAGTTTCCGACCGGGTGCAGGTGTGCGCCCAGTCCGCGTTGGACTACAGCTGGATGGACCGGGTGAACGTCGACGACGGGGTTTTCGTCACCGCCGAAGGACTGCTGATGTATCTGCAGCCCGAGGAGTCCATGGGCCTGATCACCGAGTGCGCCAAGCGTTTTCCGGGCGGACGGATGATGTTCGACCTGCCGCCCGCGTGGATCGCCGGCCTGGTCGGACGCGGCGTGCGGACCTCGCTGCGCTACCGGGTGCCGCCGATGCCGTTCACCATGTCCGCGTCCGATGCTGCGAACCTGATCGACATCGTGCCCGGCGTGCGGACGGTACATGACGTACCGCTACCGGCCGGCCGCGGTCCCGTGCTCAACACGATATTGTGGGCAGCACAACGGATTCCACTACTCGATCCGGTACGTCCGGCGTTGACGCTGCTCGAGTTCGGATAATACGTTTCGGCTGTTTTCACGCCCGCTTCTTCGTGAGCGCCCTAGTATCGCCCCCATGAATCGCTTGTCCGGTGCCGATGCAACATTCTGGTTCGCGGAAACAAATAGTTGGCACATGCATGTCGCCGCGTCCGCGATCTACGACCCGACCGGCGTGCCGGGTTTCGGCTTCGAGTCGGTGAAAAAGCTCGTTGCGGCGCGGTTACCCGAGATGCCGCAATTACGTTGGCGCGTGACGGGCGCACCGCTCGGACTGGACAGGCCATGGTTTGTCGAGGACGAGGAACTCGATCTGGACTTCCACATCCGCCACATCGCGGTTCCGGCACCGGGCGGGCGTCGCGAGCTGGACGACATGGTGGGGCGACTGATGTCGTACAAGCTGGACCGTTCCCGCCCGCTGTGGGAGCTGTGGTACATCGAAGGCGTCGAGAACGGCCGGGTGGCGATTCTGATGAAGATGCACCACGCCATCATCGACGGCGTCTCGGGGGCCGGGCTCGGGGAAATCCTGCTGGACTTCACGCCAGAACCTCGGCCGCCGGTTGCCAAGCCAGATCGATCGCTGGTCGGTGTCAAGATTCCCGGGCTGGAGTCACAGGCCCTGGGCGCGCTGATCAACATCGGCATCAAGACGCCGTACCGGATCATGCGTTTCATGGAACAGACTGTGCGCCAACAGCTTGCGGCCCGCGGTGTCGCCAACAAGCCGCCGGGCATGTTCGATGCACCGACCACCCGGTTCAACGGCCCGATCTCACCACACCGCCGCGTCTGTAGCTCAGGGGTGTCGCTGGACCGCGTGAAGGCCGTCAAGGAAGCCTACGGCGTGAAGGTCAACGACGTCGTGCTGGCGTTGGTGTCCAGCGCCGCGCGCAGTTACCTGCAGGATCGTGGCGAGCTGCCCGAGAAGTCACTCGTTGCCCAGGTTCCAGTGTCTACCCGGACCGACGCCTCTCACGTGGGGAACCAGGTCAGTGCGATGCCGGTGCTGCTGGCCACCGACATTGCCGACCCGACCGAGCGGATCAAGGCCATCTACACCAGCTCTCAGGGCGCCAAAGAAATGGCCAAGGCGTTGACCGCACACCAGATCATGGGGCTGACCGACACCACACCACCGGGTCTGGTGTTCCTGGCCGCTCGGGCCTACACCGCGAGCAAGCTCGGCGGCACTCTGGCCCCGATGAACCTCGTCGTCTCCAACGTGCCCGGATCACCAGCGCCGTTGTACATGAACGGCGCGATCCTGGAGCAGATGATGCCGATGGGTCCGCTCGTGATGGACGTCGGCCTCAACGTCACGTGCTTCAGCTACCGGGACCGAATCGATTTCGGCTTCGTCACCACCCCCGAGATGGCCAACGACATCGACGCGATGGCCGATGCCATCGAGCCGGCGTTACGCGAACTCGAAGTCGCCGCCGGCCTGGTTGCCGACTGAGCTCGCTGAGCTAACCGGCCCAGACGTCTTCGACGTAGCGGTCGGCGGTGACCAAGTCCGCCAGCCAGGCTCGGGCGGCGTCGTCGTCGGCTCCGGTGTTGTCGCAGTAAATCTTTCGGAAGGCGTCGCGCACAGCGGGGGCCATCGCAGCACCGTCGCCGCACACATAGACGTGGGCGTTCTTCTCCGGATCGCCCAGCAGATCCCAGACCTCCGCGGCGTCCGCGACAATGCGGTCCTGCACATAGCGGACCTCATCACCGTCCCGCCGGGAGAACGCCGGTCGCATGCGAACCACGCCGAGGCGTTCGGCCTCCTGCGCCTCGTCCCGGAACAGGTAATCCACGTCGGGGTGACGCACCCCGAAGAAGCACAGCGCCGCGGCGAACTGTTCACCGGCCTCCAGGGCGGCCAGCCGGTCACCGATGAATCCCCGGAACGGAGCCACACCCGTCCCGGCACTGACCAGGATGACGTTGCGGGCCGGGTCGGCCCCCGCCCGAAACGCCTGCCGGGCCCGATCTACCCGCATCCGAATCTTTTGTCCTGGACCGGATTCGGCCAAGTAGGTCGATGAGACTCCGCGGAACACCCCGTCCCCGGAGCGGGCCGGACCCTCCAGCACACCCACGACGAGTTCGACCTCACGGGCGCGGCGGCGCGATGACGTGGCAATGGAGTAGTGCCGGGGTGCCATCGGCTCGAACAGTTCCAGAAGTTCGGCCGGGCTGAGCTGGGTGGCCGGGAACTCGGCCATACATGCGGTGACGCTGAGTGCACGCTCTTCGGGATGTTCGGCCAACGCGGTCAGCGCGGCGCGTTCCGGCGGGCACGGGTTGGCCGCTGCCAGCCGCAGCAGCTGGCTCCGGTTGGCCGGCTTGCGAAGTTCGACGAAGTGCGTAAGCAGTTCGCGCACAGTGACTTCCCGGTCGATCGGGATGGCCCGCCGGGTACTGCGGCGCGGGTTGACCGAGATCTGCCGGTCGAGGTTGAGCTCCAGTACTTCGCCGACCTCCTCGACCAACTCCGGGCTGTTGTCCGGCAACACGGTGAGGTGGTCGCCGGTCTGATAGTCGACCCCGTCCGGCAGTGCGATCCTGATCAACCGCTTGTCCGTTCCGATCGGCGAGCCGGTGTCCACCAGGGCGGTGTTGTCCAGCACCGTCGCCGGCTGCACCTGATGGCGGGCGTCGATCGCCGCGGTGACCGGTCCATCGATGGTCCGCAGATCGTAGAGCGGTTCCTCGGCCACCGCGTCGCCGGCGGCCGGCACCTCGGTTCCGAACACGCCTGCCAACGCATTCCACAGAGCCGCGGAGAACTCCTCCACCACCCCGGCGAAATCACCGGAGGTGTCGGCCTCGGTCATCGGAATGAGTTGCTTCGCACCGAGTTCCGCGAGCCTGGAGTCGATGCGCCGCGGCACCGCCAGGTAGGTCTCGGCCCAGTTGCGATCACCGACGCCGAGCACCGCGTACGGCACCGGCGGCAACTGGGCGGCCGCGCAGTCCAGCCAGTCCACAAAAGCCCGGGCATCGTCGGTCGGCATGCCGTTGTACGACGCCGCGACCACCACGACCGCCCCTTGATCCGGTAGCGCGTCGGTCGCGGAATCCAATGCGGCAACGGTCGTCTCATATCCCAGGTCGACCGCCTCGTCGCCGAGCTGCTGTGCCAGCGCCCGACAGTTGCCGAGGTTCGAGCCATGTAGCACAAGCAGTTTCGTGCCAGGCGGCACCGCTGCCCGTGACAGCGCTGTCGCTAGTGCGAACACCGGCGCTGCGGCCGGAGCCTGGCGACGCTGCTCGGGCGTCCGGCGGACCAGTTCGAGGTGAAAGCCCTGCGGCTTACGCAACAAATCACTGTGCGTACGCAGTTGGTAGTGCTCGACATCCAGGAATCGGTAGCGGTGCACCAACGTCGCGATGGCCATGGTCGCTTCGTGCAGCGCGAACTGCCGTCCGATGCACGACCGCGCCCCGGTACCGAACGGCTTGAACAGATTGACCGGCCGCTCACCTTCCACCCGGTCCGGGTCGAAGGTCTCGACGTTGTCGCCCCACTCGGGCTGGCGGTGCAGCGACGAGGTGAACACCGTGACCACCTCGCCCCGACGAACCGGATACTGGCCACCGATCACAGTGTCCGCCAACGCCATTCGGTCGAATTCCCGCACCGGAGGGGACAGCCGCAGCGTTTCGTCGATGATCCGCCGGATGTAGGTGAGCTTGCCGATCTCATCGAACGCCGGCACGTGGTCGTCGTCCGGACCGAACACCGCATCGACCTCGACCTGGGCCCGGTGCAACACCGCGGGGTTCTTGACGATGCTGTAGAGCGCCGTCGGCATCACCGTCGACGTGGTGTCCTGCCCGGCCACCATGAACGTGGCGATCTGGTTGCGGATGCTGAGGTCATCGAGTCGCGGCGTGCCGTCGGGCCCCGGCTGCAGCATCAATGCCAACAGATCATCGAGATCCGCCTCGCCCGCACGGTGCCCCGCGATCAGGCCCTCGATGAAGCTGAAGAGCTTGCTTCGCTCGGACTCGAACACCGCCTGGTCGGCATTGGCTCCGGCCAGCACTTCGTTCAGCACAGCCGCGAAACTTGCTGGGACCTCGGCAAGTCCGTCCTCTTGGAGCGAATCGAACCGGGCTCCGAACCCGGCCAGCCCGACGGTGTCCATGGCCAGCTTGGCCAGGTCTCCGGCCACATCCACCCGACGGGTGCCGACTGCCGCGTCCCACTGTTCGATGAGCTGGCGGTTGATGTCCAGCATGGCCGGCTGATAGCTGCGCAGGCCGCTGAAACTGAAGCCGGGAATCAATACGTCGTGGGCCTCTTGCCAACCCTGCTCACCGGTATACGCGGTGAACAATCCGTTGCCGGCGATCGGCCGGAACCGGGCCAGCCGGTCGGTCAGCCCCTTGGCGAACCGGGTCTCGTCGCACAGTTCGTCGACCAGCGCCAGCGAGCACGCGTAGAGCCGGCGGCTGCCGCCGAAGTCGGCGTAGAACAACGGGCCGTACTGCTCGGTGAGCAGATCAGCCGGCAACGCATAGGGCCGGCCAGGCACCGGGCCGGGTGGCAGCCCGACGCCGACAGCTGAAGGGATTCCGGGGATCTCGGGCGGCACGGCCGGGGACATCACATCTCCCGTCGCTTCGCTCACCCCAAATGTCTCCATTCGCGTCAGCGTAAACGGCCGCCCTGAGAGCCACTTATGGAACGGGCACGTATTCCGGGATCGCGTTGTACTTCTTGGCCACGAATCGCAGATTCGGGTCGCTCACCGCGCCGTTGCGCAACACCTCGCGGTCCAAGTTGTAGTTCATCGACATCACCCACGGTCCGTCCACGCCCTGTCGCGGCAGCGTGTCTGCCACCCGCTGCACGTATCCGGCGGCGAAGTCCAGCAACGGAAGGGTGCCCATTTCCGGGTCCACGACCTCGGGCCGGACTGCGTCAAAACCGTTGGCGTCCATATGACTCAGCAACCGGCAGAAGTGTTCGCACAGCAGCCCGACTTTGAGCGTCCACGACGAGTTGGTGTAGCCGAACGCGAAGGCGAAGTTCGGCACACCCGACAGCATGATGCCCTTGTATGCGACGGTGCGGGCGAAGTCGACCGGCTGGCCGTCCACTGTGAGCGACATGCCACCGAACAACTGGACGTTCAAACCCGTTGCGGTGACGATGATGTCGGCGTTCAAGTGCCGCCCGGACTCCAGCAGGATGCCGGTCTCTGTGAAGGTCGCGATGCGGTCGGTCACCACTGACGCCTTGCCGCTGCCGATCGACTTGAACAGGTCGGCGTCCGGAACCGCGCACAGACGCTGGTCCCACGGGTCATACGCCGGGCTGAAGTGTTCGTCCACCGGATAGCCCTTCGGCAACTGCTTGGCATTGATCGAACGGATCAGCCGACGGGCGACGGCCGGGAATTTCTGGCAAAAGGTATACACCGCACGCTGTTTGGCGATGTTCTTGCGCCGGGCCAGCGCGTACCCGCGCTCCGCGCCGAGCAGTCGGCCGGCCATGTTGGCGAAGGCGTCCTTCGCGGGCACCGGCATGATGTAGGTCGGCGAGCGCTGCAGCATGGTGACGTGCGCGGCGGTGTCGGCCATCGACGGCACCAGGGTCACCGCGGTGGCACCACTGCCGATGATCACCACCTTCTTGCCGGTGTAGTCGAGGTCCTCGGGCCATTGCTGCGGGTGCACGACCTGACCCATGAAACGGTCGCGGCCCGCGAATTCCGGCGTGAAGCCCTGGTCGTAGCGGTAGTAGCCGCCGGCGCAGAACAGCCAGTTGGCGGAGATCTGAATCAGCTCACCGGCACGCTCGACATCGACGAGCCAACGCGCGGTGGCGCTGTCCCAGCCCGCGCCGAGCACCTTGTGGTGAAACCGGATGTTGCTGTCGATGCCGTTCTCGCTGACCGTCTCCCGCAGGTACGCCAGGATCTTGTCGGCGGTGGCGATCGCGTGCTCGTCGCGCCACGGCTTGAACTCGTAGCCGAAGGTGTGCAGGTCCGAGTCCGACCGGATACCCGGGTAGCGGAACAGATCCCAGGTTCCGCCGGTCGCGCCGCGGGACTCCAGGATGGCGTACGTGCGGCCGGGGTGTTCCTGCTGCAGGTAGTAGGCGGCACCGATGCCGGAGATTCCGGCGCCGACGATCAGCACGTCCAACTGCTCGACCTCGGTGGTGTTGGCGGTGTGCTCCATAACTGACTCCCTGGTTGATGGCGCGAAGCGTGGTAACCATGGTCCTGCCCCAAGGCCCTCATCCGAAGGGCAAAAATTCTCAAATTCTAGAATTTCTGGTGCAAAATGCATCACCGGCGATACCCTGGCGTGATGCCCGGGGCACGGCCGTCACCGCAGGTACGCGAGCTGATCCGGCAGTGCGCGCAGGTCGTCGTCAATGCCCGACCCGAATGGCTCGACGAACTCGACCGGGCCGTGCTGGCCGCCAATCCCGCTGTCGCGTGGGACCCCGAACTGGCCGCGGCGGTGAGCCGCAGCAATCGGTCGAACCTGTATTTCTGGAGCACCGCCAACGTCCGTGACCCTGGGGCGCCGGTGCCGCCCAACTTGGGGCACGAGCCGATGGCAGTCGCCCGCGAGGTGGTGCGTCGTGGCCTCGACTCGTACTCATTGGATGCCTACCGGGTCGGCGAAGGCGTCGCTTGGCGGCGACTGATGGAGATCGCGTTCGCGCTGACCTCCGACCCCGCTGAATTACACGAGCTGCTCGACGTGTGTTCGCGTTCGATCAGCGCGTTCATCGAGGCCACCCTGGCCGGCATTGCAGCGCAGATCGAACTCGAACGCGAAGAGCTCACCCGTGGCACGCACGCCGAGCGCCGCGAGACCGTCGCACTGCTGCTGGACGGCGCCCCGATCCCCCGCCAGCGTGCCGAAAGCCGGCTGAACTACGGGCTGGGTGGCGTCCACGCCGCCGCAGTCATCTGGACCGACAACCCGGCCGGTGACCTGTCGGCGCTGGACCGCGCCGCCGAGGCCATCGGCCATGCCGGGCGAGGGCGGGCGCTCATCGTGGTCGCCAGCACGGCCACCCGCTGGGTCTGGGTGCCGGGGCCGGTCGAGGTCGACGCCCTGGCACCGGCCGCGGCCCGCAGCCCCGAGGTCCGTATCGCCATCGGTTCCGTCGGCGATGGCGTGGATGGCTTCCGGCGCAGCCACTTCGACGCGATCACCACTCAGCAGATGATGGCGCGACTGCACTCCCCGCAGCAGATCGCCGAATACACCGATATCGAATTGGTCGCGCTATTGACCGCCGACGCCGACCGCGCTGCAGCGTTCGTCAAACGAATCCTGGGCGATCTGGAGGCCGCTGGACCTGAATTACACACAGCAGTAAGGGTTTTCGTGCACGAGCAATGCAACGTCTCACGCGCCGCCGGCCAGCTGTACACCCACCGGAACACTCTGCTGCGCAGGTTGGCCCGCGCCGAGGAACTGTTGCCGTACCCGCTGTCCGACTGCAGCATCGAGGTGGGTGTTGCGCTGGACGTGCTGTTCTGGCGCGGCGCGCCATGACGGACTAGTTGAACACCGCATCCAGATAACGCAGCGCGTCGGGCTTGGACACCCCCAACGATTGCGCGGTCTCGGCGAAGGCTCGCGCGGCAGCCACCATGGCCGCGTCCGCGGGGTCGGCAGCAGCGACAAAAGTGCCTGACCTGCCACGGGTTTCGAGCACACCCGCCGCTTCCAGCTCCCGATAGGCCCGCGCCACCGTGTTGACTGCCATGCCGAGGCCAGCGGCCAGGTCACGCACCGTCGGCATCCGGGTGCCGGCCGGTAGGCGGCCGACCCGGATCGCCTCGATGATCTGTAGCCGCAACTGATCGAACAGCGGTTGCGACGCCTGCTGATCTATCCGGACCCAGTCCGGTACCTCGGCCATTGGCCCAGTATCACCCGAACCCATTAAGTTGGTGTGATGCGGGTGACAGTGTTCAGCGGTGCGGGCATGTCCGCCGACAGCGGTGTGCCCACGTTCCGCGATGTCGAGACCGGGCTGTGGGCCAAGACCGACCCGTACGAAATCTCCAGCATTGACGCGTGGAACCGGCACCCGGAGAAGGTCTGGGCGTGGTACCTGTGGCGGCACTACATGATGGGCACGGTGTCTCCCAACGACGGCCATCGCGCGGTGGCGGCCTGGCAGGACTACTCCGAGGTGCACGTCGTCACGCAGAACGTGGACAACCTGCACGAGCGGGCCGGCAGCACCCGGGTTTACCATGTCCACGGCAGCCTGTTCGAATTCCATTGCGACACTTGCCACAAGCCCTACACCGACCAGCTTCCCACGATGGCCGAACCGGTACTGGCGGTGGACCCGCCACACTGCACCTGCGGCGGGCTGATCCGGCCCAACGTGGTGTGGTTCGGCGAAGCACTGCCCGAAGACGCGTGGGACAACTCGGTCCAGGCCATCGGCGACACCGATCTGGTGATCACGGTCGGCACCTCGTCGGTGGTCTACCCTGCCGCGGCCCTGCCGGAAGCAGCTGTCCAACAAGGTATCCCGGTGATCGAGGTGAATCCGAACGCCACCCCGTTCTCGGATCAGGCCACCCTGTGCATACGCGAGTCGGCGGCCAGCGCGCTGCCTACCCTGTTGCAGCGCCTGCCCGAGCTGCTACCGAGGATCAGGCGGGCCTGACCGCCCGACCGATCGCAGCCTCCGACATCGGAACCCAACCCGGCAGCATCAGCACCCGGCGTGCGGCGGTGACCTGGAAGCCGGCGCCGACGATGGTCTCTTCGGTGTGCCGGTGCGCATGACAGTTGCCCGAGACGCGCGGCCAGAAGGTCGCATCGAAGAAGCTCTGGACCCGGCCCCGCGGGCCCAGGCTGGCGACGTGCTCGAAGTACCTGAGCTCACCGCCCGGTCGCAGCCGTGAATACATCTGCTGCAGAACGTCTTCCGGCTCACCCACGGAGCAGAGCACCAGCGAGCACACCACTGCGTCGAACAGCTCGTCGGTGTCGAACTGCTCGACGGTCTGCGTTCGCACCGTCACCGGCACCGGCGCGGTGACCGCAGCCTGTTGAGCCAGCACCGCCAGCCTCGCCTCCGGCTCCACAGCGACCACCTCGGTGACGGTGTCCGGGTAGAACTCGAAGTTGGTCCCGGTGCCGGCACCGATCTCGAGCACCCGGCCGGACAGCCCGGCAAGGTTCTCCCGCCGCAACTGCTTCATGAATCGACGTTCGCGAGACGACATGGCGATCCACATCCGGGCGAAGAACGGGTTGTCCACCGCGGCACGGGTGTCAGTCATCGGCCAGTCCTCTCAGTCGGTCGACCATCTCCTGCGGCGTCGCATCCGCGAGCAGTCCCCTCACCATGCCACCCAGGCAGGCGGCGCTGAGCACTTGGTCCGCGAATTCTTCAGGATCGCCGAACGGCAGATACGGCCGCGAGACGAACAGGGCCGCCAGCCCGTGCGCCACCGACCACAGACCCAACGCCGCTGCGGTCACGTCACCACCGGGGTAATTGCCCTCATCGATCAGAGACTGCACCGAATCACGCAGGTGGAGGAAAGCCGCCGTGTTCAGGGCCAGGTCCACGTCGCTGCCCGGTCTGCCTTCGGCCATCATGGCGATCCGGTACAGCTCCGGGTTCTGCCGGGCGAAGCGGACATAGGCCAGGCCCTGTGCCCGCAGCCGTTCCAGCGCGGTCGGTTGTTCGGCGGCCACCTGCTGCATGACCTCGTCGAGCTGCTCGAAGTACCGGCCGCACACCGCGTCCAGCAGGGCATCTTTGTCCGCAAAATGCAGGTAGATCGACGGCGGGGTGACGCCTACCCGCTGGGCGACCGACCGGATGGACACCTCCTTGGCGTGTCCGGTCTCCATTAGCAATTCCGTTGCGGCGTCCAGGATTTCGTCGCCCAGTTGTTCACCGGAACCGCGGGGTGCGCGGCGCCGCTTGGCGAACGTCACAGGGCCGCCGCGCCGGCAGTGGAGGGCACGGGTGGGTCGGCGTCTCCGGACTCACTGATGCCGAGGCGGTGGTGCAGGCGGGTCAGCGGCGCGGGCGACCACCAGCTCCAGCGGCCCAACAGGTGCATGAAGGCCGGCACCAGCACCATCCGGACCAGGGTGGCGTCCACCAGGATGGCCAGAGTCAACCCAAGGCCGAACATCCGCATGAACGAGACCTGCGCAGCGATCAAGGCGCCGAACGATATCGACATCACCAGCGCCGCGGCGGTCACCACCCGCCCGGTGCGGGCCAGACCCAGCGCGACACTCTCGTCGTTGTCGCCGGTCGCCAGCCAGAACTCCCGGATCCGGGCTACCAGGAACACCTCGTAATCCATGGACAGACCGAAGGCGATGCAGAACACCAGCACCGGCATGTTCGCGGCGAGCGTCCCGGTGGCGGTGGTGCCGAGCGCGCCGAGGTGGCCGTCCTGGAACACCCAGACTAGGGCGCCGAACGCCGCGGTGAGCGAAAGCACGTTGAGGACAAGGGCTTTCACCGGAAGTACCACACTTCCGGTGAGCAAGAAGAGCAGCCCGAAGGTGATGACGGCAATGACGCCGAGCACGCCGGGCAGCCGGTCGGTGACGGCCTGCACGCTGTCGCGATTGATCTGGGCCAGTCCGGCCAGCTGCACGCCGCGGTGTTTCGGTCCGCCGACGGCGTGTACCGCGTCCAACTGGGCCTCCGAGGCGTCGGAGAACAGCTGTGCACTGCTGCCGACGGTCAGGAAGGCGCTGCCGTCGGCGATACCGGCACCCGGCCCGGCAGGCCCGGCCTTGCGGCCGCCGACGAAGGTGCCGGTGGGGGCCGATACCGAGCTGACAGCGACGACCCTCGACAGCGCCGCGGCGTACGCATCGAAGTCCGCCGGAGCCAGCCCGGTGGCGTCGGGTATGACGACGCTGATGTCGGTGGCCGAATTGTTGGCGAAGTCGCGGCGCAACTGGTCGCCCACCTGATGTGCGGACGCCGATGTCGGCAGCACCCGCTCGTCGGGGAAGCCCCACTTCACGCCCAGGAACGGCGCACCCAGGACCAGCAGAACCGCGACGACGGCCAGCGCGGCCGGCACCGATCGGCGCATCACGGCTTTGGTCGATCGGTACCAGAACATCTCGTGCACCGGTTTCGGCGCGGCGTCGCGGCGGAGCAACCGCCCGATGCTCAGTGCGTCGAGCCGGTCTCCGAGCAACCAGATCGCGGCGGGAGTGACGATCAGCGCGGCCGCGGCAGCGAACGCCACGACGGCGACGCCGGCGTAGCCGAATGACTTGAGGAAGTACATGGGGAACAGCAGCATGGCGGCCATCGACAATGCGACCGTGACGGCGGAGAACAACACGGTGCGGCCGGCGGTGCCCATGGTGCGCACCAGCGCCCGTTCCCGGGTCTGTCCGTCCGACAGCTCGTCGCGGTAGCGGCTGATGATCAAGAGCGTGTAGTCGATGGCCAGCGCCAGCCCGAGGGCCGTGGCCAGGTTGAGGGCGAAGACCGAGACGTCGGTGGCGAAGGTGATGAGCCGCAGGATCGCCAGGGTGCCGACGATCGCCAGCCCGCCGACCGCCATCGGCACCGCGGCGGCGACCAATCCACCGAACACCCAGACCAGCACCAGAAAGCTGAGCGGAATGGCGATGGACTCCATCAACAGCAGGTCCCGTTCGGTCTGCTTGTTGATCTGGGCGTAGACCATGGCCCCGCCACCTGCTTTCACGCTGACCCCGGGTCGGTCATGCACGACCTGGTCGGCGAGTTCCTGGGCGTATTTCTGCGCGTTGTTCTCGCCGCCGTTGACCCCGGCCACGATCAGTCCGGTGCTGCCGTCCTTACTGATCAGCTCGCTCACCGCGGCCGCCGGCGCGGTCCACGCCGAGGACACGTAAGCGATGTGCGGCGACGCCTTCAGATGGTCGACGATGTCGCGGGCCGTCGCCGTGGCAGCCGGGCTGCGCACCCCGCCGGCTGCGCTGACCGTGACCAGCATGGGCATGTCGCCCTGATGGAACTTGTCGGTCAACAGCCGGCTGGCCCGGGACGACTCGGAATTCGGGTCCTGGAAGCCGCCCGCGGGCAGGCTCTTGATCACCGGAATACCGAAGATCGCCGCGGCGACCATGATCAACGCAGCCACGGCCAGGATTCGCCGGGGCGCGGCGATGGCCAACAACGCGATGCGGTTCAGCATGAGCTCCCCTTCATTACCTAACGTCGATAAGTTATCGCCGATAAGTTACCCGGTCAACTTATTGACGCTAATGAACACGAGTTGGGCCCCGATCGGGTTCACGCGACCGGGCGCAGGGGTGCGGTTTCAGCGCCGCGGAAGCCGTATCAACCGCATCGTCCGGCGCCCCGAAGATGGCCGACGTCACGTTTGCTACCAGTCAGTGAATCAGGCCGCTTCGCCAAACCCCGGCGGCGCATCAAGATCACATGTGGCCTTGGGGAATGTTCGGCTACCCGTCAGTAGACCGGTGCGGCCTCGGCTGAACTTACTCAGAGGTAGAAATTGCCTACTCGGCGGTAAGAATTGCCATCATTTTCCGATTCGTAACTCAAAGATTTCTTAATCGCGACCAATAACCTCAGTGACATGTGGATCGACGACACCAGTGCCGACGTCATCAAGGTTGATTTCGACGCCCTGTACCACGGGGACGTTCTGGTCGAAGGTGACACCTCCGAGCAGTTCCCCGATCTCGCAGAGGCCGTCTGAACTCACGCGCCACGCGCGCTGATCGACGCGGCCATACGGCCATCGTCGGAGAGTTTCTGCCCTCCGACGAAAAAGCCGCCAACCTTGATAGTTGGCGGCTTTTCGTTGTCTTGGGACCGGTCGTTCAGCCGACCATCCCGCCGAGGCGGCCGGTGATGATGGCTTCGGCCTCGGACACGATCCGCGAGATCAGCTCACCACAGGTGGGGATGTCGTGGATCAGGCCCATCACGGTGCCAACAGTCCAGATGCCCGCGTCCAGGTCGCCCTCGTCGAACACCCGGCGGCCCCGCACCCCGGCCACCAGATCCTTGACGTCCTCGAACTGACCGCCGTCCTTGAGGATCTTGACCACCTCGCGCGAAACGGTGTTGCTCGCCACCCGCGCGGTGTTGTGCAGGCTGCGGAAGATCAGCTCGGTGCCCCGCTCATCGCCGGCCACGATCGCTTCCTTGACGTTCTGATGAATGCACGACTCCACCGTGCACATGAACCGGGTACCCATGTTGATGCCATCGGCACCGAGGGCCAGCGCCGCCACCAGACCGCGGGAATCGCCGAAACCACCTGAGGCGATCATCGGGATCTCGATCTCCTTGGCCGCGGCCGGGATCAGCACCAGACCCGGCACATCGTCCTCGCCCGGATGACCGGCGCACTCGAAGCCGTCGATGCTGATGCCATCGACACCCAGGGACTGCGCCTTGACCGCGTGCCGCACCGAGGTGCACTTGTGCAGCACCTTGATCCCGTTGCCGTGGAACATCGGCAGGTGCGGCGCCGGGTTGGAGCCCGCGGTCTCGACGATCTTGATGCCCGCATCGACGATCACCTGGCGGTACTCGTCATACGGCGGCGGGTTGATCGCCGGCAGGATGGTCAGGTTCACCCCGAACGGCTTGTCCGTCAGATCCCGGGTCTTGGCGATCTCATTGGCCAGGTCGGCCGGCGTCGGCTGGGTCAACGCAGTGATGAACCCCAGCCCGCCCGCATTCGCCACGGCCGCAACCAATTCCGCACGCCCCACCCACTGCATACCGCCCTGGGCGATCGGCGCCTCAACGCCGAAGGTTTCGGTGAACTTAGTCTTGATCGTCATAGGTTTCCTTATCTAGCCGGCGGGTTTCAGGACCAGTCGCGGAGCACAGCGTCGGTGTCCGCGCCGGAAACGCCCGGCGGGGTCGGCGTACCCGGCACGCTGCGGGAGAACCGCGGTGCCGGCATGGGCTCCAGGTTGTCGCCGCCCTCGGTGAAGCGGAAGAACGTGTCGCGCTCGGTGATGTGCGGCTCGGTCTCGACCTCGGCGAAGCTCAACACCGGGGTGACGCACGCGTCCGAGCCGGTGAACACCTCGGTCCAGTGGTCGCGCGTCTGCGCCGCGAAAGCCTTGGTGAAGATGTCGCGGAGCTCGGGCCACCGCGCAATGTCGTTCTGTCCGGGCAGATCCGCCGGGTCCAGGCCCAGCTTGGCCAGCAGCTCGGCGTAGAACTGCGGCTCGATGGCACCGACCGCCATGTACTTGCCGTCGGAGGTCTCGTAGGTGTCGTAGTACGGCGCACCGGTGTCGAGCATGTTGGTGCCCCGCTCGTCGCTCCACATGCCCTGGCTGCGGAAGCTCCACATCATCTGCATCAGCACGCTGGAGCCGTCGATCATCGCGGCGTCGACCACCTGGCCCTTGCCCGAGGTCTGCCGCTCCCACAGTGCCGAGAGAATTCCGACGAGCAGGAACATCGAGCCGCCACCGAAGTCGCCGGCCAGATTCAGCGGAGGAACCGGCCGCTGGCCCTTGCGACCGACGGCGTGCAGCAAGCCATTCAGCGAGATGTAGTTGATGTCGTGGCCGGCCTGTAGCGCCCGCGGGCCGGCCTGTCCCCAGCCGGTCATCCGGGCATAGACCAGCTTGTCGTTGATCTTGGCGCAGTCCTCGGGGCCCAGGCCCAGGCGCTCGGTGACGCCCGGACGGAAGCCCTCGATCAGCACGTCGGCCTTGGCGATCAGTTTGAGCACGAGCGCACGGCCCTCGTCGCTCTTCATGTCCGCGGTCACCGACCGACGGTTGCGCAGCATGGTGTCGCCGCTGGGGGCGCCGGTCTTGCTCGGCCGCTCCACCCGGACCACGTCGGCGCCCAGATCGCCGAGAATCATTGCCGCGTGTGGGCCCGGGCCGATGCCGGCCAACTCCACAACACGCAGACCTTGCAAAGGTCCAGCCATCGTCACGCACCTTTTGGTAGATCATCGTCGACCCCGGGTCTGTTGACCGCGACATAGCTTACTTGTATAACGAAGTCTGTCTATCGCGGGCCTCTGCCCGCCTGAATCTGAGGTGCTGCATGAGCTATACCGGATCCGACGATCTGACGGTCTCCCTCTCCGACGGCGTACTCAGCGTGACGCTGAACCGGCCGGACAGCCTGAATTCCTTGACCCAGGACATGCTCGAGGACATCGCCGCCGCAGTGAACCGAGCGGCCGCCGACCCCGCGGTCAAGGTGGTGCGCCTCGGTGGAAACGGTCGCGGATTCAGCTCGGGCGCAGGATTGTCCGCCGAGGACCAGGACGCCAAAAGCCATGACGCCGCAGCGGTTTTGAACGCAGCCAACAGTGCGGTAGCAGCACTGGTGAACCTGCCGAAGCCGGCTGTTGCGGTGGTACACGGCGCAGCCGCCGGTGTCGGGGTGTCCCTGGCATTGGCCTGCGACATCGTGCTGGCATCCGAGCAGTCCTACATTCTTTTGGCGTTCACCAAGATCGGGCTGATGCCCGACGGCGGCGCGTCGGCCTTGGTGGCTGCCTCGATCGGCCGGGCCCGCGCGATGAAGATGGCACTACTGGCCGAGAAGCTGCCCGCGCGCGAGGCATTCGATGCCGGTCTGGTCAGTTCGGTGCACGCCCCCGATGCCTTGGATGCCGAGGTGGAGCGAGTGATCACGGTGCTCAAGTCCGGTCCCGCGGTGGCGCTGCGCAAGACCAAGCAGGCCATCAACGACGCCACCCTGACCGAGCTGAACAATGCCTTCGCCCGCGAAAGTGCCGGACAGATCCAGCTTTTGAACGCTCCCGACCTGCGCGAAGGTATCAAGGCCTTCCAGCAGCGACGCCCCGCGGTCTTCACTGACGCCTAGCCCGCTGGGCGATTTACCCATCAGGTTTCCGGGCAGTGAACGTCCGTTTGCGAGTACAAATCGCTTGACGGGCGCGGGACGATGGTGCGGTGAGTTCCCAGCCCAAAGTCGCGACGCCTGAGCAGCGGGCCGCCGACCGATGGCGGGTCATCGCACCACTACGTTTCCGCGAGTACCGCCTGCTCATCGTCGCCGTCTCGCTGTCGATCTTCGCCGAGGGCATGTGGACGGTCGTAGCCGCGCTGCAGGTCATCGCGCTCGACAACGACCCGGCGGCACTGTCGTTGGTGGCGACCTGCATGGGCGCCGGGTTGGTCTGCTTCGTGCTGGTCGGTGGCATCGCCGCCGACCGGCTCAACCAGCGCAACATCATCATCGCGGTGGAAGCGATCAACCTGGTCACGGTGTCGGCGGTCGCGGCCCTCAGTTCAGCTGGGATGCTTCGTATTTGGCACATGGCGATAGCCGGGGCGTGCCTCGGTATCGGGATGGCATTCTTCTTCCCGGCCTACAGCGCGTTGCTGCCGCGACTGTTGCCGGTCGAACAATTGTTGGCCGCCAACGGCATTGAAGGTGTCGTGCGTCCGGTGTTCCAGCAGGCGATCGGCCCGGCCGTGGCCGGCGTGCTGGTCGGGCTCACGTTCCCCACTGTCGGCGAGGCCACCGTCGCGACATTGTTCGCGGTGGGGCTGGCGCTGCTGATAGCAACGAGACCCGCGGCCGCCCCGACCGACCCCGAACCGGCCGAGCGCAAACACGTTCTACACGACATGCGCGACGGTTTCGCGTTCATGACACGGACCCCGTGGCTGTTGTGGACACTGCTGGTCGCGAGCGTCTACGTGCTGGTGGTGCTGGGGCCGATCGAAGTGCTGGTGCCGTTCATCGCCGAACGGCGCTTCGCCGACGGCCCCAGGGCTTACGGATTCATCATGGCGGGGTTCGGAATCGGCAGTGCCATTGGCGCACTGTCGGTTTCCTATGCGCGCATGCCGCGGCGCTACCTGACGGCGATGATGGCGATCTGGGGTCTGGGCGCGCTGCCGCTGATCATCGTCGGCAGCACCTGGTCGTTCCCGCTCATGTTGGTGGCCACGTTCTTGGTCGGCATCGGTGACGGTGCCAGCATGGTGATCTGGGGGACGCTGCTGCAGCGGCGAGTACCGACCGAGATGCTGGGCCGGGTGGCCAGCCTGGACTTCTTCGTATCGTTGGTGTTCCTGCCGGTGTCCTACGCGATCGTCGGTCCGCTGTCGAAAATCGTTCCCATGCAATGGATCTTCCTGGTGTCCGGCCTGGCCCCGGCGGTGCTGACCGCGATCGCGTACACCGCGGCCCGGATGCACCGCGACGAGCTGGCCCACCCGCTGTGATGTCGGCGTGCTGCGCCCGGCCGCACGCCGACATCGACTAGCCGCGGTGCAGGGTGAGCAGGTGTTCGTAGACCTGGGCGTTGATGCGGTTGTGGTTCACCTCGTCGTCAGTGAGCTCGCGCCGGATCTTGCCAGGGACACCGGCGATCATCGACCGCGGCGGCACCACAAAGCCTTGCGGTACAACAGTTCCCGCAGCGACCAATGATCCTTCGCCGATCCTGGCCCCATTGAGCACGATCGCACCCATGCCGATCAGGGCACCGTCCTCGACCGTGCAGCCGTGCAGCACCGCGTTGTGCCCGACGCTGACGCCGGCCCCGATCTTGGCCGGAAAGCCCGGGTCGACATGCACCGTGCAGCCGTCCTGGATGTTGGAGCCCTCACCGATCTCGATGGGCTCGAACTCGGCGCGCAGGGTGACGCCGTACCAGACACTCGCCCGGGCGGCCAGGGTCACCCGACCCAGCACTGCGGCGTTCGGCGCCACCCAGGATTCGTCGTGAAGCTGCGGTGCATTGCCTTGGATAGGACGTATCAACGGCTCAGACATGCGCGTCATCGTATGCGCGCCGGGCCGGAAAATCGGTAGCCGACCACCGGCCGCATCGATCAGAGTGAAACCGTGACGACACCACGCACCAGCCGTCAAGCGTGGGCGGTGGCCGCGGTCAGCTTCCTGGCCATCCTGGCCGCCGCGGGCTTCCGGTCGGTACCCGGCGTGCTGATGAATCCGCTGCACCACCAATTCGGTTGGTCGCACGCCACGGTGGGGCTGGCCATGTCGGTCAACATGACGTTGTTCGGGCTGACGGCGCCGTTCGCCGCGGCGTTGATGGACCGCTTCGGTATCCGTCCGGTGCTGACGGTGGCGCTGCTCCTCATCACCACCGGGGCTGCCTTATCGGTGTCGATGACTGCCGAATGGCAGCTGGTGTTGTTGTGGGGCGTGCTGGTCGGCACCGGCACGGGCGCAATCTCCATGGGGTTCGTCGCGACCATCGCCACCCGATGGTTCGACGAGCGGCGTGGGCTGGTCACCCGGCGCCGAGCCGCCGCCGAGCACCGGTTTCCGGGCGGCCTTCGACGGCCTCGCCCTGGGTGCGCAGGTGCCGGCATTCTGGTTGTTGGCGGTGAGCTTCGCGATCTGCGGCATGACCACCAACGGCCTGATCGGTACGCACTTCATCCCTGCCGCCAACGACCACGGGATGCCCGCAACGGTGGCCGCCGGACTGTTGGCCACCATCGGCATCCTGGACGTCGCCGGGACCATCTGCTCCGGCTGGCTCACCGACCACCTCGATCCCCGCCTGCTGTTGTTGGTCTACTACCTCGGCCGCGGGGTATCGCTGATGCTGCTGCCGTCGCTGCTTGCGCCGCACACCGAGCCGGGGACCTGGGTGTTCATCATCTTCTACGATCTGGACTGGGTGGCGACCGTGCCGCCGACGATCGTGCTGTGCCGCCAGTATTTCGCCGACCAGACGCCGGTGGTGTTCGGCTGGGTGTTCGCCGCGCACCAGGTCGGTGCGGCCCTGGCAGCTGCCGGCGCCGGATGGTTGCGCGATCAGCAGGGCAACTATGACGTCGCATTCCAGCTGTCCGCCGGCCTGTGCGGGGTCGCCGCGGCACTGTGCTTCTGCGTGCGAAAGCCGCAGGTCAGCCCGGCCCGAGCCGGTCGTCGCTGCGAGGGCTGTTTTTGCTGTTTGCGGTGGTCAGCCTTTACGATCCCAAAGGCGCCGCGCCCTGGGTGTTTCTCGGACCCCACCGGAGTGCGTACGCAATTGATCGAGCTGAGGAGCCGACCGTGAAGACTCACACCAGCAAGCTTCTGGGTGCCGCCGCAGCCATCGCGGCGCTGGCCGTATCGCTGCCGGTCGCCGTGACCGCCCACGCCGACCCGCCGCCGGAGCCGACGGTCAAGGACCTCCCGGACCCGCAGGGCCCGGGCTGCGACAAGGTCAAGGTGGGTATGCCTGGCAATTCGGGCACCAGCCTGGCCAGCAAGCCCGCCAGCGTCGCGCTCGCCGCCATCCCGGCCATCAGTGACTTCAACGCCGCGGTGTCCGGCGGTTTCAACTCCGCGGTGAACATCGACAGCGTGCTGGACAACGGCCCGTACACCATTTTCGCGCCGACCAATGACGCGTTCGCGGCGATGGATCCGGCCAAGCTGGCGGCACTGAAGGCCGATCCGGCGGCGCTGACCAGTTTCGACTACTACCACGTGTTCTTGGGTGTGCTGGGCAATGACACCGTCAAGGGCCAGCGGCCCACCCAGCAGGGTGCCCCGATCAAGGTCACCGGCGACGGCGGCGACATCAAGGTCAACGACACGGCCAAGCTGGTGTGTGGGGCGATCCAGGCCAGCAATGCCCGCATCTTCGTGATCGACACCGTGCTCGACCTGTCCGACGCACCGGCGCCGGTTACCGCCTCCTCGGGCACCTCGGCCACCAGCACGTCGGCAACCCCGACCAGCACCGAGTCCAGCGCGACCTCGACGTCGTCCTCGGCGACTTCGACGACGACCACCTCGGCGCAGCACTGACCGCAGAGCGTTGACATTGCGTTGAGGGTCATGCCCTCTCGCAATTCACCGCCCTGGACGCAACCTCAACGAAACGGCGCCCCTGCCATCAGCAGGGGCGCCGTTTCTGTTGGCTGGAGCCCGGGCCGGCGGTGGCCGACTAGAGGCCAAGGTTGCGACCGATGATCTCCTTCATGATCTCGGTGGTGCCGCCGTAGATCGTCTGGATCCGGACATCGACGTAGTCCTTGGCCACCCGGTACTCGTTCATGTAGCCGTAGCCACCGTGCAGCTGCAGGCACTGGTCGACGACCTTCTTGCCCAGCTCGGTACACCACCACTTGGCCTTGGACGCCTCGACTGCGGTCAGCTCCTTGTCCACCACGGCCCGCAGGCAGCGGTCGACGTACTGCTCGGCGATGTCGAGTTCGGTATCCATCTCGGCCATCACGAAGCGGCTGTTCTGGAAGCTGCCGATCGGCTGGCCAAAAGCCTTGCGGTCCTTGACGTACTGCAGCGTCTCGTTGAATGTCGCACGAGCGCCTGCGATTCCGGCAATGGCGATCGAAAGCCGTTCCGAGGGAAGGTTTTCCATCAGATGGTAGAAACCGTTGCCTTCGGTACCGAGCAGGTTGGTGCCGGGAACGCGGACGTTCTCGAAATTCAGCTCGGCAGTGTCGGCAGCGTGCTGGCCCATCTTGTCCAGCTTGCGGCCGCGGGTGAAGCCCTCCATCCCCCGCTCCACGACCAGCAGCGAGAAGCCCTTGTGGCCGGCCTCCGGGTCGGTGCGCGCAACGACAATCACCAGGTCGGAATTGATGCCCGCGGAGATAAAGGTCTTGGCGCCGTTGATGATCCAGTCATCGCCGTCCCGTACCGCGGTGGTGCGGACGCCGGCCAGGTCACTGCCCGCGCCAGGCTCGCTCATCGCGATGGCGCCGATCAGCTCACCGCTGACAAAACCGGGCATCCAGCGCTGCAGCTGTTCTTCGGTGGCCAGGTTCCTGAAGTACGGCCCGACGATGTCGTTCTGCAGGCTCACGCCGGGGCAGGCCAGACCGAACTTAGAAAACTCCTCGACGATCACCGCATTGAAGCGAAAGTCGTCGACCCCACCGCCGCCGTACTCCTCTGGCATATTGAAACCGATCAGCCCGTACTTGCCCGCGGCCAAGTACGCATCGCGGTCGACCAGACGGTCGGCTTCCCACTTCTCGACGTTCGGCAGACATTCCTTCTCCAGGAACAGTCGCGCGGTCTCCCGGAGCTGTTCATGCTCGGGCTCGAAAACCAATCTCTTCATTGCTATTTCGCTTCCTATCGGGCTTTCCAGACGGGCTCACGCTTCTGGGCGAACGCCAGTGGTCCTTCTTGGGCGTCCTCGGTCTTGAGCAGGGTGGAGAACTCGCCGAAGGTCTGCTTCCAGAATGGCTCGTCGGCCTGCACCACGTTGTCAACCGCACCGTAGGCGACGCGCTTGCTGGCCTGTACAGCCAGCGGGGCATTGCCGGTGATCCGCTCCGCCAGGGCCAGCGCCGCATCGACGACGGTGCCGTCGGGCACCACGTCGTTGATCAGGCCCCAGCGCAGCGCGTCGGCCGAACTCATGGGCTCGCCGGTGAACAGCATCTGCAGCGCCACTTTGCGCGGCAGTTGATCGACGATGCGGAACACCCCGCCCGCGCCGGCGATCAGTCCACGTTTCACCTCGGGCAGACCGAATTTCGCGCCTTCTTCGGCGATCACGAGGTCACTGGCCAGCGCCAGTTCGGTGCCGCCGCCGAGGGCGGTGCCGTTGACCGCGGCGATGGTCGGCTTGTCGATGAAGTGCCGCACGTATCCGGCGAAGCCCCACTCCGGGTGGTCCGGGTGAAAGAGGTTCTCGCCGCGGGAGATTGCCTTCAGGTCGGCACCTGCGCAGAAGGACTTGTCCCCCGAACCGGTCAGGACCACGGCGCGGATGTCCGGGTCGTCCTGGGCGGCCTGCAGGGCGTCACCGACACCGACGCTGACCGCCATGTTGACCGCGTTGCGGGCATCGGGCCGGTTGATCGTGATCAGCAGGACGTTGCCCCGACGCTCGGTAAGAGCGCCGGGCTCAGTGGCAACAGAGGTCACAACAGCTCCAGGATGGTCGCGTTGGCCTGGCCGCCACCCTCACACATGGTCTGCAGCCCGTAGCGAATTCCGTTGTCCCGCATGTGGTACAGCATGGTGGTCATGATGCGGGCGCCGGAGCCGCCGAGCGGGTGACCGAGTGCGATGGCGCCTCCGTTGGGGTTCAGCTTTTTCTCGTCGGCGCCGATCTCCTTGAGCCACGCCATCGGAACCGGGGCAAAGGCCTCGTTGACCTCGAACACGCCGATGTCGTCGACGCTCAGACCGGAGCGCGCCAGCGCCTTCTGGGTCGCCGGGATGGGCGCCGAAAGCATCATCACCGGGTCTGCGCCGGCCAGCACCGCGGTGTGCACGCGGGCAAGGGGCTTGAGCCCCAACGACTGTGCCTTCTCTGCGGACATGAACAGCAGAGCGCCCGAGCCGTCGGAGATCTGCGAGGAGTTGCCGGCGTGGATGACGCCGTCCTCCTTGAAGGCGGGCTTGATGCCGGCCATCGATTCCACCGAGCCTCCGCGGCGAATCCCGCCGTCCTCGGTGACCGCGTTGCCATCCTGGTCCTTGATCCCGACGATCTGGTCCTTGAAGGCACCGGAATCCTGTGCCGCAGCTGCCTTTTCATGTGACCGCAGGGAGAACTCGTCGAGCTCGGTGCGGGACAGGTTCCACTTCTCGGCCATCATCTCTGCGCCGACGCCCTGGTTCGGGGTCTGGGTGTAGCGAGCGCGGAAAGCCTCTGGATAGGGGTGGCCACCGCCCGCCAACGACGCACCCATCGGGGTCCGCGACATCGACTCGACACCACCGGCGATCACGACGTCGTAGTGGCCGGCAACCACACCGGCAGCGGCGAAGTGCACCGACTGCTGGCTGGAACCGCACTGCCGGTCGACGGTCACCCCGGGAATGGTCTCGGGCCACCCGGCGGTCAGCACCGCGGTGCGGGCGATGTCGAGGGCCTGCTCACCGGCCTGCATGACGCAACCCCAGATCACATCGTCGACGAGTGCGGGATCGACACCAACGCGCTGCACCAGTCCGTTCAGCACCTGGGCCGACAGCTCTGACGGGTGGACACCGGAAAGGGCGCCGTTGCGCTTTCCGATCGGCGACCGTACCGCCTCGACGATGACAGCTTCAGCCATGCGAAATCTCCTTCGACTTCTGGGTTGCTCGCGCCAGACGCGGCGTCCATCCGAAGGTAGAACAGTTAGTTAACCAGGTCAACCTACTGGTTGGTAGAGGTCACTTCACCCCATGGACCGGCAAGTCGTCCGCCCACGGCTGGCGCGTAACCATGTCGTTGACCTGCACATAACCGCTTTCGAACTCGCCGGTCGCGGCGTCGACCAAGCGGTATCGCTG
Source organism: Mycobacterium sp. MAA66 (assembly GCF_041261665.1). Taxonomy (NCBI): domain Bacteria; kingdom Bacillati; phylum Actinomycetota; class Actinomycetes; order Mycobacteriales; family Mycobacteriaceae; genus Mycobacterium; species Mycobacterium sp. MAA66. The sequence continues at coordinate 181,954 of NZ_JBGCCC010000003.1, read as the reverse complement.
GGTCTGCCGGTGAATGGGCTGCGCATCGAGCATGACGATCCGGACCTCACCGGGTTCGAAATGACAGCGCGCTTGCAGGGCCGCGACCAGCTGTTCGTTGGACATGTGACCGTCGCCGAAATTCCATCCGATAGCGGTCGAGACGATCCGCTCGCCGTCGGTCAGGGTGTAGTCGTCTTCGTTGTGGCCGGCCATCGCCCGATGCGCCAAGGTGAACAACGCCCGGCCGTGAGTGTTGAAGGCACGGAAGGCGTATCCCATGTACATGGGGATCTGCGCGGCTTCCTTGCTGCCGTAGAACTTCTCCAGTTGCGCGGCGGGCATGCTGGCGATAGCGACGACGCCCTTGGCGATCTTCGCGTCGGCCGACGGCTTGATGCACCACAGCGAGGTGTCCCAGTTGCCGGCGTAATACCGCATGCCGGGCAGGAAAGAAACCTTGCGCGGGAACAGGTTTCCGATCACGACAGTGCCGGCGACGACGGCGAACAGAACCACCGGCCACGGCGAGGTGAGGTCACCCAGGCCGATGGGTGCGTGTCCGACGAACAGCGTCACCACGCAGAACATCATGAAGACGTTCCACTCCAGCGGCACGCCCATCGGGATGGCGGACAGGATGCCGAAATGGAAACACAGCATCACGAACGCGGCGACGTAGGTCGGCCAGCCGCCGTGGCTGAAGAAGAGCGCGAGCGGCACCAGGCCCTCGATGGCAGTGCTGAAGTGGGCCATCAGCCGGGACGGACGGCCGGGGCGCAGGTCGTCCGGGAAATGTTCGAAGAACGCCCGCTTGATGAACTTGGGCCGCAACACCGGGTTGTTGCTCATCATCGTCGAGATGACAAACGGGAAGTGCCGGTTGAGCTTTGAGGTCGCCGCACCGAGCCAGATCACCATGCAGACCAGCTTGGCCGCGATGATCAGGTCGACCCCGTAGCCGGCGAACAGGAAGGCGACGGTGAACGACCCGTAAACCTCGCCGCGAGCGGCCAGGAAGATCACCTTGTCACGCAAGCCCGCCAACGCCAGGACACCGAGGACGGCCCAGATCTGCCACATCGGCAGCACTCCGACCTGAGCGCCGGGGAGCACCGGGCCGGTGCCGTCGGAGCAGAGTGCGACAAGCAGCAGCACCAACAGCGCGCCGTACAGCAGTACGTCGACCGGTCCACGGGCATCGCCACGGGTCAGCGGGACGCGGCCCGGCCACGGTGGCAGACGAATGGTCTTCGGGCGCAGCCAGTACAGGATGGAGCCGAGCGGCGGGAAGAATCGGTTGTTCAGCGGGCCGAACCCGCAGCCGAGACCGACCACCTCGAACAGCATGGTGTAGAGGACGACCTTCTCGAAGACGATCGGCTCGGTGTACCACTGGGCGACGTTCGTGAATCCGTCAATGCCGCTGGTGGACAGCGCAATAAGCCAGCCACCCAGGACGTAGAGACCGATCTTGACCACGTAGAACAGATGCAGGGCAACCGGGGTGCCGAATCCCACCTCGGCCCAGTGCCGAGCCATCGGGATGATCTTCTGTGCGCGGGTGCCCTTGCTCCACTCGTCCAGGTCGATGACCGGAACGTCCTGTTTGAGAAAGCCCATACCGGTCACACTAGAACGTGTTCTAACTTCGTTGCGCGATTTTGGGGGCGCTACGTATTGCCGGACCTGACCAGCGCGCCGAAATCACGCTAGGACTTCGCGGGCGGACGGTAGAAGATCAGCAGCTGACCGATACCGCCCGCGAGACCCAGAACGACCGCAATCGCCAGGCCGCACCAGCCGTGCAGGTCGTGCATGAAGCACGTGCGGTGGAACAGCAAGCAGTCCAGGCTGTACCGCCCGGCGCCGGTGCCCGCGATCGCGACGGCGGCGACCGCCAGGATCAGGTTGTACTCCCACCCTGACTTGACGATGAAGAACCCGTTGGCCCGGTGCACAGTCCACGCCGCGACCAGCATCAGCGCGACGAATCCGGCCGCCGGGATCGGAGTCAACAGGCCGAGCGCCAACCCCAGGCCGGCCAGAATCTCCGTCGATGCGGCCAGGCGTGCGTGCAGCATGCCCGGCTTCATGCCGATGCTGTCGAACCAGGCGGCGGTGCCTGGGATCCGGCCGCCGCCGAAGAACTTGTTGTAACCGTGCGCGGCCATGGTCAGACCGAGGACGACCCGCAACAGCAGGATCGAGAAGTCGAATGCCGAGTGGGCGGCGTGGTATTGGTGCACGCAACAAAATCTAGGCCATTTGTTAAGTCGCTGCCCAGCCCCCGTCGACAGAAAGTATCGCTCCGTGGACGTTGGCAGCGTCGTCGGAGGCCAGAAACGCCACTGCGGACGCGACTTCGGCCGGAGTGCTCATCCGGCGCGACGGGATCCGCGCCAACACTGGCGCCAGATGGTCGGCCATCTCCAGAACGCGCTCGGTGGCGATCGGCCCCGGCGCAACGGCGTTGACCCGAACGCCCGACGGTCCGTATTCAGCCGCCCACGATTTGGTGAGCGAGTGCACGGCAGCCTTGGTCGAGCTGTACAGCGCTGACTGATCCCCGCCGATGAATCCGGTGATCGATCCGATGTTGACCAGCGCGCCACTGCCGCGTGCGGCCATCGCCGGCGCCAGTGCGCCGGTGAGCAGGAACGGTGCCACCACGTTGGTTCGATACGACGCCAGCAGCACCGCTTCGGAAATGTCGGCGGTGGGTGCCGGCATGGACCAGCTGGCGGCATTGTTGACCAGGACGTCGACTGCCCCGGCAGCGGAGACCAGTCGGGAAACCCCGGCAGCGCCGTCGGCCAGGTCGGCCGCGACGAACTCGGCCACCCCGCCGGCGTCTTGGATGGCTGCGACGACCGCCGCACCGCGCTTGGTGTCGCGACCGGTGACGATGACATGGGCGCCCTGTGCGGCCAGCCTCTGGGCGATGGCGACACCAAGACCTCCGGTGGAGCCGGTGACCAGTGCTCTGCGGCCCTGCAGCCGCGTATCGTTTGGACTCATGAGTCCATATGTAGGCCGATAAAAATGGACCTGCAAGTCCAAAAATTGACGTCCAAGGGCGTCGCCACCCGGCGGCGGATCATCGAGGGTGCGGCGGCCGAGATCCGGGCGCGCGGCGTGGCCACGACCACACTCGATGACATCCGCGTCGCGACCGGAACCTCCAAAAGCCAGCTGTTCCACTACTTCCCCGAGGGCAAAGAGCAACTCCTGCTCGCGGTCGCCACCCACGAAGCCGAGCAGGTACTCGCCGACCAGCAGCCCCATCTGGGCGCACTGACCTCGTGGGCCGCCTGGCAGCGCTGGCGCGACGCGGTGGTCGAGCACTACCGCAGGCAGGGTCAGAACTGCCCGATGAGCCTGCTGATGTCTGAGATCGGCCGCACCACCCCGGGCGCACAGGCCGTCACCGCCACGCTGATCGGCACCTGGCGCACCGAAATCGCCGACGGCATCCGGGACATGCAGCGCCAGCAGAAGATCGACGCCCGCATCGACGCCGACCGCGCGGCATCGGCGTTGCTTGCCGGCATCCAGGGCGGCGTCGCCGTGCTGTTGTCCACCGGCGACATCAGTTATCTGGAATCCGCACTGGACGTGGGGATCGCGGCTCTGCGCGACTGATCACCTCGGGCGCCGTCCGTCCAGAGCGGTCGCCAGGCGGTGCACATACGCGTCCATATCCGGCACCGCCGAGACCGCCGCATGCACACTGATCGCGACGGTGTCACCGATCCCGTGCACCCCATGAGTCAGGCCCATCATCGGAGACAACGCCGGATAGCCGGCCGTCAACAGCACCGGGTGGCCAGCGAAGCACAAATCGGCCGCCCCGCGGTTGACGCTGGACACCACGGTGTTGCCCGCCACCGTCGACGACCGCGCGTCCGGATCGAAATGCGATATCCCCCAACGCAACAATGGTGCCGGGGTGGCGGCGAAGGCCGCATCGCCCGCGGCCAGCGCGGGATGCTCCATCCGCTGCCGCCGGGCAGCCAGATCCGCGGTAATCCGCCGAACCCGTTCGTCGAACGGCAGCTGCGGGTACAGACCCGCGCTGACATTGCCGAAGTGGTTGTTGGCGTGGCGAATTCCGGGCTTCGCCATCGGTATCTCGGCCCCCAGATCCGCAACCTGCAGTTCGGCCGCCAGCGCCTCCGCGACTGCGGCCAAGACCGCCACCGTGATCGTCGGCCCGGTCAGCTGCGACCTTCGTCGCACGACGGTACACAGCCGCAGCGGTCCCGCCGGACGTTCGTTCGTCGTTTGCGCCGGCCACGAATTCTGCGGTGGTGCAACGACTCCCGCAGCAGTCGCGCGAACCAGGTCGCGATGTGCCGACGACGCCCTCGCCGCCAGATAAGGCAACATCCACGGACCCCACCGGCGCGGCACCGCGGCGGGGACCGGCGCGTCGCGCCCGAACAACCTGGCCGCCAACGCCGACGATCGAATCCCATCACCCAGCGCGTGCGAGATCTGGAGCACCGCCACGGTTCCCGGGCCATCGGCACCAGGAATCCCGTCCACCCCGATGTAGAGGTGCAGACGCCAGCTGCGGTGCCGAAGATCGAGTTGATCAGCGGCCAGCGCACCGACCGCGTCCAGGCAGACCGCCCAGGTACTCCCCTCGCGGATGACGAGCGAAGTTTCGTCGACGGCGCGGTGCACCCACTCGGGGTACGTCCAGGCATCGCCCTCGGCCACCCGCAGCAACAACTCGGGCGTGGCCAGGGCTCGCAGCCGCACCGTATCCAGTGCGGCACCCAGATCGCCCGGTACGCCACCGAACGCGTACAGCAGGAACTGGTCGCTGGGGATCTTCGCGGACATCCAATACGTCTGCGCATCGATAGCGGTCAGTCCGGCCACCGGACCAGGTTAGGCTCTCGACGTGCTTCCACCGCCAAGCAGCAGCGGGGCCGTCATCGTGACCGGCGCCTCGTCGGGAATCGGAGAACAACTCGCCCGCGAATTCGCCGGGCGCGGTTATCAATTGGTGCTCGTCGCCCGCAGCGCAGACAAATTGACCGCATTGGCCGATGAACTGGGCCCAAGGGTCCGCCCCTTGCCGGCCGACCTGTCCGAACCCGAGGAGCGGGCCCTGCTGCCCGAGCGACTGGCCGCACTCGGCCTACACGCTGACATCCTGGTGAACAACGCGGGGCTGGGTACGTCCGGACGCGTCGCCGAAGCCGACCCGGCAGCCGAGTTGAACCTGATCGAGGTCAACGTCGCGGCGCTGGTGGACCTGTGCTGCCGCTTCACCCCCGGCATGGTCACCCGCGGCCGTGGCGCCGTGCTCAACGTGGCCTCTGTGGGCGCCTTCGGCCCAGTGCCGGGCCAGGCCTCATACGGTGCGGCCAAAGCTTTCGTGCTGTCGTACACCCACGCGCTCGGCGAGGAGTTACGCGGTACCGGGGTGGGCGCCGCGAGCTTGTGTCCCGGCCCGGTGAAGACCGGATTCGGCGAAACGGCAGGCATTCCCGACGAGGCCGCGGAAGCGATGCTGCCGAAAATCATGTGGCTCGACGCGGCGGCGGTGGCCAAGATCGCCGTCGACGGACTGGCCGCCGGACGTTCGGTGATCGTGCCGGGGACGGCCAACCGGATCGGGTCCTGGGCGAATTACCTGCTGCCCCGCCGGCTGCTGCTGCCGATCCTGGCCCGCAGCCATCCGGCCCTGAAGAATCAGATCGTCTGAAACTCGGAGATCAGCCACTTGCCGCCTTCGCGGTCAAGGGTCACCCGCACGCTGGTCGGCGTGTGGGTCGGGGGTTGATCGCCGACCGTCACAGTCTGATCGATGAACACCAGCACGATCGCATGGTCAGAGCCGGCCGACACCGACGCCGCCGCGGGCACGGTGGTCACTGCCGAGATGTGGTTCTGCTCAGCGCCCACGATGACCCCCTGGGTCATCTGGGTGTACTCGTTGCGAAATGCCCCGGTGGTCAACGCGCGCGCGTCCGTGAGTTGCTGACGAACCGTCTCCGGCTGATAGGTCAACAACTTCGCCGTGCCGTCGGTGGCCGCCTGCACCGATTCGGTGCGGGCGGTTTCATCCCGGTGCGGGACGTAGAGGTATACAACGGCCACCAACACGGACGCCGTGGCGAACAGCACGGCCAGCAACGGCAGCACACCGTAGGCCAGCCGCCTGACCCACTTACCGCTGTCGATGACCACCCGGACCGGGGTCCGACCGACAGCGGGTTCAGTTGTCGCCGAGTCGGTTTCAGGCTTGCTGGACTCGTTCATTGCACGAACTCCACATTCGACACCTTGGCGTCGGCCCCCACCTTCTGCACCGTCAACCGCATCCGGAAGGCCCGGACCGGCTGCGGCGGGCCGTCCGCCACCTCGGTGTTCACCGTGACCGCGACCAAGACCTTGGCGGTGTCACCGGATGTCGATTCCACTGCGGCTTCGGTGATGGTGCCGGTCGACTTTGATTTGAGTTGCTTGACCACGTCGGTGAAAGATGCTGCGCGCCTGTTGAAGTCGTCGTAGAAGGTGCCGGTCGCGGTATCCAGCACCCGCTTCACGTCGGCGTCCACCTGGTTGTAGTCGATGGTGGTCAAGCTCTGCGCCCCGCGCCGCCCGGCCTCCAGGAACAGCTCCCGGGGCGGCTGAGTTTGATGTTCGTGGTAGGCCCGATAGCCGACCCAACCGGCCAGCGCCCCCAATACGACCACCGCCACCACGCCGATGATCAGCGCCACCCGATCACGCGGATCCAGCAGGCTCACTTTGGTTGTCACCGGCCGGACGGCGGGCGCTTCAATTTCGGCTTCCGACTCCTCGACTTCGGTTTCGGTTTCAGCTTCGTCAGCGACTGTCTCGGATTCCTCGACCGCACTCGAGGGCACCTCCGAATCGTCGGGCAGCCGGTGCCTTCCGTGCTTGTCGCCGCCGCCTTCGTCAGCCACCACTGCTCCTCACCGCGCCCAGTGAGCGCAACGCAAAACCCACCACATGGGCTACACCGAACCCAGGCTTCCCCGTGTTCCGTGCAATCAGATTGGACACCGCGTGATCGCACACCGCATCGATCGACACTGCGTCGGCGGCCGGATCGGTAACCGGAAAAGACTTGTCCTGACGCCCCCGGGTCAGGATCTGGACCAACGAACGATGCCGTGCGCTATCAGCATGGCAGCGAAACTCGCGGTATCCGCGAGCCGCGCGGACTTCGTCGGTCATCAACACCGCGGATCGCCGGGCACGGACCGGATCTTCGACACGCTCGAACATCTCGATGATCCAGGATTCGAGAGCAACGGCGGGCGCGACCGCGGTATCCGCAGCGATGTCATCGAGCCGACCGACCAGTGCGTTGTTCTCCTGCGTCAGCATGGCGAGGAACAGTTCGTCCTTGGAGACGAAGTACCGGTAGAACACCCGGGCCGACACCCCGGCACGGGCAAGCATCGCCGCGATCGACGCCGGGCCCAGTTCCGGATGCGATAGGCAGTAGAAGGCAGCATCGATCAAGCAGTCGCGGTCATCACCTACCGGCGTCTCGGCCTGCACGTCGGCCGATTCTAGAGACCGATGGTGCATACGGGGTGCAGTCGGGCCGGTTGATGCAGATCGGTAACGTGAGGCGAAGCCGACAACGACGTCGACGAGAGGATTCCTGTGAGCGTAGAAACCCGACTTCCTCAGACCGTTCGGTTCCGCGGTGTGGACGAGCTGGAGTTGGTTGCCGACGAGTGGAACCGCGATGCCGACACCGGTGACAAGCCCACCATCTTGATGTTGCACGGCGGCGGACAGAACCGGCACTCGTGGAAGAACACCGGCCAGATTTTGGCCGACAACGGATTTCACGTCATCGCCATGGACAGCCGCGGGCACGGTGACAGTGACCGCTCCCCCACTGCGAACTACGCACTGGAGACGCTCTGCGAGGACGCCCTGCAGGTGATCTACCAGATCGGGCGCCCGGTCGCCCTGGTCGGGGCCAGCATGGGCGGGCTCACCGGCATGCTCGTCGCCCATGAGGCCGGCTCCGAGCGGGTGAGCAAGCTGGTGCTGGTGGACGTGGTGCCGCGCTACGAGAAGAGCGGCAGCTCACGCGTCCGGGATTTCATGATGACCAACGTCGAGGGCTTCGACTCGCTGGACGCGGCGGCCGACGCCGTCGCGGCCTATCTGCCGCACCGCCCCAAGCCACGCACGCCGGAAGGGCTGAAGAAGAACCTGCGGCTGGTCGACGGCCGCTGGTACTGGCACTGGGACCCGGCCTTCATGACCGCACCCGGCGATGACCCGTTCGCCCGGACCGAGCTGCTGGAGCAGGCCGTGATGAACCTGCAGATCCCCATCCTGCTGATCCGCGGCAAGCTGTCCGACGTGGTCAGCGCCGAAGGAGTGCAGGACTTTCTGCAGAAGGTGCCGCACGCCCAGTTCGTCGAACTGACCGGCGCCGGGCACACTGCTGCCGGTGACGACAACGACGCCTTCACCGACGCCGTGGTGCAGTTCGTCAATCAGTGACGCTGCGCAGACTCGATACTTGAGCCGTGAGCCCAACCGTGTCCATGATCGTCATCGGTGTGCTGGTGGTGCTGGTAACGGTCGAGGGCATCGCACTGAAGGTGACGCGGTCGCGGCTGCGGGCCGTCCAGCGTGAGATCGAGCAATTACACACGCCGTCGGAATCGCGAACCAACCTGCTGCTGGCCGGCGGGCGGGCCGCGGTCAAGACGGTGTGGCAGACCGCCAACCTCATCAACCGAGAAGGCTTCGGCGGCGCAGTGCGATCTTCGATCGAAGAGTTGGCCGGCTGGGCCGAGGTCGAACGTCCGGATCTGGCGACGCTGGCACCGACCGGGCGGGTGGCGATCCTGTTCTCCGACATCGAGGGCTCCACGGCACTCAATGAGCGGATCGGCGACCGGGCCTGGGTGCGACTGATCGACCACCACGACAAGTTGGTCGGCCGGTGCGTCAAGAAGCAGTCCGGCTATGTCGTGAAAAGCCAGGGCGATGGATTCATGGTCGCGTTCGCCGAGCCGGCGCAGGCGGTGCGCTGCAGTATCGACATTCAGCAGCAATTGGCCAAACGGCCGGGCGGGATTCGGGTCCGCATCGGCATCCACACCGGCAAATCGGTGCGCCGCGGCGACGACCTGTTCGGCCGCAATGTGGCGATGGCCGCACGGGTGGCCAGTCAAGCCAGCGGCGGTGAGGTGTTGGTCAGCGACGCGGTCCGAGACGCCGTGGCCACGGACTTCGAGTTCGACGACGGGCGTGATGTGGAGCTGAAGGGTTTCGCCGGCAGCTATCGGCTTTATGCCGTCGAGGTGCCACCGCTGGATTCGCCGAGCCGCTGATGCAACCGGGCCCGGATATCGTCGGCCGTATAAGAATTGCGCTTGCGCTGATCACGCGCGACCAGTACGCCACCGGCCACCACGCCGGCGACACCCGCCAAGCCAACCCACTTCCATATGCCACGCATGCGCTGATTCTGTCTAAGCTGCGGCCATGGACGCTAGTGCTGTCACCCTGGAGCGGGCCCTGTCCGAGACTCGCACCGGCGACATCTGGCTGTTCCGCGGCGCCTCCGGTCCCGACCGCGCCATCCAGACTCTGACCAATGCGCCGGTGAATCATGTCGGCATGACGGTCGCCATCGACGACCTCCCACCACTGATCTGGCACGCCGAGCTGGGCGACAAACTCGAGTGCCTGTGGAGTGGCGGCCACCACCGCGGGGTGCAGTTGAACGACCTGCGGCAGGCCGTCGAGCGCTGGGTGTACACCTACGGACAGCGCTGCTGGCTGCGGCAACTGACGCCGTACGCCACCCGGGAGCAGGAGGACCGACTGCTCAAGGTGGTGGCCCGGATGGACGGCACGGCCTTTCCGACCACGGCCCGGTTGACCGGTCGCTGGTTCCGCGGCCGGCTGCCCGTCGTCAGTGACTTTACGCGTGGAATTCCCTTGGTACACAGCAAGGTTCGCGAGTCTGCCGAGCACGACAAGTCCCGCCGCCGGGCCGCGGGGCTGGAGACGGCGTACTGCGCGGAGACGGTAGCCATCTCCATGGAGGAGATGGGGTTACTCCGCACCGAGAAGCGGGAGAACTACTTCGATCCCGGCAAGTTCTGGAGTGGCGACTCACTGCCACTGGCGCCCGGTTACCGGTTGGGCGAGGAGATCGCTGTCCTGGCCTGAGCCGCACCTGGCGGCTATCCCCCAGTGAACGTGGGGTTGTCCGCAGTCGACGTTTGGGTGTCAGCTGCGACGACACCAGCCTGGGAAAAAGTCAAGGTTTAGGTACGCCCCGAATCAAAGGGGGCACCTGGCTTGAGGAGATTTCATGCGGACAAAGATCGCGCTCGTTGCACCGTGGCTGGCCATCGCCGCTGCCGGAGGAGCGATTGCCTTGGCCCCACTGGCCAGCGCCGACACCGATCCCGGAGTGCCGTCCGGCGGCAACACCGGCGCGAATTCGTCGGCGCTGCACCGCGACCCCAGCAGCTTCGGTTGGCACTCGGACGACCACGACGAGACCGACGGTTCGGCCGGCGGCTTCGACGTCCCGTTCTGACCTATTGCTTGCCGTCGAACGTGAGCTTGTGTTCGACATTCAGCCGATTTTTCGCACCCAAGCTCACGTTGGATCGCCCTGATCCAACAGCCGTTTCGGGTGCATGCCGTCGACCTGCCCGATGAACGGCGGGTGGATGCTGTAGCCGAGCATGCGGCGAATGTCTTCCGAAACCCGACGCACGGTGTCTCGGGTCATCGACAGCGTGAACGCCTCCTGCGGCCGCAACCAGGGCTCGCAGTACTGGGCCGTCACGGCTAGTCGCGGGCGGTCGGAGCGGTTCGCGCCACCGCCGTGCCACAGGGTGCCCGGGAAGAATACGCAGGAGCCGGCGCGCATCACGACAGGTTCACGCTCGGCGTCCACCGGCATCTGATCACCCCATTGATGACTGCCCGGCACGACGTCGGTGGCTCCGTTGTCAGCGGTGAAATCGTCGATCGCCCAAATGGTCGCGGCCCCGAGCGCGGCCCGGGGGCGCGGCAACGGGTAGAAGCCGTCGTCGGTGTGCAGCATCTGGGCCTGCTCACCCGGCAGGATGTTGATCACCTGAAGCATCGACAGCAGGTAGTTCGGCAGGAACATCCGGTCGAGCAGCGCCAGGACCCGCGGATGGTCGGCGATCAGGTCGCAGGCAGCGGTCTTGTTCAGCACGCTATAGATCCGCTGGGTCGATCGCCCCTCAAATCCGTTGCGGCCGTGCAGATTCAACAGCGGATCAACCGCTTCGCGGATCGCGTCGAGCTGCGCGGGCGTGAGCAGATCCGGCAGGACGACGTACCCGTCCCGGCTCATCGCGTCCAGGTCCGCATCCACCACCGCAGGATCGACGATCGCGCCGCTGCTCGCGGTCCGGCGATACGTCCCCGCCAGATCGCCGTTCAGATCCGCCAGCAATGACACCTCAGTGCTCATGGCCACTCCCAACGAAAACATAACTGAGTTCTGTTATGTTTGGACTATGGCACGGGCCCCGATCGGGCGTCAACAACTTCTCACCGCCGCACGCGATGAATTGGTGCGTGGCAACGGAGTTCTCGAACTCGGTGCACTCACCCGCCGCGCACAACTGAGCACCGGTGCGCTCTACCACCACTTCGGCTCCAAGGCCGGGCTGCTCGCCGCGGTATATGACGGCTTCTATGACGGGCTACGGCATGCCATCGCCGACGCACATTTGCCCGCCGATGCGGACTGGGGCATCCGCGAACACGACCGCACCCGCCGCTTCGTCGCGTATCACTTCGACGATCCCCTGGCTCCCGTCCTGCTCGGCCGCGCCGCACTGGACCCCGAGCTCGCGGAACTGGAGGCCGTCCATCTGCACACGATGAGCGAGTTCGCGGCCGAAAACATCCGTCGCGGACAAGAACTGGGCCAGCTGCCGGGTGATATCGACGCCGCGAGCGCCAGCGCATTCATCATCGGCGGATTGCGGCACGGCATCGCCCAACAACTCCGGGAGACGCCACGCACCGATCCAGATCAAGCGGCCGAGCGACTCTGGCACCTCACGGCGGCCGCACTCGGCATCGCGTAATCCGGATCGGCGCTTGGTCTACCGCGCTGTGGCGACGCCGGAAAGGGCGAGCCCGGTGGCGCCGACATTCTCCGCGATCCCGTACACCTCGGCCGTGTCGAAGAAGGTGATGCCTTGGTCCACAGCGCTGCGTAGCACTGTAATCATGGCGTCACGGTCGCCGGGGTTGGGTCCATAGCCTTGTGACATGCCCATCGCGCCCAGCCCGATTGCTGAAACACCAAGGCCCGCACCGAGAGTACGTTCGTGCATGAGAATCCCCGCTCAGACCTGAGCTGAGGCGGCCTGGTTGGCCGCGGCGTACTGCTCGTCGGTGACTGGTTCGAGCCACGTGGTGCCGTCGCCGTCCTCAAGCCCCTCGAGCATCGCGACGTGACACATCATGCAGTCGACGCCGGCGCCATGCCAATGCTCCTCTCCGGGCGGGGTCCAGACGGTGTCGCCCGGGGTGAGCCGGATGACGGTACCGTCCCGGGACACCACCAGCCCGGCGCCGTCAGTACAGAACAGCGTCTGGCCCAGTGCGTGGAAGTGCCAGTTGGTGCGCGCGCCGGGGGTGAATCGCACGATGCTGGCAATCAGCCGGGACGGTTCGGCCTTCTGTTTGATCGGGTTGACGTAGACATCCCCGGTGAAGAGCGCGTCGGGCCCCTTGGCCGTGCGGCTGGGCGTGGTCAGTTCCATGATGCACTCCTCGAGAGACGCGATTTGTTTCGGTGCAAGGTTTTTCGCGACTCGGACGTCAGTCCGCGGTCGCAGTCGGGTTGGTCTCGGCCCGCGTCGCGGTCGGGCCCGCGGGAGCTGCCTCGGTGGCGGCCCAGGACGCGAGCAGGCTGAGTGCGTCGGCCGAGGCGGTGCCGGGTTCGGCAGTGTAGGTGGTGACCACCAGCCCGTCGGAGGCGACGAGTTCCATTGAGTCGTAAGCGAGTTCGAGATGGCCTACGACAGGATGGTTGAACTTCTTAACGCCACCGCGGTGGGTGCGCACGTCGTGGGCACCCCATCGGGTGCGGAAGGCCTCGCTGCGGGTGGCGAGCTCGCCGATGAGTTCGGTGAGATCCTTGTCATGCGGGGCGCGGCCGGCCTCGGTGCGCAACAGCGCGACGACGATCGCCAAGGCGCCGTCATGATCCACGTAGTAGTCCGCCGCGCGCGGGTCCAGGAAATCGAAGCGCGCGATGTTGCCGCGGTGCGCAGGTTGGTCGAGCACCGGGGCGTAGAGCGCGCGGGCGAGTTGATTGCTGGCCAGGATGTCGAGCCTCCCGTTGCGAACGAACGCGGCGGTGCCGCTCATCGAGTCCAGCACCCGCTGCAGGCTGGCCGGGACCGGCGTCTTGGCGCGGGTACGTGGGGTGCGGGTCGGCTTGGCGGCGCGAGCCAGGTTGAACAGGTGATCGCGTTCGACGTCGGACAGTCGCAGGGCACGGGCGACGGCGTCGAGGACGTCGTCGGAGACCCCGCTGATGTGGCCCTTCTCTAGCCGGATGTACCAGTCGGTGCTGACGCCGGCGAGCACGGCGACCTCTTCACGACGCAGCCCAGGCACTCGCCGACGGCCACTGGTCGGCAACCCGACCTGCTCCGGGGTGAGCTTGGCCCGCCGGGTCGCCAAGAAGTCTCGTATCTCGCTGCGGTTGTCCACGGGACCCACGTTACGAGCGACAACGCAGATAGGGAGGGCGAGCTTGTACCCCCGTTAACGCGACCTCCCGCCCAGGCGTGAACCCGGGTTTTCTGGAGGACATGACCGCACCCGATGCCGTTTCCACCGCGTCTGATCAGCCGCCGGTGCTCGCCACGGAACGGCCTGCCCGTTTCGCCCTGGCGGCGGCGGTCGTGGGGTTCTTCGTCGTGACGCTGGACGCGGTCGTGGTCAACGTGACACTGCCGACCATCCGGGCCGAATTCGGCGGCGGGATCGCCGGACTGCAGTGGGTGGTCGACGGCTACACGCTGATGTTCGCCGCACTGCTGCTGTCAGCCGGCTCGCTCAGCGACCGCATCGGCGCGCGTCGCGCCTTCGCCGGCGGAATGGTTGCGTTCGTGCTGGCGTCGGTCGCCTGCGGGGCGGCGCCCAGCCTGGGCGTACTCATCTTCGCCCGGTTCGCACAGGGCTCCGCCGCCGCGGCCATGATGCCGTCATCGATGGCGCTGATCCGACAGGCCTTCCCCGAGCCCAGGGCCCGCGGCCGCGCAGTCAGCATCTGGGCAATGGGCGCTGCCCTGGCGTCCATGTCCGGCCCCGTGCTCGGCGGGGTGCTCAACCTGATCGACTGGCGCCTGATCTTCCTCATCAACGTCCCGGTCGGTGTGATCGCTCTGCTGTTGCTTACCCGTATCGAGCCCTCGCAGCCGCGGGTCGTGCCGTTCGATCTGACCGGGCAGGTCGCCATCGTGATCGCAATGGGCGCCTTGGTCTTCGGCGCCATTGAAGCCGGAGCACGCGGGGTCACCAGCCCCATGGTGCTGACCGCGTTCGGCGTCGCCGCGCTTGCGCTGGTCGGGTTCCTGCGGGTGCAGCGGGCGGTGCGGCACCCAATGATGCCGCTGGAGCTGTTGAGATCGCGCACCGTGGTCATCACGATGGTCGGCGGCTTTGCATTCATGTTCGGCTACTTCGGCCTGCCATTCGTCATCAGCCTCTTCTTGCAGCAGATTCGCGGCCTGACCGCGCTGCAGACCGGCTTCGTCTTCGTTCCGATGATGATCATCGGGGCGGTGCTGACCCCGTTCTCCGCCCGCATCGGCGAACGCATCGGGCGCAGGACGCTGATCGTGGGCGGCCTGGCGCTGATGACCGGCGGCCTCGCTGCGATCGGACTATTGCCGTCGGCGGCACCGCTGTGGCTGCTGAGCCTACTGATGACGCTGGTCGGCCTGGCCGGCCCGGCTGTGTCCCCGCCGATCACCGCCGTGCTGCTCGACGCCGTGCCCGAACACCAGGCCGGGGTGGCGTCCGGGGTGTTCAACACCAGCCGTCAGGTCGGTGGCGCACTCGCCGTCGCCGTGTTCGGCAGCCTGCTCGCCCACCCCGACACATTCGTACGCGGCGCCCACACCAGCTTGCTGATCGCTGCCGCGGTGCTCGCCGTCGCCGCCGCACTGGCCATTTTTCTGCCTACCACCGAGAAGCACCACACCACCGATTGAAGGGAACCCACTGACATGAGCAACGAGATGAAACCCGGTGCGCAGCAGGTGTTCGGCGAATTCGCGCCCGCCTTCGTTCATTTCACCGACGACGTGTTGTTCGGCGAGGTCTGGCCACGCGACGAGCTGTCGGCCAAGGAACGTAGCCTGGTCACCGTCTCGGTGCTGGCCGCTCTGGGCGCCACCGAGCAACTCGTTTTCCACCTCGCCTACGCCAAGCAGAACGGCAACACCGAGGACGAGCTCAAGGAAGCCATCACCCACATCGCCTTCTATGCGGGATGGCCGCGCGCCATGTCCGCGATGGGCGTAGCCAAGCAGGTCTTCGGGGCACCGTCAGATGGACAGCTGCAGTGAACCCCACCTACGACTTCACCGGACGCGTCGCCTTCGTCACCGGCGCCGGCTCGGGCTTGGGCCTGGCCACCGCCCGGGCCTTCGCCGAAGCCGGTGCGGCGGTGGCGCTTACCGACGTCAACGACGATCACCTGGGCACCGCCGAGTGCGAGCTGCGCGACGCCGGACACCGGGTACTGGCCGTGCGCTGCGACGTGGCCGACGAGGACCAGGTCGCACACGCCGTGCGCGCGACAGTGCAGACCTTCGGCAGCCTGGACCTGGCCTACAACAATGCCGGCGTCCAAGCCCCGGTGACCGATGCCGCCGACGAGACCGCCGAGGCGTTCGACCGGGTCAACGCCGTCAATCTGCGCGGCGTGTGGGCCAGCATGAAACATGAGCTGGCGCAGATGCGCGCGCAGGGCTCAGGCGCCATCGTCAACTGTTCGTCGCTGGGCGGGCTGGTCGGACTGCCCGGTCGAGCCGCCTACCATGCGTCCAAACACGGCGTCATCGGCCTGACTCGTAGCGCCGCACTGGAATACGCGCCCCGCGGCATTCGCATCAACGCCATTTGCCCGGGCACCATCGAAACTCCGATGGTCACCCAGATGATCGAGTCCGGGAACCTCGACCACGACTGGGCAGCCGCCGCCCAACCCATCGGACGTCTCGGCAGCGCAGCAGAGATCGCCACGGCCGTGCTCTGGTTGTGCAGCCCCGGCGCCAGCTTCGTGGTCGGTGTCGCGCTGCCCGTCGATGGCGGCTACACCGCCGCCTGACGCTGCTTGATCGAGCCGAGCGCCCCAACTACCGCGAGCCGGGACCCTTGTCTTGCCGAAAGCGTCCCGCCAAGTCAGGCTGACGTCAGGACACTTGATGCATCCCATCAAGAAAGGCAGCCATGACCGACAGCGACGTGCGCGACGCACTCGAAGCACACTGGGCGGCCTCCGACGTGAACGACTTCGACGCCGAACATCGTATTTACCGATCCGACGCCGTCCTCGAATACCCCCAGTCCGGTGAACGAATCCGCAGCCGCGCCAACATTCAGGCATCGCGTGAGGCGCAGCCGAATGCCAAGCGCTTCACCGTGCGCAGGATCGTCGGTACCGGCGACCTGTGGATCAGCGAGCTCGTCATGACCTACGACAGCCAGCCGTACTACGTGGTGAGCATCGCTGAATTCGAAGACGGCGTAATCGTCAGGGAAACACAGTATTTCGCTGACGGTTTCGAACCGGGACCTTCCCGCGCCCAGTGGGTCGAACAGATGAACTGACGGGCGGTCTAGTCCCCGAACTTGACTCGGGCCTCGTCGCTGACCGGAGTGAACAAATTGACCAAGTTGCCGTCAGGGTCCCGAAACAACAGCGTCCGGTTACCCCACGGCATGGTGGTCGGCTCGGTGACAACCGAATAGAGCTGCCCTCGTAGGCGCTCATAGTCAGCGTCCACATCGTCCACGATGAACTCGATGATGGCGCTGCGGTTAGCGGCCGGCTCTGCAGAACCTGCCCCGAACATCGCGACGGTCTTGTCGCTGCCGATGGCCAACGTGGCGACCGCAGTGGGAATCTCGGCGAACAGTTCATTGGCCCAGACGGCGTCCACTCCGGTGACCAACTCGTAGAACGCGACGAGACCCTTCACATCAGCGGTGATGATGCGGGTAGATACAAGCTTCATGTCGCGCACACTAGACGCCACCCCCGACAAGCTGGGCGGCGCACGTGCTGGCGCGCCGCCGATCCCAGCTCGTCAACTTTCGTTGACCGTCAAGGAAAGTTGACGGGCTGGGATCGAAGTTGTTGGGAGAGGACGCAATATCGATCCTCGTTACCGGAATCAGTCGCGTTTCAGGTGCAACAGAGGGTAGGGCCGGCCCGCCTCATCGACGTCACTACGACTGCACACGACGAAGTCGTGCCGCAGGTAGAACCCGACCGCCTGGTCGTTCTGCTCGTTGACATCGACCGCCCGGATGCCGCAGACCCTCACGACGTGTTCGAGCAGCAGGCTGCCGACACCGTGCCCCCGTGTCGGGGCATCGACGAAAAGCATTTCCAAGCTTTCGCCCGCAGTACCGGCAAAGCCGACGGGCTGTCCACCGATCTCGGCGACGGTCAGGCGAACCTGCGGGAAGTACACCTGGGCCAGCTGGCCTTCGATCTCCGAGCGGTCGCCATCGGTAAGGAAATGGTGCGTCGCGTCGACCGCACTGCGCCAAATCGCCACCAGCCGTGGATATTCGGCTTCCCCCACGCAGTCACGCAACTGCGCTACGGACATTGAGCACTACCTCCAATATCGACCTCGACGTTGAATCGGAACTCACCATGTCGCGGTCACCTGGCTCACCGATATCGGGTAGCGATCTGCCACGAGTTATCCCATCGGTCGCGCACCATGGCACGTCGGTCACCGTAGGGCTGATTGGTTGGTTCCTCCACCGAAACGGCGCCGCGGGTGATCGCTCGCCCGTATGCGGCGTCCACATCTGGCACGTAAACATATAGCACTGCGTTGGCGGGCGGCCGTTCTGCCGTTCCCGAGATCATCACGATCGATGTGCCGATCCGCATCTCCGCTGGGCGATCTGGAGGCAACTCCCCTTCCGCCCCGAACACGTCCCGCATGAAGTCGGTCAGAGCCTGCGGGTCATCGACGAAGATTCGCGGAATTACCGTCGGCCATCCATCCGGTTCGCCAACCATCACGCGATTTTTACGCGCTGCCGCAACGGTGTCAACGGCGGCTGATGCTGCCCACGACTTCGAACTGACGTTGTTCCAGACCGGAATTCGGGAGTCGACAGAGCAACTGGGCGCGCACCGCATCGGCGCCTCGAGTGTCGACCACTGGCGGATGCTCCCCCGGAAAACAAAGTGCATGTCGCGGCCAAGGAGTTTCAGCAAACCTCTTTTCGGACATCAGCTACCACCCGCCGCTAGCATCAAACACATGGGCTTTCGCCATTTGCGCGGGTTGGTCGGTGTCGGCGCGCTGGTCGCTTCGACACTGGCAACCGGCGCCACGCCTGCTGCCTCCGCCGAACCGTGCCCCGATGCCGAGGTTGTGTTCGCCCGCGGCAGCGGCGAGCCGCCCGGCGTCGGCGTCCCCGGTCAGGCATTCATCGATGCCCTGCGCGCACAGAGCCCCGGTAAGTCAATCGGCGTCTACCCGGTGAACTATCCGGCCACCAGTGACTTCGGGAATCGAGCGGTCTTCCCGTCCACGATGTTCGACGGTGTCCACGATGCCACCTCACGACTTCAGGCAACGGCCGCTAACTGCCCGAACACCAAGGTCATCCTCGGCGGGTACTCCCAGGGCGCGGCGGTTGCCGCCTACGCCACCACGGCAGACATCCCCGCCGAGGTGCATGACCACGTCGCCGGGCTGGTGCTGTTCGGTAAACCGACGCCGGCGCTGCTGTCCCAGTTCGGGGCCCCGGCCGCGAACATCTCACCGCTGTACACGGGTAAGTCGCTGGACCTGTGTGCACCCGCCGACAGCATCTGCGATGGTTCGCCGGCTTCGCTGCTCTCGCCGCTGGCACATGGCCTCTATACCTTCAACGGCATGGTCACCGGGGCAGCAGCCGCCGCCGCGGGCAGGCTGGCGTAGTCCCCTTCCGCGTCAGCCACCGCTGATATACCCAAGAGTTCCCATACCGAGCAGACCTCCTCAGTCCTCGACAAGCGCCCAGATCGCCGCGCCCTGCTCAGGCGACAACGCGAAGCTGCCGAGGCGCAGGCGGCTGACCGGAAGATGTTCGCGAATGCGGCTGAGTGGAAGTGGGCTGATCTCACGCAGGGAGGCAGCCAACCGGAAACCGCCCGGGATAGCGACGCTGGGTTCTGGTGCTTCACCGGTTATCTCGCCCACGATGGCAATCGCACGGAATGGCTCGCCGTCAGGAAAGGCCGTCTTCGGTGAGTAGACGAAAATGCCGTCACCGATGTTCATGCGGGCCAACGGAGCTCGCTTGCCATGGTTCGCCATGATGAACCCCTCCCGGAGTCCGCGGCCGGCATGGTCGCGGGATGCGACGACCACCCAGGTCGTTCGCCCGTCATGTGGCGCCATGGGCTCACCCTACGAGTCGGCACCGACACTGCCGGCTAGACGTCGAAGCAGAACTCCACCACGTCCGCTACCGCCGTCTGCTCCCGGGGGAAAGTGTCGCCCGACGACCTGAACGCGACTCGCCGATCGGCATCTGTAGTCCAAGCGCGACTTTGTTGCATGCCATCGCACCGTAAGTCCGGCCCACGTACTCACACCGCCGCAGCAACAAGACACCTTGCGTTCCGAAGTGAATGGGTACCCGCGCTACCTCGAACAGCAGGTTCATCCTGCGCCGCCTCTTGCGGAACTTCACCATGAAGCGACAGCCAATGCCCACGGCCGCTAGTACCACGAAAATCCATAGTGACGCCGCCACGACATAGACCACCTCGAACGCCGCCATGACAACGAGCGTCCTTTGCGGCAGTAGCGCTTAGGTCACAGGCGAGGCGCATACCGGCCACGAATTCGAAGCGATACACAGACCCTTACTTCTTGGGCTGCTCAGACGTTGAAGCGGAACTCCACCACGTCGCCGTCGACCATGACGTAGTCCTTGCCTTCCATCCGCACCTTGCCTGCGGACTTGGCCGCCGCCATCGACCCGGCCTCGACCAGATCGGCGAAGGACACGATCTCGGCCTTGATGAAGCCCTTCTCGAAATCGGTGTGGATGACCCCGGCGGCCTTCGGTGCGGTGTCGCCCTGGTGGATGGTCCACGCCCGCGCTTCCTTCGGACCGGCGGTCAGGTACGTCTGCAACCGAAGCGTCCGAAAACCTGCGCGCGCCAACGCATCCAAGCCACGCTCGGTCTGGCCGATCGACTCCAGCAGTTCGGCGGCGGACTCGTCGTCCAGCTCCAGCAGCTCGGACTCGATCTTGGCGTCCAAGAACACCGCCTCGGCCGGAGCGACCAGCTCGCGCAGCTCGGCCTTGCGCGCCTCATCGGTCAGCACAGACTCGTCGGCGTTGAAGACGTACAGGAACGGCTTGACCGTCATCAGGTTCAGCTCGCGCAGCACCGACCAGTCCTTGCCGGTCGAGAACAGAGTCTTACCGTCATCGAATAAGGCCTGCGCCGCGACGGCCGCCTCAAGCACCGGCTTGCGGTCCTTGTTCGTGCGGGCTTCCTTTTCCAGGCGCGGTACGGCCTTCTCCAGCGTCTGCATGTCCGCGAGGATCAGCTCGGTCTCGATGACCTCGATGTCCGACTTGGGATCAACCCGGCCGTCGACGTGCACCACGTCGTCGTCGGCGAAGGCCCGCACCACCTGACAGATGGCGTCGGCCTCGCGGATGTTGGCCAGGAACTTGTTGCCCAGCCCGGCGCCTTCGGAGGCGCCCTTGACGATGCCGGCGATGTCGACGAACGTCACCGGCGCCGGGACGATCTTCTCCGACGCGAAGATCTCGGCCAGCTTGTCCAGCCGCGGGTCGGGCAGCGGCACCACGCCCTCATTCGGCTCGATCGTCGCGAATGGATAGTTGGCGGCGAGCACATCATTACGCGTCAACGCGTTGAACAACGTTGACTTTCCGACGTTCGGCAGACCGACGATTCCCAGGTTCAGACCCACGAGTTGGACAGTTTAGGAGACGCCACACTGTTGCAAACGCCACCTGGCGGGGCTATGGCCTCAATTCCCGGTACGGTCTAGGGGTGTCAGGACTGCGCGCTGGGTCGGAGACTTCGCCCGATCATGCTTCCGCGCTGCCTAATATTCCGGGAATCCCCTGGTGGGGGGCCATTGTGTTGGCGGTCACAGCGTCCGCCATCGGCTTCGCGTACGACGCAGGCACCGGTGACCGAGAACTCAGCATCGTCTTCGGGATCTGTTATGTGATCGGTTGCATCATGGCAGTGCTCGCCGTACGACCGGCCGGCGTATTCACCGCCACCATCCAGCCGCCGCTGATCCTGTTCGTCACAGTGCCCGGTGCCTACTTCCTGTTCCACAACGACAAGATTCACGGTCTCAAAGACCTGGCGATCACGTGTGGCTATCCGCTCATCGAGCGGTTCCCCCTGATGTTCTTCACATCAGCGACGGTCCTGGTGGTCGGGTTGGTCCGGCACTACATCATGCCGCCGATCCTCAAGCTGCCCGTGTCCGACGACGAGGACGAGCCGACCAGCCACCGGACCAAGGCGCCGCGCAAACACGAGGGCGAGACCGCAGCAGCGGCCGGCGGTATCGCGGCCATGCTGTCCGCCAAACTGACCAAGCTCACCACCGGCCAGACACCGCGCAGCACCCGCACCACAGCCAGCCGACGCCAGCCGCGTAACCCGGAATCAGACCCACCGCGGCGCGCGCGCCCGGCCACCGCAGCCACCTCGCGGGCGGGAACGCCTCGCGGTCACGCCGGCCGTCCCGCCGACACCGAATTCATCGACTCCCCCGTCCGCGCGCCACGCACGGCGCGGCCCAGCCGCCCGCGTCCGGCCGAAGCGATGGACTCCTCCGCCGTGCCACCTCGGCGCCCCCGTGCGGCCGCGCCCCGCGATCCCCGGCGCGCCACCCCGCCGCCGGACCGGCGCGAGACCCGAGACCTGCGTGATGGCCGGCCACAGCGACCGGAGCCCGGCGAACGGCCGATGCGCCGGCACCGCTACGCCGACGACGACGGGTACGAGCCCTACGGCCACCAGCCGCGGCAGACCGGCGGCCAGGCGGCCAACGGTGCCCGGCATCCGGTATCGCGCGTCCGGTATCGCGGCGACGACCCGTCCCCCAGGACCGAGCGCCCGCGGGAACGTCAACCGCGCAACTGGGAAGCCGACTCCTGGGAGTACGACATCTAGGTCCGCCTACCGCCAGCCCGCTTGCGGGCTGGCAGGCTACCGCCGGGCCGGACGAATCTCTCGCGGCAACGCGAACACCAGTGTCTCGTTGGCCGTGGTGACCGATTGCACTGTGCCGTAACCGAACTCGGCCAGCCGCTCCAGCACACCCCGCACCAATACCTCCGGCACCGACGCGCCCGAGGTCACCCCGACCGTCCTCACGCCTTCGAGCCAAGTCGGGTCGATGTCCTCGGCGTAGTCGACCAAGTGCGAGGCCTGCGACCCCGCGTTCAAGGCCACCTCGACCAGTCGCACCGAGTTCGACGAATTGCTTGAGCCGACCACGATCACCAGTTCGCACTCCGGCGCCATCGCCTTGACGGCAACCTGCCGGTTCTGGGTGGCGTAGCAGATGTCGTCGCTGGGCGGGTCCTGCAGCGTCGGGAACTTCTCCCGCAGCCGGCGGACGGTCTCCATGGTCTCGTCGACACTCAACGTGGTCTGGGACAGCCAGATCACCTTGTTCACGTCGCGGACGGTCACGTTGTCGACCGCGTCCGGCCCGTCGACCAGCTGCACGTGGTCGGGCGCCTCGCCGGCGGTACCGACCACCTCTTCATGGCCTTCGTGGCCGATCAGCAGGATGTCGTAGTCGTCGCGGGCGAAGCGCTTGGCCTCGTTGTGCACCTTGGTGACCAGCGGGCAGGTCGCGTCGATGACCTTCAGGTCGCGCGCGGCAGCGGTCTCGTGCACGGTCGGGGCGACACCGTGCGCGGAGAACACCACGATGGCCCCTTCGGGCACCTCGTCGGTCTCGGCCACGAACACCGCGCCGGCCTTGGCCAGCGTCTCCACCACGTGGCGGTTGTGGACGATCTCGTGCCGCACGTAGACCGGTGCGCCATGCTTCTCCAGGGCCCGTTCCACGGTCTCGACCGCCCGGTCGACGCCGGCACAGTAGCCTCGCGGTTCAGCGAGCAGGACGCGCTTTCCCGTCGCCGGTTCGACAATCGAACTGACGGCTCCGGGAATGCCCATGTTGATAGTCGGCGGCATGCGTCAAGGGTACTTACCGACAACCGAGCGGGGCCAGCCGTAGGCTGGCTGCCATGTCTAGTGCACCCTATGGCGTCCGCCTGATCGTCGGCGCGACGGCGACGGCCGTCGAGGAGACCCTCCGGCTTCCGCAGACCATCCTGGCGTTCCCGATGACGGTGGTCAGCCAGCTCGCCTCGATGGTGATGAAGATGCAGCAAGATCTGGCCGATCTGGTGATCAAAGGCGACGAGACCCTGGAAACCCTGTTCCCGCCCAAAGACGAGCAGCCCGAGTGGGCCACCTTCGACGAGGATCAGGGCGACGTCGACGTTCCGACTGCCGCCTTGCCCACCGACGGGACCCGGCTGACCGAGGGACGCTTCGCGCTGTACAGCGACATTCCGATCAACACCCAGGCCGGGGCGAGCGAAGCGACGGGAAACACCACCGGGGTGAGTGGAGCGACGGGAAATGCCACCGGGGCGAGCGGAGCGACGGGAAAAGCCACCGCGCAGAACAACGGCACGACGATCACCGCCGAGGTTCCCGAGATCGCCGAGGAGCTGGACTACGCATCACTGACGCTGGCCCAGCTGCGCGCCAGGCTGACCTCGCTGAAGTTGGCGGACCTCGAGGCCCTGTTGACCTACGAGAACCTCACCAAGGCGCGCGCCCCATTCCAGACGCTGCTGTCCAACAGGATCACCCGCGCGACCGCAAAGTGATCCGGCGGTGAGCACGGCCGACATACCGAATTCGGCCGAAAACCCTTGGCCGGTAAGGGCGGTGAGCACCCGGGTCGCCAAGTACATCGACCGGCTCGGCACCATTTGGATCGAGGGTCAGCTCACCGAACTCAAGCTGCGGCAGTCCACGGCCTGGATGGTGTTGCGCGACCCGGCCGCTGACATGTCTTTGTCGGTCAGCTGTCCTCGCGCGCTGGTCGAGGACGCCCCGGTCCCGCTCGCCGAGGGTACCCAGGTGATCATGCTGGGCAAGCCGCAGTTCTACACCCGCAACGGCTCATTCTCGTTGCGGATCAGTCAGATTCGCGCAGTCGGGCTCGGCGAGCTGCTGGCCCGGATCGATCGGCTGCGCCGCCTACTGGACGCCGAGGGCCTGTTCGACCCACGCCTGAAACGGCCGATCCCCTTCCTGCCCAACACCATTGGGCTCATCACCGGCCGGGCGTCGGCGGCCGAGCGAGACGTCATGAGCGTGGCCAGCGGCCGGTGGCCCGCGGTGCGCTTCGAGGTTTGCAACACCGCGGTGCAGGGCGCCAACGCGGTGGCACAGATCGTGGAAGCGTTGCGCGCGCTGGACTCCAACCCGACGGTCGATGTCATCGTGATCGCGCGCGGCGGCGGCAGCGTCGAGGATCTGCTGCCGTTCTCCGACGAGACGTTGTGCCGGGAGATCGCCAAGTGCACGACGCCGGTGGTCAGCGCCATCGGCCACGAACCCGACAATCCGTTGTGCGACCTGGTCGCCGATCTGCGGGCGGCAACTCCCACCGATGCCGCCAAACGCATCGTTCCCGACGCCGCCGCCGAGCAGGCCCGGGTGGCCGATCTGCGGCGGCGCAGCGCGCAGGCCCTGCGCAACTGGGTGCATCGCGAGCAGCGCGTCGTCGCGCAGCTGCACAGCCGTCCGGTGCTGGCCCAACCCCTGCAGGGGCTCACGGTGCGCGCCGAGGAGATCCACCGCGCAGTGACCGCGGCGCGCCGCGACATCAAACGACTGATTGCCTCCGAGTCCAACCACGTGGGCCATCTGACCGCGCGACTGTCCACCTTGGGCCCGGCCGCCACCCTGGCCCGCGGGTACGCGGTGGTGCAACACACGTCCTCCGACGGCGCGGTCCTTCGGTCGGTGCAGGACGCACCCGCGGGGACCAAGCTGCGAATCCGACTGGCCGACGGCGCCATCAGCACTGTGAGCGAAGGTATTGATGAAGAACATTAGTGAGTTGGGCTACGAGGATGCGCGCGACGAACTGATCGAGGTGGTACGCCGCCTCGAAGAGGGTGGGCTGGACCTGGACACCTCGCTGCAGCTCTGGGAAAGGGGCGAGCAGCTGGCAAAACGATGCGAAGAGCATCTGGCCGGCGCACGCAAGAGGGTCGAGGAGGCACTGGCCGCGGGGACCGACGAGGAAAGCTGACCAGACCGGCCGATCCGGACAAAGAGGTCGAAACTGAAACACGTTTCAGTTAGGCTGCTCTGTCATGGGTGACGCTTCCTTGACGACCGACCTCGGCCGAGTGCTGGTAACCGGCGGCTCCGGCTTCGTCGGCGCGAATCTGGTGACCGAACTGCTGGACCGCGGCCACGAGGTGCGGTCCTTCGACCGGGTCCCCTCGCCGCTGCCGGCGAACCCACGGCTACAGACCGTCGTCGGCGACATCACCAACCCCGACGACGTGGCTGCCGCGGTCGCCGGTATCGACACCATCATCCACACTGCCGCGATCATCGATCTGATGGGCGGCGCCTCGGTCACCGAGGAGTACCGCACGCGCAGCTTCAGCGTCAACGTCGGCGGCACCAAGAACCTGGTGGAGGCGGGCCGCGCCGCGGGCGTGAAGCGCTTCGTCTACACCGCATCCAACAGCGTCGTCATGGGCGGGCAGGACATTCAGAACGGCGACGAGACCATGCCGTACACCGCCCGGTTCAACGACCTCTACACCGAGACCAAGGTCGAGGCCGAGAAGTACGTGCTGTCACAGAACGGCGTCAACGGCATGCTCACGTGCTCCATCCGCCCGAGCGGCATCTGGGGCCGCGGCGATCAGACCATGTTCCGCAAGGTGTTCGAGAACATCCTGGCCGGTCACGTCAAGGTGTTGGTGGGCAACAAGAACATCAAGCTGGACAATTCCTACGTACACAACCTGATTCACGGCTTCATCCTGGCCGGCGAACACCTGGTGCCGGGCGGTACCGCACCCGGACAGGCCTATTTCATCAACGACGCCGACCCGATCAACATGTTCGAGTTCGCCCGTCCGGTGGTCGCCGCCTGCGGCCGCAAGCTGCCCAACACCCGGGTCTCGGGCAAGCTGGTGCACCGCGCGATGATGGTGTGGCAGTGGCTGCACTTCAAGTTCGGCATCCCCGAGCCGCTGATCGAGCCGCTGGCCGTGGAACGGCTCTACCTGAACAACTACTTCTCGGTGGCCAAGGCCAAGCGCGACCTGGGCTATCAGCCACTGTTCACCACCGAGCAGGCAGTGAAGGAATGCCTGCCGTACTACGTGGACCTGTTCCGCCAGATGGAATCAGAAGCCAAGTAGCCAGCCAGGACGGGCGCGGTCAGCGGTACAGTGCCGCGGGCCGATGGGTTGACTGTTCGATGCTCGCCGAGGCCGCGGCGAGCAGATCGGTACCGAGGGCGATGAGCGCTCGGGCTGCGGCAATCTCCTCGCCGATCATCGGTGCACTGCGGTCTCTCGGATTTCGATAGGCATCCCCCGTGGTGGCCATGGTGTCATCGCGGAGCCTGGCGTGTGCGGAGGCGTGGGTATGGACATCGTCTTCGAAGAACTCGATCTCGACGTGCCACGTGTTGGTCAGATCTTTGTCGTACATGTCGATCATCTTCCCTGCCCTAAGCGTGCTCCTTGCGCCGCTCGATGACCAGCACTGATTTCGCGCACCCGCCGAACGCACTCCGGAATCGCTGACGCACACGTAATGTCGAACGGGCACAGGATTTTCCATTCGACCGAGGAGTTCTGCCATGCCCGACGGCAAGCCCAACATCCTGGTGATCTGGGGCGACGACATCGGCATCAGCAACCTCAGCTGCTACAGCGACGGCCTGATGGGGTATCGCACCCCGAACATCGACCGCATCGCCACCGAGGGCATGCGCTTCACCGATTCCTACGGTGAGCAAAGCTGCACCGCCGGCCGCGCTGCCTTCATCAGTGGCCAAAGCGTGTACCGCACGGGGATGAGCAAAGTGGGCGTCCCCGGTGTCGATATCGGTTGGGCCGCAGAGGATCCCACCATCGCCGAACTGCTCAAGCCGATGGGCTACGCCACCGGACAATTCGGCAAGAACCACTTCGGCGACCTGAACAAGTACCTGCCGACAGTGCACGGATTCGATGAGTTCTACGGCAACCTGTACCACCTCAACGCCGAGGAGGAGCCGGAGAACTTCGACTACCCGCACAAGGACCAGTTCCCCCTCCTGTACGAGAAGGCATTGCCGCGCGGCGTGATGAACTGCAAGGCCACCGCCGAGGTCTCCACCGAGCCCGACGATCCGAAGTTCGGTCCAGTGGGCAAGCAGACCATCGAGGACACCGGCCCGCTGACCGCCAAGCGGATGGAGACCATCGACGACGACGTCGCCGAGCGCACCGTCGACTACATCAAACGGCAACACTCCGAAGGCAATCCGTTCTTCGTGTGGTGCAACTTCACCCACATGCACCTGTACACCCACGTCAAGCCGGAAAGTCGCGGACAGGCCGGGATATGGCAGTCCGAGTACCACGACGCGATGATCGACCACGACAAGAACGTGGGCACGGTGCTCGACGTCCTGGACGAATTGGACATCGCCGAGGACACCATCGTCATCTACTCCACCGACAACGGCCCGCACCGCAACACCTGGCCCGACGGCGGCACCACCCCGTTCCGCAGCGAGAAGAACACCAACTGGGAGGGCGCATTCCGCGTGCCGGAGCTGATCCGCTGGCCCGGAAAGATCAAGGCGGGCAGCGTATCCAACGACATCATCCAGCACCACGACTGGCTGCCGACGCTGCTGGCCGCCGCCGGTGACCCCGACGTCGCAGAGAAGCTCAAGAAGGGCCATCAGGCAGGTGCCGACGGGCAGACCGAGTACAAGGTGCACATCGACGGGTACAACCTGCTGCCATACCTGACGGGCGAGGCCGAACACAGCCCGCGCCGTGGCTTCTTCTACTTCAACGACGACGCAGAGCTGGTCGCGATGCGGTTCGAGAACTGGAAGATCGTCTTCGCCGAGCAGCGTTGCCAAGGCACACTGCGGATCTGGGCCGAACCGTTCACCCCGCTGCGGGTACCCAAGCTGTTCAACCTGCGCACCGACCCGTTCGAGTACGCCGACATCACGTCGAACACCTACTACGAATGGTTCCTGCGACGGGACTTCTTCGCCTTCTACGCCACCGCGATGGCCGCGGCCTTCCTCGACACGTTCAAGGAGTTCCCGCCCCGGCACCCACCGGCCAGCTTCAGCATCGATCAGATCGTCGAGAAGCTCCACGAGTTCTTGGCGGCCGATTAGGTGCTGCAATCCTGGAACGACGGT
This sequence comes from Mycobacterium sp. MAA66, assembly GCF_041261665.1. NCBI lineage: Bacteria > Bacillati > Actinomycetota > Actinomycetes > Mycobacteriales > Mycobacteriaceae > Mycobacterium > Mycobacterium sp. MAA66. The sequence continues at coordinate 153,134 of NZ_JBGCCC010000003.1, read as the reverse complement.
CCGACGAAGTCGGCGATCGTCGACTTCGTCGGACATATCACCACAGCGGGGCCGGATTTCGTTGCGCCCCAAGACCGTATCGCGGTTTTCGACAATGACGGCACGCTGTGGTGCGAGAAGCCGGCATACATCCAATTGGATTTTCTGGTGCGCCGGATGGCCGAGCAGGCCGCCGCTGACCCGACGCTGGCGGACCGTCAGCCCTACGCTGCCGCGACGGCCGGAGATCTGGCGTGGTTCGGCGACGCCGTCACCAAGCATTACAACGGCGATGACTCCGACTTGAAAATCCTTGCCGGTGGCGCCCTCTCGGCATATCAGGGGTTGCTCGTCGAAGACCACGCGCAGCACGTTGCAGACTTCTTCGCAGGCGCCCAGCACCCCACCCTGCACCGTCCGTACACCGCATGCGGCTACGCGCCGATGGTCGAGTTGCTGCGGTACCTGGAGTCGGCCGGGTTCACCTGCTACATCGTCTCCGGCGGAGGCCGCGACTTCATGCGACCGGTCACCGGCTCGATGTATGGCATTGCGCCAGAGCGAGTAATCGGCAGCTCGACAGCCGTGCAGTACCGCGACGGAGACCTGTTCACCACCGCTCAGCCGGAGTTTCTGTCCGACGGGCCGATCAAGCCGGCACGGATCTGGAGCCGCACCGGACGACGGCCGATCTTCGCGGCCGGCAACTCCAACGGCGACATCGAGATGCTCGAGTACGCCCGGGGCTTCCAGCTGTTGGTGCGGCACGACGACGCCGACCGCGAATTCGCTTATGTCGCAGGCGCCGAGCGGGCGCTGGAGTTGGCCGGCGAGCGGTCGTGGACGGTGGCGAGCATGCGCACTGATTGGGCCACTGTCTTTGACGCCTGACCTGGTCTGGATCCCCGCGCAGACCACTGTGCTCGGCTCCGATGACCACTACCCAGAGGAAGCGCCGGCCCACCAGGTGACCGTCGATGGCTTCTGGATCCAGCGGCACCAGGTGACCAACGCCGAGTTCGGAGCCTTCGTCGCGGCCACCGGGTACCGGACGGTGGCCGAGCGGCCGCTGGATCCCGCCGACTACCCGGACGCCCCGCCGGAGAATCTGCAACCCGGCTCCATGGTCTTCCAGCGCACCCCGGGGCCGGTCGACCTGCGCCACCTGAGCCAGTGGTGGACCTGGACGCCCGGGGCCTGCTGGAACCACCCCCGCGGCCCACGGTCATCGCTGCGCAACCGCGAGCAGCATCCGGTGGTACACGTGGCGTTCGACGACGCCGCGGCGTACTCGGACTGGGCGGGGCTGGCGTTGCCCACCGAGGCGCAATGGGAGCTGGCGGCCCGCGGCGGTCTGGACCGCGCCACGTACACCTGGGGCAACGAGCCCGAACCGGCAGGGCGGCAGATGGCGAACTACTGGCACGGCGAGTTCCCGTACCTGCCCGACACCGGCTACGGGCAGAGCGCGCCGGTCGGCAGTTTCGAGCCCAACGGCTACGGGCTGTTCGACATGGCGGGCAACGTCTGGGAATGGACCACCGACTTCTACGGCGACCTCCGAGATACCCAACCATGTTGTGCCGCAGACAGTTACGACTCCACGCAACCCGGGACACCCGTACCCCGGCGGGTGATCAAGGGCGGGTCGTTCCTGTGCGCCGACAGCTACTGCCTGCGCTACCGGCCGGCAGCGCGGCGCCCTCAGGCGATCGACACTGGAATGAGCCACATCGGCTTCCGGTGTGCACAGGCAGGGTGAGCCCAGACCTTCCCGTAGACCATCTGGTAAGGATGACGGTATCTACGCGCCTAGTTGGGAGCTGCAGTGAGCGACGCGGTACTGGTAACCGGAGCATTCGGCATGGTCGGCACACAAACCGTCAAACGCTTGGCCGCTGATGGCCGCCGGGTGGTGGCCACCGATCTGGACACCCCGGCCAACCGCTCGGCTGCCGAGAAACTGCCGGCGGGCGTACAGATGCGCTACGCCGATCTGACCGACCCGAAGGCCGTCGACACGTTGGTCAGCGAGATCGCACCGGCCGCGATCATCCACCTGGCCGCCATCATCCCGCCGTTCTGCTACGCCCGGCGCGGGCTGGCTCGCAAGGTCAACGTCGGGGCCACCGCGTCATTGCTGGCCGCGGCCGCCCGCCAGCCTGCTCCCCCGAGGTTCGTCCAGGCCTCCAGCATCGCGGTCTACGGCGCCCGCAACCCGCACAAGATCAGTGATGTGCTGACCGCCGAGACGCCGGTGAACCCGACCGACATCTACGGCCAGCACAAGGTCGAGGCCGAGGCCCTGGTGCGCGCCTCCGGCCTGGATTGGCTGATCCTGCGACTGGGCGGGGTGCTGACCTCCGAACCAGGCTTCGGCATGGACCGCGATCTGCTGTTCTTCGAGGGCGTGCTCCCCGCAGACGGTCGGTTGCAGACCGTCGATGTGCGCGACGTGGCGTCCGCGTTCGCCGCGGCCACCACCGTCGACGTCACCGGACGCGTGCTGCTGATCGGCGGCGACGACAGCCACCGCCAACTCCAGGGCGAGATCGCGCGCGAGACCACCGCCGCCATGGGCGTAGGCCAACTGACGCCGACCGGCCGGCCCGGCAACCCGGACAGCGACACCGATTGGTTCGCCACCGACTGGATGGACTCGGCGACCGCACAGGAAATCCTTGGCCACCAGCATCATTCGTGGCCGCAGACCCTCGCCGACACCGCGGCATTCATCGGCTGGAAGCGGTGGCCGATGTTGCTGGCCGCCCCGCTGGCCCGCTTCTACTTCACCAAAAACAATGTGTACCAAGGTGTTCCGGGCCCCTATGCGGACATCTGGAACACCATCCGCGACAAGTGGGGCGAGCCCGGGCCGGATGGAGATACGAAGTGAACGCGCATATCATCCCCAGCTGTAGACAGATTATGTAATCTGTCTACACCTGGGGCCCGATGGTCGGGGCACGGGACTGCCTTCGATCGCGCCAGGAGAATCCAGTGAGCACACAACGCAATGCCATCGTGGTCGGCGGAGCATCCGGCATCGGCTGGGCTTCGGCCCGCGGCCTGGCCGCCCAGGGCTACCGGGTCACCATCGCCGACCTGAACGCCGACGGCGCCGCGGCCCGCGCCGCCGAGCTGGGTGCCCCGCACACCGCAGTTCGCGTCGATGTGACCGACGAAGCCTCTGTCGCAGCGGCTTTCGAAGCCGCCGGTGAGCTGGACGCGGTCGTCAGCTGCGCCGGATTCTCGAACATCGGGCTGATCGTCGACCTCGCGGTGGACGACTTCCGGTCGGTGATCGAGTGCTGTCTGATCGGTGGCTTCACCGTTGCCAAATACGCCGGGCGGCAGCTGCGCGAAGGCGGGTCACTGGTGTCGATCTCCTCACTCAACGGCCGGCAGCCGGCCATCGGGATGAGCGCCTACTGTGCGGCCAAGGCCGGCTTGTCGATGCTGACCCAGGTCGCGGCATTGGAGATGGCACCCAAGGGCATTCGGGTCAACGCAGTGGCGCCGGGCTTCGTACACACCCCGCTGACCGAAGCCGCCGCGATGATCCCGGGCGTGGTCGAGGAGTACATCGAGAACACCGCACTCGGCCGGGCCGGCACACCCGAAGACATCGCCAACGCCGTGCTGTTCCTGTGCTCGGAGCAGGCGTCCTGGATGACCGGCGAGGTACTCGACCTCAACGGTGGTGCCCATATGAAGCGGTATCCGGACATCATCGGCCACGTGATGAAACTGGCAGGCGCACAATAGGTTGCGCTAGATCGGCGGTGCTTTCTGCGTCGCCTGCGCCAACGTCTGGAAGTCTCCTTCGCCGGCCGGCCCCGTAAGGGCCACCTGCGACGGCCCCTTGGCACTGTTCAGCCGGGCCGTCCAGACCGGCTCGGCGCCCTGCTGACTGTCGCCTGCGCCCTCGTACACCACCCAGTGCACACCGTCGATGTCCTTGGCGCCGGTCGGGTACATGCCGGCGTGGATCGAGGCCACCAGCTTCTCTTCGTCCGCGTTGCTCTGAATCAGCGCCAGGTACATCCCGGCCGGGGTCAGGTAGCCGACCGTCGAGGACACCGCCGGCATCGGCTGATGGGTCGCCGCGTCCGTTCGGCCCGCATCGATGCTGCGGCGGGAGCCGGAGTTGGCATGCCAACCATCCGGCAGGACCGGCACCCGGATCGGCAGGTGCAGCGCCGCTGCATCAGCCTTCAGCGCCGCCGGGGCGTCGTACTGCGGGATCGGCCCCCGACCGGGCCCGGCGGGCGCGAAAGAACACATACCGAGCAGCCCGGCCAGCGCGATGCAGGCCAGCACCAAAGGCGCCATCGACCAGAACATATCGCGGCCGTCCTGCAGCAGGCGGTCCTTGGCCGGGCGCGGTACCGGAACCGACTGACCAGCCCCGATGGGTCCGGGCTGCGGCTCCGCAGACCCCGGCGATGATGACGTCACAGTGCTCAGTATCCCAGCTCCCCGAGCCGAGCCGACTAATGGGACAATCTGCGCATGACGCCATCGCGCCGCGAAGCCCCCGACCGCAACCTCGCCCTTGAACTGGTCCGAGTCACCGAAGCCGGCGCCATGGCCGCCGGCCGCTGGGTGGGCCGTGGCGATAAGGAAGGCGGCGACGGCGCTGCAGTCGACGCAATGCGTGAGCTGGTCAATTCGGTGTCGATGCGCGGCGTCGTGGTCATCGGTGAGGGCGAGAAGGACAACGCCCCGATGCTCTACAACGGCGAGGAAGTCGGCAACGGCGACGGCCCCGACTGCGACTTTGCGGTCGACCCGGTGGACGGCACCACCCTGATGAGCAAGGGCATGCCCAACGCCATCTCGGTGCTGGCGGTAGCCGAGCGCGGCAGCATGTTCGACCCCTCGGCGGTGTTCTACATGAACAAGATCGCCGTCGGCCCGGACGCGGCCGACGTGCTGGACATCACCGCCCCCATCGCCGAGAACATCCGCAAGGTGGCTCAGGCCAAGAACTCGTCGGTCGCCGACCTGACCGTGTGCATCCTGGACCGTCCGCGCCACCAGGAACTGATGGCCGAGGTCCGTTCCACCGGTGCCCGGCTCCGGCTGATCTCCGACGGTGACGTCGCCGGCGCCATCTCGGCCTGTCGGCCGAACTCGGGCACCGACATGCTGGTCGGCATCGGCGGCACCCCCGAGGGCATCATCGCCGCCGCGGCCATCCGCTGTATGGGCGGTGAAATCCAGGCCACCCTTGCCCCCACCACCGATGACGAGCGGCAGCGGGCGCTCGACCGCGGATACGACTTGGACCGGGTGCTGACCACCGAGGACCTGGTCTCCGGCGACAATGTCTTCTTCTGCGCCACCGGCGTCACCGACGGCGACCTGCTGCGCGGTGTGCGTTACTTCGGCGGCGGCTGCACCACCCACTCGATCGTCATGCGCTCCAAGTCCGGCACCGTCCGGATGATCGAGGCATACCACCGTCTGTCAAAGCTCAACGAGTATTCCGCGGTGGACTTCACCGGGGATCTCTCTGCAGCACACCCCCTTCCGTAATTCTCTTCCGTCATCACACGCACTACGAAAACAAAGGGAGCACATGGCCGACAACGCTGTCGAAGGTGAGTACCGGATCGAGCACGACACCATGGGCGAGGTCCGGGTGCCGATCAACGCCCTATGGCGGGCCCAGACCCAGCGCGCAGTGGAGAACTTCCCCATCTCGTTCCGCGGCCTGGAGCGCACCCAGATCCGCGCACTGGGACTGCTCAAAGCCGCTTGCGCTCAGGTCAACAAGGACCTGGGCCTGCTGGGCCCGGAGAAGGCTGACGCCATCATCGCCGCCGCCGGTGAGATCGCCGACGGTAAGCACGACGACCAGTTCCCGATCGATGTGTTCCAGACCGGTTCGGGCACCAGCTCGAACATGAACGCCAACGAGGTGATCGCCTCGATCGCCGCCCGTGACGGCGTGACGGTGCACCCCAACGACGACGTCAACATGTCGCAGAGCTCGAACGACACCTTCCCCACCGCGACGCACATTGCTGCGACGGAAGCCGCTGTGCGCCACTTGATTCCGGCCCTTGAGGTGCTGCACGAGGCGTTGGCCGTCAAGGCCCGCCAGTGGCGGACCGTGGTCAAGTCCGGCCGCACCCACCTGATGGACGCCGTCCCGGTGACCCTGGGCCAGGAGTTCGGCGGCTACGCCCGCCAGGTCGAGGCCGGCATCGAACGGGTCCGCGCCACGCTGCCCCGCCTGGGCGAGCTGGCCATCGGCGGCACCGCCGTCGGCACCGGCCTGAACGCGCCCGACGGCTTCGGCGCCAAGGTGGTCGAGGTGTTGGTGGTCACCACCGGTATCGCCGAACTGCGCACCGCCACCGACTCTTTCGAGGCGCAGGCCGCCCGTGACGGGCTGGTCGAGGCGTCCGGCGCGCTGAAGACCATCGCGGTCTCGCTGACCAAGATCGCCAATGATGTGCGCTGGATGGGTTCGGGCCCGCTGACCGGCCTGGGCGAGATCCAGCTGCCGGACCTGCAGCCGGGCAGCTCGATCATGCCGGGCAAGGTGAATCCCGTTCTGCCGGAAGCGGTTACCCAGGTCGCCGCACAGGTGATCGGTAACGACGCGGCGGTCACCGTCGGCGGCCTGTCCGGCGCCTTCGAGCTGAACGTCTACATCCCGATGATGGCCCGCAACGTGCTCGAGTCCTTCACGCTGCTGTCCAACGTGTCCCGACTGTTCGCCGAGAAGTGCATCGACGGCCTGGTCGCCAACGAGGCACATCTGCGTACGCTCGCCGAGTCGTCTCCGTCCATCGTGACGCCGCTGAACTCCGCGATCGGCTACGAGGAGGCCGCCAAGGTCGCCAAGGAAGCCCTCAAGGAGCGCAAGACCATTCGGCAGACGGTGATCGACCGTGGCCTGATCGGCGACAAGCTCTCCGAGGCCGAGCTGGACAAGCGCCTGGACGTGCTGGCCATGGCCAAGGTCAAGCCGGGCTCGTAGTCCTCTTTACTGCACCGAAGTGCCCCTTTCCTTTTGGGAAGGGGCACTTCGTCTTTGGCTGCACATGACAGCCCGGCTCACCGCCGCGATCAGGCGACCGCAGTCTGGCCCGCCTCCATCGCCAGGTTGAACACCGCGCCATCGATCGTACGCAGCGCGTGCAGCGCTCGATGCTGACGCGGGCCGGAGACCAAAACCTCTGCGGCGTCCAGAGATTCGATGGCCGCGACCATGATTGCTGATTCGCTCTCCAGCAATGCCGCGATGTTGTGCCCGATGACGGTTCCCGCCTGGCCCAAAAACTCGGTCAGCCGCGGCGGCATCGGACCCGGCGCAGTGTCGGCGGCCCGCGCCAACACCCGGGCGTGATGGTCGCACACCGTCAAAAGCCGCATCGCCCGTTGTACGCTGCCACGCCCGCCGATCCCGAATATGCCCGCGGTCAACGGTTTTGCGCTGAGCCGCAGCGCATGCAGCTCCCGGTGCAGCCGCCGGGCCAATTCGGTTGCGCCCGATCCGTCGCCGGCTATCGAGGCGGCGACGACCTCTGACAACGTGCCGAGAAAAGTCTCAGCGCCGATCCGGGCCGTTGCCAGGGTCTTGGTCGGCAGCACCAACGCCGCCACCGCAACACCGATCACTGTGCCGACCGCGGTCTCCTCGAGACGCAACACCAGCACGCCCACGCTGAACTGCCCCATCAAGCCGTACAACAACGCCAGCATCGTGGTGATGCAGAACATCATCACGCCGTAGGAAACCTTCTGGAAGTAGAAGCCGAGGAACAGGCAGGCGAAGATGAGCACCAGGGCGACCACCTGGTGGCCGGATACCAAGGCGGCCACCAGAACACCGGCCGGCACGCCCAAAATGGTGCCGAACAGTCGTTGCCAGCCCCGGGTCAGGATTTCGCCCCGCGAGGTGGTTCCAGCGAACACCACGAACGCCGTTATCACCGCCCAATACCAGCGAGCCGGCGATACCAGTTCGCCGGCGACGATCGCCAGACCGCCGGCGATGGACGCTTGGATCGCCTGCCGGGTGGCCGGATTCAAGCCCTGGTCCGCCTCCTGGGCGTCGTCGTCGGAACCCGGGTCATCACCGATGCCGAACGGCTCGGTGGCATCATCGTCGGCCACCGCATCTGGGGAAGCCGTGTCGATCTCGCGCACCAGCGCTCGCATCTCGGTGATGGCCGTGCCCATGCCGAGCACCGCGAACGCCACCGAGCGGACCTCGGCCGAGGTGTCGACGGTGCGGTGCATGACCTCTTCGGCCAGGGCGATCGACCGGGCCAGGTTCTCATCCGACGGACCGCTGGATGCCGCGGACAGCTCGGTCAGCGACGCCGTCAACAGCGCACGTGCGCCCGCATCCACCACACCCGCCCGCGCGCATGCCACGGCCAAGCGTTCGACGCCGAGTTCGGCATCGAAGAGCCGCAGGATCAGCACGTCGTCATCGATGCCGGGCCACAGCCCCTCCACACCGCTGGCAAGCTGATCCTCGACCATCACCACGGTTTCGTTGAGTTGCGTTATCCGCCTGCGCATTCGGCGCCGCAGCCGGTCGTCATAGCCGCCCGACCGCAACGCTTCGGCACTGAGATCGATGACCGCTGCGATCCGCAGCCACAACGCCCACACGGTGTACCGCAGCACCCGATCAGGACGATCCGGCATCAGATAGGACCTGATCAGCAGGCTGCCCGCTGTCCCGATCACGATGGCGCACACCAGCTTCGGCACTTCGGCAACCTGTGCGCCGAGGAACAGCGCGAAAAAGTACGCCATGAAAGCCACCATGCCCAGCGCCATCCCGCGACTGCCGAACCGGCGCACGTACGCAGCGACGAAGATCACCGCTACGAAGGCGACCTCGCTGACGGTTTTGTGGGAAGCCAGAAGCGCCGCGACAGTCACCGCGGCACTTGCCGACACGGGCAGCAGCAGCATGGTGATCTTCTGCTGCCGCGGATCGGGATCGTTGACGGCCATCGCGGCCTGCATCGCGATGACCACCCCGAGCATCGCCACGGTCACCGGCCCTCCGGTCACCTTGGTGAGCAGTGTCAGCGCCACCAACACGGCCACCAGCGTCACCGTGGTGCGAATGGTGGTGTGCAGGCGCAACAGACCCGGATCTGAGCCGATCAGCCAGTTCAGCGTCCGCTCTCGTAGCTCCGCCGGACGCATCCCACCTTCTTCCGTTGAGTGTGTGCTCACCCGTAAGGGTTACGACGCTACACACTCACGGCAGAAGTGCAGGTGGGTGGTGGACCGCAGTCCACCACCCAACCTGCGGGCCCGGACGCCGGCTCAGGGCGTCCAGGTACCGAACGGAACGAACGGATCGCTGCCGAACGGTGTGTACGGATCAGCACCCCCGACGCGCTGATCGCGTGGGTACACAGCCGCCGGTCCACCCGGGGGCAGGATGACAGAACCACCGTTGCCCGAGCCGGGGCCGACGGCCGGCGGCGCGGCGAGAGCCAACGGCGCAGCCGCGATGGCGACCAGGGCAGCACCGCCCGTCAATAGCGACGCGATGGCAATCTTGTTGATTCTCAACTGAAGTCCTTTCACTCGACTTTCGCCGTCGGCTCGGCGGCCGCCTTCGACCGCTGGAGTCTGAAATCAGATTGCCTTGCTGGAGTGGCTAATTCATCGTTGCTGGCATCCAACCCCGACATGCGGCCATCCCCACCACCCGATAGCGGACAACCACACCCCACAGGGCTGGGCGAAGGTCAGGCATTGTGGTGCAGGCCGCTCAACAGGCTCGATGGCGGGCTGACCACCGGAGTGGTCGACGCCGGACCGGCATCGGACCGGGACCGATCGTTCGATTGCGAACTGCTCGATTCTGCCGGGTGTTTCGACAGCGCCGCCGCGGAAGACAGCGGGGCCAACGCGATTGCCCCCGCCACCGTCGAGGCCAATACCAGCACGGCCAACGCACTTGCTCTCATCACGCTTCCTCTCGCGAACCATCGTCACGCGTGACCACCAGCCCCTGAGAGCGACTCCCCCAGGAACTTTCAGCGATCACACAGTCCACGGTCCGCCAGCGGCAGTACGAATTCATCGCGGCTGGCAACCCATCTCGGGGTGCGGAACTCCCCACCGTCGATGGCGGTTATCCGCCAATCATGTTCGGTGGTTGGGCTATTGGGTCAGTGCCCGGCCAGCGGCAAGGTAACCCAGAGTGTGGTCCCCGCACCGTAAGGGCTGGCCACCTGCAACCGCCCGCCGACGGCCTCCACCCGGTCGGTGAGCCCGGTCAAGCCAGAACCCTTGTCGGGGTCGGCCCCACCGACCCCGTCGTCCTGGATCACCAGATACAGATTGTCACCGTCCAGGTGCGCCGAAGCCGTCACCTCCTCGGCCTGCGCGTGCTTGACGGTATTGGTAAGCGATTCGGCCACAACGTAGTACGCGGTGACCTCGACGAACTCGGGTAAACGGCCCGGCACGTCGACGTCCAGCGTGACCGGGATGGTGCAGCGCCGGGCCAAGGTCCGCAGCGCCGCGGCCAGCCCGCTGGAGAGCACCGCCGGGTGGATGCCTCGAGAGAATTCGTGCAGGTCGTCGGACACGTCCGTGAGCCCGCGGATTATCCGGTCCATCTGCTCACGCAGATCAGCCAAGCCGTCGGGCACCGAGTCCTCGGCCAGCCGCACCTCGAGTTTGAGGGTCTCCAACCGCTGCTGCGCACCGTCGTGCAGGTCACGTTCCAGCCGGCGCCGCGCATCATCGGAGGCCGCGACGATACGGGCCCGCGACGCGGTAAGTTCCTGGCGCGCCGCAGCATTGGCGATGGCGGTGGCGGCCAGGTCCGCAAAATCGCGGACCCGGTCCGCGGCGTCGGCGGGCATCGAGGCCTGCGGTGACCCCAGGATCAGCCGGCCCCACGATCGGCCGTCGACCATGATCGGAGCCTGCACCGCATCTGAACTGCCTTCCACGACCACACTCAGACCCGCAACCAGTGCCGGCTCACCGTCAGGCCGGTCCCGCACCAGCGCGGCACCTTCGACGTGCAGGCACCGGGCGATCTCGTCGACCACTGCCGCGAAAACGTTTGTGGGCCGCACACCTTCGGCGACCAGGGTGGCGATCCGTCGCAACGCGGCCTGTTGATCCGCCAGGTCACTCAGCTTGTCGTTACTGGCCTCTATGGCGCTGTTGATCCGCTCGCGGTCGCAGGCAGCCCGCAGCAGCGCTTCCAGGGACGGCACGATCCGTTCCCGCAGGCGGCGCAGTGTCCGGTGGGGAACCTGACGGGGCGCCAACAGAGTGCCCAACACCTGATCCCGATCACACAGCAGGATCGCGACCTGCCCCTCGCCGGCACGGACCTTGCCCCGCTCGATGCGGGCCCAGGGCAACTGCAACACCTGGGCCAGTCGCCGGGCCGCCAGATCCAGGCCGGTGTCCAGGTCGACGCCGCCCAGCATCACCCGCGCCAGCTCCGCCGACAGATCGGCTTCACGCCGCCGCTGGTCGGCTTCCTCGGCCCGCGCGCGGGCGCCGTGGGCCAGGCCATTGGCCACCAACGCGACCAGCAACATGCTCGCGTGCATCACGAGGTGGTGCTTCTCTGTCGGGATGAAATGGCCGGTATCGCCGGTCTCGAAGGCCCGCATGCCATCGAAGGCAACGGCGCTGAAGGCTGCGGTCAGTATCGCCAGCGGCAGCCGCCAGAAGGTGGCGACAACCAGGATGCCGACGACGTAGAGCGCACCCAAGTGCTCAGCGGGGTCGGCCAATCCGAGCAGGTACACCAGCGCGGATTCGACCCCGATGAATGCCACCGCAACCAGCGCGCCGAGCCAGGCCGGCGGGGTGGTGGGATTGAGCAGCGAAGTGAGCTCAAGTCTGGGCAGGTTCATCGATTCCGTCCGACGTCGAGGCGGTGAACAGACCAAGAATATTGGGGCCGCCGATCGGTGCGGCCGATGGTAACCGCGAATCCTGCGAGTTTCGTTGTGCAATGGAGTTTCTCGGCTGTGAGTGCGAGCTGTGAACCGTCAACCACCGATCACGTGGGTACTCTGGCGCTATGCGACGGGTTGAATCACGCCGGTGTCGTTGTCAACACCCGGCAAGCCGATGATCGGCACAGAGAGTCCGATCCGGCACGACGACAACGAGAATCAGCCGGCCGCGGCACTGCGCGTCGTCGTTGCCGAGGACGATGTGCTCTACCGCGAAGGCCTGGCCAGCTTGCTGGGCCGATCGGGTTTCGAGGTCGTCGGCCTGGCCCGCGATGCCGAAACCCTCATCGACACCGTCAAGGCCGAGCGGCCCGACGTGGTGGTGGTGGACATCCGGATGCCACCGACTCACACCACCGAGGGACTCGATGCGGCGCGGACGATCCGGCACGAGGTACCGGGTACCGGCGTGCTGGTGCTCTCGGCTCATCTGGACACCGAATTCGCCCTGGAGCTGGTGTCCCGCGGCGAGGGTCTGGGTTATCTGCTCAAGAGTCGAGTTGCCGACGTGGCAGATTTTGTCGATGCGCTGCAACAGATTTCACGCGGCGCGGTGGTGGTCGACCCGGGCGTGGTGGCCGAACTCGTCAACACCCGGCGGCGCAACGATCCGCTGGCGCAGCTCACCACACGCGAACGCGAGGTGCTGGCACTGATGGCCGAGGGACGGTCGAACACCGGGATCGGCCGACGGCTGTGGATCACCGAAAGCACGGTGGAAAAGCACATCCGCAGTGTGATGACCAAGCTGAACCTGCCTGATACCGAGGAGGATCACCGGCGGGTACTGGCCGCCATCACCTTCCTGGCAGATCGCTGATCATTCCGGGTCGAGCAGGTGCGCAATAGCCTGCGCGGACAGCGCCGACTTGCGCAGAAATCCCAGCGCCGGACTGGATTCGATGCGCTCGATGAACTCTTGCTCCGGCGTGGCCGAGGTGAGGATGACCGCGGAATCGCCGTCTTCGGCGTCCCGGCGGAGTTGCTCGGCCAGGTCGAAACCGCTCTCGCTGCCCAGATGAACGTCGACGACCGTCACGTCCGGTCGCAGGTCACGGACGGAACGCAGCGCATCAGCTGACGTCGACGCGGTACCGACCACCGCGAATCCACCACGCTCCAAAAGTCGCCGCGCGACATCAAGGAATTGGTCGTTGTCATCGACTAGCACACACCGCACGGGTTGACCTCGCAGTACCACACCCCAGCATGGATCGCGGGATGCGTCCAGCGCATCCCCACCACGGTGAATTCTCGTCGAACTTTGCGCCCGTGTCTCGTCGTGTCGCAGTTACTGCGGTTATCCCCACCAGGAGTCTGGGGCCAACCGCGACGACAGCCGATCCGCCGGCCGACAGGCTGGAAACACGAGACGTACAGGAGCTGCGATGACAGAGATGGGGCTGGCGGACGCCCGAGAGAAGATCACCGACAACTACCGGGCATTGGCCGTGCAAGGCGCGGCCGACCTGGCAGGCGCCGACGCCATCGACATCCTGCGGTGGACGGACGAGCATCTCGCCGGCAGCTACGTGATTGCCTCCAGCATGCAGGACGCCGTGCTGGTACATCTGGCCTCGCGGGTACGCCCCGGGGTCGACGTCATGTTCCTCGACACCGGCTATCACTTCGCCGAGACCATCGGCACCCGCGACGCGGTGGAAGCCACCTACGACATCAACCTCATCAACGTCAGGCCCGAATACAGTGTTGCCGAACAAAATTCACGGTCTGGCACCGACCTGTTCGCGAGCGATCCAGATGCCTGCTGCCGTCTGCGTAAGGTACAGCCGCTGTCCCGGATGCTGCGTGGCTACTGCGGCTGGGTGACCGGGGTCCGTCGTGCGGACTCCCCAAAACGCGCTCAGACTCCGGTGATCGCTTTCGACGAGAAGTTCGGCATCGTCAAGGTCAACCCGCTGGCTCGGTGGACCGACGACGACATCGATTCGTACGTCGAAGAATTCGGCGTGTTGATCAATCCGCTTGTGTACGAGGGTTATCCGTCGATCGGCTGCGCGCCGTGTACCTCCCGGCCCACGGCCGGCACTGACCTGCGCAGTGGTCGCTGGCAGGGCCGCGGCAAGTCCGAGTGCGGACTGCACGCATCCTGAAGGCCTATTGGCCGTTGTTGACTCCGCCGGAATTGGCACCGGGGATGTCGGTGATCCGGAAGTTGGGCATCGGTGCCGGCGACAAGGTGTTGGGCAACGTCGGGATCTCGGCCGGCGGAATGTCGTTGAGCCCGTTGACCGGCGGGCCGTTGTCCCGGCTGCCGTAGCTGGTACCGGGTTGGCGCTCACCGACCATCTGGGTGACCGTCACCATGTGGTAGCCGTTGGCTTTCAGCACCGGGATGAACTGCTGCACCAGATCGACCGTGGACGAATAGGTGTCGTGAAACAGCACCACCGAATTGGGTTTGATCTGCGTCATCAGCATGTAGCGGGTGGCTGCGGTGTTGGCGTCGTTGGCCCAGTCGAACGGGATGACGTCCCAGTTGATGTCGGCGAGCCCCTGCTTGCGGGCCTCAGCCAGCACCGCGTCATTGATCAGCCCACCGGCGGTGCGGAACAGCTTGGGCCGCTGGCCCGTTGCCTTCTCGATCGCGTCACTGGCCTTGGACAGCTGCGACGGGATGTCCTCGGGCGGGATGGTGGTCATGTTGGGGTGTTCCCAGGTGTGCTGACCGAGCTCCATGCCCGCTTCGACCACCCGTTTGGCACCCTCAGGATTGGCGGCGACCTTGTTGCCGATCTCGAAGAACGTCGCCTTGGCGTCGTTGTCCTTGAGGATCTGCAGCAGCCGATCGGTGTACGGGCTGGGACCGTCGTCGAAGGTCAGCGCGATGCACTTGTACTTGCTGCAGTCCACCTCGTCGGCCTTGGCCACGTGACCGGTCATGCTGCCGATGATGACGATCGCCACGCCCGCGCAGACGCCGAGCACGGTCCGCCAGTAGGACCAAGCAGGGGTATCGGGACGCCGCAATCGCACCCGATCAGCTTACCGGCGCGATGTGGGCGCGTTCCGTCACGCTGAGCGAGACGAGACGCGCCCACATCCCGGTGAAGATCAGGGCAGCGCGCTCGGGCTGATCTCCTCGAGCATCTCGGTGACCAGTGCCGCGATCGGCGACCGCTCGCTGCGCATCAAGGTGATGTGCGCGAAGAGCGGGTGGCCCTTGAGCTTTTCGATGACCGCGGCGACGCCGTCATGCCGGCCGACCCGCAGGTTGTCGCGCTGAGCCACGTCGTGAGTGAGCACCACCCGCGACCCGGCGCCCAGGCGCGACAGCACCGTCAGCAGCACGTTGCGTTCCAGCGACTGAGCCTCATCGACGATGACGAAGGAGTCGTGCAGCGAGCGCCCGCGAATGTGTGTGAGCGGCAACACTTCGAGCATGCCGCGGGCTTGCACCTCTTCGAGCACAGCCGGGCTTGCCAACCCCTCGAGAGTGTCGAAAACCGCCTGGGCCCAAGGGCCCATCTTCTCGCTCTCACTGCCGGGCAGGTAGCCCAAGTCCTGACCGCCTACCGCGTACAGCGGCCGGAACACCACGACCTTGCGCTGGGTGCGACGCTCCAACACCGCTTCCAGGCCGGCGCACAGCGCGAGCGCCGACTTGCCGGTACCCGCCTTGCCGCCGAGCGAGACGATGCCGACCGACTCGTCGAGCAAAAGATCAAGTGCCACACGCTGTTCGGCTGACCTTCCCCGGAGGCCGAACACCTCGCGATCACCACGGACCAGTTGCACCCGCTTGTCGGCGTTGACCCGGCCCAGCGCGTGAGAGCTTCCACCAAGCAGACGAATTCCGGTGTGGCACGGCAGATTCCGCGCCTCTTCCAAATCGACCTCGCCGTCGGCGAACAGGGTGTCGATGGCGTCGCTGGCCACATCGATCTCGGTCATGCCCGTCCAACCCGAGGTGATGACGTCCTGGGCGTGGTACTCGTCGGCGGCCAGACCGACTGCGCCCGCCTTGACGCGCAACGGAATGTCCTTGCTGACCAACGTGACTCGCTTGCCTTCGGCGGCCAGATTGACAGCGCAGGCCAGGATACGAGCGTCGTTGGTGTCCATCCGAAAGCCGGTGGGCAGCACCGACTGATCGATGTGGTTCAGCTCAACCTGCAGCGAACCACCTTGCGTACCAACGGGAATCGGCTGATCTAGTCGTCCATGTTCAAGTCGAAGGTCGTCGAACAGTCGCAACGCTTGGCGTGCGAACCAGCCCAGTTCGTGGTGGTGGCGTTTAGCCTCCAACTCGCTGATGACCACCAGCGGGACAACCACTTCGTGCTCGGCAAACCGGGTGCAGGCCCAGGGATCGGACAACAGCACGGAGGTGTCGAGCACATAAGTACGAACTGCGGCTTGAACAGACGAATCAGTCACGTGGCTCTCCTCGGCTCGCGCGGCCCCGCACGAGCTTTTCGGGGGACGCAGCGGAACCTGGACCGGGACCGGTCCCGTTCTCTCGAACTTTGCGGGTACCGCCCGGATAGCAGAGCGTGTCGCTAGCCATCACCAGGGACGTTACCCCTGGCCGCCACTACACGCAGACGGCGCGCCGTGACCGTTCTGTGACTACTAGATGACGAATTGTGTCAATGACGCTTCGTCGGCCAGACCCCATGCCTTGATGCGGTCCGAGACCACGGCCTTGAGCGCGGTCTCGTCGAAGATTCCGGCCTCGGCGACCACCTGAACCTTGTCCTGGTAGGCGTCGATGTCGGCACCGATGACCTCCAGGCCTGCGGCACGGGCGCCGATGGCTGCGACGGTCTCGTCGCGGTGAGTCTGCAGGCAATGCGTGACGAGGTTGGCGAAGAATTCCTCGTGCCGCTCCTCGTCCCGGGCGATGCGGCCGGCCATGGCGGCCAGCACCGGCTCGGTGATCTGCGCCTGCAGATTGCGGGTGAACACCGCGTGCGCGCGCTCGAAGTAGGCCATGAAGACCAGGGTCTCGATCTGGCTGAACTTGTCGGCCCGGTAGCCCTTCATGACGTGCTCGACGCGGACGTCCTCGTTGGCCGTGGGGTCGATCTCGCGGGTGACCACCAAGTAGTTACGGATCGCGATGGCGTGCAGGTGCTCCTCGGCGGTCCACCGGCCCAGCCAGCGGCCCCACTTCTCCTCCAGGATGAAGTGCTCGACCAGCTCACGGTGATACCCGGCCAGGTTGTCCTTGGTGATCTGCAGGATCTCCAGCGCGTCGGTGATCGACTTCGGCAACGTGACACTGGAGGCATCCCAGTCCGTGCCACCCAGGAACGCGAAGTTCTCGCCCTGGTCAAACGGCACGTAATCGTGGGCGTACCACGCTTCCTCGGAGTTCAGGTGCCGCGAGAGGTTCTCGTCGACGACCGGCTCGAGCTCGAGCGTCAGTGCGTTGGCAACCGGTTTCTCAGCCATGAAAGTAACTGTAACCCGAATTCACACATTTCCGAAATCAGGCGCGCCGAATCTGACGCTTGTGCCAATTCACGCGGACGTATCGCCGATTTGACGACGAAAATGTCCGCTGAACGCCGAGCGTCAGAGCGTAAGACCCGGGTACAGCGGGTTGGCGTCCAGCATCTCGGCCGACGCGGCACGCACCCGATCGGCGGTGCCGTCGGTCATCGTGTACTTGGCCTTGGACGGGCCCGACGACGCTGCGGTCGGCTGAGTGTTCGACAGCACGTCGACCACCAGTTCGGCGACCTTGTCGAACTCGTCAGCACCAAAGCCACGCGTGGTCAGCGCCGGGGTACCGAAGCGGATGCCGCTGGAGTACCAGGCGCCGTTCGGGTCATTCGGGATCGAGTTGCGGTTGGTCACCACACCCGCGTCCAGCAGCGCCGACTCGGCCTGGCGTCCGGTCAGCCCGAACGACTGCACGTCCAGCAGCACCAGGTGATTGTCGGTGCCACCGGTGACCAGTGTCGCGCCCCGCTTCAAGAAACCGTCGGCCAGCACCTTGGCGTTGTCGGCGACATTCTGGGCATAGGTCTGGAACTCCGGCTGACGGGCCTCGGCCAACGCAACGGCCTTGGCGGCCATGACGTGCGACAGCGGACCACCGAGCACCATCGGGCAACCCTTGTCGACGGCCGGCGCGTACTCCTCGGTGGCCAGCACCAGACCACCACGCGGGCCGCGCAGCGACTTGTGGGTGGTGGTGGTCGTGACGTGGGCGTGCGGGACGGGGTTCTCGTCACCGGTGAACACCTTGCCGGCGACCAGTCCGGCGAAGTGCGCCATGTCGACCATCAGGGTGGCGCCGACCTCGTCGGCGATCTCCCGCATCTTGGCGAAGTTGATCCGGCGGGGGTAGGCCGAGTAGCCGGCGACCAGCACCAGCGGCTTGAACTCGCGGGCCGCGGCGGCGACTGCGTCGTAGTCGATCAGACCAGTGACGGGGTCGGTACCGTAACTGCGCTGGTGGAACATCTTGCCGGAGATGTTCGGGCGAAAGCCGTGCGTGAGGTGGCCGCCGGTGTCCAGCGACATGCCCAGCAGGCGCTGGTTGCCCAGCTTGTTGCGCAGCGTCTCCCAGTCCGCCTCGGACAGGTCATTGACGTGCTTGGCACCCAAGGCCGCGAGCCCCGGAGCTTCTACACGAGTCGCCAGGATGGCCCAGAAAGCGACCAGGTTGGCGTCGATGCCCGAGTGCGGCTGGGCGTAGGCGTACGGCGCCCCGAACAGCTCGCGGGCGTGCTCGGCGGCCAGCGCCTCGACGGTGTCGACGTTTTGGCAGGCCGCGTAGAAGCGGTGCCCCACAGTGCCTTCGGCGTACTTGTCGGAGAACCAGGTGCCCATGGTCAGCAGCACGGCCGGCGAAGCGTAGTTCTCCGAGGCGATCAGTTTGAGCGAATCCCGTTGGTCGGCAAGCTCTTTGCGGGTCGCGTCAGCGATCCGCGGCTCTACCTGCTCGATGACCCGCAAGGCCGCCTGGTAGGCCTCGCTGGATGTAGCGGCGTACTCGGCACCCAGGCCGGACTTGGACACGGAAGCGTCAGCGGTCATGCGTTCAGCCTAGTCGGCGGCTGTTTCCTCACCGAATCGGCCACCGGCGCACGCCCGCCGGCCGCAGGCGTTCGCAATGTGCACACACGGCACGGTGTGTCCTTCGCAGACCCGCACGTGTGCGGGGTGAAAGTCAGGCGCGGAGCGCCGAAGGCATCAGCGGTTCATCGAGCAGCCGGCCGAACCGCGCGGTCAACGAGACGTCGGCGGGCCGGGCGTCGAGCCAGCCCCGCAGCAACCGGTAGCCCTCGACATAGGTCGAGGTGTACGCCCGCCACAGCGGCGAGGACAGGAACCGCATCGACTGCCGCGCCCGGGCTTCGGTGGTCAGCGTCCAGCGCTGCAGAAACGCCACCACCTCGTCGGCGTCGCGATGCTCATCGTGCAGCATCAGCGCGGCGTCCTGACGAACATCGGCCAGCGCGGCGCTCGCGGTCGAAATCGCTTCTGCGCGTTCACCATCGAAGCGCAGGCCCAGGTCGGCGTAGATTTCGGCAGCCCAGGACCCCCAGCCTTCACCGTTCCCCGCCGCCCCACGACCCTTCCCCGTCACTTCGCCACCGACCACGGCATACAGCGCCAAGTCCGCCAAACCCTCGGCCATCAGGCACTGCGGGGTGTTGACCAGAAAGATGGTCTGCTCGGCCTGCCCACCCAGCTCGACCAGCCCGGACTCCTTGCGGCAGTGCTCGGTGTGATGGCCCGGGTAGGACTCGTGGGCGACCAGCCTCGGGAGGTTGGACATCTGCTGTTTGAGGTCGGCATTGACCGCGACCGTCGAGCGGTAGTTGCCCTCGTAGTAGTTGAAACCCGACCACGGCTTGTCGGTGACCACCTCGTAGTTGATGGTCTCGGTCTCGGGCAGCGGAAATTCCGCACGCACCCGGTCACGCAGCGCCGACGAGAACGCGTGGATGCACTCCTCGAGCCGCTCAGGCGCAATCTCCTCGCCGGCCCGGTAGGCCTGCATCCGCTCGGCCAGCGGCCCGGAGCCGCCGACCGCGTCGTCGAGCAGCCGATGCGCATCGCGGTAGCGGTCCTCGTCCCCCTTGGTGATCGACACGTCGAAGTACGCCCGCACCTCGTCGACGAATCCGACGTCCTCACCCGCGAACTTGCGGCCCGCACACTCCAGCGCACGCAGGTGGGCCTTCAGGTAGTCGGCACGCTGCTGCGTCAGCCCGGCGCCGTCGACCTCTCCCAACAGCCGCCGGGCCTGACGGGCCAGATCGGCCGGGTCCGGCGCGGGCTCGTCGGCCACCTGCTGACGCACCGCGTGGTCGCCGGTGTACGAGTCGACATAGCCCTCTTCGATCCGGTCGAATCGCAACCCGAGCAGCAGATACTCGCGGATCAATCCATCGGTGGCCGGCACAGCGCTCATGGTCGCCCACGTTAGCCGGTACCCCCGCGTTCATTGCGTCGCAATAACTGCAAGACTGAACACATGCCGCGGCCGACTGAGCCGAGTCCATACGTCGCATTCGACCGCCGACAGTGGCGCGCCCTGCGTATGTCGACTCCGTTGAAGCTCACCGCCAACGAACTGCTGGGTCTGCGTGGTCTGGGCGAACAGATCGACCTTCTCGAGGTCGAAGAGGTCTACCTGCCGCTGGCCCGGTTGATCCACCTACAGGTGGCCGCCAGACAGCGACTGTTCGCCGCCACCGCCGAATTCCTCGGAGAGCCACAACAGAACCCGGACCGGCCGGTGCCGTTCATCATCGGCGTCGCCGGCAGCGTCGCGGTGGGCAAGTCGACCACCGCCCGTGTGCTGCAGGCGCTGCTGGCCCGTTTCGGCCACCACCCGCGCGTCGACCTGGTCACCACCGACGGCTTCCTGTACCCAAATGCCGAACTGATGCGTCGAAACATCATGCACCGCAAGGGTTTTCCGGAGAGCTATGATCGCCGGGGGTTGATGCGGTTCGTCACCGCGGTCAAGTCCGGCGCCGATCAGGTGACCGCCCCGGTGTATTCGCACCTGATCTACGACATCGTGCCGGGTGAGAAGGTCGTCGTGCGGCATCCCGACATCCTCATCATCGAGGGACTCAACGTCCTGCAAACGGGCCCGGCCCTGATGATCTCGGACCTGTTCGACTTCTCCGTATACGTCGACGCCCGGATCGAGGACATCGAGAACTGGTACGTGTCCCGGTTTTTGGCGATGCGGGCCGGAGCCTTCTCCAACCCGCAGTCGCACTTCCATCACTATTCGACGTTGACCGACGAGCAGGCGATCTTCGCCGCCCGTGACATCTGGCAGTCGATCAACCTGCCGAACCTGATCAACAACATCCTGCCCACCCGGCCGCGAGCCACCCTGGTGCTACGCAAGGACGCCGACCACTCGATCAACCGGTTGCGCCTGCGCAAGCTGTGATCAGGCCCGGCGGACGCCGGCGTACTGCAGCTCGGCCATCGCCAGCGTGTACACCGCGCTGACGATCATCAAGGTCACGCCGAGCGTTGTCAGCGGCCAGACGTCGTCGACGATGACCAGCACCGCCGCCACCGTGAAGATCAGGTTCGCGGCCACCACCACGATCCCGGGCCGGCGCACCGACGCGAGGCGTGACACCCCGAAGACGGCCACGGCATAGGCGACGAGGACGGCCGCCAATCCATACTCGACGGCCAGTGGCAGGCCCGATCTGTCCGACAGCCAGCCGGCAGCGGCGGCCAGCAGGACCCCGCTGACGCCGCTGCAGGTGGCATCGATGCGCAGGGCCAACCGCAGCAGGCGGTCGGAACGGGTCTTGGGCTCAGAAGCAATGGCGGTCATGGTGTTTCCTCTCGTGTTGGTTATCGGATGGCAGGAAGGAAGGCCGGCGCGGGGACGTCAACTGCAACCTCTGTCAGCGACGCCCCCGCCCGGCGGGGAGGGAGTCACGCCAGACGGCGCACTCCGAGGTATTGCAGCCAGGCGCAACCCAGCCCGACGGTCATCACGGCCAGCACCATGACGTTGCCGGTCGGGGTCAGCGGGAGTACGCCGGCGGCCAGCACACCGACCACCGCGACCGTGGCGACCAGGTTCCCGACCAGTACACCGATGCCGACCCTGCGGATGCCGCGGGCCCGCGCCAGCAGGTAGAGCGCAAAGCCCCAACCCACCAGCAACGCCCCGGTGAGCCATTCAGACGTGGACGACAGACCCGACACCCTCGACAGCGGCTCGGCGGCCATCGCGGCCAGCAGGCCGACGAGCGCGCACAAGGTGCCGTCGACACGAAGGGCGAAGCGCAGCAGTGAATCGGAACTGTCGGATAGGGCGGGGGTGGTTCTCCTGATGGTGATGACGGCCATGAGAGTTGCTCCTCGGGAGTGCCGGTGTCGGAAGAACGAACACCCATGACACTGCTCAAGGACTGCTGCCAGATCGACGCCAAACGCTGCCAATCACTGCCAACGGCAGGTCACGGCGGTGCCGCGCGTCAAGACGTTGTGACCGCCGTGCCACGCAGGTCGGCGGCGATCACCCGCGCGGCTGCGTTCTGCCAATTGTGCAGGGAACGTTGGGGCACCTCGGTGACGAACCACTGCCACGCCTGCCGCGCCACCGGGTCCAGACCGGCCGCGGTGGCGTTCTGCGCGTAGGCCCGCACACCCACCACGTAGGGGAAGTACAGCGAGTTGTAGTGCCGCCACTGCTCGGTGGTGCCGAAGTCGCCGGCGTCGCGTGGTTTGAGCGCGCCAATCCGATCGGCCAGCAAAGCCTTGAGCTCGTTGGCGCGTTCCAGCGGCTGATCGGGCGCACCCCGGCGGGCCAATCGGTCATCGATCAGCGGCAGCGTCGTCAGCGGCGATGCCACGAGCTTCGACAGGTCGGCATAGTGGCCGAGCGCGCGGCGGGTCAACCGCACAAAGGTCTCGTCATCCATGTGGTCCAGCGGGTTACTGGCCCGCAACGGCAACGCCGCCTCGGTGCGACGCAGCGCCGCACGGTCGGCGCGCAGATCCGGTGCGCCGGAGAAGGCCAATCGGTCCAGCAGCCCGGACAGTGGGTCGGCCAATACATTGATCGCGATCGCCACTGCCAGGCTGGTGAACAGCAAGACCATCAGGGCCTGGTGTTCGCCGGTCACCGCCAGGCCGGTCAGCACCTGGCCGCCGAACAGCGCCGCCACTGCCATGCTGCCCACCAACGATCGCCGCATGCCCGCGCGCAGCGCTTGCCCCTCGTCGAAGGCGTCCCACCAGGCCACCGCGATCCCCAGCAGCAAGACATCGAACGCCGCGGACGCCAACACCACCCAACTCGGCAGCAGTCCCAGCGGGATGAGCAGAATCGCATTGCCCAGCCCGAAGAACAACGTCGCCGCCACCACCGGCGCGATGATCCTGCGCGAGGACGCGCCACGACGCAGCCGTCGCACCGCCAAGACGAGCGCACTGAATGCCGACAACGAAATGGCTCCGACCATGACCCAGTGCCCGGTCCGCAGTGGCGGGTGTACGCCACCGGAAATCGCGGCACCGACGAACGCGACCAACGCCACGGCCGTCACCACCACTGCACCCCAGCGCCCACGCGCCGAATCGACCGGACGGGCCAACTCGAGCAACACCGTGAGCCAGGCAATGCCGGGCAGCACCGACAGATAGGCCTCGACGTGACTGAGCAGGCCAGTGGGTGAGCCGCTGGCCAGCCGGACCGCGTCGACCGCGACCACCACCGCGAAACTGCACAGCCCGACCGCGGACCACGCCAGGATCGGCTTACGTGGATCGCGCGCCAACAGGTACAGCCCCAGCCACCAACTGAGGGCGAACACCACTGCCGACAGCGCAGCCATGGCCTATTTGCCGTACCGCCGATTGCGCAGCGTGTAGTCGCGCAGGGCCCGCAGAAAATCGACTCGCCGGAATGCCGGCCAGTGCGCATCGGTGAACCACATCTCCGAATATGCGCTCTGCCACAACAGGAATCCGCTCAACCGCTGCTCCCCCGAGGTGCGGATAACCAGATCGGGATCGGGCTGGCCGGAGGTGTACAGGTTCTCCGAGATGCCGTCGACGGTCACGGCTTCGATGAGCTGCTCGGCGGTGGCGCCGTTGGCCAGTTCCTTGCCCAGCAGGGTACGAACAGCATCGGCGATCTCCTGGCGCCCGCCGTAGCCGACCGCGACATTGACGTGGAAGGAGCCCTCCCCGGCGCGCTCCCGGGTTGGTTCGACCGCATCGCGCAGCCGGCGCGCCGGCTCCTCCCCCAGCAGTTCCAGATCGCCGACGGTGCGTACCGTCCACTGTTTCTCGGGCGCGCAGATCTCCTCGACGACGTCGGTGATGATGTCGATCAGCGGCGCCAGCTCCTGCGGATCGCGCCTCAGGTTCTCGGTCGACAACAGATAGACGGTGGCCATCTCGACGCCGGCCTGCTGGCACCACCGCAAGACCTCGGCGATTTTGGCCGCACCCATGCGGTAGCCGTAGCTGACGTCGTCGTGACCTGCCTCACGTGCCCAACGCCGGTTGCCATCGCACAGCACCGCAATATGGCGTGGCAGTTGCGCTTTGGCATGCGCAAGCTCCTGGCGCAGTCGCATCTCGTAGAGCCGATAGGCCGGTTCCTTGAGCCGCGGAGGAATGATGTCCACGAGAAACCAGACTACTGTGGACCACTGGATAACCCATGGCTGTTAGTGGAGGGAACGTGACGATCGATTCCACCGATCCGGCAGCTGCACCTTCCGCCGCCGCGCTGAAGCCGTATCGATCCGCCGCGGCGATCCATCCACCGGAGACGCTGCCCGAGGCGGTGGCCCAGTTCCTCGGCAAGCCACGCGCCCGCGGCTGGATCCACGTCTACTCGGCAGTGGTGGCCTTCTTCGCCGGAGCGACCCTGGTCTCGGTGTCGTGGGCGATGCAGGGCACCCGCGCCGGGCTGGCCACGCTGCTGTACACCTTGACCATCGTGGCGATGTTCACCGTCAGCGGCACCTACCACCGGGTGACCTGGAAGTCGCAGAACGCCCGCACCTGGATGAAGCGCCTCGACCATTCGATGATCTTCATCTTCATCGCCGGCAGCTACACCCCGTTCGCACTGCTGGCATTGCGCTCCGGCGGCGGCATGACGCTGTTCTGGATCGTCTGGGGCGGAGCGTTCGCCGGGGTATTGCTCAAGATGTTCTGGCCGACGGCGCCACGCTGGGTCGGGGTACCGCTCTACCTGCTGTTGGGCTGGGTTGCGGTGTGGTTCATCGGGCCGATCATGCACAGCGCGGGCGTCGCCGCAGTGGTGCTGCTGATCGTGGGCGGTGCGCTGTACAGCATCGGCGGGGTGCTGTACGGGCTGAAGTGGCCCAACCCGTGGCCGACGACGTTCGGGCACCACGAGTTCTTCCACGCGTGCACCGCGGTCGCGGCGATCTGCCACTACATCGCGATGTGGTTCGCCGTCTTCTCTGGGTGATTTCGGGCGCGCCGGTAACGCGGGGCGAGACGAAGCGCGCCGAAATCGCTACAGCTGGGTGATGTTCTCCGGGCCCCAGAAGGCCTTCATCGAGGTGATCTCACCCTCGGAGTCGAAGGTCATCGTGCTGATGATGTCGATGCGCATGGCGCCGTTGACGGTCAGGCTCCAGAAGAACGCCGCCTCGTGGCCGCAGACCCGCAGCGTGTGAACCTCGTGGCTGTTCTTGGTCCCCGCGATGTTCGAGTAGAACCCGTGAATCACCTGACGCCCGATGTGCACCTCACCACCGACCGGATCCTCGATGGTGGCATCGGAGGCGTACAACTGGGCGATCTCGTCGGCGTTGGCGATGTCGACCATATCCAGGTAGCGGTTGACGGTTGCGGTGATCTGCTCGGCACTGGGCATGGGCCGCACGCTACACGGCGGCGCGCAACGCGCCGGCGAGATCCCCAGCGGTTGTGACCGGAAGGTCACAGACCGAGCCGCGGCAGACGTACGCCGCATCTTTCCCGTCCACCAGGCCACGGCCCTGCAGCAGCACCGATCCGCTGCCCACCACCACCGCCCCGCCGGGCGCGAGTTTACGTGCGGCAGAAAGCAATTCGGAGTCCGGCGCGGAGCAGGCGACCGCGACCTGCAGCGGTCCACGCACCGCGGCCTCGGCGACGGCCAGCCAATGCCCGCCCGAGCGCGGTGAGCGGGCCAGAATCGGTGTCGCCGACGCCAGCGTGGCCGCGGCGGCAGCCGCATATCGCTGCGGCTCAGCCGCCAGGTGTGCGGCGGCCTGGAGCGCCTCCGCGATCAGCGAAGCGCCGGACGGGGTCGCGCCGTCGACCGGATCGGACGGACGCAACACCAACGCCTCGGCATCGTCCGCGGTGTCGAACCACCGCCCATCGACATCGGCCTGCCCGTCGGCAAAATGCTCCAGCGCGACGTCCAGCAGGCCCAGCGCCGCCGCCAACCACTGCGACGAGCCAGTGATCTGATGCAGCGTCAACAGTCCGGTCGCGAGCGCGGCGTAGTCCTCCAGGATGCCCGCGCTGTCGCCCACCGCGCCGCCCAGACTGGCCCGGCGCAGCCGGCCGTCGACCAGGTGTAGTTCCAGCAGCCGGCGCGCGCAAACCGTTGCTGCGTCAAGGAATTCGGGTTCATCCAGCGCAACCGACGCCTCGGCCAGGGCGGTGATGGCGAAGCCGTTCCAGGCGGTGATCACCTTGTCGTCCCGTCCCGGTTGCGGGCGGGCGGCGCGCACCGCCGACAGTCGCGCCCGGACCTGCTCGAAGCGCTGCCAATCATCGGGGTCGCTGTGCAGCTGCAGCACCGAGCTGCCGCGCTCGAACGTTCCCGTCTCGGTGACCCCGAAAACCGAAGCGGCCCAAGGACCATCATCAACACCGAGGACGTCGGTCAGCTCAGCGGGTGTCCAGACGTACGTCAGGCCTTCCCGGCCGGCAGTGTCTGCGTCCAGCGAGGACACCAACATGCCACCCGATCCAAGATCTCCGATGATGAATCGGGCGGTCTCGTCTGCCACCTTGCGCGCCAACGGATTACCGGTGACCCGGAACCAATGCGCGTAGACCCGCAGCAGCAAGGCGTTGTCGTACAACATCTTCTCGAAGTGCGGCACCACCCAAGACGCGTCCACGCTGTACCGGGCGAAGCCACCGGCCAACTGGTCGTAGATGCCACCGCGGGCCATCGCGATACCGGTCCGCTCGACCGAATCCAGCGCTGCGCCGGTTCTCTCGTGGTGCCGCAACAGCGCTTCCAGTAATGCTGACGGCGGGAACTTGGGTGCCCGGCCAAAACCGCCGCGGACCGTGTCCTCGTCACCCAATACCCCCGCCACCGCGTGATCGCACAGCTCGCTCGTCGGCGCCTGCCCACCCCCGGGCAGTCCCGAAGACATCTTGCGCAGCTCATCGGCGATCCGGTCGGACGCCTGCTCGACCTCGTCGCGACGATGCCGCCAGGTCTCGGTGACCGCCGAAAGCAACTGCAGGAAGCCGGCTTTCGGGTAGTAGGTGCCACAGAAGAAGGGCCGGCCATCGGGAGTCAGGAAGCACGTCATGGGCCAGCCGCCCTGGCCTGTCATGGCGACGGTCGCACTCATATAGATCGAGTCGAGGTCGGGCCGTTCTTCCCGGTCGACCTTGATGCAGACGAAATCTGCGTTGGCGACCCCAGCCACCTGGTCGTCTTCGAACGACTCGTGGGCCATCACGTGGCACCAGTGGCACGCGGCGTATCCGATCGACAACAGAATCGGCACATCCCGCTCGGCGGCCTCGGCGAGCGCCTCGGGTGTCCACTGCTGCCAGTGCACCGGGTTGTCGGCGTGCTGGCGCAGGTACGGACTGGTGGACGAGCCGAGGGTGTTAGCCATCCCTGGAGTCTGACCCAGCTTCTGGTGCGACACCATCTGCCGCACCAGGCTCACCCTCGACCGGGCCGACAGTCCCGTCGTCCACCGCCTGATCCGGCTCGGGATGCTGGGGATCGAAAGACTCGGGCAGCTTGCGCAGGTGCCTGTTCATCGACCAGACCAGCGTCAGCACCGCGATCAGCAGGATCAGCGTGATCACCAGCCCGGCCGGGCTGGCCTTGCCGAAGTCCGGGCCGCTCTGCCGGGGGGCATCGGCCAACAGTGTCAACGTCAATGTGGTCATCACAGCGAAACTCCCGTGAACAGGTCGGTCTCGGGCAGCGTCACCGGAACGCGCGACCGGGCAAGCTCGTATTCCTCGGTCGGCCACAGCCGTTGCTGCCACTCGATCGGAGCGCGGAAGAAGTCACCGTTGGGATCGATCTGGGTGGCGTGCGCCAGCAGTGCGTCGTCGCGCTGCTGGAAGTACTTCGAGCATTCGATGCGGCTGGTCACCCGGTTGGCGAACGGATCGTGCTCGGGATCCCAATGCTGCAGCCACTTGTCGAACGGGCCGACCTCGCCGTGCTTGGCGAATTCGTCCTGCAGCAGTTGCATGCGCTGACGCAGGAAACCGTGGTTGTAGTACAGCTTGGCGACGCTCCACGGCTCGCCCGCGTCCCGGAACTGCATGTAGTCGGCGGCGGCGTCATACGCCGCCATCGATACCTGATGACAGCGGATGTGGTCGGGATGCGGATAGCCGCCGTTCTCGTCATAGGTGGTCATCACGTGCGGACGGAACTCGCGGATCACCCGGACCAAGCGCTCGACCGGCTGTTCGACCGGGACCACACCGAAGCAGCCGTCAGGCAGTGGAGGCGGCGGGTCGCCCTCGGGCAGTCCCGAGTCGATGAATCCCAGCCAGTGATGCTCGACGCCGAGGATCTCCGCAGCCCTGGCCATCTCGTCGCGACGCACCTCGGTGATCCGGCCGTGCACCTCGGGCAGGTCCATCGCCGGATTGAGGATGTCGCCCCGCTCGCCGCCGGTCAGCGTGACCACCATGACGCGCACGCCCTCGGCCGCATACTTGGCGGTGGTCGCCGCGCCCTTGCTCGACTCGTCGTCGGGGTGGGCGTGCACCGCCATCAACCGCAGTTCGCTCACATGTCCTCTATCTGTTCCGGTCCGACCACTCTGCCCGGTCTAACCGTCGTCCTTGGTCCTATAGTTCCAGTCCAGACATTCCGATCCGACCCAAGGGGCACCCAAACCGCCGATGATCGAGCGTCCCACCGCCCGCTACGGGCAGCAGCGACTGTCCGCGCCCGGCCGTCGGCGGCTGGTCATCGGCCTGACGATACTGATCGTGGTGGCCGGCGTCGCGCTTGCGTTGGTCGCTTTCCAACGGCTGGGTACCGCGCCCGTCAAAGGTGAATTGAGCACCTACAAGCTGCTGGACGACGAGACCGTCGGAGTGACCATCTCGGTCACCCGCCAGGACCCCGCACAGCCCGTCGTATGCATCGTGCGGGCCCGAGCGCTCGACGGCAGCGAGACCGGACGCCGCGAGGTGTTGGTGCCGCCGTCGTCGGTGCCGACGGTGCAGGTGTCGACCATCGTCAAATCGACAAAACCGCCGGTCGTGGGCGATGTTTACGGGTGTGGCACCGACGTCCCGAAGTATCTGGTGGCGCCCTGAACGACCCCACCAGACGTCTAGTCAAGGAACTCAGAACAGCCAAATCCTGAATATTCACCGACACGGCGGTGGTACGCTTGTGCCCATACACGGTTCCGGCTGGGGCCGTGTATTGCTGCTTTAGCGGGCACTTTCTGCCCGGGATTACGACAGGAGCGCGGCAGACATGACCGATACCCAGGTCACCTGGCTCACCGAAGAGGCATTCGAACGGTTGAAGGCGGAGCTGGATCAGCTGATCGCCAACCGGCCGATCATCGCTGCCGAAATCAACGACCGTCGCGAAGAGGGCGATCTGCGCGAGAACGGTGGCTACCACGCGGCCCGCGAAGAGCAGGGCCAGCAGGAAGCCCGGATTCGTCAGCTGCAGGAACTACTCAACAACGCCAAGGTCGGCGAAGCGCCCAAGCAGTCCGGCATCGCGCTGCCCGGTTCGGTGGTCAAGGTCTACTACGACGGCGACAAGAACGACACCGAGACCTTCCTGATCGCCACCCGCCAGGAGGGTGTCAGCGACGGCAAGCTCGAGGTCTACTCCCCCGCGTCCCCGCTGGGCGGTGCCCTGATCGACGCCAAGGTCGGCGAGACCCGCACCTACACCGTGCCCAACGGCAACACGGTCGAGGTCACCCTGGTCAGCGCGGAGCCGTACCACTCCTGAGGGTCAGCTGAGGTCCTGATGGCCCGGATAGCCGAGGACCTGTTGCTGCTGTTGCTGGACAATCCGTCGGCACAGCCAGGTCTGGATCGTGCCCGCCTGCGCCAGGTGTTGTCCGGCGCAGTGTTGCTCGACCTCGCCTGCGCGTCCCACCTCCGGCCGGCCGGTCCCGGCGATCCGGTGCCCGACGGGCAATTGATCGCGTTGGCGTCTGAGGTACCCGTCGATGCGGTGAGCCTGCCGGCACTGCAGCTCGTGCGGCAGCGGCCGCTGCCCGTTCGGGTGGCGCTGTCCGAGCTGGGCCGCAGCACCGAATCCGGTCTGCTTGCGGCATTGGAGCAGGCCCGCCAATTGCGTCGGGTCGATGTCGGTCCGATATGGCGGCGCAGCGTCACCTACCCACTGACCGATCGGTCGAGAGTAGGTCAGGCCCGGGCGGCACTGTTGGCCGCGTTGTTCGACCGGCAGCCACCGACACCGGCGACGGCCGGAATCGTGACGCTGCTCCATGCGATCGACGGGTTGGGCTCGGTACTGAGCCTCAACGACCGGGGCTGGCGCTGGGTACACGCCCGCGCCGCCGAAATCGCCGGCGGCGGTTGGGTGCACGAGTCGCCGACCGGGGTCGCCGAGCTCAACCTGGCCGTCACCGCGTCCGCGCTGCGGAGCGCGCTGAGTTAGCCGAGCGCCTGCTCCAGATCACCGATCAGGTCGGCGACATCCTCGATGCCGACCGACAGCCGCACCAGGTCATCCGGCACCTCCAGCTGAGAGCCTGCGGTCGACGCGTGGGTCATGGCACCAGGCAGCTCGATCAGCGACTCGACCCCGCCCAGCGACTCGGCAAGAATGAAAATCTCGGTGCGAGAGCACAATTCACGCGCAGCCTGGTGCCCGCCTGCCAGCCGAACGGACACCATGCCACCGAAGCCGCTCATCTGCCTGGCCGCGACCTCGTGACCGGGGTGGCTGCTCAGCCCCGGGTAGAGCACGGTGCTCACCGCCCGATGGTCGTTGAGGTATTCCGCGACGACCAAAGCGTTCTCGCAGTGTCGTTGCATGCGCAGCGGCAGCGTCTTGAGGCCGCGGTAGGTCAGGTAGGCGTCGAACGGACCGGGCACCGCGCCCGCGCCGTTCTGCAGGAAGGCAAAGGCGGTGTCGAGTTCCTCGTCGTTGGTGACCAGCGCGCCACCGACCACATCCGAGTGCCCGCCGATGTATTTCGTGGTGGAGTGCAGCACGATATCGGCACCGAGAGAAAGTGGTTGCTGCAGTGCGGGAGAGGCAAAGGTGTTGTCCACCAACACCTTTACTCCCGACACCGAGGCGAGCTGCACGATGCCGGCGATGTCGGCGATGGACAGCAACGGATTGGTCGGCGTCTCCACCCAGATCATCCGGGTCTTGGCGGTGATGGCCGCCCGCACCTCGTCGAGGTTGGACAGCTGCGCCGGGGTGTGGCTGATACCCCACTGCGTGAACACCTTGTCGATCAGCCGGAAGGTGCCGCCATAGGCGTCGTCGGGGATGACGATGTGGTCGCCGGGACGCAGCACCGAACGCAGCGCGCAGTCCGTCGCCGCCATCCCGGAACTGAAGGCCCGCCCGTACGTGCCGCCCTCTACCGCAGCCAGCAGGGTCTCCAGCGCCGAACGGGTCGGGTTGCCGGTGCGGGCGTACTCGAATCCGCCACGCAGACCGCCGACGCCGTCCTGGGCGAACGTCGAGCTGGCGTAGATCGGGGTGTTGACCGCACCGGTGGCCGGGTCGGGCCGAAAGCCGGCGTGAATCGCCCGGGTGGCCGGGCCGTAGGCCCGGTAGTGGTCGGCCTTGCTGCGATGCTCGCTCACGATGAGCAAGCCTAGTGCGCCGGATCAGTCTCGGAGCTTGCGCCCGTACTGGTCGGGGACCGAGCCGTTCAGAATCTGGATCCCGTCCACCAGGCCCCAGATGCCGACGCCGGTCAGTAGGAGGAATCCGATCCCGCACAGAGCAGTCAGGACCAAACCGGCCGCGCCGATGCACACCTGAGCGATGGCGATGTTGTTGGATCCCAAGTAAAACCGGCCGATGCCGAGCCACCCGAGGAAGATCTGCAGCAACCCGGCGGTGAGCTTGGACTTGTCCGACAGCGGCAACCCCGTCATCGGGTCACGACCGTAGGGTGCCGACGGGTCAGCGGAGTATTGCGGTAGGCCGCCGTAGGGATATGGCGGCGGATACCCCGGTTGCCCTGCAGGTGGATACATCGGAGGCGGTGAACCGGGTGCCGGCGGCACATTCGGCGGCGGCATATTCGGCGGCCAGCCACCCTGACCGTAGGGGTTTCCCGGGCCGAGCGGCGGTTGCTGCCCGGACCCGTCGCCGGGCTGACCTGGATACGACATAGCTTCTGCGCTACCTCTCATGCTGACGATCGAGTGAACGCAAATCTACGCAACGACGCTCCCTCGACCGGCGCCGCTGCCCGCTCACCCGCTGTAAGTCGAAGTCGGGGTGGGCGAATCCGGCACGCCGATCATGGTGACGATGGCGGGGAAGATCAGCGCCAAGATGAAAAAGATCACCACGATCGCCATCGCCACATAACCGATGATCAGTCCGGCGAGCGCCAAGCCCTTGCCGTCTTCGCCGGTCCGCTTGATCTGCGACATCGCGATGTGACCCATGACCACGCCGGGCAGCGCGGTGAGACAACAGAACACGCCGAAGATCGAGCAGGCCAGTGATGCGATCGCCAAACCGTTCGTCCGTCGCGGCGGTGGATATCCCATCGGCATTCCCGGATAGGAGGGCGCAAACCCCGGCGCGCCAACGGGATACTGCGGCGGCAGGGGATACTGCGCTCCCGGCCCAGCAGGGTTGTACCCCGGATATCCGGGAACTGGTGGTGGGAATTCCGGCACCGGGCCGCCCCAGCCCTGGTCGTGTTCGGCCATCGTCCACCAATCGGAGTCCTAGTAGTGCGATTGTCCGGAACCCTACGCGAGTGGACAGATGACCAGCGATAGAAGTAGACGGGGCACGTCGCGGGGCAAAGCCGCGGTGTAGAACATGACCATGACCGCCTCTATCGACAATCTGCTCGGCACCGACGACCTGCTGAGCGCCGAGGACATCGAATTGCGGACCATGGTGCGGCAATTCGGTGAGCAACGATTGCGGCCTCACGTCGCCGAATGGTTCGACACCGGCTCGGTGCCGGTCCGTGAGATCGCCGCCGAAGTCGGCAAATTGGGCCTGCTGGGCATGCACCTGACCGGGTACGGCTGCAGCGGTTCGAGTGCGACCGCGTATGGCCTGGTGTGCCAGGAGCTGGAAGCCGTCGACAGCGGACTGCGATCGCTGGTCTCGGTGCAGGGCTCGCTGGCCATGTTCGCCATTCACCACTGGGGCAGCGAGCAGCAGCGCGAGCAGTGGTTGCCGGGTATGGCCGCGGGTGAACTGATCGGCTGCTTCGGGCTGACCGAACCGGACTTCGGCTCCAACCCGGGTGGCATGCGCACCGCCGCGCGCCGAGACGGCGACGACTGGGTTCTCAACGGCTCGAAGATGTGGATCACCAACGCGTCGGTGGCCGACGTCGCCGTGGTGTGGGCCCGCGCCGAGGAAGGCGTGCTCGGATTCGTGGTGCCCACCGACACAGCGGGTTTCAGCGCCCGGGAGATGACGCGCAAGATGTCATTGCGGGCGTCCGTCACCTCGGAATTCAGCTTGGACGACGTGCGGCTTCCGGCGTCGGCTCAATTGCCCGGTGCGCGTGGACTTTCCGGCCCACTGAGCTGCTTGTCGGAGGCGCGGTTCGGCATCGTGTTCGGTGCGGTCGGCGCGGCTCGCGACTGCCTCGAGGCGACGCTGGATTACGTCGGCACCCGGATGGTGTTCGACAAGACGCTGGCCGGCTATCAGATCACCCAGACCAAGATTGCCGACATGGCAGTGGAATTGGGCAAGGCCCAACTGCTGGCCTTGCAGCTCGGCCGGTTGAAGGACGCCGGCAAGATCACCGCCGAACAGGTCAGCATCGGCAAGCTCAACAACGTGCGCGAAGCCATCAAGATCGCCCGTCAGTGTCGAACTCTGTTGGGCGCCAACGGAATCACGTTGGAATATCCGGTGATTCGACACGCCAACAACTTGGAGTCGGTGCTGACCTACGAAGGCACCTCAGAGGTACATCAACTGGTGATCGGGCAGGCACTGACCGGGGTCAGCGCGTTTCGCTGACGGCCCGTACGCAGACCGTCTTCATGATCTTGTCGGCGAGCGTCTGCTTCTTCGGATCCCACAGCGGGAACAGGTAGCCGACGTAGCAGAACAACGCGTCGGCAATATGGGCGACCAGGCGCAGCAGCGAGCGGGCGAAACCTACCGGCTGCCCGGAGTTCTCCCCGATCAGCCGGATCCTCATGGCCCGCTTGCCGACACTGGCTCCGGTGCGGCCCTGCAGATAGCCGACATTCCAGACGACGAACAGCACCGCGAGGAACAGGCACCCGACCCATAGGACAACACCCACAACGGAATTGCCGGTCGCACAATAAGGACCGATGCTGTAGTCCGCGTTGTCGGCTACGCAGTCATTTGCGCGCGTCGCGTATTCCGCCAGTCCGCCGACCACGACCACCACCAACGGGATCAGCCGGTCAACAAGGCCCGCCAATAAGCGCGACCACCACGATGCGTAGTTCAATTCGCCTGATACATCCTGAGATTCACCGCTGTCCTGTGGGAGACCGCCGAACGTCTCCCACAGGACGAACACCCTACGGCGTCAGCGGCGCGACAATTCCGCCACTGAGCCGACGGTAGGCGTACACCGTGATCAGAGTGGCCACCGGGTACGCCACCAGCAGACCGACGCCGCACAGCAGTGCACCGACCAGAATCACGGCGACGGTCACCAGCCAGGTGAGGGCCACCGGACCGAAGTTCGCCTTGGCGATGTTGAAACTCGTGGCGATGCCGTCGAGGCCAGGCAGGCTGCGGTCAACCACGGCAGTTGCGGTGAAAATCAACATGATTGCCGCGATCACGCCCGGTGCGATGCACAACACGAAGCCGATTCCGATGATGATGCCCGACAGGAACGACGCAACAATGACGTTGCCGACATTGCGCGGCTTGAAGAAGGACCCGATGGTCACCGACTGTCCGTTGGCAACATCCAACATGCCGCCGATGTAGGCGGATTGGATCGCACCCATCACGACCAGCATCACCAGGTACCCGACGATCGAGACGATGATGCCGCCGGTACCCATCGAGAAGCTGGCCGAGTAGTCATACGAGGTGTCCGACGTGGTGTCGACCGTCGTGAACATGCCGCCGATCAACTGGATGATGAACTCCAGCAAGCCATAGACAAGACCGAAGACCAAGGTCGGGACGAGCAACTCGGCCGGGTGTTTGGTGAATTTGTTCCAGGCCCACGAAAACGCTTCGCCGACGCTGAACGGCGCGGCCGAACCCGGAGCGCCATAACCCTGGTACTGCGGCGCATATCCCGGAGGCGGCGGCGCGAAACCACCCTGCGGGGGCGGCGGGTACGCACCACCGGGCGGGGGCGGCGGGTACGCACCACCGGGCGGGGGCGGTGGCGGAAAACCACCCGGGGGCGGTGGCGGGTAACCACCCTGCGGGGGCGGCGGGTAACCACCCTGCGGGGGCGGAGGGTAGGCACCGGGAGGCGGCGGGGGCGGCGGGTACGCACCACCAGGTGGGGGCGGAGGCGGCGGGTAGCCACCTATCTGCTGAGTCGCGTCACCCTGCGGGGGCGGCTGGTAGCCGCCGAACTGCTGAGTCGCGTCACCCTCTGGCGACTGCGGCCCGTTGCCCGGAGTTGGATCCGTCAACGTGTCCTCCTTTGAAGATGTTCGATCTACCGGACTGCAGCCCCGGTATGGAACTACACGTACAAACTATTGAACGGAGCGATGGGCAGGTTACGTATCACCGACCAAACGCAGACTACCGCCAGTACCGACGCCGCCGCCCAACGATGTTGTTGCCAACTCCGCACTCGTCGCCCGGCGATCCGCCCATATGCCCAAGCGCCATACGCCCAAACGAGCAGTACGAGTGCCACGAGGCCAACTGCGTTGTATTTCAATGCAGTTGGCACATCGCCGTGCATGACCGAATACAGCATCCGCAGGCTTCCGCAGCCCGGGCAATCGATTCCGAACAGCGCCTTCGTCGGGCATACCGGTATCGGACCACCCGGCACCGTCGGATTGCCGGCCCACACCAGACAACACGCCGAACCGGCCGCGACTGCCACCGCCAGCGGCGCGACGAGAGGACTCATCGCACCGGCCCGCGGCAACAGCTGCATACCTATCCCGAATACGACGACGTCGGTGGGGTATTCGTCGAGAACATCGCCACCCCGAAGCCGAACACCAGGATCACGTACAGCACGGCCACCACTACGCCCGCGATGGCGCCCCACATGGCCCATTTCTTGGCGTCATCGGCCGCCGCCTGCGCGGCTTGATACTGACCCTGGGCCCAGAGCCCGGAGACCTGCGTGGCCTTGACGATCGACACGATTCCGAATGGCAGACAACAGAAGATCAGCACCAATATGCCCCAGACCAGGTTATTGTCCGGGGGACCAGCCGGTGGATAGCCGCCGGGAGGCGGCGCGTAGCCACCGGGAGGCGGCGGCGGAAAATTACCAGGCGGTGGAGGAGGATACTCGGTCATCGACGCCTTCCCATGCTGTTCAGCTGGTCACGAGGGGCCTCACATTACCTGAGAATGACCTGGTAGCCACGATATTCGCGCACGTTGGTCACCGCCCGCGGCGAGCTACCTCCCAGAGCCCTGCGACAGAAAACCCAGCAGGTCATGGCGGGTCAGCACACCGACCGGCTTGCCGTCTTCGACGACCATGACCGCGTCGACCTCGCGCAGCGACTTGGCCGCCGCCGACACCAATTCCCCCGAACCGATCAACGGCAACGGCGGACCCATGTGTTGTGACACCGCGTCGGCCAGCTTGGCCCGGCCCTCGAAAACCGCTGAGAGCAAGTCCCGTTCAGACACGCTGCCGGCCACCTCACCGGCCATCACCGGCGGCTCGGCGCCGACCACCGGCATCTGGGAGACGCCGTACTCGCGCAGGATGCCGATGGCGTCGCGCACCGTTTCGGAGGGGTGGGTGTGCACCAGGTCGGGCAGCGCACCGGACTTGGCCCGGAACACATCGCCCACTGTCGACTCCTGCACCGAGCCGTCCAGCCGGCTCCGCAGGAACCCGTAAGAGGACATCCACGCGTCGTTGAAAACCTTTGACAGATAACCTCTTCCGCCGTCGGGCAACAGGACGACGACGACCGCGTCGGGACCTTCCCGTTCGGCGACCTTGATCGCGGCGACCGCGGCCATGCCGCACGAGCCGCCGACCAGCAGCGCCTCTTCACGAGCCAGTCGACGGGTCATGTCGAAAGAGTCGGCATCGGACACCGCGATGATCTCGTCGGGAACCGATGGGTCATAGGCCGACGGCCAGAAATCCTCGCCGACACCCTCGACCAGATACGGCCGCCCGGTGCCACCCGAGTAGACCGAGCCCTCAGGGTCGACGCCGACCACCTTGACCCGCCCACCCGAGATTTCCTTGAGATAGCGGCCGGTGCCGGTGATGGTGCCGCCGGTGCCGACGCCGGCAACGAAATGGGTGATCTTGCCTTCGGTGTCGGCCCAGATCTCCGGCCCGGTGGTCTCGTAGTGGCTGGCCGGTCCGTTGGGGTTGGAGTACTGATCCGGCTTCCAGGCACCGGGGATGTCGGTGGCCAGCCGGTTGGACACGCTGTAGTAGCTGTCCGGATGATCGGGGGCGACCGCCGTCGGGCACACCACGACCTCGGCGCCGTAGGCGCGCAACACATTCCGTTTGTCTTCGCTGACCTTGTCAGGACAGACGAAAATGCACTTGTAACCACGCTGCTGCGCGACGATCGCCAGGCCGACGCCGGTATTGCCCGACGTGGGTTCGACGATGGTCCCGCCCGGACCCAACAGGCCCGCCTGCTCGGCGGCGTCGATCATCTTGACCGCGATGCGGTCCTTGGCGCTGCCGCCGGGATTGAGGTACTCAACCTTGGCGGCAACCAGTCCGGACCCCTCGGGGACCACGGAGTTCAATTGCACCAGAGGCGTATTGCCGATGAGCTCACTGACGTGGCGGGCGATGCGCATGGGTACATGTTGTCAGGCCGCACCACACGCGCGCAGCCGGGCTTACCAGGTTGCCTCGCGGATGTAGTCGCCGATCTGCTTGAGCGACCGCTCGGCTTCCTTGACCAACGGGGCACCGAGTTGGAAGACATGCATCTGGCCGGGCCA
This sequence comes from Mycobacterium sp. MAA66, assembly GCF_041261665.1. Classification (NCBI taxonomy): domain Bacteria; kingdom Bacillati; phylum Actinomycetota; class Actinomycetes; order Mycobacteriales; family Mycobacteriaceae; genus Mycobacterium; species Mycobacterium sp. MAA66. Next base: position 114,623 of record NZ_JBGCCC010000003.1, on the reverse strand, counting down.
GACATGCACCTCAACCGGTACGCCACAGGCGGCGAGCATGTGCGCTGCCTTGCGGGCGTCGTTGAGCAGCACCTCGGACCCGGACACGTGAATCAGGGTGCGCGGAAGCCCCGGCTCGATGTGGTCGAGCGGCTCGTAGATGCCCTCGCCGCGGCGGCCGTTGGCGGCCTCGATCAGCTCGACCAAGGCATCGAACGCGTGCGGCGGAAACATCGCGTCGGAATGCATGTTGGGGTGCTGCATACGGCCGTCGTTGTCGATCTCGAACAGCGGTGACAGCGTCACCACCGCGGCCGGCAGCTCGCCTTCGACGTGCAACTGCTCGGCCAGCGCCAGCGACAGATAGCCACCTGCCGAATCGCCCGCGAGCACGATCTGGTCCGGCTCGTAGCCCTTCAAGCGGAGCCAGCGGTAGGCATCGTGACAGTCGTCGATGGCCTCGCCGATCGAGTGCTTGGGAATCATCCGGTAGTCGACGGCAAGGACCGGCGCATCGGCATACTCGGACAACGAGCCGATCAGCCGGCCGTGCGTGTTGACGCCGCAGGACAGGAATGCCCCGCCGTGCATGTACAGAATGATGCTGCGCTTGCCGTCGGCCGGCAGCACACCAGGCGCCCGCACCAGTTGCGCGTTGCAGTTCGGCAGGCCGATGGTGGCGCGGATAGTACCGGGAACCGGACGCATGATCCGGGCGACAAAGTCCACGATCCCGAACGGCCACGGAAGCTTGGGAGCGTAGCTGCCGACGGTCAGAGTTGACTTGATAGCCAATGTAGCTGTCAGTGCCATCAGCCGTCCGGCCAGGCTCGGGCCGTCCTCGACGATCTCGAGCGGTGCCCCGTCACTGACCGGATATCGACGCTGTTTCCGAGCCCTAGCTGCACCTATAGGAATGCTATGTGAGCTGGTCAATTTACTCGGTGCGGTCATCGCCACCATCTCCTACGCCTTTGTAGTACCGGTGAAACTTGTGCGCTGCGTCACTTCAGACAACCTTGGTAACTTAGCTTGCCACCGTCAATTAATACAACAAGCTACTTGTTCCAATTGATGCCAGACTCGATATATTTATGTGACCGCCGCGAGTCGTTGCTCGCCGCGCGAATCTGAAAAACCCACTTACACTGGCTGACGTGGCCATACGCGCACCGCGTCGGACGACCATCGCCCTGGCGGCTACCGCCACGCTCGCATCGACGGGCTCGGCGTACCTCGGGGCGAGAAACCTGCTGAGTGGGCAGGCCGCCAAGGCCCGCCGAGTGATCCCCAAATCCTGGGACGTCCCGCCCCGCGCCGACGGTGTGTACCACCCGGGCGGCGGCGAGGTCGAGAAATGGTCCCGCGGCGTACCGTTCGACCTGCACCTGATGATCTTCGGCGACTCGACCGCCACCGGTTACGGCTGCCACAGCGCCGACGAGGTGCCGGGCGTACTGGTGGCCCGCGGGCTGGCCGAGCAGTCCGGCAAACGGATCCGGTTGTCCACCAAGGCCATCGTCGGTGCCACCTCCAAGGGCTTGTCCGGCCAGATCGACGCCATGTTCGTGGCCGGCCGGCCGCCCGACGCCGCGGTCATCATGATCGGCGCGAACGACATCACCGCGGTCAACGGCATCGGGCCGTCCGCGCGACGGCTGGGCACCGCGGTGCGCCGTCTGGAGGACAGCGGCGCGGTGGTCGTGGTCGGCACCTGCCCGGATTTCGGCGCCATCTCGGCGATCCCCCAGCCGCTGCGCTGGGTGGCCCGCCGCCGGGGGTTGCGACTGGCCCGTGCGCAGGCCGGCCTGGTGCGGTCGGCCGGCGGAGTCCCGGTGCCGTTCTCCGATCTGCTGGCCCCGGACTTCCGCAAGGCACCGGAGGTGCTGTTCTCAGCGGACATGTTCCATCCGTCGGCGGCGGGGTACTCGCTGGCTGCCCAGCAGTTGCTGCCGGCGCTGTGTGAAGCGTTGGGAGAGTTGGGCTCTGACTCGCCACCGAAATCTGCGCTGGTTTCCCGGAGCGCCGACGTGACCAGCCTCCTGGCGCGGCTGGCCGGGATCTCACGTTTGTGGCGTCGCACCACAGGCGTACCCGCGCCGATCATCGCACCTGTGACGGGTTAGATTCTGGAAGAAGCCATTCCTGGATTTTTTGGATCTGACTAGGAGCCCCTGCCATGCCCGAAGCCGTCATCGTCGCCACCGCGCGCTCTCCCATCGGCCGCGCCGTCAAGGGCTCGTTGGCCAGCATGCGGCCCGACGACCTCGCCGCCCAGATGGTGCGCGCCGCACTGGACAAGGTGCCCGCGCTGGACCCGCGCGACGTCGTCGACCTGATGATGGGCTGCGCACAGCCCGCCGGTGAGGCCGGCTACAACATCGCCCGCGCCGTCGCTGTGGAGCTGGGCTACGACTTCATGCCGGGCACGACCGTGAACCGGTACTGCTCGTCGTCGCTGCAGACCACCCGCATGGCGTTCCACGCCATCAAGGCGGGCGAAGGCGACGCCTTCATCTCCGCCGGCGTCGAGACCGTCTCCCGCTTCGGCATCGGTGCCGCCGACGGCGCCCCGAACAGCAAGAACTCGGTGTTCGACGAGGCCCAGGCCCGCACCGCCAAGCAGGCCGAGGGTGCCACCGAATGGACCGATCCGCGCGAGGCCGGCGTGCTGCCCGACGTGTACATCGCCATGGGTCAGACCGCCGAGAACGTCGCCATCCACACCGGCGTCAGCCGTGAGGACCAGGATCACTGGGGCGTCCGGTCGCAGAACCGCGCCGAGGCCGCCATCAACGCGGGCTTCTTCGAGCGCGAGATCGTCCCGGTCACCCTGCCCGACGGCACCGTGGTGTCCAAGGACGACGGCCCGCGGGCCGGCACCAGCTACGAGAAGATCAGCCAGCTGCAGCCGGTGTTCCGGCCGAACGGCACCATCACCGCCGGTAACGCCTGCCCGCTGAACGACGGCGCCGCCGCCGTGGTGATCATGAGCGACACCAAGGCCAAGGCGCTGGGCCTGACCCCGCTGGCCCGCATCGTCTCGACCGGTGTGTCGGGTCTGTCGCCGGAGATCATGGGCCTGGGCCCCATCGAGGCGGTCAAGCAGGCTCTGGGCCACGCCAACATGACCATCGGTGACGTCGACCTCTACGAGATCAACGAGGCCTTCGCCGTGCAGGTCCTGGGCTCGGCCCGTGCCCTGGGCATGGATGAGGACCGGCTGAACGTCTCCGGCGGCGCCATCGCTCTGGGCCACCCGTTCGGTATGACCGGCGCCCGCATCACCGCGACGCTGATCAACAACCTGCAGACCCATGACAAGCAGTTCGGCATCGAGACCATGTGTGTCGGTGGTGGCCAGGGCATGGCCATGGTCATCGAGCGGCTTTCCTAGTTTCGTTTTCCGTTGACCCTGTACTCAGGGCGCATTTGTCCCAGTGACATGCGCCCCAGGTACAGGGTCAACGTGTTTCTGGGCGGTGGGCGCTCCCGGGTTGCTGCGATACCAGGGCCCGCGCCCAGGCCCGGTTCATCCAAAGAATGATGTCGGTCCTCCCGTGCCCGGCGGCCACCCTGACGACCGTCCACCCGAGATCGGCGATGTACTCGTTCCGGGCGATGTCGTAGCCGAGTTGAGTAGCGTGCTGAGCCCCGTCGTACTCGACTGCGAGCATGAGGTCCTCCCACCCCATGTCCAAGTAGCACTTCGGATGCCCACTGGGATCCAACACCGGGATCTGGGTCTGCGGTCGCGGGAAGCCCTCGCGTATCAGCAGCAGCCGCAGCCAGGTTTCCTTGGGCGATTGGGCGCCGGGATCAACGAGATCCAGCGCTCGCTCCAGTTGACGCAGCCCGCGGGTGTGGCGATGACGCCCAGCCACGGCAAATACCTCGGCGGCGGTGAACCCGGTGGCCGCACCGAGTGCGTCCAATCTGGCGATGGCATCGTGGAGACTCCCTCGTCGACCCATGTCAAAGGCTGTGCGCGCCGCAGTGGTAACAGGCAGACCGTCGATGCGTTGGATCTCAGCATCGAAGATCAGGTCATCACGGGCGATGACGTTCCGAGGCGGCCTGGTGTTGGCGTAGATCAGTTCTACCGGCGCAGCATCAGGCACCCATCTTGCACCGTGCAATGCGGCCGCGGCACTTCCAGCGATGACAGCTTCACGTCCAGACCACAACCACGCCGCCTTCGTACGCTGACGCAGCGACGGACCAATTCGCCTGTCCAGGTATACATTTGGCATGATCGCTCGGTGGTAGCGGCGCAACTCGTGCCGGGTGAGTATCCGGTTGGTAAGCGCATCGCTGCCGATGAAGGGTTCCGAATCGCTGGCCATGACGCCACCGTCCGGTGTCCCGCCGACATCGGAGTTGCAGCGGCTGCCGCCAACGCTCTGGTGTGTGGATGAACCGCCAACTGTGGATAGCGCCAGTCGATCCTGAAGTCACGGCGCTTTTCTTCGAGTGGCTCAGGCCCTCAGTACAGGATCGACGCAATAGGATGCTCACCCGATGACCACCATCGGAACCCCACTGTCGCCGAACGCGACCAAAGTCATGCTGCTCGGCTCGGGAGAGCTGGGGCGCGAAGTGCTGATCGCGTTGCAGCGCTTGGGCGTCGAGACCATCGCCGTCGACCGCTACGAGAACGCGCCGGGCCAGCAGGTCGCCCACCATTCACGGACCGTCGCGATGACCGATCCCGAACAGCTCAAGGCGCTGATCGAAGCCGAAAAGCCCGATCTGGTCGTGCCGGAGATCGAGGCCATCGCCACCGGGGCACTGCAGGAGCTTGAGGACGCCGGTGTGGTGCGCGTGATCCCGACGGCACGTGCAGCCCGGCTCACCATGGACCGGGAGGGCATCCGCCGGCTGGCCGCCGAGGATCTCGGCGTGCCGACCAGCCCTTATCAATTCTGCGACTCGCAGGAGCAGCTGCAGGCCGCGATCGACGGCGGCATCGGCTATCCCTGCGTGGTGAAGCCCGTGATGAGCAGCTCCGGCAAGGGCCAGAGCAAGCTCGACGGGCCCGACGACGTGGCCAAAGGCTGGGACTACGCCATGGGCGGGGCCCGGGTGACCAATACCCGCATCATCGTCGAGGGTTTCATCGACTTCGACTACGAGATCACGCTGTTGACCGTTCGCGCCCGCAGTTGGGCAAGCGAAGCGACGGGAGGAAACCCAGCGGCAAGCGAAGCGACGGGAGGAAACCTAACCGACGGCCAGATCGAGACGCAGTTCTGCGAACCGATCGGGCACCGTCAGGTCGGCGGCGACTACGTCGAGAGTTGGCAGCCGCACCCGATGTCGGCCGCCGCCCTGCGCAACGCCCAGCACATTGCGCGCACCGTCACCGAAAACCTTGGCGGACAAGGTGTTTTCGGTGTCGAACTGTTCGTCAAGGGTGATCAGGTGTGGTTCAGCGAGGTCAGCCCGCGGCCCCACGACACCGGCATGACCACCATGATCACGCAGTGGCAGAACGAATTCGAGCTGCACGCTCGCGCCATCCTGGGGCTGCCTGTCGATACCTCGCTCAAGAGTCCTGGTGCCAGCGCGGTGATCTACGGCGGCGTCGAAGCCAAGGCCATCGTGTTTGACGGTGTCGACGAAGCCCTCCGGGTGCCGCGCACTGACCTGCGACTGTTCGGCAAGCCGGAGAGCTTCCGCACGCGCCGGATGGGTGTTGCCCTGGCGCGCGACGAAGACATCGACATCGCCCGGCGCAATGCAGCCGAAGCGGCCAGCCGGGTCAAGCCGCGCGCCGTCTGACCCCCCAAGGTCTTACCCCCGAAGGACGCAGAAGGGGCGCCCGCCGAAGCGGACGCCCCTTCTCTCGGACAGAAGCTAATCGTTGTTGAAGTAGCTCAGCAGTCGCAGGATCTCGATGTACAGCCAGACCAGCGTGACGGTCAGGCCCAGAGCGATACCCCACGCGGCCTTCTCCGGAGCACCGGCACGGATCATCTGATCGGCCGCGTCGAAGTCGATCAGGAAGCTGAACGCCGCCAACGCGATGCACAGCAGCGAGAAGCCGATGGCGAGGCCGCCGCCACTGCGCAGACCCATACCTGCGCCACCGCCGACACCGAACATGCCGAGCACCAGGTTGGCCAAAGACATCAGCACCACACCGAACATCGCGGCGACCAGCATGCGGGTGAACTTGGGGGTCACGCGGATGGCGCCGGTCTTGTAGACGACCAGCATGCCGATGAAGACGCCGATGGTGCCGATGACCGCCTGGAAGATCATCGAGGGCCCGCCGACCGAGGTCAGCTCGGACAGGATGAACGATGCGGCGCCCAGGAACAGGCCCTCAAGCACCGCGTAGCTGAGCACGATGGCGGGGTTGTCCTGCTTGCGACCGAAGGTGGCGATCAGCACCATCACCAGGCCACCGATCGCGCCGATCATCGTCAGCGGTCCGGCCAACGCGAGGTTGCCGGCCACCAAGAAGTAGGAGATCACCGCGGACACGGACAGCACGGCCAGCGTGATGCCGGTCTTGGTGACGACGTCATCAATGGTCAGTGGGCGGGAAAAACCAGCCTGCTGCGCCGGATACTCGGTGTACGGCTGAGCCATGGTCTGTTGAGCGCCGTATGCAGCAGCACCGCTGCCGAATTGCGCATATCCACCCTGCGACTTGGGCAGGGAACGAAATACCGGGTTGCTGCTCTCGCGCACCGTCGGATTCCTTTCGTGAAGCCGTGGTTCGCCTCATGACGAACATTCACTCAACGTACGGCTATCGGGTAAGAGTTCCCAGCCAGACAAGAAAGCTGGACGTTTCCTGGGAAAGGTTACCTGCCGGGCGCGACCACCGCGTGACGTTCTAGATTGCATAGTCGTGGCAGAAAACGAGGACATCCTAGTAAGTGTCGAGAACGGCGTCGGAGTGGTGACGCTGAACCGCCCGAAAGCCATCAACTCCCTGAACCACGTCATGGTCACCGGCCTGGCCGATGCCCTCAACGCCTGGGAACACGACGACAACATCCGCGCGGTGCTGCTCACCGGCGCCGGCGAGCGCGGCCTGTGCGCCGGCGGCGACGTGGTCGCGATCTATCACAGCGCCAAGGCCGGTGACGACGACGCCCGCAATTTCTGGCACGACGAATACCTGCTCAACGCCCACATCGGCCGCTATCCGAAGCCGTACGTCTCACTGATGGACGGCATCGTGATGGGCGGGGGCGTCGGCGTCGGGGCGCACGGCAGCGTTCGCGTCGTCACCGAGAAGACCAAGATGGGCATGCCCGAGGTCGGCATCGGCTTCATCCCGGATGTCGGCGGCACCTACCTGTTGTCCCGGGCGCCCGGTCGCCTCGGCCTGCATGCCGCACTGACCGGCGCCCCGTTCTCCGGCGCCGATGCCATCGCCCTGGGTTTCGCCGATCACTTCGTGTTGCAGGAGAATCTGCAGGCCTTCCGCGACACCGTCATCAGCGACGGTGTCGATGCTGCGGTCGCCGCGTACGCGATCGAACCTCCGGCCAGTGATCTTGTGGTGCAACAGCATTGGATCGACGAGTGCTACACCGCCGACACCGTCACCGAGATCCTGGCCAACCTGCGCGGCCACGCCGCCGGTCCGGCACAGGATGCGGCCAACCTGATCGCCACTCGCTCCCCCGTCGCGTTGAGCGTCACACTGGAAGCCGTGCGACGCGCCGCCAAGCTCTCGACCCTCGAAGACGTGCTGCGTCAAGAGTTCCGGGTGTCGGTCGCCTCGCTGAAGTCCCATGACCTGGTGGAGGGCATCCGCGCCCAGCTGGTCGACAAGGACCGCAACCCCCAGTGGTCTCCGGGCCACCTCGACGACTGCACCGCCGAAGCCGTCGACGCCTACTTCGTATCCGCCTCCCCCGACATCACCTTCTAGGAGTACCCACATGACCTTCGAGACCATCCTGGTGACCCGCGACGACCGCGTCGCCACCATCACCCTGAACCGACCCAAGGCACTCAACGCGCTCAACAGCCAGGTGATGGCCGAAGTCACCACGGCCGCAGCCGAACTCGACGCCGACCCCGGCATCGGCGCCATCATCGTCACCGGCAGCGAGAAGGCCTTCGCCGCAGGCGCCGACATCAAGGAGATGGCTAACCTGACCTTCGCCGAGGTGTTCGCCGCCGACTTCTTCGCGCTGTGGAGCAAGTTCGCCGCGACCCGTACCCCCACGATCGCCGCGGTCGCGGGCTACGCCCTGGGCGGTGGCTGCGAACTGGCGATGATGTGCGATCTGCTGATCGCCGCGGACACCGCCAAGTTCGGCCAGCCGGAGATCAAGCTGGGCGTGCTGCCCGGTATGGGCGGCAGCCAGCGACTGACCCGCGCGGTCGGCAAGGCCAAGGCGATGGACCTGATCCTGACCGGCCGCAACATGGATGCCACCGAAGCCGAGCGCTGTGGCCTGGTGTCGCGCGTGGTGCCGGCCGACAAACTGCTCGAAGAGGCCAATGCGGTAGCCAAAACCATTGCCGGCATGTCACTTTCGGCCTCTCGGATGGCCAAAGAGGCGGTCAACCGGGCGTTCGAGGGCACGCTCGCCGAGGGCCTGCTCTACGAGCGTCGACTGTTCCACTCGGCTTTCGCCACCGACGATCAGACCGAAGGCATGGCCGCCTTCACCGAGAAGCGCCCGCCGAATTTCACGCACCGGTAAAATCGGCCGGTGCCCGAGACCACCACAGACACCGGCGAAGACTCCGTAACAGAGGCGGCTGCCGCTGAGCCGGCGGCCCCAACTGACAGGCCGGACTGGTGGGTGCGGCACTACACCTTCTGCGGCACCGCCGCCGGTCTGGTGTTCATCTGGCTGTCGATGACCCCATCCCTGCTCCCGCGCGGGCCCCTGTTTCAGGGCTTGGTCAGCGGTTCGGCCGGCGCGATCGGTTACAGCTTCGGCGTTTTCGGGGTCTGGCTGGTGCGCTACATGCGCTCGCAGGACACCAGCCCGAAAGCCCCGAAGAAGGCATGGCTGTGGCTCATCGGGATCGGCATCGTCGGTCAGATTTGCGCCATCATCTGGTTCCACATGTGGCAGGACGATGTCCGGGACCTGATGGGTGTGCCACGCCTGACCTTCTGGGACCACCCGTTGACGGCCGTGCTGTCGATCGTCTTCCTCTTCGTCTTCGTCGAACTCGGCCAGTTGATCCGCAAGCTGGTGCTGTTCCTGATGCGGCAGCTGGAACGCGTTGCACCGCCGCGTGTTTCGGGTGTGGTTGCCGTCATGTTGGTGTTGGCGCTGTTCATCGCGATCCTCAACGGCGTGGTGGTGCGCTTTGCCATGTCGACGATCAACAACATCTTCGAGAACACCAACAATGACGTCGACAATCCATCGCCGAGCACACCGCTGCGTTCCGGCGGGCCGCAGTCCCTGGTCACCTGGGATTCGCTGGGCCATCAAGGGCGGGTCTTCGTCAAGGGCGGCCCGACCGTCGATGAACTGTCAAAGTTCAACGGCACCAAAGCAATCGAGCCGATTCGCGCCTATGCCGGTCTGCATTCGGCAGACGGGATCCGGGCGACCGCCATGCTGGCCGCCGAGGAACTCAAGCGCACCGGCGGCCTGAACCGCAAGGTCGTCGCGGTGGCAACCACGACCGGCACCGGTTGGATCAACGCGGCCGAGGCCTCGGCGTTGGAGTACATGTACAACGGCGACACGGCGATCGTGTCCATGCAGTACTCGTTCCTGCCCAGCTGGATCTCGTTCCTGGTGGACAAGGAGAACGCCCGTCAGGCCGGGCAGGCGCTGTTCGAGGCCGTCGACGAGATGGTCAAGCAGCTGCCAGAAGGCAAGCGGCCCAAGTTGGTGGTGTTCGGCGAGAGCCTCGGCTCGTTCGGTGGCGAAGCGCCGTTCCTGTCGCTGAACAACCTGGTGGCACGCACCGACGGCGCGTTGTTCTCCGGCCCGACATTTCAAAACACCATCTGGACCAACCTGACCGCCAACCGTGACCCGGGATCACCGGAGAAGCTGCCGATCTACGACAAGGGTGAGAGCGTGCGGTTCACGGCGCGGCCGCCGGATCTGGATCGTCCCGCCACCACCTGGTACCACCCGCGCGTGGTGTACGTGCAGCATCCGTCCGACCCCATCGCCTGGTTCAACCCTGATCTGCTGTTCCACAAGCCGGATTGGCTGAACGAGCCCCGAGGCTACGACGTATCACCGCGGATGGAATGGATCCCGGTGGTCACCTTCCTCCAGGTGGCGGCCGACATGGCAGTGGCCGTCGACGTGCCCGACGGGCACGGTCACGTCTATATCCGTGACGTGGCCAACGCCTGGGCCGCAATCATGCAGCCGCCCGGCTGGACTCCGGAGAAAACCCAGCAACTGCGTCCGCTGCTGGCCCGCGGCTACTCCAGCTGAGGCACTAGAGCCCGGCCGCGGCGCGCCACTGCAGCACCTGCGCCGAGACCCCCAGCACGCCTTCGGCGGCCAGCGCCTGGTAGCCGCCGATCACGTCGGTGGCCCGCTGCAGGCCCAGATCCTGCAGCGCGGCGGCGGCCAGGCTCGAGGTGTAACCCTCCGAGCAGAGAATCACCCATTCGACGTCGTCACCGGTGGCCTGCGGCAGCCGGGCCTCGCTGGTCGGGTCGCACCGCCATTCCAGGACGTTGCGCTCGATCACCAAGGCCTGGGGCACTTCGCCCTCGATGAGGCGCTGGGCGGCTGGACGGATGTCGACAAGGATGGCGCCCCGGTTAAGCGCTGCGGGCAACTCGGCGGCCGGCAGCCGGGTCAGCCGAGTGCGGGCTGCGTGCAACAGCGAGTCGATTCGGCTGGTCCGATTTCCCGTCGCTTCGCTCGCCCTGGTCCGACTTCCCGTCGCTTCGCTCGCCCTAGCCAGATTTCCCGTCGCTTCGCTCGCCCTGGACATTCAGTTTCCCTCCGGAGCATCGGTCAGTTCGGTACGGGTGCGCCGCAGGGTGTCGCGTTCAGTCAGGTCGTAGTAGGACATCGCGGTCAGCGGCGGCGAATAGGCATGCACGCTCAGCGTCACCGTTTCCCGCGACGGGGCCCATTCGACGTCGTGCACCCAGCCCAGCGGAAAGCCGGCCTGATCGCCGGCGATCAACTGACGTTCCCGCAATTCCTGGCCGTCCCAGCGCGTCTCGGTCAAGACCCCGGACACCACGGTCAGGGCGCCCAGGGATCCGGCATGGTCGTGCAGCTCGGTGCTGCGTTCGGGCACCCAGCTGATCAACCAGATGTCGAGTTCGTCGTCGCCGTAGAGGCGCAGATACCAGCGCTCATCGTGGGGCAGTCCGCCGGGCGGCAACAGGCCGTCGTAACGGCCTGACAGCACGTCGTCGGCGCAGCGGTCGGTGGCGTTCAACAGATCGGGCAGGCGCAGCCGGGTGGGCGCCAGGACAGCCGGATAAGTAACGGACATGACAGAACTCCAATGCAGATACGAACGACGGGTGGGCTCAGGCCCGACAACACATCGCGTTCTGCAGTGGCATGCACCCATGATTACCTGCCCGCCGCAGCCGGCGAAAGGATTGGCCTCACTCTGATTCTGGCTGCCCCCGGCCAGCGCCTACATTGGCTGCCATGCGCATCCAGTTCATCAATGTCGCACTGCTGGCGGGTATCGGATCGGCGGCGCTGGCCGGGTGCGGCGCCCACGCGCCGACTGCGCCCACCTCGACGACGCCGACCAGCCCTGCAGCGGCACCACATGTCCACCCCGCGCCACCGAACGCCATCGGCGTCTCGCCGGGCGGGGTGACCACCAAGGTGGATGTCCCGTCCGAGGCCACCGAGTCGCAGTACGGACAGGCCTGCCACGCCGCCCGTGAGTGGATGGATGCCCAGCATGCCGACCCGAAGACGCTGGTCGAGCCGTATCTGAAGACGCTGCAGCAGCCCGGTGTCAGTAACCCCGGCACCTTCAACACACCATGGGTCGACTTGACCGCTGCGCAGCAGGCCGGGGTCATCATGGCGGCCAACCAAGCCTCTCGGGGAGAATGTGGCTGACCAGCGACGATTACCAGAAAGTCGCTGAGATTGCCCGATTGACCTAGAATCGACGGAACCGCCGGGCCGCTTTGCGACGCTGTTGTTGCGCGGATCGGGATGACCACGAACCTGCCACCGTCGTAAAAAAATGACGGCCAGCAGGCCTGAAACCACCCGCGAGGTCCTGAGACATGACATCACCCATGTGGGGTCGCGTCTGAGTACCGCTGACAGCCAGCGCACCGATCTGCTTCCAGCACTCGCCGGCGCTGCTGACCTGGGGCGTCCCGCCCGCCATCGACTTCCAGCCCGGCAGAGCCGGAGCCGGCGATGGGGTCTGCTCGGACGCGCCGTGGCCTCGGTGATCGCGGTCGCCACGATCGCCACCACCGGATTGGGCTGGTGGACGATCCGCGGCGCGCTGCACGGCATCACGGTCAGCCAAGCGCTTGAGGCCGACGCACCGAAGTCGACGGGCGGATCGATGAACATCCTGCTCATCGGGCTCGACTCGCGGAAGGACCAGCAGGGCAACGATCTGCCGCAGGAGCTGCTCGACAAGCTGCACGCCGGCGATTCCGACAACGGCGGGTACAACACCAACACGCTGATCCTTGCCCACATCACCGCGGACAACAAGGTCGTCGCCTTCTCGATCCCGCGTGACGATTACGTCCGGGTGACGGGTATCCCGGGCTATGACCACATCAAGATCAAAGAGGCGTACGGCCTGACCAAGGCCAACGTCGAGCAGAAGTTGATGGACAAGGGCATCAGCGACCAGGCCGAGTTGGAGCGCAAGAGCCGCGAGGCCGGGCGAGCCGCCACCCTGGCCGCGGTCCGTAACCTCACCGGCGCGCCGATCGACTACTTCGCCGAGGTCAACCTGGCCGGCTTCTACGACATCGCGGCCAGCCTGGGCGGCGTCGAGATCTGCCTGAACCACGCGGTTTCCGATGACTACTCGGGGGCCGATTTCCCGGCAGGCCGGCAGACCCTGGACGCCTCGCAGTCGGTGGCGTTCGTGCGTCAGCGCCATGGCCTGGACAACGGTGACCTGGACCGGACCCATCGGCAGCAGGCGTTCCTGATCTCGGTGATGCGCCAACTGCAGCAGGGCGGTTCCTTCACCGACGTCACCAAGCTGCGCCAACTGATCGGCGTCGCGCAGAAGGACGTCGTGCTGTCCGCCGGTTGGAGTGAGGAGCAGTTCCAGCGGCTCGGGTCGATCGCGGGCAGTTCCAGCGTCGAGTACCGGACGTTGCCGGTGGTCCGCTACGACAACATCAACGGCCAGGACGTGAACATCGTCGACCCGGTGGCCATCAAGGCCGAGGTGGCCGCGGCGTTCAGCGGCAAGCCGCTGTCCAGTTCGACCAGCACCTCCCCGACCGCATCGGCCCAGTCGTCAACCTCCACCAGCGCCTCGACGGTCGACAAGGCCTCGGCAAGCACCTCGAACGCCGTTGTGGACGTGGTCAACGCCTCGGACGTCTCAGGCCTGGGCAGTGAGATCTCCGATGCGCTGAGCAGCCACGGGTACTCGATGGGCAAGACGCACACCGCGTCGGACAGCGATTTGACCGTGACTGCTGTCGACTACGGCTTCGGCGCCGGCGCCGACGCCCAGCAGTTGGCCGAGCTGCTGAGCATCGACACTCAGCGGCCCAATACCGCGGTGGCCCCCGGTCATGTCCGGATCACCCTCGGCCACGGCTACCAGGTGCCCGACACGCTGGACAGCACCTCAATGACGGCCGCGCAGAGCACCAATTACGACACCACCGCGCCGACGCCCGAATCCGGGCCGCCAGTGGTCGGCAGCACGCTCCCCTGCGTCAACTAGTCCTGCCGGCTCTGCTTGCCCTGCTCGGCAATCCATCGCCGGCCACGCTCGGTGGCGTCATCCAGGGCACCGAACACCCGCTCGTCAGCCGAAACCAGTCCGTCGGGTCCCAGCAGTTCTGTGATGCCACCGCGCGCCAGCACCTTGGTGATGGCGGGGCTGGCGCCGGCGATGTACATCCGGCCGCCGGCCGCTTTGATTTCGTCCGCCCACCGAGTGAACAGCTGAATCACCTTGGAGGATGGCACATCTGGTAGCCCGCGCAGGCCCAGCACCACGACCGCATCACTGCTGCCGCCGACCCGCGGCCAGTACTCCGCCAGCCGCGGTACCTCGGCGAACAACCCGACACCGGCGTAGAACAAGACGGTGACTTCGCCGCTCGGGAAGGTGCCCGGAACCGTAGTCACGGCCCAGCCGCCCGGGCCCTGGCGCAGCGCCACCAGCTGAGCCGACCGCGATGCCTTGACGCAGTAGAGCACCAGCGAGGTCACGGCACCGATGAGAATCGCCTGGTGCAGGGGCAGTTCGGTGGTGGCGGCAAAGGTCAGCACCATGGCGACCGCCGACAGCGGAGCGGTGCGCAGCACCAACGTGACGTCCGCCCACCGACCGATGACCAGCTCAGCGCCGATCACCAGGATCAGGCCGCCGATCACCGGCATCGGAATCACTTCGGCCGCGGAGCCGGCGATGAGCACCAGGGCCAGCAGCCACAGGCCGGCGAAGATGCCGGCCCATCTGCTGTGGGCGCCCGCAGAAACGGCCACTCCGGTGCGCGACAGCGAGCCTCCGGTGGGCAGCGCGCCGAACAATCCGCCGACCAGGTTGGCCGCGCCCTGGGCGGTGAAGTCCCCCGAGGTGTTGGATCTGCTGCCGTCAGGGTTGGGCACTGCGGCGGCGATCCCGGCGGCTTGTGCCAGACCCACCAGCGCCACCGCCAGCCCGCCGGCGAGCAGCTCGAGCACGGCATGAGGACTCGGTACAACGAAGGGCGGCAAGGCATTTGGTATCGACGCAATATCACCGACGGTCTCGACCCTGATCCGCGCCACCGCCACGACGACGGTCACCACCACCAGCGCGATGAGCGTCGCGAATGCCTCAAGCCGTTTGATCGCCCGGAATGCCGCCCACACCGCCACGGTGGCGAGCGTGACCAGACAGGCCGTGGGCTGCCAACTGCCGACGTGTCCGAAGGCTTCGATGAACTTGTGAATTGTGTTGTGGCTCTGCGGCTTATAGCCGGTGGCGTCTCCGATGACGCCGGCGATGATCTGCACCGCGATGCCCGTGGTGAAGCCGGTCATCACGGCGTTGGAGACGAAATCCATGATGGAACCGAATTTGAACAGCCCGAACGCCAACATCACCGCGCCGGTCACCACCGCCAGCGCCGCGACGTTGCGCGGATCGGCGGGATCCAGACCGGCGGCCTTCATCACGCTGCGCGACGACAGCGCCAGCGCACTGGTCAATGTCGTCACCATGAGCACCGTGCGGGAGAACAGCGAGCCGACGACGGTCGAGGCCATCCCCGAGTACAGACCGGCTACGGGATTGAACCCACCGATGCTGGCGTAGGCCATCCCCTCCGGTATCGAAAACAATCCGGTGGCCAGGCCGGCGACCACATCCCGCGGCCGGGGCCGACCGAGCCGATTCACGACCACCGCCAGCGTTGACCGCCCGCCATCGACCATGACGCCCACCTTGCCACCTCCGGGGTGTCGTCGGACCCGGTCTGCACGCGTTCCCGGCGGCACCGAGCGACTCGAAACGGCGCAAAAGCCGAGGCTATCTAATCAATTAATGAAGGCCATCAAACAAAATTGAGCCTCAATATAAATTAAGTTGATCTAATCAGTTTTTTGGCGCTGACCAGGCAATATGGCGAATTTCGTAGACGATCGACTAATGCTTTCGACACCAATCCCGCGTACTGGCCAGTAATTGTGCTTTCACTCACACGATGGTGCACAATGTGTTCCGACTCACTATTGAAGGGATGGGCCCCATGGCCGCTCGCCAGCAAGGACCGTTACGGCCTCGCCTCACCCACAGCGGCGCGGTCAACGGACAGCGGGTGCTGCTCATGGGCATCGTGCTCATGCTCATCGCAGTCGCTGCGGTCAGCGGCATCGTGTTCGCGCTGAGCACCGGCCAGCCGACCGTCGCCTTGATCATCGGACTGATCTCCGGCGCGTTCTTCTCCCGGGTGGGTTGCTGAGGCGGTAGCCCGCCCGGCACTTCTCGCACCCGCACGCGAGAATGAGACGCATGCGGGTCGCACTGGTTCTCGGTAGCGGTGGCGCGCGCGGCTACGCCCACATCGGCGTCATCGATGCACTGCGGGAACGCAACTTCGAGATCGTCGGCATTTCCGGCTCCTCGATGGGTGCGCTCGTCGGCGCCCTGCAAGCCGCGGGCAAACTCGACGAATTCACCTCGTGGGCAAGCGCCCTCACGCAACGCACCGTCCTGCGGCTGCTCGATCCTTCGTTGACCGCCGCCGGAGTGTTGCGCGCCGAGAAGATCCTGGACACCGTGCGAGAGATCCTCGGCCCACAGCACATCGAGGACCTGCCGATCCCCTACACCGCGGTCTCGACCGACCTGATCGCTGGAAAATCGGTGTGGCTACAGCGGGGGCCGGTCGATGCGGCGATCAGGGCGTCGATCGCCATCCCGGGCGTCATCGCGCCGTATCTGCTCGACGGCCGGTTACTTGCCGACGGCGGCATCCTCGACCCGCTGCCGATGGCGCCCATCGCCGCGGTGAACGCCGATATGACCATCGGGGTCAGCCTCAACGGCAACGATCCTGCGGCCTTCCGGCCCACCGAGCCCCGGCCCACCGCCGAACTGTTGAACCGAATGCGGCGCAGCACAACATCTTTGATCGATCGGGCCGCCGCGAGCACGCTGTTGGACACTCCCACGGCACGGTCTGTGCTGAGCCGGTTCAGCAATGCCGTCGACGGCATCGACCCGGCGGCCGAGCCCGCCGAAGAGACATCGGTTCCCCGGCTGGGCGGATTCGAGGTGATGAACCGGACGATCGAGATCTCCCAGGCGGCCCTGATGCGGCACACCCTGGCGGCCTACCCGCCGGATCTGCTGATCGACGTGCCCCGCACGGTGTGCCGCAGCCTGGAGTTCTACCGGGCTTCTGAAGTCATCGAAATCGGGCACGAATTAGCTTGTGCCGCACTTGATTCAGTGAGTATCGGCTAGGAAGGCGGCCAGGTCGGCCGCCACCCGGCGGCCCTGTGCCCGGCCGGCGTGCGCCGACGGAATCCGGCAGGCCGGGTCCAATGGGTCGGCACCGAAGGCCGCCAGGGCCTCGGCGTCCGCGTAGATGGCGAACGCGGCCCCGGCAAAGCTGTTGATGTCAGCGGCAGGGCCCGCACCGAAGGGTGAGGGTCCGTCCCCCGCCGCCGGTACCAGCACCACCGCCGAGGTGCAGTCGGCGACGGCGATCATGTTCACGCTGCTGCCCATGCCACCGTCCATGTACCGATGACCACCGATCGTCACGGTTGGCCAGGCGGCCGGCACCGCACAACTGGCCTCCACCGCGTCCACCAGGGACACGCCGGATTCCCGAGTGAAAACCACCAATTCACCCGCGTCGATGTCCACCCCGGTGATCCGCAGGTCATGCTGGGGCCACTCGTGCGACGGCAGCCGGTGCTCGATCACGTTGCGGCGCACCGCCGGGCTGAACGTCTCGGCGGTCGCCGCCGCGGCCCCCAGCCGCTGCAGCTTCTGCTCCCTTGTGGTGTTCGGGGTCAGCATGGTCTCCAGGAACAGGGCCGTGATGTCGTCGATCTTGACGCCCGGACTGATCTCCGCCGATTCGGTGGCGATCTGGCGGGCGAACAGCTCGTCCAGGCTCAGGTCGCTGCCCAGCTGGGCCCCCACGGTCGAGCCCGCCGACGTGCCCAAAACCACATCCGAATTCCGCACCGCTGCAGCGAGCTGCGGGGATTCGTCTGCAATGCCTCGGAGAATTCCGGTCTCCCATGCGACGCCGGCGATCCCGCCACCTGCCAATACCAGTGCACGCTTAGTCATTAGTCCATCTAACATGCTTTGGCGCGCAGCGTGGGACGGTCATCCCACCAGGAGGTCAGAAAGATGCTCCAAAGACTGCGCTGCGTAGCCCTTCCACAGCTTGCCGAACACCGGCAGCAGCGGGGCGGTGACCGCGGAGCGCCGGTGCAGGGTCCAGCGCCAGGTGATCTTGGTACCGGTGCCGACGGGCTCGAAAACCCACTCGCCGTTGACCCCACTGACCAGCGGGGCCATCGGTCCGGTGATATCGGACAAGGTGTAGCTGAACGAATGCGGCTCGTCGAACGAGGTCAGGGTTTCGGCCATGCTGCCGCCGCCGGTCAACAAGATGGTTCGGGTCTGGCCCACCGCGTCCCAGATGCCGGTCTGGTTGCGCACCGCCCTGATCGGCGGAATCGGCCCGTACCAGCGACAGAACAACTCATTGAGCGGGATCGGTGCGGTGCCGCTGAACGCATCCGCCACCGACACGGGAACAGTTCGTGATTGCTCGACCACCAGTGCCTGCGCCATGATGGCGATGGTAACCGTCGACGATGACGACAGGGAGTCCAATGACCGACACCATGCGCGCCGAACGCTTCTACTCCGATACCAAAAAGGTTGTGGTGGAGGATGTTCCGATTCCCGAGCCGGGCCCGGGTGAAGTGCTGGTCAAAGTCGCGTTCTGCGGCATCTGCCATTCGGATCTGAGCCTGATCAACGGCACTTTCCCGGCACAGCTGCCGGTGGTGACCCAGGGGCACGAAGCTTCCGGCACCATCGCCAAGCTGGGGCCGGGCGTCACCGAGTGGACAGTGGGAGACCGCGTCGTGGTGGCGGCAGGCAAACCGTGCATGGCCTGCGTGAACTGTCTGCGCGGCGACATGTCGAGCTGCCTGCGGATCCGGCTCATGGCCTTCGCCTACGACGGGGCCTGGGCGGAATACACCGTCGCGCAGGCGTTCGGGCTGACCCGGGTGCCCGACAACGTGCCGCTGGAACAGGCCGCGATCCTGGCCGACGCGGTGTCCACCCCGTTCGGTGCCGTGGTGCGCACCGGCCAGGTGGGCATCGGCGAATCGGTGGGTGTCTGGGGTGTCGGTGGACTCGGCACACACATCGTGCAATTGGCTCGGCTGGTCGGCGCGGCGCCGATCATCGCGGTTGACGTCAACCCCGCGGTCCTGGAACGCGCCCTGGCGGTGGGCGCGGATTACGCATTCGATGCGCGCGACCCCGAACTGATGGCCGGGATCGGCAAGGCCACCGGCGGCCGGATGCTCGACGTCGCGTTCGACGCGGTCGGCCGCGGGTCGACGTTCGACCAGGCATTGGGGGCCCTGACGGTTGGCGGGCGATTCGTCGGGGTCGGCATGAGCGCCGACGCACCGTCGATCGGCCCGACATCGTTCTTCAATCTGACCCGCAAGCAGGTGCGGGGACACCTGGGGTATCAGAACGCCGACATCGGGACGCTGGCCACGCTGGTGTCCCGCGGCCGCCTGGACCTGAGCCGGTCGATCAGCGAGATCGTGCCCCTGGAGGATGTCGCCGAGGGCATCGCGAAACTCGATCGCGCCGAAGGCAATCCGATTCGCATCCTGATCCAGCCCTGACGGTTACCGCAGTCGCGGCGCAGCCTTGGCGCTGAACAACGGCAGCTCCAGGTACGTCGCGATGCCCGGTTCCGCGGCACACACCGCGGGCACCGAGTTGACGCAGTGCGCGGCGGTCGCGACGACGCCGGGCTCGGGCCCGTCCTCGCCGACCTCACCCTGGAAGCCCTTGATGGCCACGGTGAAGTCTGGATTGCCCTTGACTTCCATCTCGTAACGCTGACCTTCGGGGCCGAAATCCCAAGCCGGATCGAGGTTTTCCTCACCCATCAGCCAATTGACGGTCACCCGGACCACGACCTCGTCGCCGACCAGCGCCTCCCAGTGAAACTTGCGGCCGGCCACCTGGCCCGGCCGGATCGGTCCCAGGGGCGATTCGATCGGCGCGGTCGCCACTGCAATCTCCTGGCGGGCGCGGATTTTCGGGTCGGCGTTGAAACCGAACTCGTCGACGCACATCCGCACAGCTTGAATGAACCCGCCGTCGAGCAGTTTCTGCATCGGGCCGGTCAGCGCCTTGTCCGGGGTTTCACCGAAGCCCATGACATGCCGCAGCACGTCGGGGGCATCGTAGGTGCGCAAATCGGAAAACTCTTCGGCCCGAACGAAAGTCACACCGGTGGACATCACCGAGACCAACAGCGGGAACTTCTCGCTGATCCCTCCGGGGGCGATGCCGGTGCCATGCAGGGTGGCGCCGCCCGCCAGCGCGGCCTCACGCAGCGGCGCGCCCTGCTTCTCGCTCGGATACACCCAGCCGACCGGGGTCACCACGTTCTTGCCGGACCGCAGTAACGCTGCAACCTCGTCGGGGTTGGGCAGCAGCGGGGCGTAGATGACGGCATCGGCGTCCAGCGCCAGGATGTCGTCGACGCTGTTGGTGGCGACGACACCCAACGGTTCGACACCGATGATCTCGCCGACGTCCTTGCCGTTCTTGGCCTCCGAATGCACCCAGCAACCGGCCAGTTCGAGGTCGGGGTGTTCCAGCACGCCCTTGATTGCGGCGACTCCGACTCCACCGGTTGCCCACTGCACCACACGCAACGTCATTGGGACCTCCCGAGTACCGGAATTAGAACACGTTCTAGGTTGTATACCACCGGCGTCGCGAACGGACCAGACCCGTTGGGTCTTGACTAAGCGCCGACCCACTGACTGAACTACTTGCAGTTGTCCGCGCAGCGCAGCGAAGGGAATCCCATGTCCAAGAACCGTGTGTTCGTCATCGGTGTCGGTATGACGAAGTTCGAGAAGCCGGGCAGCCGTGAGGGCTGGGACTACCCGGATATGGCCCGGGAGTCGGGCACCAACGCTCTGTCCGATGCCGGCATCGACTACACCGAGGTGCAGCAGGGCTACGTCGGCTACTGCTCCGGTGACTCGACCTCGGGTCAGCGCGCGCTCTACGAGCTGGGCATGACGGGCATCCCGATCGTCAATGTCAACAACAACTGTTCCACCGGATCCACCGCACTTTACCTTGCCGCACAGGCGATTCGGGGCGGCCTGGCGGACTGCGCGATGGCGCTGGGCTTCGAGAAGATGCAGCCCGGTTCGCTCGGCGCCGGCGCCCAGGACCGGGAGTCGCCGCTGGGCAAGCATGTGAAGGCATTGGCCGAGATCGACGAGTTCGGATTCCCGGTGGCACCGTGGATGTTCGGCGCGGCCGGCCGTGAGCACATGAAGAAGTACGGCACCACCGCCGAGCACTTCGCGAAGATCGGCTACAAGAACCACAAGCACTCGGTGAACAACCCGTACGCCCAGTTCCAGGACGAGTACACCCTCGACGACATCCTGGCCGCCAAGATGATCTCCGACCCACTGACCAAGCTGCAGTGCTCCCCCACCTCCGACGGATCAGGGGCGGCGATCGTGGCCAGCGAGGCCTTCGTCGACAAGCACGGGTTGGCCGGGCAGGCGGTGGAGATCGTCGGCCAGGCGATGACCACGGACTTCGCCTCGACGTTCGACGGCAGCGCCGCCAACATCATCGGCTACGACATGAATGTCCAAGCCGCCCAACAGGTTTACCACCAGTCCGGCCTGGGACCGGAAGACTTCCAGGTGATCGAGCTGCACGACTGCTTCTCCGCCAACGAACTGCTGCTGTACGAAGCCCTGGGCCTGTGCGGTGAGGGCGAGGCGCCGCGGCTCATCGACAACAACGACACCACGTACGGCGGCCGGTGGGTGGTCAACCCGTCCGGCGGGCTGATCTCGAAGGGTCACCCGCTCGGGGCCACCGGCCTGGCGCAGTGCTCCGAACTCACCTGGCAGCTGCGCGGCACGGCCGACAAGCGTCAGGTGGACGGTGTCAACGCGGCGCTGCAGCACAACATCGGCCTCGGTGGTGCCGCGGTGGTGACGGCGTACCAGCGCGCCGAGCGCTGAGACCCCTCACGCGAGCAGACGCAAATGTTCCCTCAAACAGTGCTTTTGGGCGACATTTGCGTCTGCTCGCGCTGGCAGCTAGCCGTCGAGCATCGCGTCGATCAGGCGGCGTAGCACCTGCCTCGTCTCCCGCCGAGCACGTTTCGGATCTTCGGCGGTGGCGATGGCCATCGCAGCCTCGTCGAGCGCACCGATCAGCACGTGTGCCAGCGCCCGCACCGGCTGTCGCGCGAGTTGGCCGGCCTTGATCGCCTCGGTCAGCAGTTGCTCTGTCATACCGAAGCTGTAGCGCTGGGCGATGTCGCGGAAGCCGGCCCAGCCGAGCACGCTCGGGGCGTCGAGCAGCACCAGCTGTCGGACTTCCGGATCGGCGGACACCTCCAGCCAGGCGTCGACCGCGGCCCGGATCGCGTCCGCCGGGGTCACCGCGCCCGATTCGACCACCAGGGCCGCCATCCGGTCCATCACGTCCTGCTCCACCACTTCTACGACAGCCACGAAAAGTGCTGCCTTGTCTGTGAATTGGTGATACATCGCGCCGCGGGTCACGCCCGCGGCGGTGGTGATCTCAGGCGTGCCCACCTCGGCATAGCCGCGCTCGCCCCACAACCGACGGGCGGCCGCGATCAGCACCCCGCGGGTGGCCGCGGAACGCTCCTCTTGAGTACGTCTCTTGTTTTCCATACACCCTGTTGGTAAGTTACGGGCAGCCTGTTTGTAAATGTGTATCGAGCCAGGAGTCATCCATGTCGATCATCGAGATTAGCGCCGGAACCATTCATTTCGAGGAATTCGGACCGAAGGACGGCAGACCGGTCGTCTTCGTGCACGGCTACCTGATGGGTGGTCAACTGTGGCGCCAGGTCAGCGCGCGACTTGCCGCCCGCGGCCTGCGCTGCATCGCGCCCACCTGGCCATTGGGCGCGCACCCCGAACCGCTGCGACCCGGCGCAGACCGGAGTATCCAGGGGGTCGCGGGCATCGTCGCCGAGACCCTGGATGCATTGGATCTTCAGGACGTGGTGCTGGTCGGCAACGACACCGGCGGGGTGGTCACCCAGTTGGTCGCGGTGCATCATCCGGACCGCATCGGCGCCTTGGTGCTGACCAGTTGCGATGCGTTCGAACACTTTCCACCACCGATCCTCAAACCGATCATCCGGGCAGCACAAGCCAAGGCGCTGTTCGGGGCGGTCGCCCAGGTGATGCGAATCCCCTTGGTGCGCAAGCGAGCCTTCTCAGGACTGGCCCACTCGAACATCGACGCCCTGACCCGAGAGTGGGTGCGCAGCCCGCAGTCCGATCCGGCGATCGCCGAGGATCTCCGCCAGTTCACCCTGTCCCTGCGCACCGAGGTGACCACCGGCGTGGCAGCGCGACTACCCGAATTCGACAAGCCGACCCTCATCGCGTGGTCGGCCGACGACGTGTTCTTCGAACTCGGCGACGGCGAGAAGCTGGCGCGCATCATCCCGAATGCCCGCCTCGAGGTGATCGATGGCGCCCGCACGTTCTCGATGCTCGACCGCCCGGATCGGCTGGCCGACCTGCTGTCGACCATCGCGGTGCGGGCCTGACTAGATGGTGATTACTTGGTAGTCGCCCTCGGCGTAACGGGCCCGGATCACCTTCTTGTCGTACTTGCCCACGCTGGTACGCGGCACCTGGTCGACGAAGGTCCACCGTTCCGGCAGCCACCAGCGAACGACCCTGTCCGCCAAGAATTCTCGTAGGGCTTGCGGCGTCGCCGCGGCGCCCTCGTGCAACACCACCGCGACCAGCGGCCGCTCCTGCCAACGCTCATCGGGTACGCCGACCACCGCGGCTTCCAGCACCGCCGGATGGGCGATCAGGTGGTTCTCCAGCTCGACCGACGAAATCCATTCCCCGCCAGACTTGATCACGTCCTTGGCCCGGTCGGTGAGCGTGACGAATCCGCATTCGTCGATGCGCCCGACGTCACCGGTGCGCAGCCAACCACTGTCGAACTTCTCGGCATCGCGGCCCAAGTAGTAGCCGCCGGTGATCCAGGGCCCACGTACTTCGATCTCGCCGACGGCCTGTCCGTCGTTCGGCAGCGCGGCCCCGGCATCATCGACCACCCGCACCTCGACTCCGCACATCGCGCGGCCCTGGGTGGCACGGGTCGCCCAGTGCTGTTCGTCGGACACCCCCGGCAGCGGCTTGGCGGTGGTGGCCATCGGTGAGGTCTCGGTCATCCCCCACAACTGCTGGATGTAGACGCCGTGCCGTTCCTGGAAGGTCTGCATCAGCGACAACGGCACCGCCGAACCGCCGCACGCCACCAGCCGCAGCGACGAAATATCATGTCCCAGAGACTTTTCCAGACAGTTCTGCACGTCGTTCCAGATGGTCGGGACGGCGGCCGCGACGGTCGGCCGGCAGGTCTCGATCAGATTGATCAGCGAGCGGCCGTCCAGGAAGCGATCAGGCATGACCAGGTCGGCGCCGGCCATCAACGCGGCGTACGGCAGCCCCCAGGCATTGGCATGGAACATCGGGACGATGGGTAGGGCCACATCGTCGCTACTGACCCCCAGGGTGTTGCCGCTGCACGTCGCCAGTGCATGCAGGAAGCTCGAACGATGGCTGTAGACAACGCCTTTCGGATTCCCGGTGGTACCGCTGGTGTAGCACATGGCGGCCGCTGACCGTTCGTCCAGCTCTGGCCAGTCGAAGTCGGCGGACTGGCCCGCCAGCAGCTCGTCATAGCGCAAGATCGTCTTGCCCGAGGCCTCCAGCGGTGCCAAATCCCCTGCGCCAACGGCAATCACCGTGTGTACCGTGGTCAGCTGCGGCAGCACCGGGGTCAGTTGGGCGGTCAGCGACAGGTCCGCGATGATGACCTGGTCCTCCGCTTCGTCGGCGATGTAGGCGATCTGCTCGGGCGACAGTCGGATGTTCAGGGTGTGCAGCACTGCACCCATCGACGGGATGGCCAGGTAGGCCACGGTGTGCTCGGCGTTGTTCCACATGAAGGTGCCGACCCGCTGGTCCCCCGTGATGCCGAGACCGCGCAGCGCGTTGGCCAATCGGCCGGCCTGCTCGCCGAGCTCGCCGTAGGTCATCGAGCGGTACTGCCCGTCGCCGACCGCAGTGGTGATGACGCGGTCGGCATTGATGCCGCACGCATGCCGCATGATCGTGCCGATCGTCAACGAAACGTCCTGCATGGTGCTCAGCATCGTCAAATAGCCTTTGTACTCGCCGACCGGTTGATTGGTCGCGATGCTATCCGACGCAACACGCGTCAACGGGTTGGAGCATGATCGAAGGTGTATGTGACGGGAGAGCTGATTATGCAGACGACACGAACGACCGCGATTGCACTGGCCGGAGCGGCCCTTGCGATGGCCGCGCCCGCATCCTTCGCGGCGGCTGAGACGGCACAGGAGACGATCAATCGACTGCAGGCGTCGGGCTACACCGTCACCATCGACAGGATCGGCACAGCGCCGATGTCACAGTGCGTCGTCACAAGCATCCGCAATCCGCAGACCACAACCCAGTTGGTGCCATACGTCGGCCCCGGTACGAACAACCGCGGCAACGGCAGCTTCCTCGTGCCACAGTCCAACCGCACTGTTTCCGTATCGTTGGACTGCTCGGGCGGCGGTACCGCCCGCTAGAAGCGGCGGGCGTCAGACGCCGGCCGGCTCCAGTGCACGGGTCTCGGCCACGCCGAGCGACCTGGTCGCCTCGAACTGCGAGTACAGCAGCGGCTTGGGCGCACTGACGGCCACGGCGGTGATGTCGCCCGCGCAATCAGCCACGTACAGCCGCGATCCGTCGCCGCTGACGGCGAGGCAGGACGGCTGGACCTTGGTGTAGATGGTGTCGACGATCTGGTTGTTCAGCGTGCAGAACACCGTCACCCGGTCGTAGTCGACGATGTAGGCCCGCGCGCCGTCGGTGCTGAGCACCAGTTGGGTCGGCGCGTCACCGATCGCGTACCGGCCGGTGACGCGGCGCGCAGCCAGGTCGACCAGGTGAAGCTCGCCGCGGTCGCACAGGTCCGAGGTCAGCACGTACGCGGTGTTGTCCGGTCCCAGCGCGAGGCTGCGGATGGGGGCGCCGATCACGACGTTGCCACGCAGGCGCGCGGTCGCGGTATCGACGACGACCAGGTGGCTACCGACCTCGTCGGTGGTGGCCACGTACAGGCGATGACCTGTGTGATCGACGGCCAGGGCGTCGATGCTGATGGCGGCGCCGGAGGCGATGTGGATGGTGCTGACCCGCTCTGCCGGGACATCGATGACGGCGACATCGACGGAGCCTTCGGCCGAGTGGCCGGCAAAAACCTGCTTGCCGTCGGGGCTGACAGCCAGCGCGACCACACCTGCGGCGAGCGTGTAGTCGGCGATGACCGTCCGGCTCTGCAAGTCGATGACGGCGACGCCGTCGAAAAGGTCCGACGACATCGCGACGTAGGCGCGATCATCGGTGACGGCGACGGCGAAAGGTTCACCGTCGACGGTGACGTCCTGAATGGTGCGGGTGACGGGGTCGATCAGCGAAACAATGTTGTCCGCGAAGCTGGTTGCAACCAGCAGTCCGCCGCTGCGGGCCAAGTCGCCGACCGCACCGCGGCCGACTCGTGCGACATCAACTGCATCGCGCATCGGCGCGCCAAATCGGTTTGAATTTCCGCGGGCGTTATTATTTGCCACGATCCTAGGCACCTCCGCCGGCACTACATTGCGCCGGTAGTCGATTTCCCCTGAGGGTGCACCCGGGTGGGCGCTGCTTTACAAGAGTGTAGTGACCCCCTCCGACATTCCGGACGACTTCGGCAGTGACCCATCCCGCATTTCGACAAGCGCTCCGATGGAGCTTTGATAACGAATTGTTATGCATTCGTTATCGAATACGCGTAACGGCCTGACCTGCGATGACGTGGTGAAAATCCGCTTTCGACAAGGCCCGGTTGACCTTGGTACACAGCTTCTGGGATAAGGAAATACGGATATTCCTATCCAAAGTGAGCGAAACATCACAGACCGACACGGCAGCCCGAATTCCCATCCGCCTCACCCGCCCGACGAAACGCATCCGGCGCCATCCGGCGGGCCAACTGTGACGAAATCGAGACATTCAACTGATTCGCTGATATCGCCCAATTCACACTACCCATCGAGGTGTGATAGCGGTCACAAGCAGCGCTCAGCAAAGCCTCTGTAGACCCGTCAGGTCGTCGCGCGAGTCAACACGTCAGCATCCGGATCGACGTCCGCGAGGGTTCCGGAATCCACCATCGTCAGCTCATCGAAGGGGCGCGCGCCACGCAGCACCGCGTCTGCCTGGGTCCGGTCGATGGTCCCGGTCCACTGACCGATGAGCACGGTCGCCACGGCGTTACCCGAGAAGTTGGTGACGGCCCGCGCCTCGGACATGAACCGGTCGATGCCGACAATCAGCCCGATCCCGTCGAGCAAATCCGGGCGATGGCTCTGCAGCCCTCCGGCCAGTGTCGCCAAGCCGGCTCCGCTGACTCCGGCGGCCCCCTTGGACGCCACGATCATGAACGCCAGCAGCGCCAGTTGCTGCCCGATCGTCAGCGGGCGCCCCATGGCATCGGCGATGAACAACGCCGCCATGGTCAGGTAGATCGCGGTGCCGTCGAGGTTGAAGGAGTAGCCGGTCGGCACCACGACGCCGACGGTGCTGCGGTCGACGCCGAGGTGCTCCATCTTCGCGATCAGCCTGGGCAGTGCCGATTCCGACGAGGACGTGGAGAAGATCAGCAGGTACTCGCGCGCCAGGTACCGCACCAGCCGAAAGATCGACATCCGCGCGACCGTCCACAACACCAGTCCGAGCACCCCGAATACGAACACCGCACAGGTCAGGTAAAAGCCGAGCATCAGCGTCAACAGCTGGGTGACCGCACGCCAGCCCGTCTGGCCGACGACACCGGCCATCGCACCGAAGGCACCGATGGGCGCCAGCCACAGGATCATGATCAGCACCCGGAACACCAGTTTCTGCAGGTGTTCGATGCCGCGCAGGATCGGTTCACCCGCGGTTCCCATGACCTGAACGGCGAAACCCGCGAGCAACGCGATGAACAGTGCCTGCAGTACGTTGCCACTGGTCAGCGCAGAGAACATGGTGTCGGGGATGATGTGGCCGACGAAGTCCATGAGGCCGCCCGCCTCGTGCGCCTTCGCGGCGTATTTCGCCCCCTGGCCGGTCGCCTGCTCCGACAGATGCATGCCTGACCCGGGATGCAGCAGGTTGCCGACGACCAACCCGATCGCCAGCGCAACGGTCGACATGATCAGGAAGTACCCGAGCGCCAGACCGCCGATCTTGCCGACGGTCGCGGCTTTGCGTACCGATCCGATTCCCAACACGATGGTGCAGAAGATGACCGGGGCGATCATCATCTTGATCAGGTTGACGAACAGGGTGCCCAACACGGCGATGTCCTTGCCGATTCCCGGCGCCAACAACCCGAGGCACACCCCCGCGACAACGGCAACGATCACCGCGAAGTACAGCCAGTGCGTGCGGTCTCGACGTGGCGCTTGTTGTGTCATGTCGGCATTCCTCCGGCCTCGGCATCGGATAGCTCTGCAAAGATGTTGCGCCAGAACGCGAACCACGTCACCGGTTTGTTCAATTCGCTGTCCGGAGGACCATTCGACCCGGCTTTCGATCGCACGCGAAGATAGCCGGAATTCGGGCCGCACCAATCCGAAATTTCAAATGTGTCAATTATTTTGCCGATTCCCGGCCTACCGGACACCGCGCTGCTACGTTGCCATCGACGACGGGAGCAATCATGCGACGCACCACCCTTTTCGGCGCCGGCGCAGTAATCGCAGTCAGCTTGATCGCGTCCGGCTGTAGCCATCCCGCCGATTCGGGATCCACACCCAGCGGCAGTTCGGCGACCAGCGCACCATCCCCGTCCGCACCCGCGGCCGCCGGTGGGGCCGCCCAGCTGCAGTCCCTGGTGCCCACCCCCGTCGGCACCCAGCGCACCGATGGCCCAGACCCGGTCGCCGACAACGGAATTCATCTCCACTTTGCGGTCGGCGGGGCACCCGCCGAGGTGATGGACGCCTACAAGGCTGCGTTGCAGGCCAAGGGGTGGTCGCTGACCACCATCGTGTCGTCCGTCGGTGGTCCCGGCGGTGGTGGCGGTGCGACGTACACCGGCACCCACGGCGACAACTACGCCGTCTTCGACGGCGGCGGCTGGAGCGACGGCACCCACGTCAATGTGTGCGCGTGGCCGGCCAAACCAGCCGAGCCGAACTGCAGCCGCAGTAACCCGAAGTAGCCGTTCCGGGTTCGCCGCGCAACGGAGCGCCGGGCCCGAATTTCAGTTCGGAAACGAGCCGGCCTCATTCTGCCAACGCCGCCCTTAAAGCTGCCTGTCAGCGGCTGGGAGTCGTGTAACTGTGATGCCGTCATGGCAAATACGCGGATACACAGCAGGCCCGGTGTATGGGGTGCGCAGCGGAATTGGCGAACAGTCAAGTCCGTGAGTTTGTTATGCATCCTGAGTGTCGTCTGCATGCTGTGCTTCGGCGGCAAGCCGACGACTGATCATCCTCATCTCGCGTCCCCGCGCGTTGCCAATCTTGCCGCCACGGGTGTGACACTCGGGCTCGCTGATTCACAGGCCTTCCTTGCCACCCCCGACGTCGTGACGCAAACCGGCCAGCATTGGGTCGCGGACAACATCCACACCGTCCGGATCGGGATCCCATGGGCGGGCGTCGAGGCGACTCCGGGCAATTACGATTGGAGCCGCGCAGACCGGGTGGTCGGCACGGCAATCGCAGCGAACGCCACCATCATCTGCGCGATGACCACCTCACCGCTGTGGGCGATGGCCCCGGGCGGGATTCCGCCGAACAGCCGGCCCGCGTCGTTCGACCAGTACGCCAACTTCACCGCGAAGGTCGCCGATCGGTACCGGGGCAAGATCGCCGCCTACGAAGTCTGGAACGAGCCCAACGGCGTCATCGGCTACTCGCCCGCCCCGGATGCCAAGGGCTACACCGCAATGCTCAAAGCCGCGTACCCGAAAATCAAGGCTGCCGATCCCAACGCCATCGTGGTGGGCGGTGTACTGGGTTCCGGCAAGACCTGGGGCAGCTGGACCATCAATCCGGTCAACTACCTCACCAGCATGTACGCCGCTGGAGCCGGCCCGTATTTCGACGCGCTGTCGTACCACCCGTACAGCTACAGCATGAAATTCTCCGGCGGCATGACGACCACCGATTCGCCCGTCGACCAACTGGTACGCATGCGCAAATTGATGATCAACAATGGTGATTCGGCCAAGAAGATCTGGGGCACCGAGTTCGGCGTGCCGACCAACCAGGTCAGCGAGGCCACCCAGGCGGCCTACATCTCGGACGTCATCAGCACCTGGCAGGAATTGCCCTACGCCGGACCGCTGATGATCTACACGACCCGGGATCTCAACTCGCGCGGCTCATCTGATGACGACCGATTCGGCATCTACCGTTCCGACTGGACTCCCAAGGCGGCGCGCCAGGTGGTGACGAATCCGCCCGGTACCTCGGCGATGTTCCAGCAGTTCTCGGCGCTCAGCGACCCGGCCCTGGGTGAAGTGCTCAGTCCCGTTTTCAAGGTGTCCTCGACGACGTATGCCCAGAAGCGCACCGGATGGATGATCTGGCTGGTCGGGTCGCAATTCGTGTCGTCGCCGTTGCCGGTCGGCGAGATGGCCATCGCCCGCAACGTGGTGCCGAAGTCGGCGTTTGCCGATGGCTATCAGGATTTCGGCGGTGGCACACCGATCAGAATCTGGTACTCGCCGACCACCGGCGCCCATTGGGCCAGCCAGCCATTCGCCAAGGCCTGGGTGCCCCGACTCGGGATGGCCACCAGTAACGAGACCGGATTCGGCGTCACCCGGGTGAACTTCGAAAATGGTTACATCACCTGGACCCCGTTCATCGGCGCCAGGGTCACGCTGACTGCTCCGTAGCACGGTCAGCCGAGAGCTTCGTTGCCAGAGTCGACGTGGCCGGTCGATCATCAATTCGTTGCGCCGGGCACGAGGAATCCCGCCCGATGCTATTTCTCAACCGACGCGTCGAAATAGCAGATCATCGGGAGGCATCGTCGGAGCTGAGTAATTGCCATTTCCGGCGGCTGCCGTCGAACCCATCTGGACCCCCGGGCAGAGATTCATATACCGTTCGTTGCCAACATTTCCCAGCCGTACGCCATTATTAAATGACGCGCACGTGAATTTGCTTGAGTCGCCTTCGGGATATCGCCGGAATGTCGGTCGAGCCGTTCCATCCGAGCCGCCGGCGGCGTCCGGTACGCACATGCCGGCGGCACGCCGGGATTCGCGGATATACCCGCACCGCCCCCACGACCAGCGGCCGCGTGCCGGGTTTGCCATCGTTGACACGAGTGACCATTTCGCGTGCCGCCCGCCCGTCCGGACCAAGTCCGAACGCCTGCGCTCCCCTCGCGCGATCGCAGCGAAAGCCCAGATGAAGCTGTCGACGCCACTCACATGGCGCTTGCCACAATCAACGGCCTCGGGCGCCGAAGAATCAAAGTCATAGCGAATTGAATTTCAAGATCAGCATTCGAATTGTTGCCAGAATTCGCCGTTTTCGCATAAACTAAAATAACGCGAACGTGAATTTAATTAGGCGCTCTTGAAATGGTGGTTTTGGCATATTGACCGTGTTAGCTTCAATTCGTCAGTGGAATTTGCTAAAGGGGAGACGAATCCATGGCGCAACTACAGCGATCAACCATGTCCAAACTTGTTCGAAACGCGGCCGTCGCGGGCTGCGCCGTCACTGTTACGGCGGGGATGTCACTTGCCGCCGCCGGCACGGCGTCGGCAAAATCCGGGCACAGCTCATCTGGTCACGCGACCATTGCCGCGGCATCGAAGGCGGCGCCACAGAAGCCGGCCGCTGCATCGACTCAGACGTCGGTCAAGCCGGCGGCGGCCGCGAATCCAGGCAATTTCGGCAACAACCTGATCCAGAACCTCGGCAAGTTCGGCACGAACCTCGAACACAACGTGGGTGTCGTCGGCACCAACGCCGAACACAACGCGGGCGTCGTGGGCACCAACCTGCTGATCAACAGCGGCACCGCGGCGTCGAATTTCCAACAGAACACGGGCAAGTTCACCAGCAACCTAGGAACGAATCTGGGGACCGCCGGAACGAACCTGGTGAAGAACATCGGCACAGTGCTTTCACACTTCTGACCTGCTGACCACCGAAAGTCTCGGCGCTCGTGTGGGCGCCGAGACTTTCGTGGCGGTGCCCCGACGTCTGCATGACGGCCCAGGGCGCCGACCGAGCAGCCCGTTAAAGTGATCTGTCATGCCGTTGACCGAGGGCGCAGTGTTCGCGGAGTACCGCATTCTGCGCTCGCTCGGCAGTGGCGGTATGGGCCAGGTGTATCTGGCCCAACACCCGCGGTTACCGCGGTTGTACGCGTTGAAGGTGCTGCCGACCGACCTGTCGACCGACGACGAGTATCGGGGTCGGTTCGAGCGTGAGGCCGACCTGGCCGCAGGCCTGTATCACCCGAATATCGTTGGCGTGCACGACCGCGGTGAATTTCACGGTCAGTTGTGGATCGCGATGGACTATGTCGACGGCCCCGACTGCAACCGCCTGCTGCGTGAGCGATACCCGGCCGCACTGCCGCAGACGGAGGCCCTCGCCATCGTCTCGGCGATCGCCGACGCCCTGGACTATGCCCACCAGCGCGGCCTCCTGCACCGTGACGTCAAGCCCGCGAACATTCTGCTGACTGCTCCGCAATCCGGCAGTCGGCGAATCCTGTTGGCTGACTTCGGCATAGCCCGGCGTGCCGGGGATGTCAGCGGGCTGACCGCCACCAATTTCGTGGTGGGCACCGTGAATTACGTTGCCCCCGAACAGTTGCAGGACCAACGCATCGATGGTCGTGCCGATCAGTACGCGCTGGCCGTCACCGCCTACCAGCTGCTGACCGGCGCGATGCCATTCCAGGGTTCCAATCCTGCCGTCGTCATCGGCCAGCACCTGAGCGCGCCGCCGCCAAGCATCAGCGACCGGCGCCCCGAGCTCGCTCCGCTGGACCCCGTTTTCGCCACCGCGCTGGCCAAGAACCCGCAGAACCGGTTCGCCCGGTGCTCGGACTTCGCCACTGCACTGAGCACAGCGCGTAGTCAGCCCGCCGCCCGGTTCGCGCCGACCGCCGACATCCCACCGCGGGCGCTCCCCCCGACCCGGGCTCTACAGATGCCCGAATCACCCTCTGTCCCAATGGAATCAATGCCACTGCCAGAACCCAGATACCCGGCGAAGCGATCCGCCCGGCGATGGGCCTTGGCCATCGGAGCACTGGTGCTCGCCGCACTGTTCTTCAGCGCGGTCACGATCTATGCGCTGTGGCCCAAGGACCGGAGCTCGTCCAGCCTGACCCCGGCGCAATCGAGCGTGCCGACCACCTCGGCGACCGCCGCGTCCATCACGTTCGACGGCATGCGCGACTTCGTCACCGCGTACTACAACGATCTTCCGGCCAATCCGGATGCCGCATGGGCGAAGCTCGATGCGCAGTATCAGAACACCACCGGCGGACAGGACGACTATCGCAGCTTCTGGGCTTCGCTGCGGTCCGTGACACTGGTCTCGGTGAGCCCGCGGGATGCCTCCAGCGTGACAGCCCGCCTCCGCTACGTCCGACAGGACGGCAGTGTGGATACCGAAGATCGTTGGCTACGAATGGCATTGGTGGACGGTGTGATGAAGTTGGCAGATTCGGCGCGGATCGGCCCAGCGGCATTCACCACGGCCCCTCGACCACATCGATCACGGCACACGGGCGCCCACGGATAGATGGGTCTGGCACACGCGCTGCAATAACCAGTCAGCGCGGCGTCGGCGCCGTTATCAACCGCACAGCTTGAGATGTTAGCTTCGCGCCAGCCAACTTTGCTGGAGGGTAACTCGTGCGCACGCTGGTTCGTCTGATCGCCATTCTCATCGTCCCCGTCGTTCTGCTGGTGGGCGGTTGCGGCCACAAACAAGCCGCCCCGACGACCAACGGCACCGCCGCGTCCGAGTCCCTGCCCGCGGACCCGTCGGGCGATGCCGCCGACGCGGCCCCGATCGCGCAGACCTGCCCGGCCCAGGCCACCACGTCATTCGCCAAGACGAAGTTCGTCGCGCACAGCGGTCTGGCGTTCGGCGCATTCCATCATTGGTTGTGGAGGCCATTCGAGGCCGGTGCGTTCACCAAGGGCACCAGCGGCCGCGTCAAGGCATTCATCAAGGGCGGCGTGGCCGCGTTGTTCGTCAAACGAGAAATCCGACTCGCCACAAGTGACGTCCAAGCCGACCCCGCGCTGTGCAAGGCCATCATCGCGCCGCTGGACAACATCGGGAACACCGTGCAGGCCGCGTTCGACAAGCTGAAAGGCGGCGACGCCAGCGGCCTCACCGCGCTGAACTCTTCGATCGGCTCGGTCGAATCCACTTCGCAGACCAACGGCGTGGCGATCCAGGAGGACGAAAACGCCGACATCGCAAAGCGGCCCGTCTAGCGACGCGAACGGCTACGCATCACCGGTCCCGTCAATAAATTTTCTGCAAACCGGCCACGCCGTGCCCCCCTCGGTCTAGCGTCAGCATTACTGCATCACAGCTGACACTCATGATTTCAGATCGCTGAGGAGTCTTGATGAGGCACAACATGCGTCGGCTCATCCTGCGCCGGGCGGTCGTGGCTTGCTCCGCCGCCATCGCCCTGGCTTGCACCTTCGGCAGTTTCGATCCACAGCCGGTCAGCCGGACCTACGACGTCACTCCCACCGCCTCGATCGTGGAGTCATCGGACACCCTCGGGCTGGCGGATTCAAACTTGTTGCGGCTCAACAGCGATGCTGAAATCGACAAAGAACTCGACATGATGCAGTCGATCGGCATCCAGGACATCAGGATCGGGTTGTTCTGGTCCCAGATCGAGCCACTCCAGGGCGTCTTCAACTGGACCAAGGCCGACTACATCATCGATCAGGCAAACAAGCGCGGCATGGGTGTCTTGGCGGTACTCAATGAGACCCCCGCGTGGGCGGGCACTCCGATCGGCTCCGGCACGCCCGACACCGCCGACTACGCCGCGTACGCCCAAGCGGTCGCACAACGCTATGCCGGCAAGGTCTCGGCCGTCGAGGTATGGAACGAGCCCAACGCCGCCTTCTTCCTCAACCCGGTGAGCCCGGCGAACTACACCGCGCTGCTCAAAGCCGCGTACACGGCCATCAAGTCGGTCGACCCATCGATGACTGTCATCGGCGGAGTTCTCGGCTCCGGTCGCACGATCGGAAACATCACCATGAATCCGATTCAATTCCTGCAGGGGATGTACGCCGCCGGAGCCCAAGGATATTTCGACGCGCTGTCGTTCCACCCCTACAAATACGACATCCCGTTCTCGCAGCAAGGGAACCAGAAGGATTCACCGCTGCTCCAACTCGAAGAGTTGCGGTCACTCATGGACGCGAACGGCGATGGCGCCAAGCAGATCTGGGCCACCGAATACGGGTTACCGACTCCCCCCACCGGCGCCAACGCGGGTATCACGCAAACGCAGCAAGCCGAATACATTCTGGACTTCCTGAACACCTGGAGCCAGATAGCCGGAAACGGCCCGATGTTCATCTACTCGACCCGGGACCTGAACACCGGAGCGCCCGGTGATGGCAACAACTTCGGCATCTGGGAAACCAACTGGACACCCAAGCTGGCCGTACAGACCATTGCCGACTGGCTGACCATGAACCCCGGCCCCGGGCAACCCCCGCCGACCTTCCTCGAAAGACTCAGGGTTGCCATCGACAACGCACTGCTGTGGGTGGGCAACGCCATCCAGAACGTGGTCAGTTGGATCGCGACCGCTGCGGTCAACATCGCGAACGCCGTGATTACAGGCGTGAAGCTGGTGGTCAAGGCCGGGGTCGCCGTCGCCCAGGCGATCGGCCGGGTGATCGGCAACGCCATCACCGCCACGGTGAATGCCATCAAGAACGTCATCGACCGCATCTTCAACAGGAACGGAGCGGCAGCAGTCGCGTCGATATCCAGTCGTGCGCCGCGAGCCGCGGCAGCGGCGAAACCCGTTGCCACCTCGGCACTGACGAGCACCGTTGCCGCTGCCGCGGCCAAGAACCCGCACCGCGCGCCGGTGGCAGCAGCCTCCCCTCCTACAGCGACTGCACTGCCTGCGACCGATAAAACCGATACTGGCACAGCAGGTTCCGGACGGAAGGGACGCGCCAGCGCCCGTCCGACGGCAGGTTCACCAACGGCGCAGTCGCCGTCACCGACTGCGAAGTCAAAGTCACCGGCGGCGTCGAAGACAGGCAAGGGGTCGGCGACGCCGGCGCACGCCGAGTAAGCAGTGGGTCCGTTGAGCAGAAGACCCTTAGCGGCACTCGCTGAGAGGTGAAGTAGCACTGGCGATTTCAGGTGCCGACAGCGGGAGTGTGGCCGAGGCAATGTCGAGTCCTCGGCGCTGATGACGCAGTCGATCCGCGGCCCAGACCGTCAGTGCCAGCACACTCAGTCCGGTGCCCAGCACACTGACCGCACCCCACCCGGCGGCGCTGTACAGGCTGGTGGCGGCAATGGCACCGGCACCCGTGCCGAGGGAGTAATAGACCATGTAGCTGCCCAATAGGCGGCTGGCGGCGTCGGGGTCGAGGTCCACAATCAGGTGCTGATTGGTCACGTGGAGGGCTTGGCCGGCAAAGTCGAGGATGACGACCCCGGCAGTGAGCAAGACGAGTGATTGCGGCGTGTACGCGATCAGGGCCCACGATGCGGTGTAGAGGACAAGTGTTGCGCCGCTGACCCATTGAGCCAGACCGCGGTCGGCCAGACGGCCCGCACGGGCCGCGCCGAGCGCACCGACAGCGCCGACAATCCCGAACAAACCGATCTGCCCGCTCGACAGATGCCACGGTGCGTCGGCGAGCGGAAGGGCCATGGAGCCCCAGACAGCGCCGAATCCGCCGAACATGAACAGGGCGATGAGGCTGCGCGTCCGGAATACCCGCTCACCGATCGTGAGGGTCACCACCGAGGTGATCAGCGCGCCATAGGACAGCCGGGTTCGCGCTACCCGATCGTTGGGAAGCACGCGCGCCAGCACCAACGCCAATACAGCCATCAGCAGAGCAGACAGGACGTACACCGAACGCCAGCCGTACACGTCGGCAAGTAGACCAGATGCGGTGCGCGCCAACAGAATACCGATGACAACCCCGCTGGTCACGATCCCCACGACGCGCCCTCGCGCTTCCGGGGCGCTCAGCCCGGCCGCGTAGGCGGTGATGAGCTGAACGACGCCCGTGACCAGCCCGACGATCCCGCTGGCCACGAAGAACACCAACGCCGTCGTCGACAGCGCGACCACGACCAGCGCCACCGCAGCGATCACCGACAGCGTGACGATCAGCCGCCGGCGGTTGACCAGATCCCCGAGCGGCACGATCAGCACCAGGCCGGCCAATACGCCCGCCTGAGTCACAGTGGTCACCAGTCCGAGCTCACCCGGGGCGATGCGCAGGGTGTGGCCGATCCCGTCCAGGAGCGGTTGGGCGTAATAGACGTTTGCGACCGACACCGCACACGCGACCGCGAGGAAGATGGCCATCGCAGGTTTCACTTCCGGCGATGCATTGGCGACCACGTTCGGTCCATCGACTGGCTTCACGGCGCTCCCCTGATCCCTGGCCGGCCGGTATGCGCCGACCAGTCCCCAAAGTGGTAGTAAACTGAAACCACCTTAGGTAATGCGGTTGCAGTTTGCAACCACATTTGAAATGGGTTTGTACGCAAGGAGATTCACGTGAGCACGCCTGCCTTCACGAGTGAGTGCCCCGTGGCCCGCACCCTCGACATCGTCGGGGATCGCTGGTCGCTGCTGATCATTCGCGATGCGTTCGACGGCATTCGACGCTTCGGGGAGTTCCAGCGCAACCTCGGGGTGGCCAAGAACATCCTCAGTACTCGGCTACGCAATCTGGTTGATGCCGGAGTGCTGCAGATCGAGCCCGCATCGGACGGCAGCAGTTACCAGGAATACGTCCTTACCGACGCAGGCAAAGACCTGTTCGACCTGATCGTCAG
The DNA here is from genome assembly GCF_041261665.1 of Mycobacterium sp. MAA66. Classification (NCBI taxonomy): domain Bacteria; kingdom Bacillati; phylum Actinomycetota; class Actinomycetes; order Mycobacteriales; family Mycobacteriaceae; genus Mycobacterium; species Mycobacterium sp. MAA66. The sequence goes on along the minus strand of NZ_JBGCCC010000003.1, from coordinate 76,528 downwards.
CCTGCGCCAATGGGGACAAGACCACACCTTCGAACCCGGGGCCCAGTACGTCCGGCTCGTCGATCGAGCCACCGACGAGCCGCTACCCAAGCTCGTGTACACCACCCCCGACGGGCGTCCGATTCATGCCGACGACACCCGGGTACGCAAGATCGACGAGTGAGCTCAAACCGGCCGAGCAAGATTTGGCCGGGAATACGCACAGCCCTGCGGCTTGAGTGAGCACTGCGGTCTACTCGGAACGTCGGCGCCGCAATTCGCGGACGGAAGAAATAACTCTTGCTGCACAGGCGAATTCAGGACGGGTCGCCGCACGGATGGCGAACCTCGGCTTGAACGAATCCGCCTCGATGGGCGGCGTTACCCAGCCTCATTCAACGTCGGCCGCACTGAGGCCGTGCCGGTTGGGATCACGACGATGCCGGTGAGTGGGTCAGACCGCCTGACCCACTCACCGGCATCGATAGCGCCGGAGGTTGCGGCTTACTTGCCGCCGTGACCGCTGCTGCTGCTGTGGCCGTCATGCCCACCGTGCCCGCTGCCGGACTTGCCGGTCGCGGACTTGGCGCTGCCCGACTTATCGGAACCCGACGTGGCACCGCTCGACTTGTCCGAACCCGACGCCGTACCGCTCGACTTATCGGAACCCGAAGAGGTCCCGCTCGACTTGTCCGAACCCGACGCCGTACCGCTCGACTTGTCCGAACCCGACGCCGCACTGCCCGACTTATCCGAACCCGACGCCGTACCGCTCGACTTGTCCGAACCCGACGCCGCACCGCTCGCCTTATCCGAACCCGAAGAGGTACCACTCGACTTGGTGGCGTCACCCGTTGCGGTGTCCGGCGTGGTGCCGGACTGCTCGGTGGTCGACTTGGTCGCGGTGGTGGACTTGGTCGAAGTGGTGGATGTGTTGGATGCGATGGATGTGTTGGTCGCGGAAGTCGGGGTGATAGTCACCCCGGAGTCCGTGGTGCTCGGGATCGCCGCCGCCGAGCTCTTCGCCGCGGACAGCGCTTTAGTGGTCGCATATGGGCTGGTCTTGGGTAGCCACGCGGCAATGGCGTTCCGGACGTTCAGCAAGAAGCCGGGAATCCCGACGTTGGGGTTGGGGCTCAGCAGCGCGTTCGAGACCGCGGTTCCGATCTCGGCCAGACCGTTGACCACACCGTTGTAGATCTTGCCGAGGTTGAGCGATGCCACCCCGTTGGCCATCTTTTGCAGGCCGTCGCCCACGGAGTAGGCCAGGCCGGCCAGCACCCCGACTCCGCCGAGAATAGCGGTGGACACGATCGAGGGTGCACCGTTCTCGAGAAAGTTCGCCATTGTCGAGAACGGCGCCGCCAGGGCGTTGAGCCCGCCCGCCTGCAGGATTTTCGCCACGGTGGTGAACGGTCCCGCAGCGAGGCTCAACTGAGTGTTCAACAGGTTGGCGTTACTGCCGTTAGGGCCCAGCAGCGGATCCATTAGCAGCGCGACAATCACGCTCTGCAGCGCATCACCGAGGTCACCCTGCCGGATCGACTGGACCGCCGAGCTGAGGTCCGCTGGAGTGGTGGTGAGCAGCGCACTCACCACGCCTGCACCCAGCCCGCCCAGGGTGTTGAGCAGCTGAACAGTGGAGACCAACGCACCCGGGACCGCCTGGACCGCACTGGAACCGAGCACGCCGAGGGCCGCCCCGGTATGGGAGACGGCCCCACTCACCACGGTGCCCAGGCCGCCGGTGAGCGCGGTATGCAGGTTGGCATTGAGAAAGCCGAGGGTGTCCCGGGCCGTGTACGCCGTGCCGGTCAACACTCCGCCAAGTATTGGTGCGGGGTTGGCCAGGATAGTGCTCCCGAGCTGGTCGACGTTCTGGATGGTCGTCTGCAGCACCTCACCCAGGGCGGCGAACGGGTTGACCAGATCCCGGAGCGCCACCTCGACGGCCATCGTCGGCGCGGCGGACAGCGCCGACAGATGAACCGAGGGCTGCGGTGCTACCGCAGACACCGTGATGACACTGGCGCCCACCAAGGCCACACTCGCCTTGGCATACGGTTTCATCGTTAACTGCATCAATTGACCTCTCGGTAATGTCGCTATCCCAGTTCTCCGGGCGTCGCAGAATCTACCCGTGAGTAATATCCGGGTCAACGAAACCGAGAATATATTCCAGCGACTGCCGCTATTGGGTCAGGTGTCCCACAGGATTGAAACTTTGCTGGTAATGACCGATTTTTAGGTCATCTATATAGGTAGTCGATGTCTTCCAGCAAACAAATTCCGACCGTCGCCAAGGTGCGCCGTCCGATGACTAAAACCGGCGGTATCGGTATCGCGAATTCACTCCGAACAGGCGTTAACGTGATCCAAGACACATCTCGTTCGATTTGCTGGCGGTGCCAAGGCCTAGCCCTGAGAGCTACCGGTTCCGGTCGGTCGACACGCTGGCCCGGGCCAGGTAGCCCACTTTCGCCGCTATGCATTCCAGCGGTGCAGTCCGCGCACGGCGCGACCGGTGCGGTCGGCGTTTCAATCTCCAACAACTGGCCAAGCCGGAGACGCGCCGCGCCGATGGCCAAACCGCACGCACCGAACGGGGTCGCTCATCTAACATTGCGATGCTAATTGACACGACCGTAAGGACGGGCGGCTCTTTCGTGCAGATTTTCGTCAGCTGGTCAGGCAAGCCCGCGCAGGTACTCGCCGACTTCCTCCAGACTTGGCTTCGGCAAGTCATCCAAGAGCTCGATCCGTTCATGTCGACCAACAGCATTGAAAAGGGCGCTCGCTGGAGCCCCGAAATTTCAAAGCGTCTCGAAGAAACCGGCGAAGCCATAGTCTGCGTCACCAGCGAGAACCAAGATGCTCCGTGGCTCAATTTCGAAGCTGGTGCTCTCGCCAAAGCAACTGATTCGCGGGTACGCCCGCTTTTGATTGACCTCACACCGAGCGACGTGACTGGCCCGCTTTCCGAGTTCCAGCTCACTTCAGCATCAGACAAAGACGACGTTCGACGCCTGTTAAACAGCATCAACGAACGTTGTACGCGCAGCCTTCCCGGCCCAATTCTCGATTCGACCTTCAACCGAGAATGGCCGGCACTGGAGGAAAAGATCTCTGAGGTCGTCGCCATGATCGGTGGTCAACCCGGGAAGACTCGCAGAAGACGAGAGGACGTCGACCTTATGGCCGAGATTCTCGAGCGGGTGCGGGTGGTGGAGCGCACGACTCAACAGCAGGCATACCTATCGGAGCGTGTCTTCGACGCGATGATGGACCGTCCAACTCAGGCTCGCCTGCAAAGGATTACTCGCTCAGCCTCAGTTCCCCCGCCGGACAACGGCCTTGACTTTGAAAAACGTATCTACGAGCTGGGCGATAATGCACCAAACGAGGCGTATCGCGACATCCTAAGAATCCTCGTCGCGGCGAAAGGGCGGACCATCGAAGCAGTGTTCTCGAGTGGTAGGGCGGTTAAAGGCAAACTCGTTGGCTTGAGTGGGGAGATGCCCGACGCCACTATCGAAATCAAGACCGACTCCAAGAGTCATAAGAACGAGCGAGCAGAAGTAATCTCCATCAGAAGACTGTCCGTCGATCCGCCCGCCAGTGATGACGAACCACCTTTCTAATTGGTCTGCCGCCCAAACAAACTGATGACGTTGTTCGGTAGCGCGGCTTGCTTCACCGGGGCGGACGGCTCGGGAAGGGTGTTCATTGCGCCGCCATCCTGTTCTGGGATGTAGTCGCCGTAGGTGTCGATGGTCAGGGTAAAAGTGCTGTGCCCCAACCACTTTGACACCTGCACGAAGTGCTACCCGACGAGAGCTGTAGGACCGCGAACGTATGCCGGAGTTCGTGGAGCCGTACCCCGCGTACAGCAGGCGCATCGGCGATCACGGGTCGGCTCGCAGGTAAGCCGACCGCCTCCAGGACCGGGCGGAAGATCGTGTCGTAGAACGCTCCCATGGCCAATGGCTGCGACCAGTCGAGCGGCACCGCGTACCGCTCCTCCTTCGCTCGGTAACCGCCGCCATTCTTGCGGCTCGGCCAGAGTGGGGCGCTCGGTTCTGCCGCACGGGGGGTGCGTTTCAGCCAGGTAGTCCGCCAACCGCTCCGCGAGCCAGGGCGGGAGCGGCACGGTGCGCCGGGACCGCTTGCTCTTGAGTGTGCCGCTAACCCACTGCCCACCCTTTGCGTTTCTTGGTGCGGGCGACTTTCACCGAACACTTCGGCCCCGGCGCAAACACAAAGGTCACCGACCTCCATGCCGGTTACTTCGCCCGCCCTCAGACCGCTGTAGGCCATGAACTCGACGATGAGCGCGTACACCGGGTACTTGGGCAGCCCCGGCACATCGCCCGCTATCGCAGCAGACTGAATCGCCCCGGCATGTCCGGAGTCTCCGGATGTGCCGGGGCGATTCACTATGTGCTGAAGAAGAGTAGAAGCGGAGACATCCCATACGCGGTGATCCAAGGCACGCGGCACTACAGCTCGCAGGCCTTATTCGACTACATCATGGGGCACAACAAGGCTGGTGAGAAGCCCGCCAACAAGCCTTCTAACGATCCGTGGGCCGTGTGATGACCTACAACAACATTGACCCAAAGTACGCCGCAGAGCTTCGCCGCAAGTTCCAGATGGACGCCCCGCCACAAGCGAATAACGCGGTCGCGGATCGGGTGCTGGCGGCTGAACGTCTGTATGGCGGTCTGTTCACTCGCGACACCGGTGAGCTGTTCGACCCTGTACGTAGTCCGCAGATGAACGAGGTTGACCAGGCCGCATTGCGAGAACTCCATGCGCGGATGGGTGAGCCCGCCGAGACCGGCGACGGGCATGCGGTGTTTTGGTCTCGATGACACACCATTAGAGCGTGTGCGGTTCGACCACCACGAAGGGCCGGGTGACGAGTTCACGCCGCTGAGCGTCGATGACCCCGCCGTGTATGTGTGGTTCGTGGATAGCAGCCTGGGTCACGTCATCCGCGGACCAAAGCCTGTCGACGCATTCGACCGGGCGACGGTCGGGGCCGGCCAACCGATACGTGGCGTCGACTACTACGCGGACATGCTCCGGTTAATGATCGAGCTGCGCGAGGTGTCCACGGTCTGGCCCCGCGAATGCAACATCAAGGTCAGCCGGAGTTGTGACGGCCCGACCCAACTGTTGCCCGACCGCGCCGGGTGCGTGCTGGTCTTCGAGTGCTGCGAGGCGTGCCTGGCCTACGCGCGGGCGGGTCTGCCGTTCCCGTAACGTCGCGTTCCCGGGCCCTCGTCGGGCCGGGAACAGGATGATCGAAGCTAGCCGCCGCCGTGGCCCGGTGGGAGCATCCCCTGAGACGCCTCAAGTGCCTTAGTCATAGCCGTGCCCAGTTGAAGGGTGCCCGTAACGACTTCCTTCTGAGAGAACAGACTTAGTAGCTTCTTGTACCAAGGCTTGAGCTCAGGATCTGTACTCGTGTCGTCTGCAGTCCTGATTGCGTCGCGGAGCAACGTCGTCGCACGCGCTAGTTCAAAATCGCCACGAATGTGGTAGTCGTGCAACACATATCGGACATGATTGATCAGGGTCAGTAGATAGACCGTCAGGTTCTTGTTGACCGTCTTTTCCTTGGAGATCAACTCCATGAGTTCGGTCAGACCACCCGAGAGAGCGGCTACGTCGTCGTCGTCATACTTCGGAACGAGAGAGTCCACCAGTGGGCCGAGAGTTTTGAGAAACCGCATCGACGTCTCGTCGAACGGCTGGGCCTGGTTCCAGCCATTCGGGTAGGACAGCACCATCGCGGTCCAATTCGGCAGTTCGCGGCGGTATTCGTCCACGTCGAACGCCGATGTTTGCTCCAGCGTGTCAAGCAGCTCACGGATCTGACCGATGTATCCCAGAGCGATCTCGTGCATCCGCAGCACATGATCGCGATTCGTCGCGAGACTGCGGTACCGATCCGGGATAGTGGTCGCGGACACGTTCGGGGGATTCCACCCCACGAGTGTGTTGAAGAGTAGGACGGCTGGGTTGGCCACGAATGAAGACTATGGCCGCGCGAAGCAATACCGAGCAACGACACGCCGAATCCACCTCCCCAATTCTTGACTGCAATCTGGTTAACTTGATACCCCTGTTGCGAAAGTGACCTTTGGGATCAAGGGGACATTGAGTTAGCTAGCGCCCGCCAAGCTCACCGGCAAACCGCCGGTATTTTTGTGGGCATCGAGCCCAGCTAGCTATCAAAAATAGCTCATAAGCAGGCCTTTCACAGTGCCCCCAGTCGGACTCGAACCGACACTGTGCGGATTTTAAGTCCGCTGCCTCTGCCAATTGGGCTATGGGGGCGAGCACTGCCGCGACAGCGCCGACATGACGTTAGCCTCTGCGGCCGAGATGCCACGCCGGAGGTCCGACGTGTGGGCCCGACCGGCCTTCCCGCCCGTCACACGTCGGCGCGACGAAGTAACAGCGAGCGCTCCGCGTCGTTGGCCGTCAGCGAGGCGGCGTGAGCAAAGGCAGCCGACGCCTCGCCGCCTCTCCCCAAGCGCGCCAACAGATCTCCGCGGACCGCGGACGGCAGCGGCGATCCGGGTAGCGGATCGGGGCCCAGCGCATCGAGCACAGCCAGCCCTGCTTCGGGTCCATGGGCACGTCCATGGGCCACCGCTCGGTTGACTTCGATGACCGGGCCGGGTGCGACCAAGGCAAGCACGTCGTACAGGTCCGCGATTCGCCGCCAGTCGGTATCCTCGGATCGACCTGCGCGGGCATGACAGGCCGCTATGCCGGCCTGCAGAAAGTAGGTGCCGACGGGCGCACCCGCCGCCGCGAGCGCCTCGGCGCGAGCCAGCACCGAAAGCCCTCGACGCCTCAGCAATTGATCCCACCGGGCCCGATCTTGATCGTCGAGCAACACCGGCGACCCGTCGCGATCAACCCGGGCGGGAATCCGCGAAGCCTGGATCTCGAGAAGTGCTTGCAGCCCAAGGACATCCGGGATGTCAGAGACCATCGCCGCTACCATGCGCGCCAAGCGAACCGCTTCAAAGCAGAGGTCCGGCCGCGTCCAGTCGCAACCCGAGGTCGCCACGTACCCTTCGTTGAAGGTCAGGTAGATAGCAGCGAGAACGTCGTCGACTCGTTCGAGGCGCTCGACTCCAACCGGCAACTCCATGTCGATACCGACGAGAGCCTTCTTGGCCCGGCTGATCCGTTGGCCCATCGTCGATTCCGGCACCAAGAAAGCGCGGGCGATCTCCGCCGTGCTCAACCCCGACACCAGTCGCAGCGTAAGCGCGGCGCGCGAAGCCGGAGTCAGCGCCGGATGGCAGGTCAGGAACATCAGGCGAAGCACGTCGTCTTCGATGAAGTCGACCTGCGCATCAAAATCGGGCATGTCGACCTCCTCAAAGCGGTGTCCCAGGGCCTCGGTCTTGGTCCGCAACGTCTCCGCACGACGGATGTGGTCGATGGCCCGGCGTTTGGCCGCGGTCATCAGCCACGCGGCGGGGTTCGTGGGAATCCCTCGTGCGGGCCATTCCTCAAGGGCGACAACGAGTGCGTCTTGCGCAGCATCCTCGGCAAGGTCGATGTCGTGGGTCATGCGGGCAAGTGCCGCCACCAGGCGTGCTGATTCGGCACGCCAAGCGGCGGTCACTGCCTCGGCGGTGGTCACCGGAAAATCAGGCACCCGCTTCGTGTTCGGGGCCGCCTTCGATCAGGTGCACCTCAACCCGACCTTCCCAGCCGGGCCAGAACTGCCGGTGGATCTCGGCCATCTGCCGAGCCCCCTCGAACGCCTCCGCATGGTTGCGGAACTCCAGGATGGCGTAACCGCCGATAATCTCCTTCGCCTCCGTGAACGGTCCGTCGGTGGTGCTCACCTGCCCGGCACGAACCTGGTAGCCGATCCGGTTCTCGCCCTGCCCCAAGCCGCCGCCATCGAGAAAGATGCCGTCAGCGGCATTCTTGGCGACGTGGGCGTCCATCGCTTCGATCAATTCCTGCGTGGGCGGACCCTGGCTGGGATCCATGATGACCAAACCCATGTAGCGCATTGCCGTGACCTTTCGTCGTTGTGTCAATCCTTCACACACACGTCGAACGGGTGGGGCCGATTTCGACATCGACTCAAGAAAAGATTCTCCAGGCCCAGATCAGGCGATGAGCAGGCCGCCACACAGCATCAGTTGAGGCCGGGGTACGCGGTATCTGATGCACCCGTCGGTCACCGCATCGTCGATCGCCCAGACGGCGTCGCTGTCGGTATGTACGCCGGAAATCCCAAGGTACCCAACAACAACACCGCTCTCCCGGCGAATGTCGGCCAGTTCGGCCATCAGGTCGTCGACAAGAGCTGCATAGTCGCGACCGTCGTAACGGGCGTCGAGCCCAGCCAGGCGCAGACTCGGACGCCCGCGCACTGCAGCAAAACCACATCCCGATTGCAGCCAGACATTCAGCGGGCCGCGCGCCCGAACCGACGACACCAGATCCGCCTGGTGTCGCGACGAAACGACCAGCCGCCCGACGCCGATACTTGCCGCCCAAAGTATTTGATTGTCGGTCAGATCGTCGCAGTGCACGCCGATGTTGGCCGGCTGCACGCCGGCGGCCAGCGCGGCGTCGAGCTCACTTCCACCGGCAGCGCTGACCGACTGCCGGTGGCGCACCACCCAACGCGCCAGCTCAGGAGCATCCAAAGATGCTGCGGAACAGACTATTTCGACGCCCGGCAGGTTGCGTGTCAAAGGCTGCGGACCCGCGGTCACCAACCGCGCCGGATGCCTCAGATGCCCGGGTATTGAAACGCCCGACAACAACGAACCCAGTGTCGCCGACAACATCTCAACCTCCCAGTGCAGTACCTATTTTTAGGTGTACCTGCGTTACCAGGGATCAAAGCCCGCGCTGCCGCAGTCTTGACGCCCCAAGCCGAAAAACTTGCGGGTTCTTGACGCCGCGCGACCACCTAATTGCGGGGGTGTAAAGACCCGTCACACCAGCCCCACCTGTCGAGCGACAGAAAACAGTTTGTGGTATTTGACCTGCGCAAATTCCTGTGAAGTCACTGCGTTTGGCGCTCAAAATCCCACCCGGATATGACCCACATCACGCCGGCTGCAAGGACTCCGTAAATGAAACCGCCGGGCCCGTATGGAAAGCGTCAAGATCACCGGCGGCCCCTTCCCACGAGCGTTTACTTCCGCACGTGGGTGTCGCCGAAACGCGGCCGAGAACCCGCCCGAAACGGAGCCAAAAGATGTCTGTCGCGATTTTCGTCGTGCTGACCATCGCACTGTTCGCGATGCTCGGCCTGATCCAGAAGGCGGTGGAACGGCTGTGAACCTCGCCAACATCGTCGGTCTGATCTTGTGTGTGGTGACCGCGCTGTTCCTCGTCGCTGCCCTGCTGTTCCCGGAGCGCTTCTAGTGAGCACCACCGCAGGAATCATCTTCCTGATCGCCCTGATGGTTGCCCTCGCCGCGGTCCACGTACCGCTCGGCGACTATATGTACCGCGTATTCAACTCCGAGAAACATTCGCGCGCCGAGCGTCTCATTTACAAGACTGTCGGCGCCGATCCGGAGTCGGAACAGAACTGGGGTGCCTACGCCCGCAGCGTGCTGGCCTTCTCCGCCGTCTCGGTACTGTTTCTGTTCACCCTCCAGCTGGTACAGGACAAACTGCCGCTGCACCTAAACAATCCGGCTACCCCGATGACAGCCGATCTGGCGTGGAACACTGCCGTCAGCTTCATCACCAACACCAACTGGCAGGCCTACTCCGGTGAGAGCACGATGGGCCACCTGGTGCAGATGGCCGGCCTGACGGTGCAGAACTTCGTCTCAGCTTCCGTCGGCATCGCGGTGGCGGTGGCTCTGGTTCGCGGGTTCGCTCGCCGCCATGCCAGCGAGCTGGGCAACTTCTGGGTCGACCTGGTGCGCTGCACCATCCGAATCCTGTTGCCGCTCGCGATGATTGCCGCGCTGATTCTGATCGCCGGTGGCGCCATCGAGAACTTCCACCTGCACGACCAGATTGCCAACACGCTGGCGGGTACACAACAGACCATCACCGGTGGTCCGGTCGCGAGCCAGGAAGCCATCAAGATGCTGGGTACCAACGGCGGCGGTTTCTACAACGCCAACTCGGCACACCCGTTCGAGAACCCGACGGCGTGGACCAACTGGGTCCAGGTATTCCTGCTGCTGGTGATCTCGTTCTCGCTGCCACGCACGTTTGGCCGGATGGTGGACAGCCGTAAGCAGGGCTACGCGATCGTGGCAGTCATGGCCACCCTGGCGTCAATCAGCGTGGGCTTCATGATGCTGTTCCAGATCCAGCACCACGGCACCGTTCCGTCCGCGATCGGCTCGGCGATGGAAGGCGTCGAGCAGCGCTTCGGTGTTGCCGATTCGGCGGTCTTCGCCGACGCCACCACGCTGACCTCCACCGGTGCAATCGATTCGGCACACGACTCGTACACCAGTCTTGGCGGCATGATGACGATGTTCAACATGCAGCTCGGCGAGGTCGCACCAGGTGGTACCGGATCGGGCCTGTACGGCATGCTGGTCCTCGCGGTCATCACGGTCTTCGTCGCCGGCCTGATGGTCGGCCGCACGCCCGAGTACCTGGGCAAGAAGATCAACCCGCGTGAAATCAAACTGGCCGCAAGCTATTTCCTGGTCACCCCGCTGATCGTGCTGACCGGAACCGCGGTGGCGATGGCGCTGCCCGGCGAGCGTGCCGCGATGGCGAACGTCGGCCCGCACGGCCTGTCCGAGGTGCTGTACGCCTTCACCTCAGCGGCCAACAACAACGGCTCGGCCTTCGCCGGTATCTCGGTCAATACCGTTTGGTACAACACGGCTTTGGGCCTGGCCATGCTGATCGGCCGCTTCCTGCCGATGATCCTGGTGCTGGCGTTGGCCGGTTCACTGGCCAAGCAGGGCGCCACTCCCCCGTCGCTGGGCACGTTGCCTACCCACCGGCCGCAATTCGTCGGCATGGTCGCCGGCGTGACGCTGATCCTGGTCGCCCTGACCTTCCTGCCGGCGCTGGCGCTCGGCCCCCTTGCTGAAGGAATTCACTGATATGTCAACGCAATCCGCAACCCTCGGGGTGGCCGACCCGGACCACCCCGCCACCTCCAACGAGGCCAACAAGGGCCGCGTACAGGGTGGCCTGCTCGACCCGAAGATTCTGTGGAAGGCCACGCCGGACGCCGTCCGCAAGCTCGACCCCCGAACGCTGTGGCGCAACCCGGTGATGTTCATCGTCGAGATCGGCGCCTTGTGGTCGACCGTCCTGGCGGTGCTGCACTCCAGCTGGTTCGCCTGGCTGATCGTGTTCTGGCTCTGGCTGACGGTCATTTTCGCCAACTTGGCCGAGGCGGTCGCCGAAGGCCGAGGTAAGGCCCAGGCCGACAGCCTGCGAAAGGCCAAGTCCGACGCCGTCGCCCGCAAATTGGTCGGCTGGGCGCCGGGCCGCGCCGGCACCGAGGAAGAGGTCGCCGCACCGCTGCTGCAGCAAGGCGACATCGTCGTAGTCGAGGCAGGGCAGGTCATCCCCGGTGACGGTGATGTGGTGGAAGGCATTGCGTCGGTTGACGAGTCGGCCATCACCGGTGAGTCCGCGCCGGTGATCCGGGAGTCCGGCGGTGACCGCAGCGCGGTCACCGGTGGCACCACGGTGCTCTCCGACCGGATCGTCGTGCAGATCACCCAGAAGCCGGGCGAGAGCTTCATCGACCGGATGATCGCCCTGGTCGAGGGCGCCAACCGGCAGAAGACCCCCAACGAGATCGCGCTGAACATCCTGCTGGCCGCACTGACCATCATCTTCGTGTTCGCGGTGGCGACCCTGCAGCCGCTGGCCATCTACTCGAAGGCCAACAACCCGGGTGTCCCGGACACCCAGGCGCTGGACGCTTTCGGCGTCACCGGCATCGTGATGGTCTCGCTGCTGGTCTGTCTGATCCCGACCACCATCGGCGCGCTGCTGTCTGCCATCGGCATCGCCGGCATGGACCGTCTGGTGCAGCGCAACGTGCTGGCCATGTCCGGTCGCGCCGTCGAAGCCGCCGGCGACGTCAACACCCTGCTGCTGGACAAGACCGGCACCATCACCCTGGGCAACCGTCAGGCGTCGAACTTCATCCCGGTGCCGGGCGTCAGTGACGACGAGCTCGCGGACGCCGCGCAGCTGTCCAGCCTGGCCGACGAAACCCCCGAAGGCCGCTCGATCGTGGTGTACGCCAAGACCACTCACGGCCTGCGCGCCCGCACGCCGGGCGAGCTGACCGGCGCCCACTGGGTCGAGTTCACCGCGATGACCCGGATGTCCGGCGTAGACCTGGAGGACGGGCAGCAGCTGCGCAAGGGCGCCGCCAGCTCGGTGGCCGACTGGATTCGCTCGGCCGGCGGCAAGGTGCCGCCGGAGCTGGGCCAGTCAGTCGACGGCATCTCCGCGGCCGGCGGCACCCCGCTGGTCGTCGGCCGGATCAAGAATGGCAACGCCGAAGTGCTCGGCGTCATCCACCTCAAGGACGTCGTCAAGCAGGGCATGCGGGAACGATTCGACGAGATGCGCAAGATGGGCATCCGCACCGTCATGATCACCGGCGACAACCCATTGACCGCCAAGGCAATTGCCGACGAGGCCGGGGTCGACGACTTCCTCGCCGAAGCCACACCCGAGGACAAGCTGGCCCTGATCAAGAAGGAGCAGGCCGGCGGCAAGCTGGTCGCGATGACCGGTGACGGCACCAACGACGCCCCCGCCCTGGCGCAGGCCGACGTGGGCGTGGCGATGAACACCGGCACCTCGGCGGCCAAGGAAGCCGGCAACATGGTCGACCTGGACTCGGACCCGACCAAGTTGATCGAGATCGTGGAGATCGGCAAGCAGTTGCTGATCACCCGCGGCGCATTGACCACGTTCTCCATCGCCAACGACATCGCGAAGTACTTCGCGATCATCCCGGCGATGTTCGTGGCGCTGTTCCCTGGCCTGGACATGCTGAACATCATGCGGCTGCACAGCCCGCAGTCGGCGATCCTGTCCGCGGTCATCTTCAACGCGCTGGTCATCGTCGCGCTGATCCCACTGTCGCTGCGCGGTGTGCGCTACACCCCCAGCAGCGCGTCAAAACTGTTGAGCCGCAACCTGTACGTCTATGGACTTGGCGGCATCGTCGCCCCGTTCATCGGCATCAAGCTCATCGACCTCATCATCCAGTTCGTCCCAGGGATGTCCTAACATGAACATTGGCAATCTGATTCGCCTGCACTGGGCAGCGCTGCGTGCACTGTTGGTGCTGACCGTCATCACCGGCCTGGCCTACCCGGCGGTGATCTGGGGTATCGCCCAGATCCCCGGTCTGAAAGACAAGGCCGAAGGCTCGATCCTCACCGCCAACGGCAAGATCGTCGGCAGCTCGCTGATCGGCCAGCTGTTCACCGACGCCAAAGGCAATGTGCTGCCGCAGTATTTCCAGAGTCGGCCGTCCAACGCGGGCACCAACGGGTACGACCCCACCGCCAGCGGCGCCGGCAACCTTGGCCCCGAGAGCATTGTCGACACCCCCGGCGACCCGGCTCAGATCAAGGCCGGTAAGTCGGCCAGTGACGCCGGCTTCAAGGCCAGCCTGCTGACCCAGGTGTGCACCCGTAGCTACGGGGTCGCCGACACCGAGGGGCTGGACCACGCGGTCGGAGCCCGTCCGTTCTGCACCTCCGACGGCGTCGGTGCGGTGCTGTCGGTGATCGGTCCCCGCGACCACACCGGCAACGTGCTCGCCCCCACCCAGGTGGTCAGCGTGAACCAGCCGTGCGAAACCACCAAGGCACCGTTCGCGGCGACCTACGAGGGCGTGCACGTCGAATGTGCCAAGTACGGCGAGGATTACACCGCCGGGCAGATCGTCGCGATCCGCGGCTCGGCACCCGCCGACCCACAGGTGCCGGCCGACGCCGTCACCGCCAGCGGCAGTGGCCTGGACCCGGACATCTCGGTCGATTACGCCGACCTGCAGGTGGCGCGCGTCGCCAAGGCCCGGCACATCAGCGCCGATCAGGTCCGGAGCCTGCTGGCCGACAACACCACCGGCCGCACCCTGGGCTTCATGGGTGAGCCGCGGGTCAACGTCCTGCAATTGAACCTCGCGTTGGACCAGAAGTATCCGGCGCGCAGCTGACCTACTGGATGATGGGAGACATGGGAACGCCGGGCACCGGAAAACGGGGCGAACTGCGCATCTACCTGGGCGCCGCGCCCGGCGTAGGCAAGACCTTCGCGATGCTCGGCGAGGCCCATCGCCGACTGGAACGAGGCACCGACGTGGTGGCGGCGGTCGTGGAAACCCACGGCCGCCGCAAAACCGCCGAGGCACTGGCCGGCATCGAAACGATCCCGCCACGATTCATCGACTACCGCGGCGGAACCTTCGCCGAACTGGACGTGCCGGCGGTGCTGGAACGCCACCCCGAGGTGGTGCTGGTCGATGAGCTGGCACATAGCAACACCCCCGGATCCGAGAACGCCAAGCGCTGGCAGGACGTCGAAGAACTACTGGCCGCCGGCATCACCGTCATCTCCACGGTCAACGTCCAACACCTAGAGAGCCTCAACGACGTCGTTGCCCAGATCACCGGCATCGAACAACAAGAGACCGTCCCGGATTCGGTGGTGCGCAGCGCATCCCAGATCGAGCTGGTCGATATCACCCCGGAGGCGTTGCGCCGCAGGCTTTCCCACGGCAACGTCTACGCACCTGAGCGCGTCGACGCGGCCCTGTCCAACTACTTCCGGCAGGGCAACCTCACCGCACTGCGCGAGCTGGCGCTGCTGTGGCTGGCCGACCAGGTCGACGCGGCGTTGGCCAAATACCGCGCCGAACACAAGATCTCGGATACCTGGGAGGCCCGCGAGCGGGTCGTGGTGGCGGTCACCGGCGGCCCGGAATCAGAAACCCTGGTCCGACGCGCGTCGCGCATCGCCTCCAAATCCAGCGCCGAGCTGATGGTGGTGCACGTGGTGCGCGGCGACGGCCTGTCCGGGGTGTCAGCCCCACAGATGGGCAAGGTGCGCGAGCTGACCACCAGCCTGGACGCCACGCTGCATACCGTCGTCGGCGATGACGTCTCCAGCGCCCTACTGGATTTCGCCCGCGAGATGAACGCCACCCAGCTGGTGCTGGGCACCTCGCGGCGCTCGCGCTGGGCCCGGGTCTTCGAAGAGGGTATCGGCGCGAAGACCGTCCAGCACTCCGGCAAGATCGACGTGCACATGGTCACCCATGAGCAGTCCAAACCAGGCTGGTCCTGGTCCACCGCCACCCGCGGACAACGCCACCTGGCCTCCTGGCTGGCCGCGATCATCGTGCCGTGCGCCATCACCGCCATCACTGCGCTGCTGCTGGACCCGTTCCTGCATGTGGGCGGCGAAAGCGCGGTGTACTTCATCGGCGTCCTGGTCGTCGCGTTGCTCGGCGGTGTGGCACCCGCGGCACTGTCGGCCGTGCTGTCCGGGCTCTTGCTCAACTACTTCTTCATCGACCCGCGATACAGCTTCACCATCGCCGACCCGGACAGCGCCCTGACCATCGTGGTGCTGCTGGCGGTGGCGGTGGCGGTGGCCGCGCTCGTCGACGGTGCCGCCAAGCGCTCCCGGGAGGCCAGGCACGCCTCGCAGGAGGCCGAGTTGCTCGCCCTGTTCGCCGGCAGCGTGCTGCGCGGCGCCGACCTCACCACACTGCTGGAACGCGTGCGGGAGACCTACTCCCAGCGCGCCGTCAGCCTGCTGCACGAAGGCGACGGCATTGTCGCCTGCATAGGCAAAGACCCCTGTGTGACAGTCGATTCCGCTGACACGGCCATCGAGGTCAGCGACGACGAGTACTGGCTCCTGATGGCCGGGCGCAAGACCGAGGCCCGGGATCGCCGGGTGCTCGGCGCCGTCGCGAGGCAAGCCGCGGGGCTGGTCCGCCAGCGCAAATTGACCGAAGAAGCCGGCCGCGCCGAGGCCATCGCCAAAGCCGACGAACTGCGGCGCCAACTACTGTCCGCGGTCAGCCACGACCTGCGCACCCCGCTGGCCGCCGCCAAGGCCGCGGTATCGAGCCTGCGCAGCGAGGACGTCGGCTTCTCCCCCGAGGACACCGCCGAGCTGCTGGCCACCGTCGAAGAATCGGTCGATCAGCTCACCGCACTGGTCGGCAACCTGTTGGACTCCTCGCGGCTGGCCGCCGGCGTGGTCAAGCCGGAACTGCGGCGGGTATACCTCGAAGAGGTCGTGCAGCGCGCACTACTCGGAATCAGCCGCGGCGCAACCGGTTACGAACACCGCTGGCCCGACCGGGTCAAGTGCGAGGTGGACGAAGCCGTGGCACTCGCCGACGCCGGCCTGCTCGAACGCGTGCTGGTGAACCTGATCGACAACGCGCTGCGGTACGCACCGAACAGCGTGGTTCGCGTCAACGCGGGCAACGTCGGCGACCGCGTGCTGATCACCATCGTCGACGAAGGCCCCGGCATCCCGCGCGGCACCGAGGAACAACTCTTCGCGCCGTTCCAACGGCTCGGCGACCACGACAACACCACCGGTGTGGGGCTTGGTCTTTCGGTGGCCCGCGGCTTCGTCGAAGCCATGGGCGGGACCATCTCGGCCACTGACACCCCCGGCGGTGGCCTGACCGTAGTGGTCGACCTCGCCGCACCCGCGAAGGAGCAGCCATGACCCGGGTTCTGGTCATCGACGACGAACCGCAGATCCTGCGGGCATTGCGGATCAACCTGTCGGTGCGCGGGTACGACGTGGCCGTCGCGGCCACCGGCGCCGAGGCGCTGAAGACGGCCGCCGAGCACAAACCTGACGTGGTGATCCTGGATCTGGGCCTACCCGACATGTCGGGCATCGACGTGCTGGCCGGACTGCGTGGCTGGCTGACCGCGCCGGTGATCGTGCTGTCGGCCCGCACCGACTCGATGGACAAGGTCGAGGCGCTCGATGCCGGCGCCGATGACTACGTGACCAAGCCATTCGGTATGGACGAGTTCCTGGCCCGGCTACGAGCCGCGGTACGGCGCGGCGCGGCGGCCTCCGAAACTGACGAGCCCGTCATCGAAACCTCCTCGTTCACTGTCGATTTGGCCGCCAAGAAGGTGACCCGCGGCGGCGACGAAGTGCACCTGACACCCACCGAGTGGGGCATGCTGGAAATGCTGGTCCGCAACCGCGGCAAGCTGGTGGGCCGCGAAGAGCTGCTCAAAGAGGTGTGGGGCCCGGCGTACGCCAAAGAGACCCACTACCTGCGGGTGTATCTGGCCCAGCTACGGCGCAAATTGGAAGCCGACCCGTCGCGGCCCAAGCATCTGCTGACCGAGACCGGCATGGGCTACCGCTTCCAGGAGTAGCGTCACTCCGCCCAACCGGACAAACGGGCCGCCGAGTGCGAGTAGAAGCAGCCAGAACGCGGATCTCGGCGAGACCCTGACCCAGAAGTTCTCCTGTTGTTCGTCTGACACCGGCTACCCACGGTGGAAGGCTGGACTTCGATGCCACCCGTGCGAAAGTCCCTGTGAGAAGGCTGGAAATGGTCGATAATTCGCGTGCTTACAACAGTGTCTGGCAACTACGGGGGGACTCCTGGTGCCGATTGGAAGAGGCAGCCGACCGGCTGACCCGGACCACCACCACCGGTGATCTCAAGGATCAGTACATCGGCATCTGCCGGGACTTGCTCGCCACCCTGACTCCGCTCGAGCCGTATTGGGCCTATCCGGGCTCACCACAGTTCGCCAAGGTGCAGCGCCTCTTCAATGCCGGGAGCTACGACAAGTTCGCCAAGGTGGTCGCCCGCATCAACCGGGCGCTGACCACCGAGTCCTACCGCACCGGTGACATCGACAACGCGGGCATGGACGACACCGACATGTTCCCCACCGACCCGCGCACGCTGGAACAGCAGCCGGCCAACCGGAAGGAACAGCTGTACTTCGAGGTGCTGATCGTCGAGAAGATGACCGAGTCGCAGGAACAGGCGTTGCGGGCAGAGGTGCGCAGCTGGCGCCGGCCCGACGACGAATTCGTCTACGAGCTGGTGGTCGTCGCCAGCGGTGACGAAGCGTTGATCGCTGCCCGCCTCAACGTCAACCTGCAGGCAGTGGTGATCCGGCGGCGGTTCAGCCACCAGTCCGAACGCGACCTATCTGCGCTGGCACAGTTCGTCGACACCAAAGTGTCCGCGGACTTGGAGGACCACAAGTCACCGGATGAGCGCGCCCAGATCCTCGCCAAGTCGCTGCAGGATCTACGGCCTGAACTCGACCTGTATCTGATGACCGAAATCGAGGTGGAGGATATCGCCGGCCGGCTGGGCCCGCATTTCCGGCGGGTCTTCCATGCCCGCGAGGGCGTGCTGGAGTTGCACCTGTCGATCCTGCACGGCGTCGCCGAGCGTTACCGCACACCGTTTTTCAGCGCACTCAAGCAGTACAGCCACCGTCCCACCGGGGTGTTTCACGCGCTGCCGATCAGCCAGGGCAAGTCAATTGTCAACTCGCACTGGATCAAAGACATGGTCAGCTTCTACGGGCTGGACGTGTTCATGGCCGAGACATCGGCCACCTGCGGCGGGCTGGACTCACTGCTCGAGCCGACCGGTCCCTTGCGTGAGGCCCAGCAGCTCGCAGCCGAGGCCTACGGATCGCGGCACACCTACTTCGTCACCAACGGCACCTCGACGGCCAACAAGATCATCACCCAGTCGCTCGTGGCACCCGGCGACATCGTGCTGTTGGACCGCAACTGCCACCAATCCCACCACTACGGGATGATGCTCGCCGGCGCCAACGTGATCTATCTGGAGGCCTACCCGCTCCCGGACTACACCATGTACGGCGCGGTGCCACTGCGCGAAATCAAGTCGAAGTTGTTGGCGCTCAGGGCCGCCGGCAAGCTCGACCGGGTCAAGATGATCTCGCTGACCAACTGCACATTCGACGGCATCGTGTACGACGTCGAGCGGGTGATGGAGGAATGCCTGGCCATCAAGCCGGACCTGGTGTTCCTCTGGGACGAGGCATGGTTCGCCTTCGCGCGGTTCCACCCGGTGTACCGGCACCGCACTGCGATGGCGACGGCCCGCCGGCTGCGCGAGAAGCTGGCCGACCCCGCGTACATCGCCGAGTACGAGAAGCAGCTGGCCGCCGACGCCGAAAAGCCGCCCACCGACGAGGAATTGCTGAACCGCCGCCTCACGCCGGACCCTGCGAAAGCTCGGGTACGGGTCTACGCGGCGCAGTCGACGCACAAGACATTGACGTCGCTGCGCCAGGGCTCGATGATCCACGTTTTCGACCAGGACTTCGAGCAGAAGGTGTCCGAGGCTTTCCACGAGGCGTACATGGCGCACACGTCGACCTCGCCCAACTACCAGATCCTGGCGTCGCTGGACCTGGGCCGGCGCCAGGTGGCACTTGAAGGTGTGGAGCTGGTGCAACGCCAGATCGAGAACGCCATGCAGTTGCGCGATGCCATCGACAACCACCCGCTGCTGAGCAAGTACGTGCGGTGCCTGCGCACCTCGGATCTGATCCCCGATGAGTACCGCGCCAGCCACATCGAGCAGCCGCTACGCTCCGGCCTGCGCAACATGATGACTGCTTGGGACAAAGACGAATTCGTGCTCGACCCGTCCCGCATCACGTTGTCGATCGGACGCACCGGCTACGACGGCGACACCTTCAAACGCGAACAGCTGATGGACCGCCACGGTGTGCAGATCAACAAGACATCGCGGAACACCGTGCTGTTCATGACCAATATCGGCACCACGCGCAGTTCGGTGGCGTTCCTGGTGGAGGTGCTGGTGAAGATCGCCGCCGAACTCGACGAAGCGGTGTCCGAAATGGGTCTGGGCGAGCGCGGCCGGTTCGAGCAGAAGGTGCGGAAGTTGACCACCAGTTCCGCTTCACTGCCGAACTTCAGCGGCTTTCACCCGGCATTCCGCGACGGAACGGACACCCCGGAAGGCGATGTGCGTCGGGCGTTCTACCTGTCGTACACCGATACCAATTGCGAATACCTTTCCACCGACGAGGTTTTCGAGAAATTGGACAACGGCATCGAGGTGGTGTCGGCGACATTTGTGACGCCGTATCCGCCGGGATTCCCGGTGCTGGTGCCCGGCCAGGTGTTCAGCCGCGAGATCCTGACCTTCCTGCGCGATCTGGACACTCCCGAAATCCATGGCTACAACCCGGATTTCGGTTACCGGGTGTACACCGAGAAGGCCATCGAAATGTCCCGACCGATCGCCGTGATGCCTCGGGCAGTGACGCCCGCGGCGCCGGTAGAGGCGGTGCCTGCGGTTGCTACGCCCGCCGCCACCAAGGCCAAGAAGACCAACAGCAACAAGCTGGCCGACGCCTGACGCCGGCTGGCTGGCGGTAACCCGTCGAGCGTGGTGTGCAGACACAACTCACGCCACGAGCTGTCAGCTTGTGCTGACATTGTCAACACAAGCTGACAGCTCCAGGGAACGCCGCACCACAGGCCGACCCACCGGTGTACGCGGTCAAGTCAGGTCCGGTACCGGTTCCCAACGTGCAGCGGTCGAACTATCGTGAAGTAGTCATATGTTGATCAACCGATGCCAGACGAGGGGTTCTGCAATGCGAGTTGAAAAGTCCAACAATCAGTCCACCTGTGGCTGTCAGTGCAACGCGTGCCGCGGAGGTCACCACTGCCACAACCGCCCCAACTGCAAGGTCTGACCACACCGGTCAAACTGACAGCGCGATGCCGTCCAGGATGTCGTGCTCGCTGACCACCAGTTCGTTGATGCCGGCGCGCTGCGACAACTCACGGGCCAATTCCTCGACGACGATCGAGCCGCCGCCGATCACATTCACCCGGCCCTCGTGCATGGGGCCGAGTTGGGCCCGTTCGACGCGCGGCATCGCGATCAACTCGTCACACACCCGCACGATGTCCGAAACTGCGTTGCGGGACAGGTGAATTCGTTCGGAGTCGTACGTCGGCAGACCAAGCGCCAGCGCAGCCAGCGTGGTGAATGTTCCCGCGACCCCAACCCAGGTATGGGCCTGTTCGACCGGCACCACGGCAAGCGCCTCGGCCAGTCGCTCGCGGACCACTGCGCGCGCCGCCTCCACCTCTGCGGCAGTGGGCGGGTCCGAGTGCAGGCAACGCTCAGTGAGGCGGACGCATCCGATGTCGGCAGAGAAGCTGGCCGTGACAGTGCCGTCGCTATCGCCGACCACCACCTCAGTCGATCCGCCGCCCAGGTCGACCACCACGAAAGGCCCTGCAGCAGGGTCTAATTCACCAACCGCGCCACGGAACGACAATCCCGCTTCCTCGGTCCCGCTGATCACCTCGGCCACCGCACCGGGCACCACAGCGCCCAGCACGCGCGCCGTCATGGCGAAGAACTCGTCGCGGTTTCCCGCGTCCCGCGCCGCCGACGTCGCCACCATGCGCACCTTCGACACGTCGTGCGCCCGCATCACGTCGACGTAGTCGGCCAACGCGGCCTCGGTGCGGGCCAGTGCGGCCGGCGCGAATTGCCCGGTGGCGTCGACGCCTTCCCCCAAGGTGACGATCCGCATCTCACGGTGCACATCGATCAAGCGACCATCGATGATGTCGGCGATCAGCAGACGAATCGAGTTGGTACCACAGTCAACCGCTGCAACGCGCGAGCTCACACCCATACTTTCGGATCAAGAATCCCGGCCATCGCCGGTTCCACGGCCAACAATGCCAACGCCTCGTCACCGAACGGGTTGACGCCCGGGCCTTTTGCCAATGAATGCGCCATCACCACGTGCAGACATTTCACCCGGTCGGGCATGCCGCCACCGGAAAAGGTGGTGCCCAGCGACTCGATGGCATCACGCTCGGCCAGGAACGACTCATGTGCCCGCCGATAGGCCTCCGTCAGCTCGGCAGAAGCCTGCAGACGTTCGGTCATGTCTCGCATCAACCCGGAGGACTCCAGCCGACTGGCGGCCGCGGTCAGCACCGGATGGGTCAGGTAGTACAGCGTGGGAAACGGTGTGCCGTCGGGCAACCGGGGCGCGGTCTTGACCACACCCGGCTCACCGTTCGGGCAGCGGTAAGCGATCTCAAGGACCCCGCGCGGCTCGCGGCCCAATTGGGCCGCAACGGCATCCAGATCTGCAGCATCAACCACCGGGCTGTCCTTGGGGTGCAGGGACGACCGAACCGTCGGTCGGCGTCGGGGCGTCAGTGGACGGCGCCTCGGTCGGCAGAGTTCCGTCCGGGCCGGCGGGCGGCGCCGCAGGAACGGGCGAAACACCGTGCGGCTCATCGGCAATGGTGTGCCACAGCGCCGTGTACCAGGGCTGGTTGCTGTGCGCGGTGGGCGGCGGCGCCGGAGGTGCACCTGGCGCCAGCGCACCGTCGGGCAGCTGAACCTGGTAAGGCGTATCGCCGGGCATGACGAAACCCAGTCGCTCGCGGGCCTGGGCGGCGATGTACGCCGGGTCGGCCAGCTTGCTCTTCTGTTGCTCCAAACTGGCTATCTGCGAACGCAATTGGGATTCGGCGGTGGCCAGCTGGCGTTGCTCGGTGCGCTGCGCGAAGTAGGTACGCACCGGCCCGGCGATGGTCAGCGTCAACACGCACACCACCACCGCCAGGATGGCGGCCCGTCGTGCCGTCGAACCCAGCCGTTGCTCGTGCTGGTGCTCGACGGACTCGACGATCGCCTGGCGGATCGGCTCGGTGACCGGTGCCGGCAGATTCTCCGGGGTGCGGCGGGTCTCAGTGGCACGTGCCCTGGAATTCGCCGTCGCCGACCCGTTGGTGCGCGCCGGCCGCCCCCGCTTGGACTCACCGGGTTTGGTGGGTCGGGAGGCGGGGGCTCGCCGCTTCGGGTCTGGCATGACGCGAATTCAGAATCGAGAAATTACTTGGATTCCACGACAAAACGCGGGAAGGCCAGGTCGCCCGCGTACCGCCCGGCATCACCCAGGGCCTCCTCGATGCGCAGCAGCTGGTTGTACTTGGCGACGCGCTCGCTGCGGGCCGGGGCACCGGTCTTGATCTGTCCACAGCTGCAGGCCACGGCCAGGTCGGCGATGGTGGTGTCCTCGGTCTCGCCACTGCGGTGGCTCATCATCGACTTGTAGCCGGCGTTGTGTGCCAGCGCAACGGCGTCCAACGTCTCGGTCAGCGTGCCGATCTGGTTCACCTTCACCAGCAGCGCGTTGGCTGCGCCACGCTCGATGCCCTCTTCCAGCCGCTCCGGGTTGGTGACGAACAGGTCATCACCGACCAGCTGGACGCGGTCACCGATGGCGGTGGTCAGGGACACCCACCCGTCCCAGTCGTCCTCGGACAGCGGATCCTCGATGGAGACCAGCGGGTAGGCATCCAGCAGCGAGGCGTAGAACTCAGCCATCTGCTCGGCGGTACGGGTCTCCTTCTCGAAGGCGTAACCCTTTCCGTCCGTGTAGAACTCGGTGGCGGCCACATCGAGAGCCAGGGCCACATCGCTGCCGAGCTTCAGGCCGGTCGCGTCGATCGCGATGCTGATCAGGTCCAGCGCTGCCTTGGTGCCGGCCACGTCCGGGGCGAAACCGCCCTCGTCGCCGAGGCCGGTGGACAGGCCCTGCTTCTTGAGCACGCTCTTGAGCGAGTGGTAGACCTCGGCGCCCCAGCGCAGCGATTCCTTGAATGTCGGTGCGCCGATCGGGGCGACCATGAACTCCTGGACATCGACACCGGTGTCGGCGTGTGCGCCACCGTTGAGGATGTTCATCATCGGCACGGGAAGGATGTGGGCGTTCGGGCCGCCGAGGTACCGGAACAGGGGCAGCGCAGCGCTGTCGGCCGCCGCCTTGGCCACGGCGAGGGACACACCGAGGATCGCGTTGGCGCCGAGGCGCGACTTGTCCGGGGTGCCGTCCAGGTCGAGCAGCGCCTGGTCGATGATCCGCTGGTCGTCGGCTGCCTGGCCGATCACCGCGGGGGCGATCTCGTCGAGCACGGCCTCCACGGCCTTCTCGACGCCCTTGCCGCCGTACCGATCGCCACCGTCACGCAGCTCCACGGCCTCGTGCTCACCGGTGGAAGCACCCGAAGGAACCGCTGCGCGAGCGAAAGTCCCGTCCGTCAGAGCGACCTCGACCTCGACCGTCGGATTGCCCCGGGAATCGAGAATCTCGCGGGCTCCGACCTGTTCGATGATTGGCACTTGCGGTCTCCCTTGCGTCACGGTCTCGTGCGAACGCCCATCAGCCTAAACGGTGCGGCGCAGCGACGTTCGCAAGCTCCTACAGGTGCCGGCCATCGGCATACGCGGTGGCCCAGTCCCGAACGGCCCGCGCGTAGTCATCGGACATGTTGTAGGCCCGCAGCGCCTCCATCCAGCCGTGCACGGTGGCCAGGTTCTTTCCCCGGTAACACAGATATCCGGCCGCCGACAGCGCCGCATCGTCGATGTTGTCCGGGCTGGGCAGGCCGGTGTTGTTGGCGTCCACGCCGTACAACTTCCAGGTGTCCGGGATGAACTGCATGGGCCCCATTGCCCGGACGACTGCATCATCGGTGTCGAGCTTGCTGTCGTCGCTGTCCGGAATCCGCAGGTTGTTCATGGTGCCGTCCAGCGGTACCCCGCGGATCGGTGGCGTGACGTCACCGTTGGGCCAGATCTTGGCACCGTGATAGGTGCCGTGATGGCTCTCCACCATGCCGATGCCGGCCAGCGTGGTCCAGGCGATGTGGCAGTTGGGGTTCTCCACCTCGGCCACGCGAGCGGCGTATGCGTATGCCTCCAGCGCCAGCAGCGGGATACCGGTACCGGGTGCGATCTGCTGGGCCCAATCCCGCAGTTGTTCAGCGCCGCGTCCTTTGACGTGGGTGCTGATCTTCGGGACCGGGGCGCCGGCCGGCGGCGGCACACCCCGCAAGGTGCCGCTGGTCCACGAACAGCTCGAGGCCAAAAGCAGGGCTGCCGCGGCGATAACCGCAACAGCCCTCAGCCAACGCACTCTCGCCACCGGACTCCCCACACCCACTACTTCTCGAAAACCATCGTCGCATGCCGCGCGGACTGGTCCCGGCACGCGAGTCCGCGCCTGCGACCATCCTGTGTCCAACCTCAAGATCCGCTGTTAAGGTGGCCTTACCTTGCTTTGGCAAGGCAACCCTGAGCTGAATATTAAGTAGAACTAAGGACCACCGATGAGCACCGCTTTCCCGATCTCGGTGTCGATCATGGCCGCGAGCTCAGATATTTCCTCACAGCTTTTCGGCAGCATGCTCATCGGGCTACGCGAAGGCCTTGAGACCGCGATTGTCGTCACAATACTGATCGCCTTCCTGGTCAAGTCCGAGCGGCGCGACGCACTCAAATGGGTCTGGCTGGGTGTCGGCGCCGCCATCACCATGACCGTCGGCGTATTCCTGACCATTCAGTTCAGTGAGAACACGGTCTCCGGGCTGGCCGCCGAAGCGATCGCCGGGGTCTCCTCCCTGATCGCGGTCGCCATCGTGATCACCATGGTGCTGTGGATGAAGCAGGCCGCCGCCTCCATCTCCGGTGAATTGCGCACCGGCATGGACCGGGCACTGCAAAGCGGCGGCTGGGCCGTGGCCAGCCTGGCTTTCCTGGCCGTCGGACGCGAAGGCGTGGAAACCGCCCTGTTCATGGTCGGCTACGCCGAGGCGGCAACGGCATGGCCGCTGGTCGGACTGCTCGTCGGCGTGGTGATCGCCAGCGCGATCGCCTACGGCATGTACGCCGGAGCGGTCCGCATCAACCTCGCCAAGTTCTTCTCCTATACCGGGGTGTTCCTGATCGTCGTCGCCGCCGGGATCCTGTCGTACGGAATCGGCGCATTGCAGACCGTCGGGTGGCTGCCCGGCCTGGGCACCAAAGCCTTTGACGTCACCGGCGCCTTCAACTGGTCGGCCTGGTACGGCGAGGTCATCCGCGGCGTCCTCAACCTCACCCCGACGCCTACCGTGCTGCAGTTCGCGGCGTGGCTGACCTGCATCGTCGTCGTACTCGCACTGTTCCTGCGGCCGAACAAACCAGTAGCCCAAGCAAGTCCTGCCGATACGGCGTCAACCCCGGAAAGGTCCACCACGTGAAGCTCCACGCACTGAACGCCGGCACGGCAGTTCTCGCCGCCGTACTGGCCGGGACGGCCATGACGGCCTGCGCCCCGAAGGAGTCTGCCAATTCGGCCGGCGACAAGGGCCAGGCCGACGCGATCACGGTGGACGCCTCCGACAACGGCTGCAAACTGTCGGTGGCACAGGCCAACACCGGGCCCAGCACCTTCGTCATCACGAACAACGGCTCGAAGGTCACGGAGTTCTACGTCTACGGCGCCGGCGACCGGGTGCTGGGCGAGGTGGAGAACATCTCCCCCGGCCTGCAGCGCAAGCTGATCGTGCAGCTGGGCGAACCCGGCACCTACGTCACCGCTTGCAAGCCGGGCATGATCGGCGACGGCATCCGCGGCAACTTCACCGTCACCGGCAACGCCGTCAACGTCGGCACCGACGCCAGGTTCAAGCAGGCCGCCGACGGCTACAAGAACTACGTCATCAGCCAGCTCAACGAGTTAATCACCGCCACAACGGCTTTCACCGACGCCGTGAAGAAGGGTGACATCGCCGGAGCCAAAACGGAATACCCGAAGGCCCGGACCTACTACGAGCGCATCGAGCCGGTGGCAGAGTCGTTCCCCGACGACTTGGACCCCCGCATCGACCTGCGCGAAGCCGACCTGCAGGCCGGCCAGAAATGGACCGGCTTCCACCGCCTGGAGAAGGACCTCTGGGTGACCGGGCTGCAGCCCGACACCAACGCAATCGGCGACCAGCTGGTCGCCGACGTCAAGGAACTCGACGCCGGCGTGAAGGATCCCAAGTGGACGATCGACCCGACCCACATCGCCGGCGGCGCCCAGGGACTTCTCGACGAGATCGCCAAGACCAAGATCAGCGGTGAAGAAGACATCTTCAGCCACACCGACTTGTGGGACTTCCAGGCCAACGTGGATGGCTCGCGGACCGCGGTCGGCTCGGTGCGACCGATCCTCGACGCGCGCGACAAAGCCCTGGGCGCGCGTGTCGACGCGGCCTTCGCCACCGTGCAGAGCCTGCTGGACAAGTACCGCCAAGGCGACGGTTTCGTTTCGTATGACAAGGTCACCGAGCCTGAGCGCCAAGCCCTTTCGCAGGCGATCGACGCACTGAGCAAGGAAGTCAGCCAGGTGCAGGGTGTCATCGCCCAGCGGTAGCGAGACCCCGGCGCCCACCGACCCCGAGTCCGCACCGGCCGAGTCGGTACGTCCCGGCCTGTCGCGGCGCAAGCTGTTCGGCGCCGCCGGTGTGACGGCCGCGGTTGTCGGCGCGGCCTCGGCGGGCGCCATGGCCGGCCGGTCCGCGGCCGCCGGCGTCGACCCCGGCTTTCACAAGCCCGTGCCGTTCCGCGGGCGGCACCAGGCGGGCATCGTCACCGCCGCCCAGGACCGCATGCATTTCGCCGCTTTCGACGTCACCACCGACCGCCGCGATGCAGTGGTCGCGATGCTCAAGCAGTGGACGCAGATGGCCGAGCGGATGACGCAGGGCCAGGAGGCCGTCGAGCACGGTGCGCTGGGCCTCAACCCTTATTCGCCGCCCTCGGATACCGGTGAGGCACTTGGCCTCCCGGCTTCAGCGCTGACGCTGACCATCGGATTCGGGTCAGGCTTCTTCCGCAAGGACGGGGTGGACCGGTTCGGCATCGCGTCCAGCGCCCCGGCGCACCTGGTCGACCTGCCCAAGTTCCGCCACGAGAAGCTCGACCCGGCGCGCTGCGGTGGCGACATCGTCGTGCAGGCCTGCGCCAACGATCCTCAGGTGGCGGTCCACGCGATCCGCAACCTGGCCCGCGTCGGTTTCGGTACCGTCGCGGTGCGCTACTCCCAACTGGGGTTCGGGCGTACCTCGTCGACCACCCGAGACCAGGCCACGCCGCGGAACCTGTTCGGGTTCAAGGACGGAACGGCGAATCTGAAGGCCGAGGACACCGCGGCCATCGACAACCACGTGTGGGTGGGCAGCGGCGACGGGCCGGACTGGCTGACCGGTGGCAGCTATCTGATCAACCGCCGGATCCGCATGCTCATCGAACCCTGGGACCGCACAACGCTCATGGAGCAAGAGCGGGTGATCGGACGACAGAAGGGCAGCGGTGCCCCCAACGGATACACCGACGAGTTCGCGCCGCTCGATTTCCAGAGCAAGGGCGCCGACGGCGACCCGATGATCGACGTCGACGCACACGTACGACTGGCCTCCCCCGAGCACAACAACGGGGTGCAGATCCTGCGTCGCGGATACAACTTCACCGACGGTTCAGACGGTTTCGGGCACCTCGACGCGGGCCTGTTCTTCATCGCATTCGTGCGTAACCCGGCCACCCAGTTCATCCCGATGCAACAGCAGTTGTCCATGCACGACGCCCTCAACGAGTACATCACCCACACCGGCAGCGGCATTTTCGCCTGCCCGCCCGGGGTCGGAGAGGGCACGTCGGACTACTGGGGCTCAAGCCTGTTCGCCTGAGTCACACTTTGCGGCCCGAACACACGTCCGGGCCGCAAACTGTGGGTGCGGGTACTACTGAGACTCGGTTCGCTCGGGCGAACCCGGCGCCTTGGTGGAGTGGGTGTAGAACGCGAACGCAGAAATCGCCGCGACGGCACCGATGACACCCCAGATCGCGACCTGAATGACCAAGGTCCCGAACAAGAAGTCGTAGGCGACGCTCAAGTAGAGCGCCCATGCCACCCGGTACGCCGACCACAGTGCGAGCAGCCCACTGCTGATCGCGATGATCCGGCTCTGCTGGCGGTCAAAGCGGTTGATGTGCTGCTCCAAGACTGCGGGCACGATCTTCACGGTGATTCCTCTCGTCGGACGCCGCCTGATCGACGTCGTTGGAGCAATCACACCGGCAGCGGTCCGCTACCGATCCCAAGAATCGGTCAGTCAGCCCCTTCGGCGGGCCAGTGTTCCCGCCACTCTTGTTCGGATACTTCGCCCAGAGCCGCGGTACCCAATTCGGCCGGCAGCTCGGTACCGCGGGCCGCGGCCACCGCACCCTCGGCCGCACGCACGGTATCCATGAAGTGCAATGCCACTGCGCGCAAAGCACTTTCGGCATCAGAACCGACGGTCAGCGTCACCGACGTCAGCTCCGCGGGCACCAGATCGGCGGGCACCCCAGCAGCACGCACCCGATCAAGCAGCTTCTGCGCCAGCGCCAGCGCCGGCTGCGCGGTCGGTACCTCGTCCACGCACGACGCCCGGGACGCCTTCTCCAGGGCTTTGCGCCGGTCCCACTCGGCGATCTGGTCCTCAAGCGAAATCGACTCGCCGGCAAGGACGGCCGGCAGCCGGTTGCCCAACTTGCGGATCAGCGCCTCGGCGACATCGTCGATGCCGAAGGGATGCAGAGGTGCCTCTTCGGCGACCCGCGCGTGAAAAAGCACCTGTAGCAACACATCACCGAGCTCGTCGCGCACCTCGTCGGCATCGCCCCCGCGGATCGCATCGAACAGCTCGTAGGTCTCTTCCAACAGATACCGCCGCAACGAGTCGTGGGTCTGCTCGCCCTCCCACGGCCCATCGGTGCGCAGCCGGTCCATCACCGCCACAGCGTCGATCAGCCGCTCCCCCGCAGGCGCGTCGCCGGCTGAGATCAGCTTCTCGCCGGCGGCCAGCCGCGACTGCACTTCGGGGTGCGTCGGGTCTGAGGACAGCAGCACATCAGCCGGCTCACCGCCGTACGCCGCACGCGCCGACGGCAATGACCACAGCACCTTCACCGGAAGCTCTTCGGTGTACTGCACATCGCCGGCCAGCAGGCCCAAGGCGTCGATGGGTACCAGTGCGGGACGGCGTGGGTCGACCAGGATCACGGTCATAGCGACTGCCCAGCCCCGCTCACGGCGCCACCTCCCAGGTCGGTTATATCAATTTCGCTGGCCGGACGCCCATCAAGTGTCAGCAACAGCCCGGCCACGGCGCGGGCCAGTTCCAGATCGCGGATCCGTGGAGCTCCGACATTGGCGCCGGCCCGCGGAATCGGTATCTGCACCGTCGAGGTGGTCGCGCGGTACGCCGCGCCGGGATACATCCGCTTGAGCCGCAGCTGCCCGGAGTCCTGCAACGTCAACGGCGCCACCCGAATGGTCGAGTCGGAGATGGCGCTGACCTCGGTGACGCCGTAGCGCCGACACAGCAGCCGCAGCCGGGCCACCGCCAGCAGACGCTGAGCCGGCTCGGGCAGCGGGCCGTAGCGGTCGACCAGTTCTTCGACCACGGACGCCACCGCGGCGTCATCGGCGGCCGCGGCCAGGCGGCGGTAGGCCTCCAGGCGCAGTCGATCGCTACCGATGTAGTCCGGCGGCAGGTGCGCATCGATCGGCAGATCGACCCGAACCTCCTTCGGTTCTTCCACGGCCGCAATGGTTTTCCCGTCGACCGCCGCCCGGTATGCCTCCACGGCTTCACCGACCAGCCGCACGTACAGATCGAAGCCGACCCCGGCGACGTGCCCGGACTGCTCGACGCCGAGCACGTTACCGGCGCCGCGGATCTCGAGGTCCTTCATCGCGACGGCCATCCCGGCGCCCAGATCGTTGTTCTGCGCGATGGTGGCGAGGCGGTCATGCGCGGTCTCGGTGAGCGGAACCTCAGGCGGATAAAGGAAATACGCGTATCCACGTTCCCGGCTGCGGCCCACCCGGCCCCGCAGCTGGTGCAACTGCGACAGGCCGAAGGTGTCGGCTCGCTCGACGATCAGCGTGTTGGCATTCGAAATATCAAGGCCGGTCTCGACGATGGTGGTACACACCAGGATGTCGAATTCCCGGTTCCAGAAACCTTCGACGGTACGTTCCAGCAGTTCCTCGGGCATCTGCCCGTGCGCCACCACCACCCGGGCCTCGGGCACCAGCTGTCGTACCCGCGCGGCCGCGTTGTCGATCGACTTCACCCGGTTGTGGATGTAGAAGGCCTGCCCGTCGCGGAGCAGCTCACGCCGCAGCGCCGCCGCGACCTGCTTGTCATCATGCGGCCCAACGTAAGTCAGCACCGGGAACCGTTCCTCGGGCGGCGTCAGGATGGTCGACATCTCCCGGATGCCGGCCAAGCTCATCTCCAGCGTGCGGGGGATCGGCGTGGCACTCATGGTCAGCACGTCGACGTGGGTGCGCATCGACTTGATGTGTTCCTTGTGCTCGACGCCGAAGCGCTGCTCCTCGTCGACGATCACCAGGCCCAGATCTTTCCAGGTGACGGCGGTCTGCAGCAGCCGGTGGGTACCGATCACCACGTCGACCGAGCCGTCCTTCAAACCCTCTATCACAGCGCGTGATTCAGTGGGATCGGTGAATCGCGACAATCCTTTGACGGTGACCGGGAACCCGGCCATCCGAGCGGCGAAGGTCTGCAGGTGCTGATCGGCAAGCAGGGTGGTGGGAACCAGCACCGCGACCTGCTTGCCGTCCTGCACCGCTTTGAACGCCGCGCGCACCGCGATCTCGGTCTTGCCGTAGCCGACGTCGCCACAGATCACCCGGTCCATCGGAACCGGTTTCTCCATATCGGATTTGACCTCGGTGATCGCCGTCAGCTGATCCATGGTCTCGGTGAAACCGAACGCGTCCTCCATCTCGGCCTGCCACGGGGTGTCCGGGGCGAACGCGTGCCCGGGTGCCGACTGCCGTTTGGCGTACAGCGCCACCAACTCCGAGGCGATCTCACGAACGGCCTTGCGCGCCTTGGTCTTCGTGTTGGTCCAGTCACTGCCACCGAGACGACTGAGGGTGGGTTCCTGACCACCGACATAGCGGGACAATTGGTCCAGCGAGTCCATCGGCACGTACAACCGGTCCGAACCGCCACCGCGCTTGGCTGACGCGTACTCCAGCACCAGGTATTCGCGGCGGGCGCCACCGACCACGCGCTCGGTCATCTCGACGAACTTGCCGATGCCGTGCTGGTCGTGCACCACCAGGTCGCCGGCGGTCAACGCCAGCGGATCGACGACGTTACGCCGTTTGGCCGCAAGCCTTTTGCCCTCGGTAGCGGTGGCACGGTTGCCGGTCAGATCAGTCTCGGTGATGACCACCAGGTTGACGCCCGGCAGCACCATGCCGTCGTGCAGCGGACCCTTGAGTACGCCGACGACACCGACCGTCGGCACCGCGCCCGGCTCCAACATCGTTGCCGCAACATCAGATTCGCAGAGCTGTTCGACGACCCGGTGCGCGGTTCCGGTGCCCGGGGTCACCACGGCGGCCAGGCCACCGGTCGCCAGGTGGGCGCGCAGCATGGCGAAGATCTCGTCCAGGCTCTGCTGAGAGCGAGCCGACGGCGCCGGTCGTACGTCCACCTCGGTGCCGGATTCGGTCGCGAGCTGACTCAGGGTCCACCACGGATGTCCGGCCGCCGCAGCGGCCTCACGCACTTCGGTGAACCCACGGAAACCTGAACCACCAAGGGCCTCAACGTCGATCGGCGCATTGCCGCCCAGAGCCGCCACCGACCACGATGCCTCCAGGAATTCCTGGCCGGTCTTGAGCAGGTCGGCGGCGCGGGTGCGAACCTTCTCCGGGTCGCAGATCAGCACAGGTGAACTGTCGGGCAGACGGTCGGTCAGCAGCGCCAGGTCACCGGGGCGCAACACCGGCAGCAGTGCCTCCATGCCGTCGACGGGGATGCCCTCGGCGAGTTTGGTCAGCATGTCGCGAACGCTGCCGGTCACCTGAGATTCAGCCGCGGGCACCGGTCCCATATCGGCGGCCAATGCCGCCGCCCGCTGGCGAACCTCGTTGGTCAGCAACAACTCTCGACACGGCACCGCGATCACGGCCGCGACCTCGATCTCCGGGATCGAACGCTGGTCGGCCACCGAGAACATCCGCATCTCGGAGACCTCGTCACCCCAGAACTCGACCCGCACCGGATGTTCGGCGGTCGGGGTGAACACGTCGAGAATGCCGCCGCGGACCGCGAATTCGCCGCGTTTGCCGACCATGTCGACCCGCGTATACGCCAATTCGACCAGCCGCTCGACGGTCGATTCGAAGTCCGCCTCGGCGCCGACCGACAGGGTCACCGGGTCGATGTCCACGCCACCGGCCAGCGGTTGCAGCAGCGAGCGGGCCGTGGTGACCACCACTCGCAGCGGCGGACCGAGACGGGAGTCCTCGGGCAGGGCCAGTCGACGCAGCACGGTCAACCGCGCACCGACCGTATCGACGCCGGGCGAGAGCCGCTCGTGCGGCAACGTCTCCCAGGACGGAAACACCGCCACGGCAGCGCCGTGCACGGCCCGCAGTTCGGCGGTCAGATCCTCGGCTTCCCGGCCAGTGGCAGTGACCACCAGCACCGGGCCGGCCGCGGCCAGGGCCGCAGCCACCGGCAACCGGGCGTTGGACGGACCCACCAGCGCCTGCCCGGCGCCGCCGTCGGCAGCGTGACGGGTCAATTCCTGCAGGCCAGGATCTGTCAGTGCGAGTTGGATGAGCCCCGCCAGCGGGGTCTGAACTGGTTGGTGCCCCGGGGAGGTCATGATGTCGCCGATTGTAGTTCGCAGGACTTCGTCAAGATTGGCCGCCGTCCCATCAAGGGATCGTCAACGCCGTGCTCACCGGTCAACTGCGAGCGCAGGGTGAAGGCATGACATTGCTCGACATATTGCCGTCCTTACGTTCGGTCACCCATCCCCGCATCGACACCACGATCTGGCCGCTGACCACACACGTCGACGAGTTGGGACGGCTCTGCGTCGGATCGGTCGCGCTGACCGATGTCGCCGACCAATTCGGCACGCCCGCCTGCATTCTCGACGAGGCCGACTTCCGCCATCGCGCGCAGCAGTACCGCACTGCGCTACGTGGCGTCGAGGTCGCCTACGGAGCGCGGTCACTGCTGACCACCACGGTGGCCCGCTGGGTCCACGACGCCGGACTGGGCATGGCGGTCTGCTCGGCTGCGGAACTGGCCCTGGCACTGGCCGGCGGCATGGATCCGGCACGGATCGTGCTGCACGGACGCGCGAAATGCGCCGACGAACTGGCGCTGGCGGTCCAAGCCGGCATCGGCCGGGTGGTAGTGGACTCGCCGATCGAAATCGCCTATCTGGCCGGGCTCACGCGCACCACCCAGTCGGTGCTGCTGCGGGTGACACCCGGGGTGGACGTGGCGCCGACCGTGCAGCGGGCGCTGGCCGTCCCGACCATGCAGGTGGCCGGGTTGTACTGCGGTCTGGGTTCGCAGATCGCCGATCCCGAGGTGTACGTCGACGCCGTGCGACGCCTGGTCGCCACCATGGCCGACATCCGCTCAGCCCACGGGGTGGTGCTGACCGAACTGAACATCGGCGGCGGGGAAGCGATCGAGCTGGACCCCGACGAGCTGGCCGACTTCTTGGAGGACGCGCTGGACGCGGCCTGCGCAGCCGAACGATTTCCGCGGCCCCGGCTGGTCATCGAGCCGGGACGGGCGATCAGCGCCCGGGCCGGTGTGACGGTGTTGCGGGTGCAGTCGCTGACCACCCGGACCGACGGGCACGTGCTCGTGGCCACCGACGGCAATGTGAGCGGCGACATGAAACCCCCCGTGGCTCTTGCCAATCGGCATCCCCTCGGCCCGACCTGCCGCTCCACCGTGACCGGCCGCGACAACCAGACGATTGCCGAGGACATCGCCTTGCCGGCCGATCTGCACCCCGGCGATCTGCTCGCGGTGGCCTGCAGTGGCGCCTACCAGAACCCCAACTACGCGACGACGACCCGTCCACCGGTGGTCGCGGTATGCGACCGGCAGGCGCGGGCCTTGGTGCGGCGCGAGAACGTGGCCGATCTGCTGTTACGCGACTGCGGCTAGGTTGGCGCCGCCTCGGCTATGCCTGAAACCTCACCATCCCCGGGTCATGCGACCTGAGGTCGTCAACAAGTGCTGACATTGTCAACATTTGTTGACGGCTTCCAGCCGGACACGTTGCCGGACTCTCGCCATGGGCAGGCGCTACCCCTCGTGCAGCTCCGGGTCGGATTCCAGGTGGGTCAGTCCGTTCCAGACCAGGTTGACCAGATGTGCAGCCACCACTTCTTTCTTGGGCTCACGCACGTCCAGCCACCACTGCGCGGCCATGGACACCGACCCGACGCAGGCCTGGGCGTACAGCGGCGCCAGTTCGGGGTCCAGCCCGCGGCGGGCGAAGTCACCGGCCAGGATCGAGGCCACCTGGCTGACGGCGTCGTTGAGCAGGCTCGAATACGTGCCCGAGGCGATGGACGCGGGAGAGTCGCGGATCAGGATGCGGAACCCGTCGGTGCGCTCCTCGACATAGGTCAGCAATGCCAGCGCCACCCGCTCGACCCGAACCCGCGACCGGTTGTTGGTCAGCGATGAGGTGATGCCGTCGAGCAGCGCGGACATCTCGCGGTCGACCACGACGGCGTACAGGCCTTCTTTGCCGCCGAAATGCTCGTACACCACCGGCTTGGAAACATTCGCCCGCTGAGCGATCTCCTCGACGGAGGTGGCGTCATATCCGCGTTCGGCGAACAGCGATTTGGCGATCTCGATCAACTGCTGGCGGCGTTCGCCGCCGGTCATGCGGGCCCGCGGGTTGCGGGCCCCGTTCTCCGACGCGGCCATGGAAGCCAGCGTATCGGCTTGCACTACAGTCTTTGACGAGTAATCCGTCGTGGTGTAATCGGCAGCACCTCTGATTTTGGTTCAGATAGTTCAGGTTCGAGTCCTGGCGACGGAGCAAGACGAATGCCCTTGAACGGTGACGAGAGAGGCACACGTGACCACACGAGGCGAAGCGGCCGTCATCATCCTGGCGGCCGGATCCGGCACCCGGATGAGCTCGGACGTCCCCAAGGTCCTGCACACCCTGGCCGGACGCAGCATGCTGGCACACGCACTGCACGCGGTGACCAGGGTGGACCCGGCGCACCTGGTGGTAGTGGTCGGCAAGGAACGCGAGCGGGTCACCGCGGCGGTGCATGAGATCGCCGACGGCCTCGGCCGCACGGTCACCGTCGCCATCCAGGAAGAACAACTCGGTACCGGGCACGCCGTCGGCTGCGGACTGTCCGCCCTGCCCGACGATTTCGCCGGCACCGTCGTCGTCACCGCAGGCGACGTCCCGCTGCTGGACGCCGACACCCTGGCCGACCTGGTCGATACCCACGCCGCCGCGACCGCGGCCGCCACTGTGCTGAC
Source organism: Mycobacterium sp. MAA66 (assembly GCF_041261665.1). NCBI lineage: Bacteria > Bacillati > Actinomycetota > Actinomycetes > Mycobacteriales > Mycobacteriaceae > Mycobacterium > Mycobacterium sp. MAA66. Next base: position 40,231 of record NZ_JBGCCC010000003.1, on the reverse strand, counting down.
CACCACCGTGGACAACCCCACCGGATACGGGCGCATCCTGCGCACCCAGGACCACGAAGTGATCGGCATCGTCGAGCAGGCCGACGCCACCGAGTCTCAGCGGGCCATCCGCGAGGTGAACGCCGGCGTCTACGCCTTCGACACCACGGCCCTGCGCTCAGCGCTGAGCCGGCTCCGTTCGGACAATGCCCAACAGGAGCTGTATCTGACCGACGCCATCTCGATCGTGCGCGGCGACGGACAGATCGTCCGGGCCCAGCACGTCGACGACAGCGCACTGGTCTCCGGCGTGAACGACCGAGTGCAACTGTCCGACCTGGCCGGGGTACTCAACCGCCGGATCATCGCCAAGCATCAGCGCGCCGGCGTCACCGTCATCGACCCCGCCACCACCTGGATCGACGTCGATGTGAGCATCGGCCGCGACACCGTCATCAAGCCGGGCACCCAGGTCCTCGGCGCCACCGACATCGGGGCGAACTGCGTCATCGGGCCGGACACCACGCTCACCGATACGGAGGTCGGCGACGGCGCCACGGTGATCCGCACCCACGGTGAGCTGGCCGTCATCGGTGCCGGCGCCACGGTCGGCCCGTTCAGCTACCTGCGCCCCGGCACCGAGCTCGGCGCCGACGGCAAGCTGGGCGCTTTCGTCGAGGTCAAGAACTCCACGATCGGCACCGGCACCAAGGTGCCGCACCTGACCTATGTCGGCGACGCCGAGATCGGCGATTACAGCAACATCGGAGCCTCCAGCGTCTTCGTCAACTACGACGGTGAGTCCAAGAATCGCACCCGGATCGGTTCGTACGTGCGCACCGGGTCGGACACCATGTTCGTCGCCCCGGTGACTGTCGGCGACGGCGCCTACACCGGCGCCGGAACCGTGGTCCGCGAGGACGTTCCGCCCGGCGCGCTGGCCGTCTCGGCCGGCGACCAACGGATCATCGAAGGCTGGGTGGAGCGCAAACGACCCGGCTCCGCGGCCGCAGAAGCAGCCCGCAAAGCCCGCCAATCCGACGGCTGATGTTGGCTTTCGCGTAACCCGGCAACGCGCACCGGTTACCGATAAGTAGGATTGGCCCGCAAGGATCCCCCACCGCGAAAGCAGCACACAGTGGCCACGGACTGGACCGACAACCGCAAAAATCTGATGCTCTTCTCGGGGCGCGCACACCCCGAACTGGCCGATCAAGTGGCCAAGGAGCTCGGCATCGAGGTCACCGCGCAGACCGCCCGGGACTTCGCGAACGGCGAGATCTTCGTCCGTTTCGACGAGTCGGTGCGTGGCTGCGACGCCTTTGTGTTGCAGAGCCACCCGGCACCGCTGAATCAGTGGCTGATGGAACAGCTCATCATGATCGATGCGCTCAAGCGCGGGTCGGCCAAGCGGATCACCGCGATCCTGCCGTTCTACCCGTACGCCCGGCAGGACAAGAAGCACCGCGGCCGCGAGCCCATCTCGGCCCGCCTGGTCGCTGACCTCTACAAGACCGCGGGGGCCGATCGCATCGTCACGGTCGACCTGCACACCGACCAGATCCAGGGCTTCTTCGACGGCCCGGTGGATCACATGCGCGGCCAGTCCCTGTTGTGCGGCTACATCGCCGACAAGTACGGCGACTCCGATCTGGTCGTGGTCTCCCCCGACTCGGGCCGGGTGCGCGTCGCCGAGAAGTGGGCCGATTCGCTGGGCGGCGTGCCGCTGGCCTTCATCCACAAGACCCGCGACCCGCTGGTGCCCAACCAGGTCAAGGCCAACCGCGTCGTCGGCGACGTGGAGGGCAAGACCTGCATCCTGACCGACGACATGATCGATACCGGTGGCACCATCGCCGGCGCGGTCAAGCTGCTGCGCGAGGACGGCGCCAAGGACGTCATCATTGCCGCGACCCACGGCGTGCTGTCCGACCCGGCCGCTCAGCGCCTGGCCGACTGCGGCGCCCGCGAGGTGATCGTCACCAATACCCTGCCGATCACGCCGGACAAGCAGTTCCCCGCGCTGACCGTGCTGTCGATCGCGCCGCTGCTGGCCTCGACGATCCGGGCGGTGTTCGAAAACGGCTCGGTCACCGGCCTTTTCGACGGATCCGCATAGTGACCTCGCGAATCTTTCACAATCCAAAATGCTCCACCTCCCGCAAGACGCTGGATCTGTTGCGGGAGAACGGTATTGATCCGGAAATTGTCTTGTACCTCAAGACGCCGCCGACCCGCGGCGAACTGGTCGAGATGATTTCCGCGGCGGGTATCGACGTGCGCGCCGCGGTGCGCAAGCGTGAGTCGCTGTACACCGAACTGGGCTTGGCCGACGCCACCGACGGGCAGCTGCTGGACGCTCTCGCCCAGCACCCGATCCTGATCGAGCGCCCGTTCGTGGTCACCGACAAGGGCACCCGGCTGGCCCGCCCGATCGACGCGGTCCGCGAGATTCTGTGATCCTGCGCCGGGTTGGTGCCGTGACGGCTGCCGTGCTGACCTTGGCCGCGTGCGCACCCAAAACGCCCAATTACCAATCCATTTGGTCCACCGCACCGACCACCACCGCGGTGGACAAGAGTCAGCTGGTGCCCTTCCCGGACTACCTGGCGAAGCTCGGTGTGCAGAGCGAGCAGGTGGTGCCCGGTTCACTCACCGACCTGAAGGTGAATCTGCCGCGCCCGCCGGGGTGGACCGAGTACAAGAACCTCAACTACTCCCCTGGCACCGTGGTGATCGCCAGGAACGACACCTATCCCATCGCGATGCTGATGGTGTTCCGGCTGTCCGGTGATTTCAACGTCGACGACGCCATCAAGCACGCCGATGCCGACGCGCTGCTGTCGCAGAATTTCACGAAGCTCAACGGATCCACCGATCAATTCGAGGGTTTTCCGTCGTCGATGATCGAGGGCAGCTACGACCTCAACGGCCAACGGATGCAGTCCTACAACCGGATCGTCATCGCCCAGCCGACGCCGCCCAAGCCCGGTGTTCGGTATCTGGTCCAGCTGACCGTCACGACGTTCGCCCAGAAAGCCAAGGATCAGGCCGCTGATATCGAGGCCATCATCAAGGGCTTCTCCGTCAAGTAATCCCGGCGCTGAGCTCGCCCGCCCCTTGCACTCAAACGGCACTAAGCTCACGGCCATGAGCGAATGGACCGCCGCGGATCTGCCCTCGTTCGCAGGCCGTACCGTCATCGTCACCGGAGCCAACAGCGGACTGGGCGAGATCACCGCACGCGAGCTGGCCCGCGTCGGCGCCCACGTCATCCTGGCCTGCCGCAACACCGCCAAGGGCGATGCCGCTGCCGCCGGCATGACCGGCAGCGTCGAGGTCCGGCCGTTGGACCTGCAGAGCCTGGAGTCGGTGGACGAGTTCGCCGGCGGCGTCGACAAGGTCGACGTGTTGATCAACAACGCCGGCATCATGGCGGTGCCGTTTACGCAGACGGTCGATGGCTTCGAGAGCCAGATCGGCACCAACCACCTGGGCCACTTCGCGCTGACCAATCTGCTGCTGCCCAAGGTGACGGAGCGGGTGGTCACAGTGTCGTCGATGATGCACCTGCTGGGACACATCAGCCTCAAGGATCTGAACTGGAAGTCTCGGCCGTACTCCGCGTGGTTGGCGTATGGGCAGTCCAAGCTGGCCAACCTGCTGTTCACCAAGGATCTGCAGCGCCGGTTGTCGCTGGCCGGTTCCGATGTGCGGGCGTTGACCGCGCACCCCGGTTACTCGGCCACCAACCTGCAGGGCCAGACCGGCAACCCGGTGGGCGACAAGTTCTGGACCGCGGCCAACAGGATCGCCACCGACGCCGCCTTCGGTGCCCGCCAGACGCTGTACGCGGCGTCCCAGGATCTGCCCGGCAACACGTTCGTCGGCCCCAGATTCGGTATGCGCGGCCCGACCGGACCTACCCAGCTGGCCTCACCGGCGGCCCGTTCGGCACGCACCGCGACCGCCCTGTGGGACCTGTCTGCCCAGTTCACCGGCACTGAATTTCCGCTCTAGGGGGCCTGTCGGCTAATCTGGTCGACGATCACGGCGAGGGTTGGTCCACGCTGCACGTTCGCGGCACCGCCGCGGTGGACCACCGTTATCGACGGGAACTTCAGCACTGATGTGCTCAGCCCTGGCCGTGCCACCTAGTTAGCAACGGCATCAGGAGCGATTCATATGGCCAAGACCGCGGCCTCCACCACCAACAATCTGACCGCTGAGGTCCGCACCAGGACCGGCAAGGGCGCTTCGCGTCTGGCCCGTCGCGAAGGCCGCGTGCCCGTCGTGCTGTACGGCCACGGCACCGACCCGCAGCACCTGGAGATCAACGCCCGCGAATTCGCCGCCGTGCTGCGTAACTCGGGCACCAACGCCGTGCTGACCCTGGCCATCGCCGGCAAGGAGCAGCTGGCGCTGACCAAGCAGGTCGTGGTTCACCCGATCCGCCGCAACATCGAGCACGCCGACCTGATCGTCGTGAAGCGTGGCGAGAAGGTCACCGTCGACGTGAACATCGTCATCGAGGGCGACGCCGAGTCCGGCACCCTGGTGGCCCAGGACGCCAACACCATCCAGATCGAGGCCGACGTCCAGTCGATCCCCGAGTCGCTGACCGTGTCGGTCGAGGGCATCGCGGCCGGTACCCAGATCCTGGCCGGCCAGGTCGAGCTGCCCCAGGGCGTCACGCTGGTGACCGACGCCGAGGTGCTCGTCGTCAACGTCGTCGCCGCGCCGACCGCTGAGGACCTGGAATCCGGTGGCTCCGGTGAAGAGGCCGCTTCGGGCGAGGCCGCCGCTGAGGGTGGAGCGGCCGACGAGGCCGCTGCCGAGTCGGAGTAATTCGCCTTGGCCGAACCGCTCTTGGTGGTCGGCCTGGGCAACCCTGGGCCGCGCTACGAGACCACGCGGCACAACGTCGGGTTTCTGGTTGCCGACATCCTGGCCGATCGCATCGGCGCGGGGTTCAAGGTGCACAAGAAATCCGGAGCTGAAGTCACCACGGGCCGGCTTGGCGGCCGGTCCGTGGTGCTCGCCAAACCGCGGACGTTCATGAACGAATCCGGTAGGCACGTGGGGCCTTTGGCGAAGTTCTATTCGGTGGCCCCTGCCGACGTGGTGGTGATCCACGACGAGCTCGACATCGACTTCGGGCGTATCCGCCTCAAGTTCGGCGGCGGCGAGGGCGGCCACAACGGTCTTCGCTCTATTGCTTCAGCCTTGGGTACCAAGGACTTTCAGCGGGTGCGCATCGGCGTGGGGCGTCCGCCGGGCCGTCAGGATCCGGCGGCGTTCGTGCTGGAGAACTTCAATTCCAAGGAACGGCCCGAGTTGGGCACCATCCTCGAACAAGCTGCCGACGCGACGGAGCTGCTGCTGCAGCACGGTGTCGAGGCCGCGCAGAACACCGTCCACGCCTGGTAGAGCGTTCCTCGCGACGGGCGGTACCCCTGGCTAAACTGCCCAATTTCGTTGGAAATTGGGCAGTTTTGCGTTTGTTGGGCAAGTTACACAGATGGCGTGACCGGATTCAGGGCCCCGAATGCAGAAAAGCCGCGTCGACAGGCCAATCGCCTGTCCACGCGGCTTTGCTCAAGCGCAGCGGCCCTATGCCGGGCCGGTCACCTCAGGTACGTCAGTTGTTGCAGATGTGGTCGCGGTCCATCGCCTGCGTGTAGCAGGACCGCCGGCCCTGCGAACCCACCCGTGAAGCCGGGTCCGGCAGTCCGGACCCACGAGCCTCGGGCGCGGTCTTGATCGACACACTGCCGTTGGTCTGGCAGATGGCGTTCAAGCCCTGGTCTTCGCAAGTGGCGCGCGCCCCAGCGGTGGGAGCTCCGAGGCCGGCGGCCAGGATCAGTCCCATCAAGACGACGGCCGCCTTGCGCTTGCCGGGAGTAATCATGTGGCCACCTCACTCAAATCGGAAAAAGTCGTCGGAACATATGTCCAGACCACTATATGTTAACAGATAATTTCATCCTGATTAATTCCGATGCAAATGGCCTGAATGCTACCGAAATGCTATCTACCAGCGTATTTGTTATCCGTCTCACATGAATGGCAAATTCAAATAATAGGCATAGATGACTCACCGTAAATGGCCATATAGCCAGGTAATAGCGCCGTGGACGGAGCCCGAATAAGACGAAATCAGGGGCAGGACACGGCCAGCGTCGGATCCGCCGGATCCAGCGGTGTGTTGTTCGCAGCCGCTCGGTTGAACGCGTCCTGACGCGCCTGGTCCACTGTCACACCGGCGCCGCCGGCAACCACGCCGGTCGCAGCGTGGTCGATATTCACGATGCAGAGGCGATCGTTTGTTTCCTCATCCGCCGTGCACTGGTCCGCGCCGGCCTGCTGACAAGCGGCGACGACATGCGCCATGGCCTCCTCATTGGTGGCGCCGGTCGCGGTGAACCCGACGATGGCACCACCCAGGACACCGGAACCAACGGCCGCGGAAATGTCACCCGGGTTCTCGACAACGCCGTTCTCACCACCGGCCCAGGCCGGGCCGGTCGACAAGGTAGCGGCAACGATCACTGCCGAAACAGCAGTAACCAAACGAATGGCGGGCATGCAGATCCTCTCGTCATGCATTCAGAGAGATCATGTTTAGCAGCCGCGCCCCGGTTGGTGCGCTACGTCGAGTAAAAAAGTGGGCCTTTTAGGTGACCAATTCGACCGAATTGGCCCGGCGCAGCTTGCCCGACGGCGTCTTCGGAATGGTGCCCGGCCCCAGCACCACCACGTTGCGCGGGCGTACGTCCACCTCGGTCACGACCTCGTGGGCCACCTGATGCTCGATGCGACGCACCGCGGCCGGGTCCTGCCAGGCGTTGGATTCGACTGCGACGGCGAAGGTTTCACGCGAATGACCGGCGTCCAGGCGCACTGCGACAGCACAGCCCGGGCGCACGCCCTCGACGCGGCCCGCCGCCCGCTCGATGTCCGTGGGGTAGATGTTGCGGCCCGCCATGATGATGACGTCCTTCACGCGGCCGCACACCACCACGTTGGCGTCCTCGGTGATGTACCCGAGGTCACCGGTGTCGTACCAACCGTTCTCGTCCTGGGTAGGCAAGAAGCCCGCCATGGTGATGTAGCCGGGGGTCACCGACTCACCGCGCAGCTGGATGACGCCGACCCCACGCTCGGGCAGCACGTTGCCGTCCTCGTCGACGATCCGAGCCTCCAGGTCGCGCAGCAGCGGGCCGAGCGAGGCCAGCCGGCGGGTGTTGCCCTTGGAGGACGGAACCGCGCGGCGCAGCGCGGCCAGCAGATCGGCGTCGACCTCGTCGACGACCAGGCCCGCGTTGCACGGCGAGAACGACACGGCCAGGCAGGTCTCCGCCATGCCGTAGGCCGGCAGGATCGCGGACGCCTTCAAGCCGAACGGCTTACCGGCATCGATCAGGTCCTCGACGTCGGCGGGGTCGACCGGCTCGGCGCCCGACAGCGCGAAGCGCAGCGTGGAGAGGTCATACTCGCCCGGCTTGGCCTGCCGGCGCAGCCGCTTGGCGAACAGCGCGTAGGCGAAGTTGGGGGCCGCGGTCATGGTGCCCTTGTACTTGTCGATGAGCTTGGCCCACAGCAGGGTGTCGCGCAGGAAGTCCATCGGGGTGACCTTGACCAGCTCGGCGCCGAAGTACATCGGGATGGTCAGGAAGCCGACCATGCCCATGTCGTGGAAGCACGGCAGCCAGCTGACCATGACGTCGGTGTCGACGTCGTACTCGGCGCCGATGAACATGGCCTCGGCGTTGGAGTGGATGTTGCGGTGAGTGATCTGCACGGCCTTGGGGGAACCGGTGGAACCGGATGTCAGCTGCATCAGAGCGAGGTCGTCCTCACCGGTCTCGACCGGTTCGATCGGGTCGGCGGCCAGCAGATCCGACACCGTGAGGACCTGCAGGCCCTTCTCCTCCAACACCGGAATGGCGACCAGGAAGGGCTCGGAGACGATGACGGCCTTGGCCTCGATCATCCCGATGACGTTCATGGTGTCTTCGGCCCACATGGCCAGATCCGTACGCGGGGTCGGCTGGTGCAGCATGGTCAGCGATCCGCCGCGCATCCAGATGCCCTGCACCGTCGGCGCGATCTCCACCGGGAAACCGGCCAGCACGCCGATCTTGTCCCCGTGGCCGATGCCCGCGGCCGCCAGACCGCCGGCGACGCGCTTGGCCCGCTCGTGTACCTCACCCCAGGTGTGGCGCACCGGCTCGTGGGGTTCGCCGGTGACCATCCCTCGCGTGGACGTCCTGGCGTTGTAGTACATCTTGTCGGTAAATCGGCTCACGACATCCTCCTGCAGTCAGGCGCCAATGCCCGTCGTTCCATGGTCCGTCTGGTCGAGGGCGCACTCGAGTAGGCGCGCACGCACAATTCGGGAGCGGTTACGTCTCGAATCGGTGATACGGGCAGTCCAGCGGTGCCGCGCATCCTCCCGCCGACGGTGTCGGTAGGAGAAAGCGCTGCGTTCCACGCCTGGCCGCCAGTCTTCACTGCAAGTCATCTTAAGAGACTCTTAAGTAGCTAACAAACCCTTCGCCAAAGTGAGTCCTGCCTCACATGTTCGCTTCACCCGGCACCAGTTGACTCCGGCACCACCCGCGCCCCCGGAACCGGGCCACTGGCCACCCGAACCGTCCGGCACACACCGGCCCCGGCCAGCCGCGCTCCGACCTCGACGGCATCCTCGGCCGAGGCGCACAGGAACGCGCATGTCGGACCCGAGCCCGAGACGATGCCCGCGAACGCGCCCGCGTCGACCCCCGCCCGCAACGTCCGGCGCAATTCGGTATCAAGGCTCACGGCGGCCGCCTGCAGGTCATTGCCCAGCAGCGGTGCCAATTGTCGCGGATCGCCCGACGCCAGTGCGGCCAGCAGCGGTTCGGGGTCCTCCAGCCGCGACGGGCCGCCGCGGCTCGCATCGCCGCGGAGTCGGTCCAGTTCGGCAAACACTTTCGGCGTCGACAGGCCGCCCTTGGCAAATGCCAGCACCCAGTGGAAGGTGCTCCGCGCCAGCACCGTCGCCAGCTGCTCACCCCGGCCGGTGCCCAGCGCGGTACCACCGTGCAGGGCGAACGGGACGTCGCTGCCCAACTGGGCGGCCAGTGCGTGCAAGTCGCGGCGCGGCACCCCGAGCTCCCACAAGCTGTTCATCGCCACCAGCACCGCGGCGGCATCCGCGCTGCCGCCGGCCATGCCACCGGCCACCGGGATGGCCTTGTCGATCGAGATCGCGACGTCGGGCGACCGGCCGACATGGTCTGCCATCAGTTCGGCGGCGCGCCAAGCCAGGTTGCGGTGATCAGTCGGCAGCCCCGCGGTGCCGTCGCCGGACATGTTCAGCGACAACAGATCTGCCGTCCGGACGGTCACCTCGTCGAACAGTGAGACGGCGTGAAACACGGTGGTCAGCTCGTGATAGCCGTCGTCGCGGCAATCCCCCACACCCAGGTACAGATTGACCTTGCCCGGAACCCGCACGGTCACCGAACCCGTGGGAACCCACTCGGAGGCGGTTCTTCCATCGGATGCCGGCATTCCCCGACACTAACGCCCGCACCGGATGTCGACCCAATGAACCTCGTCGATCGGTCCAAACATCCACGGCCACCGACCTGTCGTATCTACCCTGAGCCGATGCCTATGCCCAGCGGCTACGTCGTCGACGAGGTCGTCGGCCACGGCGGTTCGGCGACGGTGTTCCGCGCCCACCGCCGCGAGACACCGGATGTTGCGGTGGCCCTGAAGGTGCTGGACGACAACCACCACAACGCCATATCGCTGGATCGGCTACAGCGCGAATTCGACATCGCCAGCCGACTGAGGCACGACCACATCGTCACGATGTACGAATGCGGATCCGATTGGCTGGCAATGCAATTGATCGACGGCGGCACCGTCCGCCGGCTGTCCGACACTGTGAGGGTGCTGACCGCGTTGGGCCAGATCGCCGACGCTCTCGATTACGCACACCGGCAGGGCATCGTGCACTGCGACGTGAAGCCGTCGAATATCCTTGTGCACCAAGATTTTTCCGCTGGCGGTGCGGTACTCATCGATTTCGGCGTGGCACATATCGTAGCCCTCGACGTCGGTCACCGACCGCATCATGTCGAGTCGTCGCTACCCTACACCGCACCAGAGTTACTACGGGGCCGTAATCCGACCGCGGCGACCGACGAATACGCACTGGCTTGCACCGCCATCGAATTACTCACCGGGTCAACGCCATTCACCGCCACGACAGCAGTAGGACTCGTGCAAGCGCATTTATACAATCCCGTACCCGGGTACTCCCGACATATCGCCGAGATACCGCATGCGTTCGACTCGATCATCGCCAAGGCGATGGCGAAAGACCCCGACAACCGCTATCAGACCTGCACCGAGTTCATCGCACTGGTCACCCGCGTGCTGCTCGACCGCCGCTGATCCGCGGTCAGCGCAGGATGTCCTCGTTCAGGAAGCTCTCGCCGTCCTGCTCAGCAGCGACCTGGTGCTCCTGCTCGAGTTCCCCGGAACGCTGCAGCAGCCGCACGAAGTCGGCGATCGCCAACGTCTCGCCGCGCCGGGCAGGATCGATGCTGGCCGCGAGCAGGCGCTCGGCTGAGGCATTGCCCGAACCGGCCCAGTCGGCGAACGCATTGCGCGAGGTCTTACGCCGCTGCGCGAACCCGATGTCGATCAGCTCGAAGACCTTGGAACGGAACGCCTCATCGGTCGGCCACTGCGAGGTCTCATGACGGTCGATGCGCACCAGACCCGAGTAGACCCGAGGAATCGGCCAGAACACCGTCGGCGACACCATGCCGTAGCGGCGCACGTTCCCGAAGAACCGCACCTTGGCGCTCGGCACGCCGTAATCCTTGCCACCCGGATCCGCAGCCAGACGCTCGGCGACCTCGGCCTGCACCATGACCATGACGGTGCGGATGGTCGGGAACTCCGACAGCAGGTGCAGGATCGCCGGCACTGCGACGTTGTACGGCAGGTTGGCGACCAGCGCGGTGGGCTGTTCCTCCAGGTCAGACGGCATCAGGTCGAGAACATCGCGGTTGATCACCGTCAGCCGGCTGATCTCGCTGTGCGAGTGCTCGGCGATGGTGGTCGGCAGCTGCCCGGCCAGCAACGGGTCGATTTCAACGGCGGTGACCTTGGCACCACGGTCCAGCAACGCCAGCGTCAGCGACCCCAAACCGGGACCGACTTCGAGCACGTGCGAATTCCGGTTTACACCTGAGGCCGACACAATGCGGCGGACGGTGTTGGCATCGTGCACGAAATTCTGGCCGTAGGCCTTTCGTGGACGGAAATCGAGTTCCTTTGCCAAATGGCGAATCTCAGTGCGCCCAAGGAGTCGAATCGTCATCGCGCCCCAATCCTCCCACTACAGACCGGCCAGGCACCCCATCCTTGACGTGCCCGCGTTACCTCGGCAATCGTGATCTGCTCTTCACGAGTAGCCAAGTCAGCCCTAGCAGCATAACGCAGTCCACCATTGCGTTCCCAGGTATTTTGGTCAAATTGCACCCCGCCGTAAAAACCGTTGCCGGTATTGATCCCCCAGTTGCCGCCGGCCTCGCAATGCGAGAGCGCATCCCAGGTGGAGCCATTGTTGATGGACGGCACCTCGGTACCCGGCTTGGCGCCCACTCGCACCACGCTGTCACGCGCCGGAGCGGTCACCACGTTGGCGATCGGCAACCGCCCGGCCTCGACCCCGTTCACCATCGAGACGGCAAACGTCACGTCCTGGGTACCCGGCTGACCCGGATCGTCGACGACCTTGCGGCTCATGTTCATGGCCGGGTCCGGAATCTGCTTGGCGGTCGGGGCCAGCGGCATGGTCTGGGTGACCTTCTCCAACCGGATCCGGGTCACGTCGATCTCCATGCCCTCGGTCACCGGTGCGGCGGCAGCCGGCACCACGGCGTCACGTTGCTGCAGCGGAGCATCCGCGGCTGCCAGCAACCCCGCTACGTTCGCCGCCGCCAAATGGACCTGGCGTAGCGTGCCGCCGTCGTTGATCGTCACGTTGTGAGCGCTGACCACCGGCAGGGCCATCCCGCCGATCGGCACCCGGGTCGCGCGATCGGCTGCGGCCGGGGCGGTGTCGGTCAGCGACAGCTGCTTGAGCGCGTCCTGCACGGTCGAGGCGGTGGTCCAGACCTCGCGGGTGTTCTGCCCGTCCAGCGAGATCTGCAGCGGGCGACTCCGGCGCAACACGATGTTGTCGGACTCGTGCACCTGCTGATCGACGGCCGGGTAGACGTCGTCACGAGCTCCGACGGTGTAGCCGTTCTCCTCCAGGACGTCGGCGACCCGCGTCTTCATGGTCTGCACGGTCATCGGCGCGCCATCGACGGTCAGCTTGACCGTCTTGTGTGCGGCGACGGCGAACCCGCCTGCGACGGTCAGCGTGACCAGAAAGGCACCGGTCACCCCGCGCAGCAGCGGCGAGTGGGCATCGTGCAGCTTGTTCACAACGTTCAAGATCGTCAATCCCGTGTCATTTGGGCCCGAGGAGGCCCCGAGCAGTGGCCAAGGCGGCCACATGAACCGCCTCAACCGGGCTGATCACGAAACGGTAACGAACACACCCGGGCGGCGGCAACCTGGGCTAATGATACAGTCCATAGTTTTTCGAAGCATTTTCCGAGGTCACCGCGGCGATTTCGGCCGCTGAACTATTTCGAATCTCGGCCAGCGCGCGGACGGTGTACGGCAGGCAGTAGGACTCGTTCGGTGCACCGCGGAACGGATGCGGGGTCAGGAACGGGGCATCGGTCTCGACGAGCAACAGCTCCGACGGGATGACGGTCGCCGCCTCCCGCAGAGCATGCGCATTACGGAAGCTGACCGTGCCCGAAAGACTCATCAACCATCCCTGATCGGCACAGATACGCGCCATCGCCGCATCCGAGGAAAAGCAATGAAAGATGACGCATCTCGGGGCACCCTCGGCCTTGAGCACATCCAGCACCTCGGCGTCGCCGTCGCGATTGTGGATCATCAGCGGCTTGCCGGTGCGCTTGGCCAGATCGATATGCCAGGCAAAGGCCTCTTTCTGAGTTGCCTCGCCGGCACAGCCGTCCAGCCGACCGGGCCAGTACATGTCGATCCCGGTCTCCCCGACGGCGACCACCCGCGGGTCTCTCGCCAGCGTTTCCAGTGTGAGTTTTGCGTCGTCATCAAGGGCATCGGCGCGGGTGGGATGCAGCGCGACAGCGGCGTAGACGCGGGGGTCCATGTGGGCAGCCCGCACGGCCCACTGGGCAGCCTCCAGGTCGTCGGCGATGGTCACCACCTTCTGCACACCCACGGCCTCGGCACGATCCAGGATCTCCTTGACGCTCTCGGCGTCGGTGGCTCCGCAGGCATCCAAGTGGGTGTGGGCGTCGACCAGTCCCGGCAGTGGTTCCGGGGCGGGCGGCTTCTCGCGTTTGGCGCTCACAGCCACACCTTAAGGTGAGACCAAATGAGTGAGCAGATTTCCCCGAGCGCAGGCCCGCGCACCGCAGGGGCGCCGTTCTACATCACGACGGCCATCGCATACCCCAACGGCGCACCGCATATCGGGCACGCCTACGAATACATCGCGACTGATGCGATCGCCCGGTTCAAACGGCTGGACGGCTTCGATGTCCGCTACCTGACCGGCACCGATGTGCACGGGCAGAAGATGGCCGAGGCCGCTGCGGCCGAAGGCATCACCGCGGCCGAACTGGCCACGCGCAACTCCGACGTGTTCCAACAGCTGCAGGAGCGGCTCAACATCTCCTTCGACCGGTTCATCCGCACCTCCGACGCCGATCACTACGAGGCGTCCAAGGAGATCTGGCGGCGCATGAACCAGGCCGGGGACATTTACGTCGGCACCTACGCCGGCTGGTACTCGGTGCGCGACGAGCGGTTCTTCGCCGAGGACGAGACCGAGCTCCGCGCGGACGGCCGGTTCGCCATCGAGACCGGAACCCCGGTCACCTGGACCGAGGAGCAGACCTACTTCTTCCGGTTGTCCGCCTACGCCGAACGGTTGTTGGCGCACTACCGGGAGCACCCGGAGTTCATCGGACCCGACGTACGCCGCAATGAGATCGTCAGCTTCGTCTCGGGCGGGCTGAAAGATCTGTCCATCTCGCGGACCACGTTCGACTGGGGCGTTCCGGTGCCCGGACACCCCGACCACGTGATGTACGTCTGGGTGGATGCGCTGACCAATTACCTTACGGGCGTGGGTTTCCCGGACACCATGAGCGAATCCTTCACCAAGTACTGGCCGGCGAACATCCACATGATCGGCAAGGACATCATCCGGTTCCACAGCGTGTACTGGCCGGCGTTCTTGATGTCGGCCGGGATCGCGCTGCCGCAACGGGTTTTCGCGCACGGCTTCATCAACGTCAAGGGCGAGAAGATGAGCAAGTCGGTGGGCAACGTCGTCGACCCGATCGCGCTCATCGACGCCTTCGGCCTGGACCAGGTCCGCTATTTCTTCCTGCGTGAGGTGTCCTTCGGCCAGGACGGCAGCTACAGCGAAGAGGCCATCATCGGCCGGATCAACGCCGACCTGGCCAACGAGCTGGGCAACCTGGCGCAGCGCTCGCTGTCCATGGTGAACAAGAACCTGGACGGAATCGTCCCGGCCCCAGGCGAATTCACCGCCGCAGACCTGGATCTGCTAGCACTGGCCGACAGCCTGATGGATACCGTGCGCGGCCATTTCGAGGTCCCGGCAATGCATTTGGCGTTGGAGGCGATCTGGCTGATGTTGGGCGCGGCCAACCGGTACTTCTCGGCCGAAGAGCCTTGGGTGCTGCGCAAATCGTCCGAGGCCGCCGATCAGGAGCGGTTCGGCACGGTGCTGTACACCACGCTCGAGGCCGTGCGGATCGCGGCGCTGCTGGTGCAGCCGGCGATGCCGGCCTCGGCCGCCAAGCTGCTGGATCTGCTGGGCCAGGACGCCTCCGCGCGGGATTTCCGTGCGATCGGCACCCGGTTGGCGCCGGGAACCGCGCTGCCCGCCCCGGAAGGGGTATTCCCGCGCTACCAACCGCCGACCGACTGACATCGGCGCTGAGATCGCAACTTTTGGTGAAAAATGGCCAAAACTTCCGCAAAAGTTGCGATCTCAGCGACGAAGGGGCGAGTGTGAGCTGCGCCACATAGACGGTGAACCTGTCACACTTCGGCCATCGCCGGTGTCTTGAGGGCATACCAACCTCAAAGGAGAGCAGTGATGACCGGAAACTCGAAGACCCATCGCATCGTCGTCATCGGTGGCGGCTACGCCGGCGCATTGGCCGCGAACCACCTGTGCATGCGCGACGACGTGGCCATCACCCTCATCAACCCGCGACCCAAGTTCGTCGAGCGCATCCGCCTGCACCAGCACGTGGCGGGCAACTATGACGCCGCCGTCGGCTACGACACACTGCTCGGCGACGGGGTACGCCTGGTGGTCGACACCGCAACCCGGATCAACGCCGACGACCGCACCGTGGCGCTGGCGTCCGGCGAGACGCTGGACTACGACTACCTGATCTACGCAGTCGGCAGCACCGGAAAGATCCCGGCTTCGGTGCCCGGCGCAGCCGAATTCTCCTATCCCCTAGCCGAATTCGAGCAGGCCGAGCGGCTCCAGGCCCGGTTGGCCGACGTACCGTCGTCCGCCCCGACGGTGGTGATCGGCGCCGGCCTGACCGGCATCGAAGCCGCGGCAGAGTTCGCCGAGACCGGACGCAGCGTGATCCTGATCGGCGACAAACTTGGTCCCTCGCTGAGCGGCCCGGGGCGCCGATCGGTGGCCAAGCGACTGGCCAAGCTCGGGGTCAAGGTGATCGAGGGGGGCGTCGCCGAAGTCACCGCCAATCGGGTGATGCTGGCCGACGGGCGCTTCGTGAGCAGCGCCGTGACAGTGTGGACCGCGGGCTTCGGCACCCCGGAACTGGCGTCGGTCAGCGGGCTGCGCACCGACCGCATCGGCCGACTGCTCACCGACGAAACGCTTACCAGCGTTGATGATTCGCGGATCGTCGCCACCGGAGACGCGGCCGCACCATCGGGTCACCCGCTGCGCATGAGCTGCCAGGCCGCCGGCCCGCTGGCGCTGACTGCTGCCAAGACCGTGCTGAGCCGCATCGCCGGTACCGCACCCGCAGTGGTGGACCAGGCATTCGTCGGATCGTGCATCAGCCTGGGGCGCACCGCTGCCACCATCCAGATCGCCCGCCGGGACGACTCCCCGACGAACTACTACGTCGGTGGCCGCATCGCCGCCAAGCTCAAAGAGGCGATCTGCAAAGGCACCGTGACCAATATCCGCCGGGCCGCCCGTAAGCCCGGTTCCGGGTTCGTCCTGAAGGGCGGCAAGCGGCCCGCCGGTCAGCAGGTGCCGGCATGATGGGCGGCGGAGCGACCGAACACGCCGAGCGGTTCACCCAGCTGCGCCCGCTGCTGTTCACCATCGCGTACGAAATCCTCGGCTCGGCAACCGAATCCGACGATGTGCTGCAGGAGAGCTACCTGCGTTGGGCCGAAGTGGACCTGACCACCGTCCGGGACACCAAGTCCTATCTGGCGCAACTGGTCACCCGGCAGGCGCTCAACGCGCTGCGCGCCGGGGCCCGTCGCCGCGAGGACTACGTGGGCCCGTGGCTGCCCGAACCCGTGCTGCTACCGGACGCCTCGTCCGACGCGATCCTGGCCGAGTCGGTCTCGATGGCGATGCTGGTGGTCCTGGAGACCCTGTCGCCGGATGAGCGCGCGGTGTTCGTACTGCGGGAGGTGTTCGGCTTCAGCCACGACGAAATCGCTTCGGCGATAGACAAATCGGCCACCGCGGTGCGGCAGATATCGCACCGCGCCCGCGAACACGTCCACGCCCGTCGCAAGCGATTCGCGCCGGTCGATTCAACGGTCGGCGAGCAGATCACCGCACAGTTCTTCCTCACCGCGGCTACCGGAGACCTCACCGGGCTGATGGAGATGCTGGCACCCGATGTCACCTGGACCGCCGACAGTGACGGCAAGGTCAGCGCGGCGCGGCGCCCGGTGTACGGCGCGGACAAGGTCGGCCGGCTGGTACTTGGTCTGCTCCGCGGAGCCGAGCAGGCCAGCGCCCGGGTCGAACTCTCGACCTACAACAACGCACCGGCGCTGGTGCTCTACCTCGAGGACCGCCTGGAAGGCGTCATCACCATCGAGGTCACCGACGGCAAAATCAGTCACTTCTACGCCATGCGAAATCCGGAGAAGCTCGCCGCCAGCATGGTCCCGCGCGCGATCTCCCGATAGGTTCTGTCACGCTTGACCGGTGCGGATCGAGCGACTGGCTGACCTGGGCGACGCCCCAGCGGTGCTCCGGTCGGTAGCCGACGCTGCTGCCCGCAATGCGCTGCCGCCACCGGCCGCGCTGATCGGTGACTGGTTCGGCTCGCGGGCCGTGATTGCGCCCAGCGTCCGGATAGAGCCGGCGGCCCCGGCCGAAGCCTTCGATGCGCCAACGGGTTCCGATGCCGCGGTCGGCGGCGGCTGGTTCGGCTACCTGTCCTATCCGGACCGGGCCGGCCGGATCCCAACTGCCGCGGGTGGATGGTCGGACTGTGTGCTGCGGCAGGACCTCGAAGGCCACTGGTGGTACGAAAGCCTGTCCGGTGCAGCCATTCCCGAGTGGCTGATGACCGTGTCAGCACGGCCACCCGACGCGTATGCGATCGACTGGCAGCCGCCGGACCGCGACAGCCATCGGGCGGGCGTACTGTCCTGTCTGGAGGCGATCGCGGCCGGCGAGATCTACCAGGCCTGCGTGTGCACCCGATTCACCGGACGGATATCCGGTGCGCCCCTTGACTTCTTCGTCGATGCCGTGGCGCGCACCACCCCAGCCCGCGCCGCTTATCTGGCCGGCGACTGGGGCGCTGTGGCATCGCTGTCCCCGGAGCTGTTTCTGAGCCGCCGCGGCGACATGGTGACCTCCAGCCCCATCAAAGGCACTCTGCCCCTTGATGAGTCGCCATCGATACTGCGCGCCTCCGCGAAGGACGTCGCAGAGAACATCATGATCGTCGACCTGGTACGCAACGACCTGGGCCGGGTCGCGGTGACCGGTTCAGTCCTGGTACCCGAATTGCTCGCCGTCAAGCCCGCTCCCGGGGTCTGGCACCTGGTTTCCACGGTGACCGCACAGGTGCGCACCGACACCCCGATGCGCGAGGTGCTGGCCGCCGCCTTTCCGCCGGCGTCGGTCACCGGCACCCCGAAGGGCAGGGCCCGCACCCTGCTCGAATCCTGGGAGCCAGATGCGCGCGGAGTCTATTGCGGCACAATCGGTTTGGCGTCACCAGCGGCGGGAACCGAACTCAACGTGGCGATCCGCACGGTGGAGTTCGACCCATCCGGCGCCGCAGTGTTGGGCGTCGGCGGCGGAATCACCGCGGATTCAGATCCGGACCGCGAGTGGGAGGAATGCCTGCACAAGGCCGCACCCACCATCGGGTTGTCAGTCCCGGGCGCGTAGCACCGCGTCGTAGAGCTCCCGCCGGGAGGGCGCACCAGGATTGGCGGCGATCACCTCGGCGCAAGCGTCCTTGACCCGGGCACCGTCGTCGGCCAGCTCCAGCACCTGCTGAACCAAGGCATCCAGGTCGGCGACCGGCGTCGCACCGGCCAGCACCACGGTGATCTCGCCGAGCACCCCGTCGGCCGCCCACCGCGCCAATTCGGCCAGCGTCCCGCGCCTGATCTCCTCGTGGGTCTTGGTCAGTTCGCGGCACACCACCGCACGCCGGTCCGGACCCAGCACCGTCACCGCGTCGGCCAGGGTCTCGGCCAGCCGGCGGGGCGATTCGAAAAACACACACGTCCGTCGCTCCGCGCTCAACGCGCCCAGCCACGCCGATCGCCCCTTGCGCGGCACGAAGCCCTCGAAGCAGAAGCGGTCCGAGGCCAACCCGGACACCGCCAGCGCCGTCGTCACGGCGGACGGACCGGGCAAGCAGCTGACCGGGAGGCCGGCCTCGGCACAAGCCGCCACCAGCCGGTATCCGGGATCGCTGATCAGCGGCATCCCAGCGTCGCTGACCACCAGCACCGTCTCGCCGGCTCTGATGGCCTCCACCAGGCCGGTCACCCGCGAAGCCTCGTTCTGGTCGAAGAAACTGACGACCCGCCCCGGCAGGCGGACCTTCAACGACTGTGCCAGGGTGCGCACCCGGCGAGTGTCTTCGGCGGCCACCACATCGGCGGTGGCCAGGGCCTCGATCAGCCGGGCAGAGGCATCTGAAGGCTGTCCCAACGGGGTCGCCGCGAGCAGCAGTCGGCCGGCGTCCGCGGGCGGACCAAACTCTGATGTCGCGGGTGGACCAGTCACAGGTGTCACGTCCGACAGCCTACGATCGCTGCTGTGATCGCCCCCGCACTCGATACCTCCGACGCCGAGCCCGCGGTCCCGATGATCAGCCCGGCGCCGGTGCAGCCGGCACCCGATTTCGGGCCGATCGATCGGCTGCAGGGCTGGGTGATGACGGCCGTCGTCACCGCGCTGGCGGCCATCACCCGCTTCCTCAACCTGGCGTCTCCCACCGATGCCGGCACCCCGATCTTCGACGAGAAGCACTACGCCCCGCAGGCCTGGCAGGTACTGCACAACCGCGGCGTCGAGGACAACCCGGGCTACGGCCTGGTGGTGCACCCGCCGGTCGGTAAACAGTTGATGGCCCTCGGCGAATGGCTGTTCGGCTACAACGGCGTCGGTTGGCGGTTCTCCGGTGCGGTATGCGGCATCGTACTGGTGGCACTGGTGGCCCGGATCGTCCGGCGGATCACCCGGTCGACGCTGATCGGCGGCATCGCGGGGCTGTTGATCGTCTGCGACGGTGTCAGCTTCGTATCCGCCCGCACCGCGCTGCTGGACGTGTACCAAACCGTGTTCATAGTGGCCGCTTTCGGTTGCCTGATCGTCGACCGCGACCAGATGCGCCAGCGCATGCACGTGGCGATGACCGAGGGCCGGATCGCCGACACTGCATGGGGCCCGCGATTCGGTGTGCGGTGGTGGCGATTCGGCGCCGGCCTCATGCTGGGCCTGGCGCTGGCCACCAAATGGTCGGGCCTGTATTACATCGTGTTCTTCGGCCTGCTGACGGTCGCGTTCGACATCGCGGTACGCCGGCAGTACCGCGTGCCGCGCCCGTGGTTGGGTGCCATCGGCCGAGATGTACTGCCCGGCGTGTGGGCGCTGGTGGTGATTCCGGTCGGGGTGTATTTCGCCTCGTACGCACCATGGTTCGCCTCTGAGACGGCAATCGACCGGCACATGGAAGGTCGCATGATCGGCGACGGCCGGTTCGATGCGCTGCGCTCGCTCTGGTACTACACGCACGACGTCTACCGGTTCCATTCCGGCTTGACCAACGCCGCGGGCAACCACCACCCCTGGGAGTCCAAGCCGTGGACGTGGCCGATGTCGCTGCGCCCGGTGCTGTACGCCATCGATAACAACAACGTGCCCGGCTGCGGTCCGGCGTCGTGCGTCAAGGCCGTCATGCTGGCCGGAACGCCGGCCATGTGGTTTCTCGCAGTGCCTGTGTTGGTCTGGGCGGTGTGGCGGACCTTCGTGCGGCGGGATTGGCGTTACGCCGCGGCGCTGGCCGGGTACGCCGCTGGATTCCTGCCGTGGTTCGCCGACATCGATCGGCAGATGTACTTCTTCTACGCCACCCCGATGGCGCCGTTCCTGGTGATGATGATCGCGCTGATACTCAGCGACGTGCTCTACACGCGCTCGCCTGATCCGGAGCGTCGGACCCTGGGCCTGCTGGTGGTGTGTTTCTACGTGGCGGCGGTGATCACCAACTTCGCCTGGATGTACCCGATCCTCACCGGCCTGCCGATCTCGCCGTCGACGTGGAACATGGAGATCATCCTGCCGTCCTGGCGTTAGCTTCACCGGACTTGCCGCCCGCGCCACCGTGATCGACGAAATGGCCGGAGTTACCCGCACTTTGGGGCCCAACCGCACGTTTGGATGAGAGTTTCGAACGTCTGTGCGATACCATGTCGGGGTGTCCTTGGCGGTTCAGGGTTCGCTGTTCGACCACGCGCAGCGGCGGCATCTGGGCGCCGGCGCCTGGATCGACATCCGCGCCGGCTGGCTGACCGACGCCGACACGCTGTACGACGAACTGCTGACCAGCATTCCGTGGCGTGCCGAGCAGCGCCAGATGTACGACCGGGTGCTCGACGTGCCGCGGTTGGTGAGCTTTCACGATCTGGTCGCGCAACGGGCACCGCACCCGGCCCTGGCGCGGCTTCGGGTGCGGCTCAACGACACCTATGCCGGCGAGCTGGGAGAGCCGTTCACCAGTGTCGGGCTGTGCCTGTACCGCGACGGGTCGGACAGCGTCGCCTGGCACGGCGACACCATCGGCCGCAGCAGCACCGAGGACACCATGGTCGCGGTGCTGAGCCTGGGTGCGACAAGGGTTTTCGCGCTGCGGCCACGCATGACCGAAGCCGGCGGACCCGAGTCAGGGTCCGCCTCCGTCGGACCTGAGTCACGGTCCGCCTCCGTCGGACGACGCCCCAGCCTGCGACTGCCACAGGTACACGGCGATCTACTGGTCATGGGCGGTTCGTGTCAGCGCACCTGGGAACACTCGGTACCCAAGACCGCCCGCCCGACGGGGCCGCGGATCAGCATCCAGTTCCGTCCGCGCGACGTGCGCTGAGGCTATTTGCCGCGTACCGCGGCCACCGCTTTGGTCAACAGGTCGCGGGCCTTGTCGGTGTTGACGGGCGGCATGGGGGCATTGGGCGTCAGCAGCGGCCTGGCGATGACCTCGACCATGACGTCATCGAAAGTTGCGACGTAGGTATACAACTCACCGATGGCCGGCCGCCCGTTCGCCATGGTGACGAGCATTCGGTGGGTGCCGAGCGTCTTGACCCCGTCGATGTTCGGGGCATCGACCTTTTCGACCGTGCCACGCAATCCGGTACCCGAGAAGGTGAACTTCTTGCAGGCGTCGCCGGGGTCGGCGATGGGCACCGGGGTGGACGTCTCGACCGCCAGCAGGATGAAGCTGTTGCCCTGCCCCTCGGCCGTCATCTCGGTCATGTTGCCCTGCGAATCGGTCGGCAGGTTCATCCCGGTGGAGAACTTGGAGCATTCCGGCGGTTGGTAGGTGAGCCCGCCCGGCAAGGCCTTGTTGGCGAACAACTTCGGGTCGAAGCCGGACTTCTTGATCGTGCTGACGTTGTAGTCCTGCCCGAACTCCGGTCGCAGATCCAGCAGCCGGGAGATGTCGGGAGAACCGGCGGACGAGCATGCGGCCAACAGAGCTACGCATCCGACCGCCAGCGCCTTTTTGAACATTGCCGTCAATCTACCGCGTGCCAGGTCCAGCGCCCCGGATGGCCTGCACCGCCGCGCCGAGCAGTTGGGCCGGCAGCTGCTCCGGCAACGCTGCACCGCCGGCACCCGGATCGGTCACCACTGTCACCGATACCGCCAGGTCATCCAGATAGGCGACGAGAGTACTTGCATGCGAGTGGGTTTCGGTTCCGTTCTCGACGCGGGTGGTGGCGTCAGCGGTAATCGCGAGGGTCTGCGCATCGGAGATCTGCGGCCCCTCTCCCAACGCGACCGAGGCCGTGGTGTGCCCGCCGGTGACGGTCCACGCCGCACAACCGGCACGCAGTTCCGCGGGCGGCGCCGGTGCGCTCGCCGCCAGCGCATACACGATGCCACCCGGTCCGGAAGCGGCCCAGCCGCGCGGACCGGTCTGGGTCCCGACCGTCGCCAGCGCGCCGCATTCAGTCGGATCCGAGACCCAGCCGGGGGCGAAACCCCAGAAGGTGGCCGGCATTGTGGGTTTCGGCAGGATCGCGATCTCGTAGTCGGCGGGCAATCGGGTCCGGACCCGATCGATACCTGCCGGGTCAACCGCATGGGCAGTCGTGGTGGCCGACGGTCCAGGTGGCGCGCCGGACGGTCCGCAGGCAGCGCACAGCAACACCAACCCCGAGCACGCTACGACGCGCATACGGAGTTGATACCCCATCTACCCGCGATCTGTCCGCAGTGCGCGCGGGAAAAGGCGCACGAATCGCTCAGGCACGAGAGAAGGCCGACGCGGCCGCCACCTGATCGGCGCTGGGCCGCACCCCGGTATACCGCTCGAACTGCTCGGCGGCCTGCAGCGCGATGACCTCGGCGCCGGTGATCACCGGGGTCCCGCTCGCCCGGGCGCTGACGATCAACGGCGTCTCCGAGGGCAGCGCGACCACGTCGAACACGGTGTGTGCCTTGGCAATCACCGATTCATCGAACGCCAGGTCAGTGGACTCGGGGCCGCCGGTCATACCGATCGGCGTCACGTTGACCACGATGTCGGCACCACGATCCGGGACCTCGGGGGCGTAGTCATACCCCAGTCGATCGGCCAGCCGGCGGCCCGTCTGCGCATTGCGCGCAACCACGGTGCCGGAACCAAACCCGTTGTCCCGGAACGCTGATGCCACAGCGCTGGCCATGCCGCCGCTCCCCCGGATGAGCACAGTCGCGGACGGGTCGAGCCGATACTCGGCGATCAGCCGGGCCACCGCCACGTAGTCGGTGTTGGAGGCGGTCAGCTGCCCGTCGTCGTTGACGATCGTGTTGACCGAATTGATCGCCAGCGCAGAGGCTTCCATGGTGTCCACCAAGGCGATGACGTCCTCCTTGAACGGCATCGACACCGAACAGCCACGGATGCCCAGGGCCCGCACGCCCCCGATCGCGGCAGCGATATCAGTGGTGGTGAAAGCCTTGTAGATGAAATCCAGGCCCAGCTGCTCGTACAGATAGTTGTGGAACCGGGTGCCGATGTTGCTCGGCCGGGCGGCCAGCGAGATGCACAGCCGAGTGTCCTTGTTCAGCGGCGGGCGCCGCGACTCATTCATCAACCCACCGCCTTGATGACCTGCCTTGCCAGCGAATAGATTTCACGATACTGGTGCTGCGACAACGACAGCTGCCGCGGGGCCGGCACGTCGAACTCGGTGACAATCATGTTGCGGTCGTCGCGTTCCCAGGTCGCACCGTAGTGCTCCAAGATCTTTCGCATCGGCATATTGTCGGACAGCACCCGAGCGGTGAACCGCTCGACACCGGCACCCCGGGCGGCGGGTACTAGGGCGTCCATCAAGAAGGTACCGATGCCGCGCCCCTGATAGTCGTCGCCCACCATGAACGCGATCTCGGCAACCGTCGGATTATCCGGTAGCCGAACGAATCTCGCGTCGGCGACCATCGGTCCGTCGGCGCCGTCGGTAAGTACCCAGACGAAGTGGTCCGCGTAGTCCACCTCGAACAGGTAGGCCATCAGTGCTGGGCTGGGCTGATGCGCCGTCTGGAACCGCCGGTACAGCGTGTCGGTGGAGAACTCGACCGGCCCCCTGCGCACCTGAGGATTGTCACCCGGCAACACCGGCCGCAGGAACATCTGGCTGCGGTCGCGCAGCCGCACCGGCATCGGCGTGATGAACGCCGCCAATCGCTGCCGCGCGGTGCGCACCAACCGCTCCGCCATGCATGGCACGTGGAGCATGACCGTGAGGGCGTCGTGGCCGCCGATCCAGCCGGTCAGTGGTTCGGTGACCAGCACCGTGGCGTTGCGGGTGGCTCCGCGCAGCAGCGCGATCTCGCCGATGATGAAGCCGGCACCGATGTTGTGCACGCTCAGTTCGCCGTCCGGCGCGGCATGGGTGACGCGGACCGCGCCGGAACCGATCAGCGCGAACGACAACGCCGGTTCTCCCTGGGTCATCAGTACCTCACCGGGGGCCGCCGTCAGCGGATGCAGTAGCGGGGCCAGTCCGGCCAAGTCTGCAACCTGGCACCCCGAAAAGAACTCCAGCTGTGCCAGCTCGTCGGCATGCGCCGCAGTCGATTCCGCCACCTCGCCAGGCTACCGGCCGGCAGGGTTCAACGCGTCCGGTTCGGAGCTCTCAGCAAAGGTCCGCGCCCGCCGCGGCCCAGGTCCGACTGACGATCGGGTCGACGAGGCCGGCCCGAAGCGTGTCGGCCCTCACAGCGGTGCTGACCGCATCGAGTCTTTCAGCCGGGACCAGCGCGATCACGCAGCCGCCGAATCCACCACCGGTCATCCGCGCCCCCAGCGCTCCGGCGCGGACGGCACTGTCGGCGATCAGATCGATGTGTCCGGTGGTGATCTGAAAGTCATCACGCATCGATGCCTGGGAGTCGGTGAAGATACGGCCACCCGCGACGAAATCGCCCCGGCCCACCGCCGCGACGAAATCGAGTACCCGTTGATTCTCGGTGATGACATGACGGGCCCGGCGCATGTCGATCGGGTCCGCCACCTCGGCGAGTGCGGTGACGCCGCGGTCCTGGACGTCGCGCAACGTGCTGACGCCCATCGCCGCCGCCGCTCGTTCGCAGGACGCGCGGCGGTCGGCATAGTCTCCGCCGGCGTGCTGGTGCCGGGACCGTGAGTCGATCAACAGCAACGCCACTCCGGTGACCTCCGGATCGAAATCCACTGGCTGAATCCGAGTTTCGGCGAAGTCGATCAATACCGCTTTGCCGGGTTCGCCGAACAGCACCGCGATCTGATCGAGCAAACCCGTTGGAGCACCGACGTACTCGTTCTCGGCACGCTGAGCGACCCGCGCTTGTTCGAGGCGCGCGAGCGGTGCGCCGGCCGCCGCGGCCAGCGCACCGAGGACGGCACACTCCAGCGCTGCCGAGGAGGACAGGCCCGAACCGATCGGTACGTCGCTGCGGATCTGCAGGAAACCACCCGGTACCCGGTAGCCGGTCGAGGTCACCGCCCAGATGACCCCCGCCACGTAGCCGGCCCAACCCGCGATGTCGCCGGGCCGGGTATCGAGCGGAATCTGAACCGGGTCGTCTTCCTGAGCGCTGGCCACGGTGATCCGGCCGGAACCGTCCGGGCTGAACGTGACGACGGTGCGCTGCGGCAGCGCGATCGGCAAGGCAAATCCGAGGTTGTAATCGGTGTGTTCGCCGATCAGATTGATTCGCCCGGGCGCAGCGAAAGCTATTGTACGGTCACTCATTCCGCTACCTGTTGGAGGCGCGTGGCGACGTCCTCGGGCAGCACGTCGCCGATGAACGCATCCATCGCAGACTCCGAGGCGGCCAGGTATTTCAGCTTGTTCGCCGCCCGCCGTGGCGACATCAACTCGATGTGGAAATAGCCTTCCTGCTGCACCCCGCGGCCGTGGTACTGGTGCAATGCCGACATGTAGGGCAGCGGTGTGTCATAGAGTCGGTCGAACCGTTGCAGCACATCGAGATAGACCGCGGTGAGTGCATCGGCCTCGTCGTCAGACAGCTCAACGATGTTGTGCACGAACCGGTTCGGATAGATGTGGACCTCCACCGGCCAGCGGGCGGCGAAGGGCACGAATGCGGTGAAGTGTTCGTTGGCCGCGATGACTCGCCGTCCGTCAGTGCGCTCGGCCGCCAACAGTGCACCGAACAGGTTGGTGTCGTGGGCTTTCCGGTGTTCCCCGGCCTGCTCCAACATCGCCGTCGCGCGGGGGGTGAGGAACGAGTAGCCGTAGATCTGACCATGCGGGTGAGTGAGCGTCACGCCGACGTCCTCGCCGCGGTTCTCGAAGCAGAAAACCTGCTCGATGCCGGGGCGGGCCATCAGGTCGGCGGTGCGATGGCGCCACGCCTCGATCACCAACCTCGCCTGCGGTATCGACAACTGTGCGAACGATCCCTGGTGGTCGCTGGAAAAGCACACCACTTCGCAGCGACCGTGCCCCGGCGCCGTGTCGAACCCGGCGAAACCGGGCCCGGCGGTGGGCAGTTCGAAATCCGGTACCGCCGACATGCCTGGGAAGCGGTTCTCGAATACGACGACGTCATAGTCCGCCGCCGGTACCTCACTGGTCAGCCCAGTGGGTCCCGGGCACAGCGGGCACTGGTCCACCGGGGGTTTGAAGGTGCGGTCCTGGCGCAGGGCGGCGATGACGACCCACTGGCCGGTGGTGTGGTCGAACCGCAGCTGTGACCCACCGGACGTCCGGGCCGGCAACGGCCGTCGATCGGGTACCGGTTCGGGACGGTGCCCGGGCAGCCCGAAGAACCAGATGTCGCGGCCATCGGCGAGTCGCTCCCGCATCGGCACCGTCACGATCCGAACACTAGCCGGACTTCCTGTGCCGACTTCATCGACGTGCACGGGCCACGCTGTTACCGTCTGGACAACGTCAGCGCTGAGGAGGCGACGCGGCAACCATGCTGACCACCACACTGGCCGAAAGCCCTCTGCGACTACACGTCGGGGCACTGGACTACACGCTGGTTGCAATCTATTTCGTGTTCGTGCTGGGCATCGGTTACCTGGCCCGCAGCCAGATCAGCTCGAGCCTGGACTTCTTCCTGTCCGGTCGACGGTTGCCGGCCTGGGTCACCGGCATTGCCTTCGTGTCGGCCAATCTCGGCGCCGTCGAGATCATGGGGATGTCGGCCAACGGCGCCCAGATCGGGCTGCCCACCATGCATTACTACTGGATCGGCGCCGTCCCGGCGATGCTGTTCCTGGGCGTGGTGATGATGCCCTTCTACTACGGGTCCAAGGTCCGAAGCGTGCCGGAGTTCATGCGCCGCCGGTTCGGTCCTGGCGCACATCTGGTGAACGCGGTGAGTTTCGCTGTGGCACAGGTGCTTATCGCGGGAGTCAATCTGTTCCTGCTCGCCACCGTGATCAATGCCCTGCTGGGGTGGACGCACTGGGTGTCACTGCTGACGGCCGCCGCAATCGTGCTGACCTACACCGCTCTCGGCGGATTGTCTGCGGCGATCTACAACGAGGTGCTGCAGTTCTTCGTCATCCTGGCCGCCTTGGTGCCGTTGACGATCTTCGGACTGATCAAGGTCGGCGGGTGGAACGGCTTGAAGGCCAAGGTCATCCACACCGTCAACGCCGACGGGGCCGTGACCGCCACCGTGCAGCAGCAGTTGAACACCTGGCCGGGGCAGGCGCTGAGTGGGTTCAGTAGCCCCGTCTGGTCGGTCATCGGCATCGTCTTCGGCCTGGGTTTCGTGTTGTCGTTCGGCTACTGGACCACCAACTTCGTCGAAGTGCAACGCGCGATGGCATCGAACTCGATGTCGGCGGCGCGCCGCTCCCCCATCATCGGCGCCTTCCCGAAGATGCTGATCCCGTTCGTCGTGGTGGTGCCCGGCATGATCAGCGCCGCGGTGATCGGTGATGTGATACATCTGAAATCGGCTGGCAGCGGGCAGGTCACGTACAACGACGCGATCCTGCTACTGGTGCGCGACGTGCTGCCCAACGGGCTGCTCGGGGTCGCGATCACCGGCCTGATCGCCTCGTTCATGGCCGGCATGGCGGCCAACATCTCGGCGTTCAACACCGTCGTCAGCTACGACATCTGGCAGCAGTACGTGATCAAAGACCGGCCCGATGCCTACTACATCAAGGTGGGCCGTTACGCGACGGTCGTGGCCACCGTCCTGGCGGTGTTCACCGCGGTGATCGCCTCCGGTTATTCCAACCTCATGGACTATCTGCAGACGTTGTTCGGCTTCTTCAACGCGCCGTTGTTCGCGACGTTCATCTTGGGCATGTTCTGGCGGCGGATGACCGCGACCGCCGGATGGGCCGGACTGGTCTCCGGGACCTGTTCTGCGATCACTGTTTTCGCACTGTCCAAGGTTGGCGTGATCAATCTTCCCGGGCAGGGTATGCCGTTCCTCGCCGCAACCGCGGCGTTCGTGGTCGACATCGCCGTGAGCATCGGGGTGAGCCTGGTGACGGCGCCCAAGCCACGCGAAGAGCTGGCCGGGCTGGTCTATTCCGAGACGACGGTGTCACTGCTGCAAGACCCCGCCGACGCTGGAAAGCCCTGGTACCTCAAGCCCGTTCCGCTGGCCGCCGTGATGCTGGTGGTCGTGCTGACACTCGACGTCGTGATGCATTAGGGGTACCGATGGCCAGAAAACTGCTGCACTACCTGTTCGATATCCGCTGCATCATCGGCTCGCTACTCGGCATCTACGGTGCGCTGCTGACCGTGGCCGGGTTCGTGCCTGCGCTGCTGGGTCCACACCGGGATCCGGCAGCGACGGGCAACCGCCTGGACATGTACGTCGGGACCGACGCCAATTGGTGGGTGGGCCTGGTGTTGCTGGGTATCGCGGCCACGTTCTTCATCTGGGCCGTGCTGCGACCGATGCCTGCCGCGGCTACGGACACGTCGGAGTGACGCGCAGCAACGTAACCGAATGCGGTGCAACGGTATTGCCGCCGATCGGCCCGGTGGTGGTGCTGTCGGTGTGTGCCCAGGCGTCACGCACCGAATAGCACTTGGATGGCCCAAGGCCGGCATCGGCTGCGGTGGTGCCGACGTTGACCGGCTTGTCGCCCGCGTTGTACAGCGCTATCGCGACGGCGCCGTCGGACAACGATTTGAGCAGCACCCGCGGCTCGGCCGGCAGCGGATGAGATGGCGCGGCCAGCGGATCCTGGTCGATGGCCAGGACGTCGCGGTTGGTCAGGATGTCGCGGGTCTCCTGGCTCATGCTGCGCACGTCGTTGCCGGCAATCAGGGGCGCCGACAACATGGCCCAGAGCGACAGGTGAGCGCGTTGTTCGTCGGCGGTCAGGTTGGGCTGGCGGGCGGTCACCAGCTGCAGAAGCTGATCGTCGGATGCTGTCGCGTACTGCCGCACCTCATCGGGCGGCGTCCCGATGGTCAGCGCGTTGCGAATCGACTTGAGATGTTTGGCCGCCCAGTCGTCCCAGCCGATGCCGGCGACCAGCATGTCGGCGTCCACCGAGTAGCCGGGCTTGCTGTGCGTCAATGACTTTGCCGCAATGCTGAATTCGTCGGGGATGCCGAGGTAGGTCTGCCATTCGAACGGATCCAGTGGGCCCAGTCGGGGCAGCCGGTCTTTCCAGACCGGAACCAGATCGCTGGTGGCGCGTGCCATGTCGGCGATGCCTGACCAGTCGTAACGCGCACCGGCGGTCAGATCGTCAGAACTGTTCGGGTTGATGCTGTAGACGATGTGCCGACCGGACGCGCGCAGGGCGTCACGCATGGCGGTGAAGACCTGCACCTGGTGCTGGTGGTCTGCCTCGCCGCGGCACCAGTCGTACTTGAGGAAGTCCACTCCCCAGGCCGCATAGTCCTTGGCGTCCTGGGTTTCATGCCCGACCGCCGCCAAGGCCGGTTCGGCGCTGCACCCTTCGTTGAACGGGCTGGCGTACAGGCCCAGCGACATGTCATGGTCGTGGGCGTACTTGGCCAGATCAGCCATGCCGCCCGGGAATTTCGTTGGGTCGGCCTGCAATTCACCGCCCGGCGTGCGCTGCGGGGCCGCCCAGCCGGCATCGAGGTTGACGTAGCGGTATCCGGCATCGCGCAGGCCCGAAGAAACCATGGCGTCGATGACCGCCTTGATGTTGGTTTCGGTCAGTGGCACGCCCGAATTCCATGAGTTCCAGCCCATCGGCGGGCTCGATGACTGCGCCGCGGGTGGCGACTGTGGTTTGGTGCAGCCGGTTTGCAGCAGTGCCGCGCACAGCAGAACCACAACCATTGAGCAGATCCGTCGCATCGGCGTCCTCATCGTCGGGGTGAGCGGGCCAGTCGACAGTAGCGGGGTGGTCGGCAAATGGGCCGCAGGCCAGTTATTGAAAACGATTTTCGACAACACGGGATGGCTGCGGTATCGTCGGCCACGCTTTAATGAAAACCATTTTCAAGAACGAGGTGCGACGTGAAACCCGAAATCCACCCCGACTACCACCCCGTCGTCTTCCAGGACGCCACCACCGGACACATGTTCCTCACCCGATCAACGGCAACAAGCCCACGCACCATCGACTGGCAGACCGCCGAAGGGCTTCGCACGTACCCACTTATCGTCGTCGACGTGACCGCCGACTCGCACCCGGTGTGGACCGGCAAGCGCCAGCTCGTCGACACCGCGGGCCGGGTAGAGAAGTTCAACCGCAAGTACGGGCGATGAACTTGCCACACACCCGCGTATCGCCTTGCCCCGGCGAAACATTCGGTCGCGAGGGGCGGGCCGCTGGTCGACATCGGCCGCGTCCGGGTGGCCCCGTTCGGGGCAACCCGACAACCCAGGCCTGGGACTGGCAGTTGCGAGCGCGGTGCCGGGGACTGCCCGCCGAGGTGTTCTTCACCACCGACGATGACCGAGGCCTGCGCCGGGTCATACACGAGGAGAACGCCAAGCAGGTCTGTCGCGGCTGCCAAGTGATCCACGAATGCCTCAGCCACGCAATGGAAGTCGGTGAGATCTACGGCATCTGGGGTGCAACCACGCCCAAGGAGCGGGTCGCACTGCAACAGACCCGGTCGCCCTGACCTCGACGATTCAGCGCACGGGCGTCGGCAGACATCGACAGGATGCGCAAGCGCCCGAACCGCCGCGGCGCAACGAGCCTCAGCTGCGTGACAAATCACACACAATACCGCTAGCTGGACTAATTAATTTGTCCGTACGGTTGATGACAACACTCAATGACCGCACGGAGGCAACGATGGGATTTGGACCGCCACAGGGCCGGCCGACCGTCAGCGATGACGAGATCGCCGCAATCATGGATCAACCGCAGCGGGTGAGAGCGCTACGAAATGTATTGGACGCCACTGGCGATGCCCTCGACCCGGTGGTCGACCTCTACCGGCCGTACGTCGCCGGCCTGGACAGGCTTCCCCGCGACGGTCGATTTCTGTTGGTCGGCAACCACACCGCGTTCGGATTCGCCGAGACGCTGCTGGTGCCGTTCTACGTCCGCAGAGAACTCGGGGTGCGGGTGCGTCCACTCGCCGAGCGGGCGCTGGCTCAGGTGAAAGGCTTCGGCGGAGACCTGGTAGCCGCCTACGGCGGAGTGGTCGGCCACCCCGATACCGCGCGAGAATTGATGCGGCACAACGAAACCGTGCTGGTTTTCCCGGGCGGCGGCCGCGAGATGCCCAAGTTCAAGGGCGAGGAGTACCAGCTGAAATGGGAAGGCCGTAGCGGGTTCGCCCGGGTTGCCATCGAAAGCGGCTACCCGATAGTGCCGGTCGGCCTGGTGGGCAGCGACGACCTCTACCAAGCACTCACCGAACGGGACAGCGCACTCGGACGACTGAGTCAGGCCATCGGCGAGCGGTTCAGTGGGCGCAGCGACATGGCGATGCCGTTGGTGCGCGGCGTCGGCCCGACGCTGATCCCCCGACCGCAACGTATGTACCTGCAGTTCGGCGAGCCGATCAGCACGACCGCGCCCGCGCGGGCCGACCACGCCAAGTGGGTGGAGACGGTCAAAGGCTCCACCCAGCACGCACTGGAGCAGATCCTGTCCGACCTGCAGCAGGTTCGGGATGGCGATCCGTACCGCAACCTCAACCCGCTGGCATGGACGCGCGCCGCTCAGGCACCTCAAACGATCGACCAGGTGGGCTGACCAGCTGACGCACTACCCCCTATGGCGACAAAGGAGCATCATGAACATGACGGTCGCCGGACTAATTCTGATGATTAGCCCTGTTAATAGGAGGTTGTCATGGCGAACTTCAAAGATCCCACCGATCATTTCCGCACGACCCTGCCCCACACCGGTGAGCACTTCATCGACATCTACAGCTGGCCGGGATTCATCTCCATCGTCCTCGGAGCACTATCTCTGGTAGGTGGCATCGCCGCTGCGGCCTACCACCACGGCGAGTGGGTACCCACCGCGGCGATCGTCGGCATCTGCGCGATCCTCGGCGGTACGGCATGGCTCGTCCTCGAGCACCGACGAGTAGTCCGTATCGAGAACCGTTGGTTCTCAGAGCATCCCGACGACCACAAGCCCGCGTAGCCGCGTTTCTTCATCCTTGTTCGTGGTCCTGCTTCGCGACGTGAATTGGAGACAGCAGCCACATCTAAACGAAAAAACCCGAGCCCTAAACGAGGGTTCGGGTTATCCGACTTTGTGGAGCTAAGGGGAATCGAACCCCTGACCTTCTCGATGCGAACGAGACGCGCTACCAACTGCGCTATAGCCCCTTGTACCGGTAGCACAGGCTACCAGTCCCATCCGGTCTGCCGGAAACCGAGCTACTGTCCGGCCGCCCGAGGCAGGTCGTAGTGCGCCGATGCGGTGGCGTACTCCAGATGCTCGAAGATCGGATCCTCGTCGTCGATGTCGAGCACGGCGGCGCCCGGGCGGCGCAAGCGCGAAGGGACGACGTCGAATTCCTCGTCGTGGGTGCTCTCCACGCCATGCCGGGACCGCATCATGCGCTGGGCCCGCCGGCGGCGCAGCTGCTCCTCGATCCGGGTCTGACGGCGCAGATAGGCGAGGTAGAGCAGAGTGACTGTGCTGATCACGGCGCACAGCCACCACATTGACGTCGACAGGGTGAAGGCCGCGATGCCCGAGAGCAACACCGCCACGCCCATTCCGGAGAGCATGCGGCTGCGGAACCGGTACTTGCGCTCGGCCGCTGCAATGGACGCCTTGGACTCGTAGCGGTTCCGGCGGAGCTGTGCCGTCGACGCGGCCGGCTCGGCCTCACTCTCGGGCGCTTCCACACCTGACGAGTCGTCGACGTATTCATAGTCGTGCTCGGTGCCATCGTCGACGTCTTCGAGCGATTCTTGATCGGCATCCACATCGGCGGTCTCGGCAACAGGCTCGGCCTCAACCGTCTCGTCCATACCGGCCTGGTCAACCGCCTCGGCCGCGAAATCGGCCTCGGAAACCGTCCGGATGGCGGCGGTCGGAGTGGAGATGTTGTCGAATTCCAGTGGCAGCTCGGCCGTTTCGGGCTCATTGTCGGCGGCGAACGATGCGCCGACCGGCAGTGCACCGGAGTCCTCGTCGATCACCTCGACGTCGAGGTACTTCGATTCCTCGGTCACCACGGTCTCGACGACGTCGGCCAGGACCACCGCGCGCTGCGTGTCGGTCTCAGGCGGAGCGACCGGGATCGAGTCCGTCGTCGCCTCCGCGCGCGTCAGCTCGTCATCGAGCTCATCAACGTCGTCGCCGGCGGACTCGTGGCGCCAGTGCGGGTCGCTGTAGTGCCCGGCGGCCGGCCCACTGCGGCGGCGCAGCCTGGAGTTGCCGCTGTTGTTGAGTACACGGGTCGCAAGGGCCACGTCACTCGTCCGGCGGACAGCATCGCGCTTGCTGATCAGCATCGGAACAAGCACGAACAGCCACAAGACGACTAGGGATATCCACAGTAAAGACTGGGGGATGCTTGGCATGTCGCCGGCTCCTTTCCCCTTCAGATTAGGTCTGTGACCAGCGCATCCGAAGCCGACGCGCCAGGGTCAATTACACACCTGTAATTCACTACTTACAAGCACATCAGTCACATATGTCACATCTGCAACACAATCCACATTCCATTTCGGCGTGGCCGGTCACGCTGAGCGTGACGCAGCGCGGAAATGAGCTCAGACCCAGCTGGCGCGACCGGCCCTCACCAGCGCAGATGCCGCCGAACCCTGCAATTCTTCGACAGTGAGCGCCACCAGCAGATGATCGCGCCACGCCCCGTCGACTTCCAGGTACCGACACAGCAGGCCCTCCTCGCGGAAGCCTCCTTTGGCCAGCACCGCCCGGCTGGCCCCATTTTCCGGCCGCACCGTGGCCTCGATCCGGTGCAGCCCGACTGCCCCGAAGCCATGATCGACACCCAACGCCAAAGCCGCGGTCGCGATGCCGCCACCATTGAAGCTCTTGCTCACCCAGTAGCCGATCCACGCAGATCGCAATGCCCCGTGCGCCACATTGCCAATGGTCAACTGCCCACAGAATTCGCCGTCGAGCTCGATCGCATACGGCAGCATGCGCCCCCGTCGCGCCTCGGCCCGCAAGCCCGAGCAGATCGACGGCCACGACGAAATCGCATGGCGCGCAGGCCAATCCACTTCGGTGACCGGCTCCCACGGCTCCAGGTGGTCACGCTCGGCCAGCCTGATCCGGCTCCACACCGCACCGTCACGCAGCCGCACCGGGCGCAATCGCACCACGCCGGCACGCACCCGGAGCGGACCGACCGACAGCGGCCACCCGGGATGAATCGAATTCGAACGCAGCAAGTTCACCGCTCAGCCGCGCTGCGCGAGAAAAGCCACGTCGACCGTTTCGCCGGTGCGGATCTGCTCGGCCTCGGTTGGCACGATCACCAAGCAGTTCGCTTCGGCCAGCGTGGCCAGCAGGTGCGACGCGCCGGGCGCCCCGCCGAGCGCCTGCACCAGATACTCACCGGTGTCCTGGTCCCGCATCAGCTGTCCGCGCAGGTAGCCCTTGCGTCCGACCACCGAGGAAATCGGCGACAACGTACGGGCGGGTACCACCCGCCGCAACGGCTGACGCTTGCCCAGCGACATCCGGATCAGCGGACGAACCATCACCTCGAACACCACCAGGGCGCTGACCGGGTTGGCAGGCAGCAGGAACACCGGCACACCGTCGCGGCCCAACTGCCCGAAACCCTGCACCGAGCCGGGGTGCATCGCGATCCGGGCGACCTCCATCTCCCCCAGGCTCGAGAGCACCTCACGCACGCCCTCCGCGGCTGCGCCACCCACTGCGCCGGCGATCACCACGATCTCCGATCGGCTCAGTTGGCCTTCGATCACGTCGCGCAAGGTCACGGGATCGGAATCGACGATGCCGATCCGATTGACCTCTGCACCGGCGTCCCGACCGGCGGCAGCCAGTGCATACGAGTTGACGTCATAAACCTGGCCGTTGCCCGGGGTACGTGAAATGTCGACCAGCTCACCGCCGACAGAGATCACCGTCAACCGCGGCCGCGGATGCACCAGCACCCGCTCGCGCCCGACCGCCGCCAACAGGCCGACCTGCGCCGGCCCGATGATGGTGCCGGCCCGCACCGCAACGTCACCGGGTTGCACGTCGTCACCGGTCCGCCGGACGTAAGCCCCCGACCGCACCCCACGCATGACCCGGACGCGGGAATCGCCGCCGTCGGTCCATCGCAACGGCAGCACCGCGTCGGCCAGGGTTGGCATCGGCGCACCCGTCTGGACCCGGGCCGCCTGTCGCGGCTGCAACCTGGTCGGGGTGCGGTCACCCGCCGAGATCACCGAGATGACCGGAAGACTGATTTCACCGGAGCCGTCGCCGCTCGAGTCCGCGCCCGTGACATCGACACTGCGCACCGCGTAGCCGTCGATGGCGGCCTGGTCAAAACCCGGCAGCGGGCGTTCGGTGACCACCTCTTCGGCACACATCAGGCCCTGGGCTTCGGCAATCGCGACACGCACGGGCCGGGGAGCCACCGCCGCAGCCGCTACCCGAGCCTGCTGCTCCTCAACCGAACGCACCGCTTGCCTTTCTGCAATATCCGAGCCGACCCTACTGACTACGGGCTACTGCTCAGCGCTCGGTCAGGGGCGAGCGAAGCGACTGAGACTTAGCGTGGAGGGCGAGCGAAGCGACCGGGAATCAGCCCAGACCCAATCGCTCGACCAACCACCGCCGCAACTCCGGCCCGTAATCGTCGCGCTCCAACGCAAAGTCAACCGCAGCCTTGAGGTAGCCGCCGGGATTTCCCAGGTCGTGTCGGGAACCGCGGTGTACCACGACGTGCACCGGATGGCCCTCAGCAATCAGCAGCGCAATGGCATCGGTCAGCTGAATCTCGCCGCCCACCCCGCGGTCGACCCGGCGAAGCGCATCGAAGATAGCCCGGTCAAGCACATAGCGACCGGCCGCGGCGTACAGCGACGGCGCATCCTCGGCCTTGGGCTTCTCGACCATGCCCTTGACTTTCAGCACATTCGGGTTTGCGGCGTCGGGTACCACCTCGACGTCGAACACGCCGTAGGCGCTGATCTCCTCCCGCGGCACCTCGAAGGCGCACAGCACACTGCCGCCGCGCTTGGCCCGCACCTTCGACATGGTCTCCAGCACGCCGGTCGGCAGTACCAGGTCGTCGGGCAACAGCACCGCAATGGCATCTTCGTCAGGCGCCAGCACCGGTTCGACGCAACCGATCGCGTGTCCCAGGCCCAGCGGCTCGTGCTGCACCACCGACTCGACCTTGATCAATGCTGGTGCCCGGCGGACCTTCGCCAGCATCACATGCTTGCCGCGAGCCTCAAGGGTGCCCTCCAAGATGAGGTCCTCGACGAAGTGGGCGACGACGCCGTCTTTGCCCTCGGAGGTGACGATCACCAGCCGCTCACCGCCGGCTTCGGCCGCCTCAGCGGCGACCAATTCGATGCCCGGTGTGTCCACGACCGGCAGCAACTCTTTGGGCACTGTCTTGGTGGCAGGCAGGAACCGGGTGCCGAGACCGGCGGCGGGAACCACTGCGGTACGCGGAATCGACACGTGAGCCTGAGTCGTCATTGTTCAAACGATAACGGCAACGAACGATAGATCTGTCACAAGGTGCAATATTTACCGGAACGCCGCAGCGAACTATCGGAAGGGACAGATTGAAGTCTGACACCCCGGAGGACGACAAGGTGGTCAGATGGATGGACTGACCCCGGAAAATTCAAAAGACGAGGTACGCGCGGCCGTAATTAGACGCCGCCGAGCAATCTCGGCCAACGAACATCAATCCGAGGCTTTCGATATACAACGGCATTTGTTGGAGATCGGACGACTTGGCGAAGGCCAGGCAATCACGACCGTGTGCGCATACCTGCCGATCGGCACCGAACCCGGTTCGCAGGCCATGCTCGACGCGCTGCTCACCCTCGGACTACGGGTTTTGTTGCCGGTAACCCGCGCCGAACAGCCCCTGTTTTGGGGCGACTACCGCCCCGACGCGCTGGTCGACGCCGCATTCGGACTACGAGAACCGGCGGCGCCCCATCTGGAGCCCGCTGCGATCCGCCTCGCCCAGGTGGTCTTGATCCCGGCGCTCGCTGTCGACCGGTCCGGAGTCAGGCTCGGTCGCGGCGCGGGCTTCTACGACCGCTCGCTACACCTCGCCGCACCCGATGCGCGACTGGTCGCGGTGGTGCGCGACGAAGAACTGGTCCCACACCTGCCCTCGGAGGCGCATGACGTGCCGATGACGCACGCCCTCACGCCGGGCGCCGGGCTGGTCGTGCTCGGCTCTTAGTCGGAACT
This sequence comes from Mycobacterium sp. MAA66, assembly GCF_041261665.1. Lineage (NCBI taxonomy): Bacteria > Bacillati > Actinomycetota > Actinomycetes > Mycobacteriales > Mycobacteriaceae > Mycobacterium > Mycobacterium sp. MAA66. The sequence goes on along the minus strand of NZ_JBGCCC010000003.1, from coordinate 2,075 downwards.
GTCCGAACCGCAGGTGCAGTCGGAGCCACAGTTACAGTTCTCGCAGGTGCAGTTGGGGTTGTCGCAGCCGGACGCTGCCGCATCGCTACTCATGCATATGATGCTAGTTCGCCGGCCTCCCTGACATCGGCCTTTGCTGGGCACAGGGAATGTCCCGGCTCATTTGGCAGTTCTAGCACTTGACCAGGTAGAGTGCCAACAAGTTTGCCCATCCCCGGAGGTTTTCGTGCCGACCTATTCGTATGCGTGTACCGAGTGCGACAACCGGTTCGACGCGGTACAGGCATTCAGCGACGATGCGTTGACCGAGTGCCCGAAGTGCTCTGGCCGGCTACGCAAGCTGTTCGGCTCGGTCGGAGTGGTCTTCAAGGGCAGCGGGTTCTACCGGACCGACAGCCGCGACGCGAAGAGTGCGAGCACCGCCGCCGCGCCGGCCAAGAGTGAATCGAGCAGTTCGTCCTCGAGCAGCTCGTCCGACTCGTCTTCGTCTACTTCTTCGTCTTCTTCGTCGACCTCGTCAGCGCCCGCGGCCAGCACCGCCGGCTAGCGACGTTATCCACAGGCCGAGTCGCACGACCCGAGCTTTTGACGACTCCCATGTCTAGTTTTGACGCATGGGGGATTCCCTTGACGCATCACTGCTGAGCCGCCTACGCCACGGGTGGCGCCCCGACTGGAGCCGGACAGTCCTGGCCCGCCGAATTGCGGCCGGCGCGCTGGTGGTTCTGGCCGCTGTCGCGGCGCTGCGCCCTGACCCTTCGGCCCGGCAAGCCCCCGTAGTCGTCGCAACCCATGATCTCGCCCCTGGCGTCGAGCTGACCGCCGACGACGTTGCCCTCGAATCACGTTCCGCCACAACGATTCCCGAAGGTTCGACGACAACCGTCGACTCGCTTGTCGGTGCAATCCTGGCCGGGCCGGCCCGACGCGGCGAGGTACTGACGGATGTCCGGGTCCTCGGCCCAAGACTGGCGCGCGCCACCGCGGGACCGGAGGCGCGCATCGTGCCACTACACCTGGCCGACGCCGCGCTGCTGGACCTGCTGCGCCCGGGCGACGTGGTCGACGTGCTGGCTGGCGCCGACAACTCGGTCGACCAGACCGCACAACGACCCGAGGTAATAGCCACCGATGCCCACGTCATCCTGGTCTCGGAGCGGTTGAAGGCACCGACCAACAGAGCCGATCGCGTGGTACTGGTGGCACTGCCCCGACACACCGCGAACACCGTCGCCGGCGCCGCACTGTCACGCAGCATCACGCTGACCCTGCACTGATGAAAACCCGATAGCTGGGCGCACGCCAGGCAAAGACATATCGAATCCGTCAACGGCTTGTATCGCTTCCGCGTACGGGTGCTTCCGGCCGTCGCGAACCGAGGCCGAGCGCTCTACGGTTCAACCGAAGGTATGCCTAGATCAGGGAGGAACGCATGCTCAAAGGATTCAAGGAATTCCTCGCCCAGGGGAACATCGTCGACCTGTCGGTCGCCGTGGTCATCGGCGCCGCATTCACGACGCTCGTCAAAGCCTTCACCGACGGCGTCGTCCAGCCGTTGATCGCCAGCATCGGTGCCGGCGGAAACAAGCAATACGGCGTTCTGCGCATTCACGTTCTCGGCAACAACTACGTCGACTTCAACGCCGTATTGAGCGGGGCCATCAATTTCGTCCTGGTCGCGGCGGTGGTCTATTTCGTGATCGTCCTGCCGTACAGCAGGGTTCGTGCGAAGAAGGAGGACGCGGTGAAGCAGGAGGTCGCACTGCTGACCCAGATCCGCGATCTGCTCGACAAGAAATAGTCTCGACAAAAACAGCCCCCGACTTTCGCCGGGGGCTGTTTTTGTTGTTCGTTTTCTAATTCATGTTCCAGGGTTCGCCGTAGGTGGTGACCGAGTCGCCGGCTTTGGAGATCAGGCGGGCGAACGGACGCAGCAGCACACCACCGGCCGCACCGGTCACAGTGCCGTGGGCGTTCGACACCGCCACCGCACCATTGGGACCGGACACATCCACCGAGAAGGTGGCCACTTCCTGGATACCCGGACCGTTACCGAGGTCAGCAGAGATCGACAC